>JAPLXS010000003.1 GCA_026395965.1 Candidatus Nomurabacteria bacterium | reverse complement strand
TAACCATTATAGTTGCCGTTTCCATACCCTGGGCTGGAAATAGAGAAACTAAAATAATCAAAGAAACCAGCAGAAGCACTATTGGGAGTAAAAAATACACCTAAACCTAATAATAATACAAATGCAAAAACTAAAATTGATGATTTTTTCATAGGTGTATTATATACCTTTTATCAACATTTGTCAATAGTATCTGGGGTACACTCAACTCACATTAAAAGTTCCAAACGAAGTATATTTATATCTTTTGTGTTAAAACAAAAGCCCATATAAAATAAAAAAAACAGATACTATTTATAGTATCTGTTTTTGTAAATTAAAATTTAATCTTTTTTGGAATAAGTTCACTTATTGTACCAATACCAAAATGACTTTTTAACCCATAAATAATTCTTTTTAGTAAAGTGCTATAACCCCACGTATTTGCATACTTAAAGCTATTAACAATTAAACTAATAAACATTTTTACAGGCAATTGCTTGAATGTTTGTGATGCTCCTTTTGGACCTCCATGATTTATAAATACTTCCATATTTACTGCTATTTTTTCGTAGCCGTATTTTTTGGTTATTTGTTTAATCAAGTCAGTATCTTCAAAATAGCCATGTTTATATTTTTCACTGAAACCACCAAATTTTTTTAAAAATGAAGCATCAGCAGCGAAACAAAAACCACACAAATTATCAACTGTTTTTCTTTGATTGTGCATATTTTTAGCAAGCCATGTGGAAAATAATTCCAAACGTGCTATTTCTTGATCTGAATATGATGCGATTTTTGGAGCCTGTTTACAATATTGGAAAGACCAAAGTTCTATATTGTTTGAGACAGGTCCAACCAAAGCATAATTTTCAGACTCAGATAGAGTGTCAACTAATTTCTTTATACTCCCAATTGGAAAATATACATCGTCATTAGTTATCAATAAATTTTCACCACATGCCATATTGATTCCCCTGTTAAAGCTTTTTGCAAAACCAAGATTTACTTGATTTTTTACAAAAATAACTGAAGCGAAAGAATTTCTTAAAGAAGGTAAGTGTTTATTTATTAAATTTTCTGTTTCTGCTTCCAATAGAGAGCAGTCATCAATAATGATAATCTCTGTATCTTTATTGCCGTTTTGTATAAGGCTTGGGATAAATAGTTCATCAATGATTTTTAATACCTCAGAATGTTTATTATACATTGAGGTAATAATGCTAGTTTTCAGGCCCATTGTGTCTAGGTTTTAAGTTTTTAAATAACAATTTTTGTATTAAAAGTATATCATACTTTGTTGATTTTGTCAATTAATTATTATAATATACACCCCTATTTATATCTGATATAATTAATAAATATTTTTATGGAAATCTTTATACAAAATACAGTTCTTTGGATAGAATCTTCAAAATATATTTTACTTTTTATTGGTACAATTTTTGAAGGTCCAGTAGTTATGATGGTAAGTGGATTTTTGTACAGACTTGGTCAATTCGATTTACTTCCTATGTATATTGCTTTAGTATCTGGCGATTTTACTGCCGATATACTCTGGTACTGCGTAGGTAGATTTGGAACTCGTAATGTATTATTTAAATACGGTCATTTCATGGGCATAACTCCAGAAATATTGGAGAAGGTAGAAAATCGTTTTAAACACTATCATGAAAAAATTCTTATAATTTCAAAATTAACAATGGGTATGGGTTTTGCGTTTATAGTTCTCATCGTAGCTGGAATTTTTAAAGTTCCTTTTAAAAAATATGTAATATTAAATTTAATAGGTGGTTTTATATGGACAGCATTTGTTATTGCTATTGGATACTTTTTAGGAAATATATTTTTAATTATTACAGGACCAATGAAAATAGTATTTGCTATTTTCATACTTGTTGCGTTTATATTTGGCATAAGGTACGCTAATCAATATCTAAAGAAAAAAGAAATATAATGAATAATACAGAACAAAAAAAATTAAATATAGCTATGGTATGTGATCCAATAGGCGGCAACAAATCTGGTGTTGTTGTTTCTACTATGCGTTTTGCAAAACTACTAGGAGAGAGAGGTCACAAAGTTATTTTTATTGGGGCCAAATCAAGTGAACACAAAAATCATAGTTTACACGACAATGCAAAAGCATACAGGTTTCGCTCTATGCCCGTACCAAAATCAGATGGGTGGAATTTGGCCTTCCCTACTGTTCGTGAATTAAAAAAAATATTTACTGATGAAAATATTGATATTGTACATATTATATTACCAATGTCAGGCTCTGTTATGGCTATAAAGGCAGCTCGCTCTCTTGGCATTAAAATAGTAGCTCATTCGCATTCTCAACCAGAAAATCTATTTATGGATGCACCAAAATTTATCCAACCTACATTAAATCATATTTGGAATCTATATCTTTCTTGGACATATGATAAAGCTGAGTCATTGATATACCCTTCAGAAATGGCACGTGGTCTCTTAGATAAATTAAGCAAGAACAATAAGCCAAGTCATGTTATTAGTAATGGAATAAATACCCAAGAATTTAAACCTATTTTAGTTGGTGACTTTTACGACAGATTTGATATTCCCAAAAATGCAGTCAAACTACTTTTTGTTGGACGTTTATTCCCTGAAAAATCTGTTGATACACTGATACGCGCGATACCTCATATAATAGAAAAATACCCAGATACACACATCATGATAGTCGGGGGTGGACATTTAAAATCAAAACTAGAAAAATTGACCCATGAGATAAATGTAAACAAATTTATTACTTTTCTTGGATTAGTTAGTGAAGAAGACAAAATACTAGCATACAATGCAAGTGATATATTTATACTTCCCTCTCTAGCAGAACTGGAAGGAATGGTAGTACTCGAAGCTATGGCTTGTGGTAAACCAATAATTATTTCTGATTCAAAAATGAGTGCTTCCAGATTTTTTGTAAATGACAATGGATATTTATTTGAAACTAAAAATCCAAAAGATTTAGCAGAAAAAGCAATCAAATTGATTTCAAATGAGGGTCTTCGCACACAGATGGGAAATGTTAGCTTAGAAAAAAGTAAAAGTTATGACATTCAGAAAAGTACCGATGCGCTTGAAGCCGTTTATTATTTAACACTTAAAAAATAATGGAAGAATATTTATACAAAGAAAGACTTTATTATAAGACAAATAATATTAAAAAAGGTAGAGTTACACTCGTATTTATTCACGGTGTATCGGGCAGTTCTTCTGCTTGGGTTCACTATGAAAATAAATTTAAAGATACATACAATATCGTGTCTTTTGATTTACGTGGTCACGGAAAGTCTACAAAACCTACAAAATACGAATCGTACAAAATAGAACTATTTGCAGATGATTTAGAAGAATTACTTAAGCATTTAAATATAGAAAAATTTATACTAATAAGTCATTCATTTGGTAGTCTTATCGCCTTGGCATTTTTAAACAAATATCAAGAAATGGTAAGCGGTGCTATACTTTTAAGTCCACATTACAAAATAGATACCATGTTATCTGCAAGGATAATGAAACCTTTTATTTACGGAATCGTTAGCATACTACCTACCCCAAAGTCCAAGACAGCTGGAGGACATATTGATTATTCAAAATATTTAAATAGTGGAGACTGGAATATTCCTAGAACATATGCTGATGTTAAAAATACTAGTCTAACAACATATATGTATTGTTCAAAACAAGCATATTTATTCGATGGTCAAAAAATACTAGAAAAAATAAAAATACCCACTCTCATAATACATGGAGAAAATGATAGTATTTTCCCTGTAAAATATGCGCGAGAACTAAATGAATCAATAAAAGGCTCAGAAATAGTTGTTATCAAAAATACAGACCACATACTAGTGTTAAATAATTTCAAAGAAGTATCTTCAGCAATAGAAAATTTTGTAGGAAAAATAAATACTCCAAGGTAGACAAAACCAATTAATAATTGTATTCTTTATTAAGTTATCTATTGATTTTTATGAATCAGAAAATATCAGAATACAAAAATCTATTTGAGCATAGGCAATTTCTAACATCATTAGGGTTGTCTGTTGTGTTTCTGGCTATCAGTATGATTATAAATTTTCAAGCTGGGACCTACGCCACAGAAAGTGCAAGCAATTCTGTTACAGATATAATACTTTCAAATATAAGAGTTTATGATGTTGATAATTACTTCGTGTATGGCTCATTTTTATTTGTACTGGCAATAATCTTAGTCTGTTTATACAAACCAGAGAGACTACCATTTACTGTCAAAAGTATAGCTTTATTTATTGTTATAAGATCAATATTCATAACACTTACCCATTTGGGCCCCTTCCCTTCACAGCTTATTATTAATTCAAATCTAATGAGCAAAATATCATTTGGTGGAGACTTATTTTTCTCTGGTCATACTGGTATGCCATTTTTATTGTCATTAATATTTTGGAAAGATAAATGGACTAGATACTTATTTTTATCTTTTTCATTTATGTTTGCAGTCGTAGTTCTCCTAGCTCACTTGCACTATTCTATAGATGTTTTATCTGCATATTTTATAACCTATACTATTTTTCATATAGCCTTATATTTGTTTAAAAAAGAAAGAGACATGTTTCATTATTTTGAAAATATATAATATTTTTAGATAAAATATTAATGAACACAACGAAGTCTTAAAGGAGAATATATACTCTGAGTTGAAAATCCGTCTGAGACAGGATTACCATTAGTTATAACAGTATACATATAATAGGAAGATTGAGCAGGATTTACAGCAGGATTTACAGAACTAGTCCAATAAGCACTATTTATAAAACTAGGAGGTAGTGACGGACTATGAACATTTAAAAGAGATATAAATTCTTCAAGTGAAGGCATTCTACCTCCTGCGTTTGAACAGACAGCACTTCCCGCATTAAAATTCACATTGGGAACTGAACCCTCCGCCGCATCCCAACTCACCACCCCCATCCCATCGACAGAGTAGTTTTTTGTTTTGTCAGAGTTGAGAGTTGCAGATACCGCCCATCTTGTATTATCAAAGGTATAACAAGCAGCTGTACCTCCAGAACTACCAATTGAATCCATCATACTAACTATCTTTGCATCACTACATACATTTCTGTAATCTCCAGGGCCATCATATGCTAGTTCTGCTTGAGGTATCATGTTTTTAAGAGTGGACTTGATACCAGCTATTTGACCCTTTTGACGAGCAGAGTTGAGAGCTGCTAGTACTACGGAGGATAGTATACCAATGATGGCTATGACTACTAGGAGTTCTATGAGGGTGAAGCCTTGGTTTTTTGAATTCATTTTATGATTATATCATAATTTGTTAGAGGTCCAACCCCTTTGTTAGGGGTTGGACCTCTAACATTCATAAAAAAGTTCAAACATGTCCCCAAGCAATTTTAAAAACCACCTTACATTGTAAAGTGGTTTTTAAAATTGCTTGCCATCTCGAGTTCGGGACTTATCTGTTCCCTGCCCCATAATGTTATTTTAAATTAAAAAATTTTAAAACAATGACGAGTCTCGTGCGACTTATAAAATAAAATGAGTAAGGTATATAAAGATACAAACAAATGTCACAATTTAAAAAAATATTAGAATTATTAATTTGCATACTATATACTAGTATGCTAGTATATAGTTAAATTTGTTACTAACTTAAAAATGTTAATTATATGGAAAATATAACGATTAATTGTCAATGGATTGATGGAGATTTCTACCCTAAGATGAATAAAACAATTCAAATTAGTATAGTTGCTTATGAACATTCATCAGGAATTCCAGCTAGATTTTGTACGGGATTAATTCCTGCAATTGAATTATCAAAAAAACTTAAATCAATAGGATTCAAATCACTAATAAGACTGATTAACCCAACCCCTATTGCGAATTATTGTAATGGTTGGCAAACAAAAGAATCACAATTTAAAAATATAATTTCTGAATTTTTAAATAAACATAGTATTGATTTCTTTTTTGATGAAGCAGAGCAAGTTTCCAATAGTGGACTTGAAATTCTGAGTATTATTGGTGAAGAACTCCTACTAGCAAAAGATACTATGATTATTGACATGGTACAAAGAGTTAGAGAATCTGGAAGAAAACATGGTGGTAATTTAGGAGCAGAAAATGCAGTATTATATATGGCAGCTCATCCATTCTCATGGTTGGATATGTATCATTCTCTGATATGGAAAAAACAATATCAAAATGATGACTATCAGTATGTTAATTTGATGAGCAAGCCAGAATTACGATTTACTGTACTTAGAAAATTTCTTCAAGAAAAAAGACCAGACTTGTCTACTTCCATTAAGTCAGTTGACCTTTACATGACAGTATGTAACACACCATGTTACATACGACTCGAAGATGAACCAACATTTACTGATTTAAATATCAAAGGAAATGATTGGTGTTTAAAACGATACCAAGAGATAAAAGGAAAAAGTAGCAATCACAGGCGCGCCCTCAAAGATTTTGAAGCCTTGATGTCTTTTCTTTAAATTAATGGTAATTAAAATTACTTACCCAAAACCTGGATTATATCTAGGTTTTGGGTTTTTAAAAAATAGTACAATATATAACAATGAAAACACTAGGTATTATAGGTGGACTTGGTCCACAAACTACATCAAAAGTTTATTTATCAGTTATTGATTTAATAAAAAAAAGTGGTAGAGATGAATATCCCCCAATAGTAATTTATAATTTACCCTTTCCTTTTATTATAGAAGATGAGGCTATTATCCAAGGTATAAATTCTGAAAAAATGATTCCATATCTAATTGAAGGGGCGAAAACCCTAGAAAGATCAGGGGCAAATTTTGCTATTCTCCCATGCAATACATTACATAAATATATAACTGAAATTCGTGAATCAGTAAAGTTGCCATTTCTTAGTATTCTCGAAGAGACTGTTTTATTCTTAAAGTTTAAAAAAATTGAAACAGTTGGAATACTAGCAACAGAAACAACAATAAAAAGTAAAATATATGAGAATATATTAAAAAATAATAAAATACACGTTGTATATCCTTCATTAGCAGAACAAGAAATTATTAATAATATAATTGTTGAATTACTCAATAGTAGAGATGATAATTCACACACAGAAAATATTCAGGCAATTTGTGATTCTATGTTTGAAAAAGGAGTAAATAATATTTTACTAGCTTGCACCGATCTCCAATTAATTAAATTTAGTTTAAAAAATAATATTAATATAATTGATACAACTGATATTTTAATAGAAGCTTCAGTAAGGGAATTACTCAATAATGATTCTTAGTTATTAATCATAATATATATTATATGAAAAATAAAAATCAGAAAAATATAATTGAAATAATTATAAGTTTAAGTAAGGATCCTATTTTATTAAATGCGTTCTTAAAAGACATCCTCACCACTGTTGAATACAAAGAAATACACAAACGTTGGGAAATTATTAAAATGCTTGATTTAGGTATAAATCAACATGAGATTGCTAAGAATATTCATGTCGGTGTAGCAACTGTTACACGAGGATCAAGAGTTTTTAATAACCCCAATGGTGTCTTAAAAAAAATATTAAAAAACCATCCTAATTAAAAATGTAGGATGGTTTTAAGATTAAAAAATAGGTTTTTTATGATAATGAAATAATACTATGGATCAATAAATCAATTATCTCTTTTGTAGTATGTGGCATAACCACAACATGAGCCCTGGTACCTTCTGTCGCGAGATTATATTTACAGACAATATCAGTAGAAGGAGTTTTAAATGAAACAATATTAGAATTATTGTTTAAGTATGGATCATAACCAATCTCTTTTAATAATTTCTCCAAGTATTTTGCATTTTCAATACATCCAAATGCTTCTTTTTTAAATCCAGCAATTCCTTTATGTTCTATAAGAGCCCAAAGAAAAATAGCAAGTTGCCCACATCTAGACCCAGAAATAGTTGTGTCGTGGGATAAAATATATTCTACAAAGTTTCCACCTGGTTTTTCTTTTGAAAAGAACATTCCAGAAGGAAATGGAATTCCAAAGAATTTATGAGTAGAAACTGAGATGCTATCAATTTGCTTTCTAGCATCAAGTTCATGTTCAACATTTAAAAAAGGAAGAAATCCTCCAAACAATGCAGCATCACAATGAATATAAAATTCTTTATGTGAGGTCTCCTTTAGAATATCAATCACTTTATCAACACTATCAATTCCTCCATCAAATGTTGTTCCTATCGTTAGATTCAAAATAGGAGGTCTTTTTTCTTTTAGCAAGTGATGGCGTAAATCCTCATAATCAATTTCTCCATATTGAGATTTAATTTCTTTACAAGGGACATTAAGAATAGTTATATTTTTTCTTATTGAATAATGCCCACTATTAGAAGAATACACAATTCCTTTCGGGTACTTAATCCTTCCTGTAAGTAATCCCATTAAGTTTCCTTCTGTGCCACCAGATGTAAGATATCCCCAAAATTTTTCAAATTTATAGATATTTCCGAAAAATTTCAATACTCGATTTTCGTATTCTTTAGAATCCATTTTGTAAGATCCTGTTTCGTTTGGATCACCACAATTGTTTATAAGAAAATCAAAGAATTTAAACAATTCGGTGAAATCATTACCTAGGTTACCTGGATAACCAATCATGAAAGGAGAAGTAGACTTGAGTCGCCAATAAAATTGGCGCATTTCCTCAGTTAAAGGAATTAATGTATTTTTCATGTTCTTGTTGTATTTAAATTTTATGACAAAATTGCCAACTTGTTTATTGTGATATTATCATATTTAATTAATAAAATCAAAATAACCATAGTAATTAAATCATTTATCATAATTCTTGGATTTAATTATATTTTTATTAGTACAAAAACTAAAAAAAATAATGAGTGAATATTTTGGTTTATATAACAACATATCTCATGAGAGATAACCCTCGGATTAGCTTAGGGACAGGGAATTTCGAAACTTACAGTTTCAGTACACCTTTTACATTTTTTCAATGATTACATTTCAAAAATAAAGAAAAGTCTTTCGAATCTCTGGCGCGAGACAAGCAGTTGTCTCGCTTCCCCAAGCAATTTTAAAAACCACTTTACAGTATAAAGTGGTTTTTAAAATTGCTTGGGGACAGGGATTCGAACCCCAATTAACGGCTTCAAAGGCCGCTGTCCTACCATTAGACGATCCCCAAATATCTAAACTACTATAGAATACATCAAAAATGGTTATTTTTCAACTATACAAAATAGGTAATAATTTATGATACAATATATACATGAATATAAGTTCAACAGAGAAATATTTTTTGTTTACATTATTATCAATAACTATTGTGTTAACTCTTTTAATTCTTTATCCTTTTCTTTCCATGTTTATACTTTCAGCAGCTTTTGCTGTGGCACTCAACCCAGTATACCTATGGATTAAAAAAAATATTGTTAAAAACATATCTTGGCTCGCATCTATTTTAACTGTAATAATATTTCTTTTGTTTTTATGTATCCCGCTATTTTTTATTGGTAAAGCTGTTTTTATTCAAACACAAAATCTTTATTACAGCATAGTAAATTCTGGAACTTCAAACTATTTTAGTGAATCAATAAATATTTCTGTAAATAAATTTTTACCTGCTGGTTTTAATTTTGATATCCATACAAAAATAATTGGACTAATATCATCTTTATCAAATAATATTGCTCAATTATTTTCATCAACCTTGAATTCAATTTTAATGTTTGTATTGATGGTATTTACTCTTTTTTATTTACTCAAAGATGGTGAGGAATGGAAAAAAGCATTATTAAATTTTTTCCCATTATCAGACGAAAATACAAATTACATTTTAGATAATTTGGAGAAATCAATTAATAGAATTTTTAAGGGTACATTTATTATTGCTATAGCCCAAGGACTTCTCGCTTGGTTTGGTTTTATGATTTTTGGAATCCCAAATGCTATTATATGGGCTGTTGTTGCTGGTGTAGCTTCGCTAGTACCAACAATTGGAACTTCCGTAGTTTCAGTTCCTGCAGTATTATTTTTGTTTTTTACAGGAATGCAAATACAAGCTTTCGGTCTTTTATTGTGGTCACTTCTACTAATTGGAACAATAGACAATATCTTAAGCCCTTATATCATTTCTAGAGATACTGAAATACCATCACTATTTGTTTTATTTTCTATCTTAGGAGCACTATCACTAGTAGGACCTCTTGGTATACTTGTGGGTCCATTAGTTTTGAGTTTACTATACAGCCTTATTGCTATATACAAGAAAAATCTTAAAAATTAAGCAGAAATACCAGCAATATATCCAGTAGTCCAGCATATCTGAAGAGAGTAACCACCAGAGTTACCTTAAAAATTAAGCAGAAATACCAGCAATATATCCAGTAGTCCAGCATATCTGAAGAGAGTAACCACCAGAGTTACGATTTAAATGCAATAAATCTCCAGTTACATATAAATTTTCGTATATTTTTGAACGCATAGTTTTCATATCTATTTCAGAAAGAGGGACTCCTCCATTTACTACAACAGACCTGTCATAACCCATTAATCCGACTATGGTTAGTGGTAATGCTTTAAGTAATTTAACTATTTCTTTTCTTTCCTCTTTAGTTATACTATGAACCTTTTTATCAATATCAATAAAATTAATTAATTTTTGTATTGCAAAAGACATACCTTCTGGTACAAATTCTTTTACTATTGTTTTTAAAATTTTATTTTTATTAAGATCAAAAACTTTTATTAT
>JAPLXS010000008.1 GCA_026395965.1 Candidatus Nomurabacteria bacterium | reverse complement strand
CATTATTTTTTTCAGCTGCGATTATTCCAGCAATATGAGTTCCATGATAAGAAGTAGTTGGTAAGGGAGTATTGTCACTATCTTCATAATCATAACCATGATTACAACCACCCACAATCAAAACTCCACCATTTGCACTATCATCTTTACAGCTTGAGCCATTCCACATCTGATTGCTAAGATCAGGATTACTATAATTAACACCAGTATCAATAATCGCTACTATTTGAGGATTATTTATCCCTTCATTTATACCCCATGCTTCAGGAGCATTTATATCTGCATTTACAGTACCAGTAGTACTATTTACTGTTTGACCACTATTGTCTAATCCCCACAAAAGACCTCTATTTGTATCATTTGTATTTATAGATGTTGAATGATACAGATAATTTGGTTGTACATATTCTATATTTGGATCACTTTCTAAATCAGTAATCTTTTGTTCAACAGTATTTCCATCTGTAATTTTTAAAACAGAAATGTTATTTTTATCTATATATTCTTTGTTTTCCAAAGAATTATTTATATTAAATAATGATGATTTAACTCTACCAGTAGTAGTTTTTAAATCTATTTTATTATTCTTGTATTTAACAATCAATTCCCCTTCAATATAATTTTTATTTTGATGATCTACATTTGCAATAGCCGGTGTAGTAAAAAATACTGAGACAACAAAAATTACTAGCAAAAATTTGCTTAATAATTTTATATTTATTGAATTATTTAACATATTACTACTTTTCATTATTTCAGTTAAACAATCTTTGTTTTAAACTAATTTTTTTAATTTTTTTTCAATAAAATTATTTGTTGTTTCAATATTTTTTTCAATTTCAGCAAATATTTTTTCTTCTTCTTTATTTAAATTTCTATCTATTTTTATCTTTTCAAGCATTTCTAGTTGACTTGTTAGTTCTTCTCTTAGGAGCAAAGTTGCTTTGTGTATTTCTTCAATAGTTGTTTCCAATTCGGCATGTATCTTTTTCTTTAATCCAAAATATTTATGCCATCCAATATATATAATTATAAGAAGTATAATAAGAAGAATAATTATAAATATAATCGACAGTAAGGTACGAGTAATTTTGACTAAACCTGTATATTTAACAGACAAAGACAACAAAGTAGATTTATCACTTGTAACCTTTTCTGATAATATATTTTTTGCCCAGATATGAATAAGTCCTACTGTATTTATATTATCGGTAGAAATCAAAAATGTTCCATCTGAATTTATTGTTTGTATGTATTTCTTTATTTCTTTTCCATCTGATTCTAGGGTAACCTCAACATGTTTATTTGGATAGTCTGATTTTCCAAAAATTATTACAGGCTCACCTTTTATTATTTCTTTATAATTCAAAGATATTTCAGGAACAGATACAACAGGGGCAACTAAACTTACAGTTGATTCTGTATGATTTCCAGCTTTATCATAAGCAGTTACAACAATACTGTAATTACCTTCATTTAAAACAGGAAGCAAATATTCTTCATCAATCAAATCACTCTTTTTAACATTTAAAATATGACCGTCGTACATATTCAAAGTATAATGATCTATTCCAGATATCGAATCAACTGCATTTAATTTAATATAATTTTTACCATTGTCTTCTCTTAGGACTGGTGAAAATGACAAAGGAGAAACTGTATCTATATTGATCTTATAATGAGCAATAGCACTATGATTTGCCTTGTTGGAGTAGCGTAAATGGAAATAGAAAGTACCGTCAGAAATACTGCTCAATGTTTTTTGAGTAACAGAACTATCGTAACTAATTATTGGTGTAGAGTTTGGAGTCTTATTGAAAAGAGTTTGAATTGAAGTTACACCGGTTGGTATATTCCAACTAAAAGATGCCGAATCCGCAGAATACCATGAGTCTTGTTTTGGGTGACTACTAGATGTAACAATAGGTTTTGGAATAATTTCATCTACAATTTTGTCTACAACTACTGGTACTGGTGTTAAAACAACTTCAGGAGCTCCAATCTGGATCACACTTGAATTTTTCGCAGTTAAAATATCTGTACCTAGTCCATCATTTTGTCGAATAGCCGCATCTGCAAATAAAATAGAAGCAGTCCCTTTTTTCTTTGCTTTAAAAACAACAGAAGCAATAGAACCACCTCTTCCATTAAAACCAGGATTAGCTACACCACCATTAAATGTTATTTTTCCAGCATTATTTGAAAAACTAGGTTCTTCAACCCATAACGAAAAAATAGAAGAACTCTTTGTAATAGATACTACTTCGAGTAAATCAGTCGGAAATAAAATACCAGCTTCTACGTTGTTTATAAACGTGCCTTCAGTATTTACAGATATTTTAACAGTAATAATATTGTTTACAGAGACACTTGTTGCACTGGGCAAAAGTGACAAACTAGCAGCATGTGTGAATTGTGGTACAAAAAAATACATTATTATAGCTAGTATAATTATATTTTTTTTATAGCTAAATAATTGTTTAAAATATTTCATTATTTTTTCTTATTTTTACGAATTTTCTTAAAAAGAAAATAAAAACATAAAATCAATATTACATATGCAACAATAGATACCCAATGGATTGGTTCTTTTACTTTCAAAGTAGCGACTTGGAAGTTGCCTGCTTTATCGTATGCAGTTACTACGATATCGTCGGTTTTATTTTGGTCTATAAGAACATAACTTGTCCCAGTACGTACAGCAGGATATATACCTTCTCTCACTTCGTAATAACTAATACCAGATTGAGAATCTATTGCTTCAAAAAACAAGAATTTTTTACCATCATATAGATTTATATCTTGAACGAGATTCACAGTAAAAGGCTCTGGGGCAATATTGTCATTTGAAATAATTTCCTTCCATCTATCTATTTGTGTGTCATTAGAAATACCAACAGAAATAGTTGAAATATCTTTTGTTATAAAACGAGGAGTTGCTAATCCATCATTTAAATATGATGTTATATTGCTTGGTGTTATATAAAAATTACCAGATTCATTTATTTTTACTATTACTTTAAATAACAATAAACGATTACCTTTTATTCCACTTGGTACACCTCCAACAAAACTTATTTTGTGACCTTCATCCAATGATGGTTTGCGTGGCCACATACTAAACACTGAATTAACTAAACTAATATCCTTTACTTCAAAATTACCACTATGGTCATCGCCAAGCGCAACTGATCCGTCGATAGTATTGATAAGCTCACCTTCTGTATCTAGAAAAATATTTATAATACTAGTATCACCAGAAGATACAGCACTATCTGAAGAAGTACTTATAGTAGCTGCAAAAATTTTATTTGGATAAATAATAATACCTAATAAAAATATTACTAAAACTAGACCAACTTTTTTATTTATTTTTTTAATTATATTATTCATTATAATGGTTTTTTACCCCACTGGAAGAGCATTATTGAAAAGTCTACTGAATCTACTTTTGTATCTTTATTTATATCTACACAAGGATTTTTGAAAGGATAAGCTGTTTTCCAAAAATAAAGTAAGATTGAAAAATCAGTAGAATCAACAACTCCATTTTTATTAAAATCAGCACCATTACATGATCCACCAGGAGTGATCACAGATGATGTTTGTCCGTTCCCTCCTCCGCCACCGCCGCCTCCCCCGCCGCCACCTGGAGTAGGAACTACAGGAACAGTCGGATTAGTCACAGTGAAAACTCTAGAAGATGAGGAGCTATCTGTTCCGAAATAAACAACAAGTTTAAAATAATAAGTGCCTGCTGCTGAAACTGCTGCAGAAAGATTTGTATTCCAGTTTTCACCTGGGTTTATAAATTTTGCTGCTGAAGCATAGTAAGCATCATCATTTCCACCACATTTATTGTTTAAATCTGTAACTACACACCACTCATAAGTATATTCATAACCTGAAAGACCTTCGTTTGTAATTGTTATATTCCCAGTTATATTGCTTGGACTTGTTGGTGTTACTGAGTTTATAATAACTTGGGCTGGTGATCCAGAAACCTCCCAATAATCATTTGTTTTAATTATTTTACCACTTTCAACTTCGGTTGAAGCTATACTTTCCCATAGCCCTTGTGCGGCACTACTTGCTACAGAATAAGTGTATTCATAAACACCGGTACTCACTAGAGTAGTTGGTACATCTGAAACGACTACATTACGACTTGCATCATAAAGAGTTATAGTTGGCACAGAAAAAGGAGTTGTCGGAGTAGATGTATTATTTAAAATAAAAACTTTTGTTCTGTAAGTATATCCAGCTTGAACTCTTTCAACATTCCCCATTTTTACTGACCAACCAGAAACAGAAGAAACTTTCGAATCTAAATTACTACTAACTTGTTGTCCTACTGTACCTACTGTATTAAGCGACGACGAAAGGACATTCCAAACATCGGAAGCGGTTATATCATTACCGTAATTAGAAAGTGTTCTTGTTGCATTTGACCAAACAGCAGCAGCAATACTTGAATTTGAATAATCAGTTAGTGTTCTTGAAGCAGATAGCCATACATCAGCAGCAGTTAGACTACTTGTACCTCTTGTTGAAACTTGAGCATCAAGATTATCTACAATCTTTTTACCAATACTACCTGAAGCAGAAAGCCCCGAAGTGGCAGTATCCCAAATAGCTTGATTTGAAAGAGTAGAAATATCAACAGAAGTATTAAGTGAACGAGTTCCAGAAGACCAAACATCGGAAGCGGTAATATTATTTAAAGATGAGATAAGAGTACGATTTGCTACAACTTCATTGATAATAGCAGCTTGTGATGTTGCTATATAACCCTCTGTTGCAAGAGAACCTCCCCCTGCTATGTTTTTTGTTGTTAAATCTCTAGTAGATGCACCCCAAACAGCAGCCGACATATCAGAAACTAAAGTACCAAAAGATGTTAATGATCTAGAAGAATAACTCCAGATGTTTGATGGAAGATTTGTAATATCATCCCAAACAATAGTATCTGTTTTTGCTTTTATTGCTGCAAGTGGAGAAACTGCTGAAGTAAGCTGAGCGGAAGTTGCGAGTGTCGCAATGTCAGTCCAGAGAATAGTATCTGTTTTTGTTTTAATGCCTGTTACATCTCCCCAAGCGATGGTATCTGTTTTTGTTTTAATTCCTGTTACGTCACCCCAAGCGATTGTGTCTGTCTTTGCTTTTACTAAACCAGTATCAGTAACTAGTCCGGTAACATCTCCCCAAGCAATAGTATCTGTTTTTGTTTTAATGCCAGATATGTTACCTGTACCTATTTCAGTTATTAAAGTAGCTACATTGTTCTTTATAGAAGAAACATCTGTCCAATCAATAGTGTCTGTTTTTGTTTTAACCAAAGCAAGCATTGTAGCTGTAGCAAGTGGTGATGTTTTACTGTCAGTATTTGAATTTATGGTCGTTACTGCACCTGAAATATCAGTAGTTGTTACTGCGGGGAGTTTTAATATAAAAGATTTATCAAGCTTTAATAAATTACCAGCAATAAGAGTCCCACATGTTATATAAGTAGGATATTTACCTTCAACTCCTGGCGTAGAATATGAATAATAATGCCAACCAGTAGAAACGGCAGTCATAGTTACTTCATTGACCAAAACTGCACCCGCAGGAGAATAAACTGAAATAGTACAGTTGTCAGTCGTAGGAGTATAGTCGTCATTGTATATAAATTCTCCTATAGTAATAGTCTCTCCGGGTACATAGGTATCGGCAGCATAAACAGTGTTCGCAAAAAATATTGCAAACAAAAAGATAATACTTGTTTTAAGAAAAATACGAACTATTTTATTTTTAAAATGATTAGTATTCACAAATTTTACAAACACAATAAAAATTTTCGTATTACTTATAATACAAAATATATAATAAGAAATTTATTTAGAATAAAAATTCTACTTTACTTCTTTTTTTCCTTCATCATCTGGACTTTTGAAAACTCCTGTTAGATTTTTGAAGGCTTCAACTATATTTTTTGTAAGTTCTGGAATCTTCTTTGATCCAAAAAGTAATACTATTATAATTGCTATTATTATTATTTCTTTTGTTCCTAGTCCAAACATATATTTTAAATTTAAATTAACTAATAAATAAAAACCAAATTAAAACTATTTCTTAGGATCTGCTTCTTTAAATGCCCCAAAAACATGACGAATCGAATCAGCTATACTTTTTGTAAGTTCTGGAATCTTCTTTGATCCGAAAAGAAGAATGATGATGACTATTATAATGATGATTTCTTTTGAGCCTAGATCAAACATATTATTTATATTTCTTAAATTTCTAAATGACGACCACGACCATTTTTCCTATTAAACAAAACTGTAAGTTCGTAAATTAGTACCAATGGTGTTGCCATTAATACTAATGATAAACCATCAGTAGGAGGAAGTAAAGAGACTATTATAAAAATAATTACAATTGCGTGTCTTCTTTTTGATCTCAAAAATTGCACACTTAAAATACCCAAACGAATCAAAAATGTAATGACTAGTGGGAATATAAAAAGTACACCCAAAAGAGTAGATGTTAGTATAACCTGATAAACATATGCACTTATATCCCAATAATTTACTACCCCCAGAGATACATTCACAATAGCAATAAGTTTGATAGCGTAATAAAGCATTACTGCACTATACAAAAAACCAACTATAAATAAACCAAGCCCTAGTGGTAATGACAGTAGAAAGAATTTTATTTCTTTGGGTAATAGAGCAGGTTTTAAAAATGAATAAAGAAAATATATAAATATAGGAATTGTCACAACGCAAGCCATAAAAAATCCAATACTCATAGCCAAGTCTACCAATTGAAAAGGAGATGTAGTTACAATAGTGACACCCTCCATAGTTAGATATTTTAGTAATAATTTTACTATGGGAGCTATATTAAAAAATCCTAATACAAATACAACAGCAAATATTTTAACAAGGAGTACAAACTTTTTACGCAGCTCCTCAAAATATACAGCGTATTTATTAATACTTTTTTGAAAATTATTCACAAATAATTATATCTAAAAATAAACTAGGATAAATTGCTATTTTTTTTATTTTTAATAGTACTTACTATTGGGTCAGAGACTGAAGGTATTTCAGCCGGTACTTCTGAGACAGGAGTTGTAATAGTATCTACAACAGGGTTTTCAACAGGAGGTGTTATTACCTCTGGGGTTACTACAGTAGGTGCCTCAACTACAGGATCTACTAGTGGCACTTCAACAACAGGAACATCGGGAGCTACCACAGGAGCTGGAGGATTTACAACTGGTTCTACTTGAGCTGTTGCCACCACCTCTGGAGCAACAGCTGTTGGTGCAACTGCGATACGATGACGATTCAACCATGCAGCAACTGCTGCTACCCCCTCTTCCCAAGAAGAATATGTTTTAGTATTTGTTCCATCATTGCCTACATTACCTGGATTTAGAGTTCTTACAGCAACACCAACTGTTCCAAAACGAGAGTCGAGTTCCATCAAAGCCAGTACAAGTCTAGCATCTACCGCGTACTGTTGTGATGCATTCCAAACCATAATGCCATTTAGAGGACTATCTGGATTTGTTTTTTTGATATAAAATTCTATTTTATCAGGAGAATCCATTAATCCCATATTTTCTAAAATATTTTGTATTTTTATTTCGTGATAAGGGTCAGTGGCGTACGGAGCAATGTTGTATTTGAGCAAACACTCGGTAGTGTCATTTACAACAGTCGGATTAAAAGATGCTTCTATACCATTTTGCACAACTTGTGCTTCAGTAAATGGTGTCACTGCAGCTGTCTGTGAAATACCTTCTAATAATTTTAATTTATTTAGTGTATCGACTACACCTGCAAATTCTCCATCTAAAGTATTAATCCTCTCCAAATCCCCTGACAAAAAAGCTTGTTCTTTGGCATTACCAAGAGCAATAAGTCTATTCCCCAAAAGTTGTATAAGATATTCTATATTCATATATTAAAAAATTAAAGCTCTCCACATCTTGGTTCCAGTATGTTGCATTATATACAAGAAAGTGAGACCATCTGTTGTTTTTATTAATTCCATTGTATTACCTATTGTCGCAGTCGAATGCAAGTCTGTAAGTTGCAAAGACCCGTCTACTGTTAAAGTATTTACATCTAAAGCAAGTATTCTACCAGTAGCATCTTTGTGTATGTAGACAGTATTCACTCCATCATAGCAAGTCATAGTTCCAGTAGTAAAGATTTCACTTTGCGGAGAGAAAAACATAGATTGATTCCAAGAATCAGTTACAATGTTATATCGATCAATAGTATTTGTATTGCCTCCACGAAGACTAATAATATTATTTCCACGATTAGCTATTTCAGTATTACCATAAATCCACTTCAAAGATATTCCAGTAGAACGAGTTGAAACAGATAAAATAGTGTATGTTGAAGTTATATCAGGTGCTAATCCTACTGCGGTTGTTATTGAGTTTGCAGTATTTGAAACAATAGTATATTCCGATCTTTGTGTTGTTGCACTTGAAGTAAATACTATTCTTTTTCCTGCCCATTTATTTACTGTCCAGTTTTTGGTATTGTCGTAAAATACTGTAGTTGAACCCACTGCTGTAATAGTGGTTACTGAAAGTGTACACCCTGTACCTGTTCCTATTATATTTGTTGTTGCGTAAGTTGTAGCTGCTGTGTACCCACTCGTACCTCCGTTTACTAAAGAAACAGCTGTAACTACACCACCAGATACTGCTACCACTCTCGCTTGACCACCTACTCCTGTTGAAATAGCTAGCAAATCTCCTACGGCATACCCAGTACCTCCTGCTATTGGAGCTGTTGCTAACGTAACAATGCCTCCTGCTCCATTTACACTTCCATATGTATCCATTATTCTGTATTTTGTAGTTGTATCTGGTGTAAACCCAAAAGCTACTGCTGTAAGTGTT
>JAPLXS010000010.1 GCA_026395965.1 Candidatus Nomurabacteria bacterium | reverse complement strand
TTCCTACTTATAAAGAAAAACTAAAAGTAATGGTAGAACATACAAAATTATTTGAGAATCTTCTCGGCGGTCACAAAAATTTCGCTGTCATGCGAAAGCACTACAAAGCATATGTAAATGGTTTTGACGGAGCAAAAGAACTCCGCGTAGAACTCATGGAAACAAAGAGTGCCAAAGAAGTGGAATCTATAATTAATAAATTCCTCAAAAATCATTAATTTGCTATAATATTGATTATGAATGATTCTAATATTGCACTTTATAGAAAATACCGACCAGAGAACTTTTCAGAAGTAGTGGGTCAAGACCATATAGTAAAGGCTATTTCGGTTAGTTTAGCAACTGGAAAGGTGGCTCACGCGTATCTTTTGTGCGGCCCTCGTGGTACTGGAAAAACTACAATAGCTCGTATAATAGCTCATGAGTTAGGAACATCAGTAAATGATATAAATGAAATGGATGCCGCTAGTAATAGAGGTATCGATGATGTAAGAGATATAAATGAAAATGTCCGAACCCTGCCTTTTGATTCAAAATACAAAATCTATATTTTGGATGAAGTACATATGTTTACAAAGGATGCATGGAATGCGCTTCTAAAAACTATAGAAGAGCCACCAGAACATGTAATATTTATTCTTGCCACAACAGAACTTGAAAAAATTCCTGAGACAATAATATCTCGCTGTCAGAGTTTTGTCTTTAAAAAACCAAACGATGCGATACTCACTAAAGTTGTTATAAATGTTGCAAAAAAAGAGGGATATACTCTAGAAGAGGGCGGAGCAGAACTCATCGCGCTGCTTGCCGATGGGGCGTTTCGAGATGCACTAGGAACTCTTCAAAAAGTTATTTCATTTTCAAAAGATAAAATAATAAATATTAGTGAAATAGAAGAAATAACAGGCGCCCCAAATACTACACTAGTAGATAGTTTCTTGGACTCACTTGCAACAAATGATATTGAGAAAGGATTTTTATCTATAGAAAAAGCTGTTAAACAAAATATTGATATGGGTGTTTATATTAAAATGATACTTTACAAGTTGCGTTATGCTCTCATGCTTCGATATGTACCATCAACAAAGAAATCCATAGAGAACAATATAAACGAACGTGATATGGCTTATCTTGAAAAGCTAATTTCTACAAAACCAGAATATATATCTTCCTCTACTCTTTCTATTTTATTAGAAGCATATCAGTCACTTAGGAGTGCAGTTATAAGTGAATTACCACTTGAACTAGCCTTAATAAAAATTCTTAATGCAGAAAAATAACAAAAATAAAATCTGGGATGTCATTGTTATTGGCGGTGGTTCTTCTGGTATGATGGCAGCTGCGGTAGCATCTGCACAGTCTAAGTCTGTTCTTGTTGTAGACAAAAATAATGCTCTTGGTGAGAAGTTAAAAATTACTGGTGGTGGTAGATGTAACATTACAAACAATGAACCAGATATTCATAAATTATTGAAAGTATACGGAGAAGGCGCTCCGTATCTATATACACCTTTTTCTATTTTTGGGGTTAAGGATACATTTAATTATTTTGAATCACGAGGATTGCCGCTTGTAGTTCAAGCTCGTAATAGAGTTTTTCCTGCGACAGAGAAAGCTCTTGATGTATTCAATGTTTTAAATAAAGAATTAGTAAAAAATAATGTAGAAATAAAAAATAACTGCATAGTTTCAAATTTTATAAATACTGATAGTAAAATAATAAATATTAATACAAACCAAGGCCAATTCTACGCAAAATCCTTTATTCTTGCTACTGGTGGCATGTCACATCCAGAGACAGGTTCAACAGGAGATGGGTTTAAATTCTTGCAAGAATTAGGACATTCTGTAACTGATCCAACACCAGATATAGTACCTGTTGAAGTAAAAGAAAATTGGGTTAAATCACTCTCAGGTACAAGTTTATCATTTATGAAGATAACTTTCTGTTTAAATGGCAAAAATAAATTTTCCAAAACTGGTAAAATCCTGTTTACACATTTTGGTCTTTCTGGACCTCTTATATTAAATAGCGCAAATAAAATAAATACATTACTTGATGGTGGGGAAGTAACAGCACTTATAGATTTGTATCCAGATACAAACAATAAGCTACTTGAGGAAAAAATAATAAAAGTTTTTGATCTTAATAAAAATAAAATTTTAAAAACAATAGTAAAAGAATTTGTACCAGAAGGTATGTCTTTTGCAATACAAAAATTAATTAATTTTATTGATATTGATAAAAAGGTTCATAGTATA
>JAPLXS010000002.1 GCA_026395965.1 Candidatus Nomurabacteria bacterium | reverse complement strand
TTTTCATGATAGTGTTTAAAACGATTTTCTACCTTCTCCAATATTTCTGGAGTTATGCCCATGAAATGACCGTATTTAAATAATACATTACGAGTTCCAAATCTACCTACGCAGTACCACAGTATATCGGCAGTGAAATCTCCAGATACTAAAGCAATATACATAGGAAGTAAATCGAATTGTCCAAGTCTGTACAAAAATCCACTTACCATCATAATTACTGGACCTTCAAAAATTGTACCAATAAAAAGTAAAATATATTTTGAAGATTCTAGCCAAAGAATTGTATTTTGTATAAATATTTCCATAAAAATATTTATTAATTATATCAGATATAAATATGGGTGCATATTTTAAGATAGGTTCAACAAGTAAGTGCAACACTTCGTAGTAATATGAAGTATATGAAATATAGGCATTTAAGTATTGAGGAACGCGAGAAAATACAAGAGTTAATCTGGCAAAAGAAATCCATACGGTCGATTTCCGAGGTTCTTGGTCGTTCCACATCCTCAATAGCAAGGGAGATTAAGAAGAACAAAGCATCAAACAATATGTATACTCCTAGACTTGCAAATGAGAGAGCTCTCAAGAAACGTAAATGCAGAGGAAGAACATTACGTTTAAAAAGTATGTTCATTCGTAGATATGTCATTGATCATTTAAAGAAAGGATACTCTCCAGAACAAATTGCAGGGAGACTTGAATTTGAACATCACGAATCAATCTCTCACGAAGCCATATATCAATACATATACTCTCAAGCAGACAGATAAGGGTGGGGTCAGATGAAGAAAGCATATCATGACCTACGTCCATATTTAAAAAGAAGACACAAAAGGAGGATTGCAAAAGGAATGCGAAGATGTCAAAGAATCTTTAAACTAATGGGTATTTCAATTGAACAGAGACCTAAAGAAGTTGAAAAGAGAAAAATCATAGGACACTGGGAGGGAGATTCTGTAGTATCAAAGAAAAGTAAATATGGATTGAATACTCTTGTTGAAAGAAAGACTGGACTCGTATTCATCACAAGAATTGATGATGGTACTGCAAAAGAAACTACCAATGCTGTGGTTGAAAGATTTAAATATCTTCCAGAAGAATACAGAAGAACTTTAACTCTCGACAATGGAAAAGAAAATTTTGGATACAAAGAAATACAAGATCAATTACAAATATCATGCTACTTTGCTCATCCGTATAGCTCATGGGAGCGTGGCACAAACGAGAATACCAATGGACTCATTCGTTGGTACTTCCCAAAGGGTACAGATTTTGAGACAATATCAAAAGAAGACATCCAGAGGGTTGAAATGGCTCTGAACAACAGACCAAGGAAACGTCTTGGATGGAGGACACCATTAGAAGCTTTTAATCTAGGTGTTGCACTTGAAAGTTGAATGTGCCTAATATACTATTGACAAATGTTGATAAAAGGTATATAATACATATATGAAAAAATCATCAATTTTAGTTTTTGCATTTGTATTATTATTAGGTTTAGGTGTGTTTTTTACTCCCAATAGTGCTTCTGCTGGTTTCTTTGATTATTTTAGTTTCTCTATTTCCAGCCCAGGGTATGGAAACGGCAACTATAATGGTTATAGCGATTACTACAATTCCAATTGTAGCTATGGTTGTTATGATAATAATTACAATTATCAAGACAATAATTATGCTTATGGATATAGTAATTATAATAATGGTTATAGCAACTACAATAATTACAACGGAAGTTATGGTAATTACAACAATTATAATGGAAGTTATGGCAACTACAATAATTATAATGCTGGATATAACAATGGTTATGGTTTCGGTAATGGATACAATAATTATAACAATGGTTATGGCTCAAACCATGACTACGGCCCAAATTTTGGGTACAACAATGGTTATGGAAATAATTATGGTGGTGGTTACTGTAATTACGGATGTTAGATCAATAGAAAAAGCCCCCGACCTTCGGTCGGGGGCTTTTGTGTTATAGGTATTAATTTTCTTCTTGTGGTTTTTCTATTGCCAGAGTTTCAATACTTAAAGCTTCACCTGTGATACGCATTACATCTTTGTCTATTTTTCTAAATTCATTATTTGATTTATTAAAATGATTTACTGTTGTGGAGAGAGCATTTCCAAGTTTTTGATGCAGTTCTTCAAACGTGCGCAAATGTGTTCCAAGTTCTCCAACTCTCTTTACTATATCTTTTGCACTCTCTTCTATCTGCATCGCTTTTAGTCCTTGTAGTACTGTCTGAAGATAAGCCAAAAATGAAGTGGGGGATACTATTATAACTTTGTATTTACTTGCAGCTCTTTGAATCAGATTGTCTGTCTCATCACTACTTCCACCGATTTTATTTACAAGTAAATCATAGTAGATAGCTTCATGAGGTATAAACATAAAAGCAAAATCCATAGTGTTTTCTTTTGGCTGTATGTATTTTGAAGTTTCAACTATTCGATTTTTTAAATCGTTTATGAAAATTTTTTCAAGTCTTTCTTTTTCTATTTTATCATTTGTTTCAGATATTCGGTTGTAGTTCTCAAGAGAAAATTTTGAATCAATAGGAATAATCTTGTCTTTTACAAATACAACTGCGTCTACAATAGATCCATCGGGGAATCCGTATTGCATTTGGTAGCTACCAGGTGGCATTACATTTTTCAATAATGTTTCTAGATAGTATTCTCCTAGAACTCCACGTTGTTTTGGGTTTTTGAGTATATCTTGTAGGTTTTTAAGTTGGTCAGCAAATGAAACAACTTGCTTGTTTGTCTCATCTAGGCGAGTTATTTTTTCAGTAATATCAGCAATTATTCGTGATGTTTCTGAAGATTGCATTCGGATGGACTGATTCATCTCTTTTTGAGATTCACCAAGTTTGCTATCTATAGTACGAGATAGCTCATTTATTTGAGTAAGCAGTATTTGTGTCGCGGTATCATTTTTTTCTTGAGGTTCTTTTTTTAGAAAGAAAAATAATCCAATGACTAAAATTATAAGTATTCCGAGAAAGATTATGATGATTAAATTCATATGATTATTTAGTTTCTTATTATAGTAATCTACCTAAGTGATGTTTTAAAGTATATATCCAGTCCTCTTCATTATCACTACCACTTTGTTCTTTTTGGTTTAACATCCATTCTAGATATCCTCTATCTACACGAGCTACATCAGCAACTGTCTTTCCTGCGTATTTTCCAAAATTAAATAAATTCATCATAGATGGTTTACTGGAAATTTCTATCATTTTTTCTATTGCTTGCGCTTCTGATTTAGCAAAATCATACTGCTCACCGTCCTTTAAAGCGCGTTCTTCATCCTCTTTCATTATTTTATCGAGGAGTCTCTCGTATAATTTTTCAAGAACAAGTACATCTCCGAGGGCGTCGTGGGCATCTGCTTCTATATCAATATCTAAATAATATCTTAGATATTGGAGTCTGTATTGAGGTATTATATTGTTTTTATCTAAAGCGCGAGCTACACGAAGAGTACAAATAGTATTGGCAGGAGTTATATCTTCTTTTTTTATTATCTCGTAGTCAAATTTATTATTGTGGGCTACCATTACAGAGTCTTTCGACTCGAGTAATGATTTAATTTTATTGTATTCAGGACTTTCTTTAAAAACATTTTTATCTGCTACCATTTTATTTGTTATGTGAGTTACAGCACTTGCTTCAGGAGGGATTGGAATAGAGGGTTTATATAATTCACAAAATGTTTCGCTATCAGTTTTATATGCTAGCTGACATAGGAAATCTTTTTTTGGTTCATTCCCTGTAGTTTCAGTATCTAAAAATATAATTTTTTTCATATGCTGTTATTCTAACATATTATTTGATACAATATAATCATGTTACATGAACAAATAAAAGATAAATTAAAAGAAGCAATGAAAGCTCGAGACTCTGTACGTCTTGAAGTTATGCGTGGTTTTTTAAGTGCTTTTACAAACGAATTAGTAGCTACAGGAAAGACACCACAGGATATGTTGCCTGATGAACAAGCTATACTTGTCATTACTAGAGCTTCAAAACAACGCAAAGATTCTATAGAGCAATTTACAAAAGGCGGGCGTATGGATTTGGTGGACGTAGAAAAAGAACAGCTTTCTATAATCGAAGAATTTTTACCAAAATTAATGGAAAAAAGTGAAGTAGAAAAATTTGTTCAAGCTAAATACGATGAATTGGAAGTAAAAGATCCAACAAAAAAAGGCATGTTTATGGCTACTCTTATGAAGGATTTAAAGGGTAAGGCTGATGGTAGTATTGTAAAGGAAGTTGTGGATAGATTATTTATTTAATTTTATGTGGTTATGAATCCCGTTAGAAGCCGCGGTCACGGTTTTGATGGGAGAGTAAAAGTTTTTTTTATTTAATTATTTATAAAAGTATATCGTTGTTGTTTTTTTGATAACGACCGCGACCTGCTTCTAACGGGATGAGAATTATTATACATTGGATTTTGTTATCTCTCGCAGTTTTTGCAACAACAAAGATTATTTCAGGAATTTCTGTAAATCCTATATGGGTTGTTCTTATAGTTGGTGCGTGTCTTACTTTGTTTAATATGTTTATAAAACCTATTATCAATATACTAACTCTTCCCATAAATATTATAACCCTAGGATTATTTTCTTTAATTGTTAATGGTGCATTGTTTTGGTATTTAGGTACTATGATAAATGGATTTACAGTTAGTACATTTCAGGCAGCATTTATAGGAGCACTACTTGTTTCAATAATAAATTGGGTATTAAAAAAAGTATTTCATTTTGATTTCTAGTTTTTTATGTACACTATTGGTTACATGGCACATATTGCCGAGATTCACGCAAGTATAGTTTATTTATTAATTATACTTGGAGTAATAATAGAAGGAGAGATTATGGTTATAATCGCTGGTATTTTTGCTCATCTCGGTTCTATAAATATTTACCTTGCTTTCTTGTCTACTGTGTTGGGCGGGGGTATTAAATCAATGATAGGGTATAGTTTAGGTTATTATTTACACGAAAATCATTCAGATAAAAAAATTATATCTAGAACAGAAAACCGAGTAAATTATTTTCTTCCAAATTTTCTTAAAAAACCATTTTTATCTTTATTTTTATCAAGATTTTTGATTCTCGGAATATACTGGTTTGCTCTTATTTATGCTGGCTACAAAAAGATAAATTTGCGGACTTTTATAAAAGCTGAAGCATCTTCTCTTGTTGTGTGGGCTATAAGTATGCTTTCAATAGGATTTTTCTTTAGTTATACAGCTCTATCTATTAGTCGTGATGTTCGTAAATTTGTTGGAATAATACTTTTATTTTTTGTAGTATTTTTTATACTAGAGAAAATTGTAGCTTTTATTATTGAATTATTTGAATTAGAAGAAGTAAATAAATAATATGTCATTTTTAAATAAAAATAAAATATGTGTAACTCATGATGGTACATTTCACGCAGACGATCTTTTTGCTACCGCGGCACTTTCTATTTTAAATAATGGAAATATAAAAATAATTCGTACTCGCGACAGAAAACTCATAGACAAAGGAGACTATATATATGATGTAGGAGGTGAGAGTGATGGGTCTAGAAATCTTTTTGATCATCATCAAAAAGGGGGAGCTGGAGAAAGGGCAAATGGAATTCCTTATGCTTCTTTTGGTTTGGTTTGGAAACAATACGGAGAACAAATCTGCGGAAGTAAAGAAATAGCAGATAGAATAGACCAAAAGATTGCTCAACCTATAGATGCAATAGACAACGGAATAGATATTTCAAAACCTATTTTCGAAGGAGTGTCACCGTATTTTGCTGATCAAGTATTTTTAAATTATATTCCTACATGGAAAGAGAGTAATAAAAATATTGATAAAATATTTAAAGAACAAGTAGAACGTGTTGTTGTTTTACTTAAAAGAGAAATAGAAGTTGTAGGTGCAGATATAGAAGCAGCAAATATTATAATGCAATCATATAAAAATAGTACAGATAAAAGAATTGTAATAATAAACAATGATTTTCCTCGTTATCTGTATCAGTATACTTTATCAAAGTTACCAGAGCCATTATATATAGTACTCCCAAGTGGTCACAGTACTATGTGGAAAGTTGAAGCTATAAGAGTGTCACCTGGAACCATGGAAAATAGAAAGCTTTTTCCAGAATCATGGCGTGGGTATTTTAATGGAGACTCTAAGCTAAAAAAAAATACAGGGGTAGTTGATGCAGATTTCTGTCATAAAAGCGGATTTCTCATAACAGCTCTTTCTAAAGAAGGCGCTATAAAACTTGCTGAAAAGGCTATAATAGCGTAAGTTGTAGAAGAGAAGAGTTAAAAATTAAAATAGCTCTTCTTAGAGGACACGGATATTTTCTTGCTAGAAAATTCCTCGTGCTTGGCTCGACAGCCTCGCAAGTTCCTCTTCAAAGACTATTTTAATTTTTTAACTTATATGTTTATAGATGAAATAAAATTTTTTGCAAAAGGTGGCCGTGGGGGAGACGGTGTTGTTCGTTGGCGCCGTGAAAAATTTATAGATAAAGGCGGCCCAAACGGTGGAGATGGTGGTAGAGGTGGCAGTATCTATGCTGTCGCTATAAATGATATAAACTTACTTTCTAAATATAAACACAAAAAACATTTTGCTGGATATGATGGAGAAGAAGGCGCAGGTGGAAGTCGTCATGGAAAAGATGGCAAGGATTTGATAATAGAACTTCCAGTTGGTTCAGTTATAACAAACGTAGAAAGTGGAGGTTTTGTATCTCTCGATACACCAGGACAAAAAGAACTATTGCTAAAGGGAGGTCCAGGTGGTTGGGGAAATGAACAATTTAAAACTTCTATTAATACAACTCCTACTAAAGCCACAAAAGGTAAGATGGGAGAACAAGGCAATTTTAAAATAGAGCTTGAACTTTTTGCTGATGTTGGTCTAGTAGGACTTCCAAATGCAGGTAAGTCTTCTCTTCTAAATGCTGTCACTCATGCAACTGCCAAAATTGGTAGTTATCAATTTACAACTCTTGATCCTAACCTTGGAGACTTTTTTGGTTTTACAATTGCAGATATTCCAGGACTTATCGAAGGGGCTTCAAGCGGTAAAGGTTTAGGAATAAAATTTTTGAAACATATAAAAAGAACTAGAATGCTCGCTCATTTGGTTTCTCTTGAGAATGATGCACCTATGAAAGTATATAAAGATATTCGAAAAGAATTAGGTTCTTATGATGAAACTTTATTAGAAAAAGATGAAGTTATAATTCTTACAAAAACAGATCTTATTGACGATGCTAAAAAGATCGAAAAAATCAAAAAGGAATTTCTTAAATTAAAGAAACCAGTGTATTTACTATCAGTATATGATGATGATTCTATAAAAAGTTTGATGGATGATATGGTAAAGCTGTTAAGAAAAAAATAATTTTAGATTAAAACACCACTAACTACGTTAGTGGTGTTTTTCAAAGAGGGAATCTTCCCTTACAGGGACAGTATACCTTTTGCATGTTTTTAAATTAAAATTTAAAAGACATAAGCAAAAGCTTTTCGATCCCTCCACGCAAGCAAAGCAGTTTGCTTGCTATGGGGCACACAAAATAAAAAACCTCGTCTTGCGACAGGTTTTTTATTTTGTGTGCCCCATGGAGGGATCGAACCTCCGACCGTCTCCTTAAGAGGGAGCTGCTCTACCAGCTGAGCTAACAGGGCGTGTTTATTTCTAGAAACTAATCTTAATATATACACTGTGTGTTCTGGGCCTACCAAAACAGCTAACAAGGCATATTTTTTAAAAACGTATTTATTATTACAGAAAAATGTGTTTTTGTAAACAAAGAAAAAGATAGTATAATATAATGTATGGAAATGAATAAATTTGAAAATATAAATGGATCATTATCACATGAAAAAGTAGATGAAAATGGGCAGTTTGAAATAGATTTTAATCCTATTAAAGTTAAACCTTTTCAG
>JAPLXS010000012.1 GCA_026395965.1 Candidatus Nomurabacteria bacterium | reverse complement strand
TTCTTTTCCAGAAATAAAATCTTCATCGAAAATTCTTCCAGACACTACAAAAATACGCAAGGATACGCCTATTTGAGGGGCAGCAATAGCGACTCCGTCAAATTGTGAATCTAGCGCAGTGCTCATATCTTTAATAATTTTCTGTACTTTTGGTTTGGTGATGATAGATATGGGAACTTCTTTTGATATTTTGCGTAGCACCTTATCTCCATTTTGAACAATTGGAAGCATATATTTATTTTATGTTTTTTATGTATTCTAGCAATTTAGGAAGTTTAACTGTTTCTTGAGAACGATTACTCATATCACGAAATATAACAGAACCTTCTAACGCTTCTTTTTGACCGAATATGATAGCATATTCCATTCCGAGTTTTTCGGCTATAGCCAATTGTGCACCAAGGTTGTCTTTAGATATTGATTGAGCTATTGCGATTTTACCTTTTCTTAATATTTCAATAACATTTAAAGATTTTAATTTAGCATCAAAACCAAGTTGTATAAAATATATTTTAGGCTTCTTTATTATTCTAGGTGAAAGTTTTGCAAACCAAGGTGATTCTACTATCCTGTCTACTCCTATAGAAATACCAACTGCAGCAATATCTTTTTTGCTTCCAAGTTGTTTGCCAAGATAATCATAACGCCCACCAGCAGTTATGGTCATTTTTTTGCCAGTTTCTTTGTCTGTTTGTACTATTTCAATAACTGTTCTTGTATAATATGAAAGTCCACGAACCAAGCATTTATTTATAGAATAAGGTATTCCAGTTTCTTCTAGGTATTCTAAAACTTCTTTGAAATGTTTTTTACAACTAGGGCAAAGATGAGAAAGAGTTTCTGGGGCATTTTGATTTATTTCAATTGTCTTTTCTTCTTTAGAATCTAAAATTCTAAGAGGATTTGTTTTTAATCTTTCTCTGTCTATAGCTGGTAGAAGATTTATATTTTTTTTGTAATAAGAAACTAATTCTTTTATATATGAATTTCTGCATTCTTTATCACCAATAGAGTTTATATCTACAGATAGATCCGTAGCTCCAGCTTCAGCAAGGATTGTCCATGCAGTTTTTATAACAAGAGCATCTAATATGCTTTTATCACTACCAATAACATCCATATCAAACTGCCAAAATTGACGATATCTACCTTTTTGTGGTTTATCGTGGCGGAATACTGGACCATAGCTGTAAAACATAACTGGCTGTGGTAAAGATTGCATTCCATTTTCAATATAACTACGCATTATTCCAGCAGTATGTTCAGGTCGAAGAGCTAAATGATCACCACCTTTTGTTTTTAAGGTATACATTTCCTTATCTATGATATCAGTGCCTATACCTATCGAAGAGGTGAATACATCTTCTTGTTCTACTATAGGGGTCTCTATTGGTTTAAAACCATAATACACAGCTATCTCTTGAGCTTTTTCAAAAAAACCTTGAAATTGATAATATTGTGCATCAATAATATCACGCATTCCTTTTACTGATGTTAGAGGTTCTTTTTTTGTTTTTTTATTTTCCATATATTTATATAAAATTATTTATTTTCTTTAAAATATCCTGGTAGGTAAGAAATATTTTGGAGTGGTAAGAGTCTTAAATAAGCTCTACCTATTATTAATTTATTTGTTAGTTTAGTTGTGTTCGGTTCAGCCCATACACGAGAATCAGAGCTCCTGTTTCTATTGTCTCCCATTACAAAGTATTCACCATCTCCAGTTTTGTAATTGTCTGTTGTGTTAAATTTTTCATCTATATATGGTTCAACCAGTGTAAATCCTTTTGGGTTTTCTTTGTTTATTATTGTAACTATGCCGTCCTTAATAGAAACTTCTTCATTTGGCAAACCTATAATTCTTTTAATGAAAAATCTTTTTGTATCACCAGGATAACGAAAAACTATAACATCTCCACGATGAGGACTACCTATAATATAAGATAGTTCATCGACAATTAAATATTCTCCATTGTGAAAAGTAGGGAACATAGAATCTCCGCTTACTAAAAATGGTTGTGCTACGAACATTCTTATAGGTATAACTATTATGAGTGCAACTATTGCAAACTTAACAAGTTCCCAAAAATTTTCAAGACCTTCTTTAAATTTTGATTTAACTGGAGATTTTTCATTTCCAATTTTGGTGTTTATATTTTCCATATAGCATATATTTTATCATACAAATACTATTGACAGAATAGGGTTTTGTGTGTTGTGTTTATTTTTTGTGGTTAATATAAACTATTTTGAGTAAGTGGTATATGTGGTATTATAAATTAATGATATTAATAGTAGGACTTGGAAATCCAGGAATAGAATATAAAAATACTCGCCATAATATTGGTTGGATTATTCTTGATAATATTTTAAAAAATATTAATTGGGAAAAAAGTTCAAAAGGTAAACTTTTATACCATCGTGATGATGGTATTGAGTATATTAAACCGCAAACTTTTATGAATGAATCTGGTTTATCTGTTTCTTATATTCAAAAAAAGTACGAATTAAATTCTCAAGATATTATTGTAATTCATGATGATATAGATTTACTTTTTAATCAAATAAAAATTTCTTACGATAGAGGAGATGGTGGTCATAATGGAATAAAATCAATAATGAATCATTTAAAATCTCAATCATTTATCCGTATTAGAGTCGGAGTTTCTATCTTGGATGAAAATAATATTTTGCGTAAGCCAGATGTTCTAGGTGCTTTTTCAAAAAATGATTTAGAAATTATAAAAGAAAAAATATCTCCAAATATTCATGAGGTTATACAATCAATTATTTTAGAAGGAAAAGAGATTGCAATGAATAAATTTAACAGCAAATAAAAAATCCCTCATAAATGAGGGATTTTTTATTTGTTTTATTATTCAACTTTCTTTGATGCATCTTCTAAGTAAACTAAAGTCATTCTTTGATCCTTTGGTTCAAATAGAGTTACTTGGAAATTGTAAGTTTTACCTAGTTCCAAAGTCTTCTTTAGCTTTTCCTCAGAACCAAATCCTGAATTGTGAGCAAGACCTGCAACACCTTGTTTTATAGAAACTAAAGCACCGTGTTTATTGAATTTTATTACAACTCCAGAAACGATATCTCCTTTCTTTAGAGTGTTTTCAAATTCTTTCCATGGATTTTCTTTTAGAGCCTTGATTGAAAGAGATATTTTACCATCCTTGATTTCAATTATTTTAGCTTTAACTTTATCTCCAACCTTAAACATAGTTCTTGGATCTTCAACTAGACCCCAATCTATTTCAGATATATGAACTAGACCTTCAAGGCCTTCTTCTAATTTTAAGAAGATACCAAAGTCTACGATTCCTGCAATAGTGCATTCTAGTTCATCGTTTACAGCGTATTTACCAACAATTTCTTGTCTTTCTTCTGGGTTGTTATCTTTCTCTGAGAAGATTAGTTTACCTTCTTTAGGTAAAGCTGAAATCATAACAACACTAATACGTTTACCGATAAGCATTTTTAATGCTTTTAATATCTTGTCTTTGTCTGAATCTTCAACTCTTGGATAGTGCTCGCTCTTTAGTTGACTTGCAGGAAGAAATCCAGCAATACCTTGCCAATCTAAGATAAGTCCACCTTTGTTTGCTTCTTTAACAGTAAGTTCAAGAGGCATCTTTGATTTAATAGCTTTATCAGCTTCACTCCAAATAAGAGCTTGCTTAGCTTCTTTCAAAGATAATTCTATATAACCTTCTTCATTGTCAGTTGAAACAACTTTTGCTTTAACAACATCACCAATACTTACTTTTTTGATTATGTCTTTAGCATTTATAAATTCACGTCCGTATATGATACCTGTACCAAATGGTGCTAGGTCGATATATACAGATGATTTTTGGATTAATATAACTGGACCTTCTATAAGTGCATCTACTTGAGGTGGAAGCTCTACTTTGTCCAACATTTTACCAATACCAGTAAGTTCTATTTTTGCATTTTCTGCGATATTGTCTATATCACTTTTATTGTCTTTTTTCATAATTTTTTACTAAAAAAACCGCGTCTCGCGGCACAGCAGAAGATCTCTTTGTTTTCTAAACTAAACACAAAAAGGGTTAAACTTCAAACCGAGCTTATAATACATATAAATATACTACATTTTTAATTATTAATCAAGCATATTTTGTTACTTTAAATTTGATATGTCTTTATAAATTTAAAAATAGTTTAAGTTGTAACTTTTATTATTTAAAAACTTTCAAAATTTACTGCAGGATGATATAATAAAAACATGATTATCACATATTTAGGAAAACAATTCTTTAAAATCGGGCAGGGTAGTTTGACCGTAGCCTTTAATCCTATAAGTAAGGATTCTAAATATTCTGAAAAAATATCAAAATTTGGTTCTGATATCGCTCTTTCTACTACAAATCATCCTGATTATAATGGTTTTGATATGGTATCTCATGGAGATGCAGTTCCTTTTGAGATAAGTGGCCCAGGAGACTATGAAATAAAAGATATTTTTATAAAAGGTATTAAAACAGATTCAGAAATTTCTGGTAAAAAATATATAAATACTATTTATTCATTGTCTATTGAAAATATTTCATTGTGTTTCCTTGGAGCAATTTCAAATGAAAAATTCAACGTAGCTACTCGTGGCGAGATATCATCTCCTGATATATTATTTATTCCTATTGGAAACAAAGAATTATTGAGCCCCGCAGAAGCATATAAGTTAGCGGTATCTCTTGAACCAAAGATTATCGTTCCTATGGATTATGACGACACAACACTCAAGGCTTTTTTGAAAGAGGCTGGCCAAGAAAAAATAACACCATTAGATAAGCTTACGATCAAATCAAAAGAATTGGCTGGTCGTGAAGGAGAAATCATCGTTTTATCATCATAATTATCAAGATTATATGCGAAAATATATAAATAAAATAAAATCAAAATCTGAAGATACACGAAAACAAATACTGATAGGTTCTTTGATTGTTTGTATGTCTTTTGTTGGATTTATTTGGATAAATAGTTTTAGTTCTAAATTTAATGACGAAAATTCTGTTAAAGCAAAAGAAGATGTAAAACCTTTTTCTCTTTTTAGTAAAACTATTTCAGATGCGTACAAAAATGTAACTGCTAGTGTAGGAAATATTTCATCACTCGGTAAACAAAAAGAAGAAAATATTCCTGAAGTGAAAAAGGGGAAACAGATAGATCTTATTGTTGTAGAACCTAAGACAGAATAAATAAAAATTTTTGCTAAAGGTGTGGAAAATAAAATTATTATAAATTAGATTTGTAGGATTGGTGAGTTATAAGATAATAACAACCGAGACTCTCTTTATACGGAATGGCTAAAGAAAAAGAAATAGTAGAAGAAATAAAAGATGATCATGTAAATGTGGTTTCTGTTGATATAAGTACAGAAATGAAAGAATCATTTATAGACTATGCTATGTCGGTTATTACCGACCGTGCACTTCCTGATGTTCGTGATGGTCTTAAGCCAGTTCATCGACGTATTTTGTATGCCATGCATGAAATGGGTCTTACTCACCAAGGACGTTTTCGTAAAAGTGCGGCAGTAGTCGGAGATGTGCTCGGAAAATACCATCCACACGGTGATGTTGCTGTTTATGATTCTATGGTAAATATGGCACAAGATTTTTCTTATAGATATCCACTTATTCATGGTCAAGGAAACTTTGGTTCTATTGATGGAGACAATGCTGCTGCTATGCGTTATACAGAAGCAAAGATGTCAAAAGTATCTTCTTTGTTGCTTTTAGACTTAGAAAAAGAAACAGTTGATTTTAGATCAAACTATGATCAAACTAGAAAAGAACCTGCAATACTTCCTACTTCTGTCCCAAGTTTGATTTTAAATGGAACTTTAGGAATTGCTGTTGGTATGGCTACAAATATTCCACCACACAACTTGGCCGAAGTTATAGATGCGACAGTACATCTTATTGAAAACAAAGAAGCAACCACAGAAGACTTGATGCAGTTTATAAAAGGTCCAGATTTTCCTGTGGGAGGTGTAGTTTATGGTCAAGCTGATTTATTGCATGCTTACTCTACTGGACGCGGTGGAGTTGTAACTCGTGGTGAAGCAGAAATAGCAGAGCAAAAAAGTGGAACTTTCCAAATAATAATCACTTCTATTCCATACAGAGTAAATAAATCTGCTCTCATAGAATCAATAGCTACTCTTATTCAAGAGAAAAAACTTGAAGGTATAAAGGGTCTTCGTGATGAATCCACAAGAGACATACGTGTTGTTATTGATCTAAAAAGTGGAGTAATACCGCAAAAAGTTTTAAATTATATTTACAAACACACTCAGCTAGAACAATCATTTAACTTCAACATTGTTGCATTGGTAGACGGAGTACCACAAACTTTGTCACTCAAGAGTTTACTAGGAGAATTTATTTCTCATAGAGTTATTGTTGTTCGTCGTCGTACAGAATACGATTTACGAAAAGCAAAAGACAGAGAACATATTCTTTTGGGTCTTAAAAAAGCACTTGATCACATAGATAGAGTTATAACTGTTATACGTGGTTCCAAAGATACAGCTATTGCCAAGTTTAATTTGATGAAAGAATTTAAATTTTCAGAAATACAAGCTGTGGCTATTTTAGAAATGAAGCTTCAAAAGCTTGCAGGTCTTGAACGTAAAAATGTAGAACTTGAGTTGAAAGAAAAACAAGAACTTATAAAAGAATTAGAAGCATTACTTGCAAATCCTAAAAAGATGATGAAGATAATTTCTGATGAACTTAAAGAAATTAGAGAAAAATACAGTGATACAAGAAGAACTCGTATTATAAAAGGAGGAGTAAAAGCTATAAACGAAGAAGATCTTATTCCTGAAAAAGAATCTGTTTTAGTATTTACTAAAGGTGGATATGTAAAACGTACAGACCCATCTGAATATCATGCACAGAAGCGCGGAGGTGTGGGAGTGATAGACATAGAACCCAAAGAAGAAGATTTTGTAACTATGATGATATCTGCAAATACACATAGTGATTTGTTGTTCTTTACCAATCTTGGTAAGGCATATCAGATAAAAATGTACGACATACCAGAAGGAAAGCGTGCAACAAAAGGCAAATCAATAATGAATTTCATATCTTTAGGTGCAGAAGAAAAAGTAACCTCAATACTCCCAATAGATAAAGAAACAAAAAAGACCATAGAAAATCTAATGATGGTTACCAAAATGGGTATAACAAAAAAAGTAAGCGCAGAAAGCTTTAAGGATGTGCGTAGAAGCGGTCTTATTGCTATCAAACTAGACAAGGACGATGAGCTTCAAGCTGTACTAGCTGTTTTAAAAGGAGATGATGTTATGCTTGCTACGACATTGGGACAATCTATACGTTTTAAAGAAAATGATGTCAGAGAGATGGGGCGTGGAGCAGGAGGTGTCAGAGCCATAAAACTTGGCAAGGGAGATTTTGTTATTGGAGTTGATAAAGTTCCAAAAGGAGAAAATTCACTTTCTATTTTAACTCTTTCTTCAAATGGCCTTGGAAAAAAGACAAATATAAAAGAATATAAAACTCAAAAACGGGGAGGTTCAGGTATAAAGACAGCTAAAGTTACTGCTAAAACAGGAAATCTTATTGTTGCAAAAATAGTAAAAGATGAAACAGAGATTATTGCTGTATCTCAAAAAGGACAAGTTATAAGAGTAAGTTTAGATTCTATACCTACATCTGGTCGTCAGACTCAAGGTGTGACTGTAATGAAACTAAGATCAGGTGACAACATAGCTTCTATTACTTTTTTGTAATATTTAATTTTTATAGCTACATCAAAATATTTTTGATTAAAATACTTTGATGTTATATAAATTGGGAGTATAATATATCAGTATGTTTACTAAACCAGAAAAAAATATCTTACACTTAGGCCTAAAAGAAGGCATGCGAGTTGCAGACTTTGGTGCAGGTACTGGTTTCTATTCTAGGGCATGTAGTATGCGTGTTGGGTATTCTGGTAAAGTGTATGCGATAGAAGTACAAAAAGATTTAGTAAAAAAACTTGAAAGCGAAATAAATGATTGGGGAATTTCAAATATAGAATGTATTTGGGGTAATATAGAAACTTATAATGGTACCAAGATATCTGATCACTCTGTAAATACTGTTATTATTTCAAATGTTTTATTTCAAGCAGAAGACAGGATTGGGGTTATAGATGAAGCACGTCGAGTTTTGAAGACAGATGGCAAGGTTTTATTTATAGAATGGAGTGATTCATTTAAAGGTATGGGTCCAGATTTTAAACATATTATAAACCAAAGTTTAGCAAAAGAATTATTTGAAAAAAGAGGTTTTAAATTTGAAGAAAGTATTGCTATAAGTGACCATCATTATGGTATAATTTTTAGATATGAATAATTTTCAGACAATTTTTGTAGCAATTTTTGTATCCTTCTTTGTGTTTGCTGTTTTGATATTTTCTGGAGCTATAAATATAGGTGGTACATCAAGTAGTACTAATCAAGCTCAAGGCAAAGTTGTTGTTTGGGGAACTTTTCAAAATTCTGTTTTCAAAAACTCAATAGATGCTATAAGTGCAGCAAATAAAAATGTAAGTGTAATATATAGAAAACAAAATCAAGTTACTTACCAACAGGATTTGATAGAAGCATTTGCAAACGGAGTAGGTCCTGATCTTTTTATAATAACTACAGATATGATTAAAAAGAATGATAATTTTATTTATAAAATACCCTATGCAAGTTATCCAGAAAAAACATTTACTGATACATTTATAGATGGTGCAAATATTTATCTAGATAAAGCAGGGGTTATTGGTATGCCGTTGATTGTAGACCCGATGGTTTTGTATTACAACAAAGATATCTTAACAAATGAAAATATAATCATTGATCCATCTTCGTATTTAAGTTGGGATCAATTTTTCACCATGAATCCTGTTTTGACTAAAAGAGATAATGCTGGGGCTATAAGCCAGAGTATGATTGCTCTTGGTCAGTATACCAATATAAATAATGCAAAAGATATACTAGCAACTTTGCTTGTTCAAAATGATAATCCTATAGTCAAAAGAACTGATCTTGGTTTTAGTTCTGTGTTAACCGACAATAATTCAAATTCTATTGTTGCTCCAATAGAGGCAATACTAAAGTTTTTTGTTGAATTTTCAAACCCAACAGATACAGCTTATTCTTGGAATAGGTCATTGCCTAATTCTGTGGATATGTTTACTCAAAGCAAAAGTGCATTTTATATAGGACGTGCAAGTGAATTGTTTAATATTCAAAATGTAAATTATAATTTGAGTTTTGATGTAACACAAATTCCACAAATGAAAGATACTCCCAAAAAGCGTACTCTCGGAGAAATATACGCTATTGTTGTAAGTAAAAAATCTACAAACATTACTTCAGCATTTCAAATAGCAGGGGAGCTAAGTCAAGGAGAAAGTGCAAAAAGTATTTCTGTAGAAACATCACTGCCTCCCGCATCTAAAGCATTACTTGTCTCTGAAAAACCAACAGGCCAAGGATCCAATTTTCTTTCAACATTTTTTAGCTCAGCGCTTATATCAAGATCATGGCTTGATCCAGATAGAGCAAAAACTGATTTAATTTTTGGAGAAATGGTAGAAAATATTTTATCAAATAGATTATCATTAAGTGAATCCATAAATAAAGCTCAAGGACAACTTGATCTTTTGTTAAAATAATAAGATGAATAAAAAACTTTTCGGATATATTTTTTTCTTAGCATTACTATGTTTAAATATAAATAGTGCTTATGCAAATGTTGTTATTAAAATAAAAAACCCTCAGTCCAATTCTGTAACCCTAAATGTAGACAGTGGTTTGTTTTCAAAATCAATCGGTCTTGGTGTTAGAAAAATTGGATCTAATTTAGACAATATTGTTATCGGAGTAAAAACAGACAGCAGTGGAATCGCTGAACATACATTTGATTCTTTGATAACTGGTGCAAAATACCAAGGTTATGTATTGGATTATTCAAACAATAGTTCTACTGAAATAGGAGTTATTGACTTTACTGTCGGTGATACATCTACAGCAAACTCAGATTTAACTCAAGGATCCAGTACAAATACAATTCCCAAAATAACAAGTGTGTCTCCTATAAAAGGCAAAGTGGGTGATGTCGTCACTATAAAAGGATCAAATTTTAATACTTTACAAAATGTATATTTTCCTTTTTCAAAAAAAGGAGAAGTAGTAAGTAGTAGCGATACACAAATAATAGTCAAAGTACCATCTGGTGCAAATGATGGAGTTATTACCGTAACAACAAGTAGTGATACACCTGCTATTAGTGATATTAACTTTAAGATTACAACAGATGCGAGCACTGGTAATTTTTCAAAAATATTTGATATTTCTCCTAAAGAAGGAAAAGTAGGAGATCTTGTGACTATTTCAGGGGAATATCTTACTGGATCAACAGGTTTAAATAATGTATTTTTTAACACTAAAAAAGCAATTACTAAGACTAGTATTCCCACAGAGATAACAGTCAATGTACCAGCTGGTGCTACCACTGGAGTTGTATCTCTTTTGATGATAGATGGTACCACAGCACTTAGTGACACACCATTTAAAGTAATTTCTGCTTCAGGGTCTGGTACTGGTACCGATAACAATAATCAAAATGGTACTTCTAATACAGGTTCTGGTAGTATTAGTAATTCTTCTAGTTCAGTAAAATGGCATGGTTTAGTCCCCGAATGTAATACTGGCAATATTGTAAATGGAGTTTATTCAAATGCTTGTGATTTTAATATGGTAATAGCAATAATCAATAAAGTTATTAATTTCTTACTTGTTACACTTGCTACTCCATTGTTTGCACTTATTATAATCTATGTCGGATGGTTGTATCTTAGTGATATGGGAAGTTCTGAAAATATAAAACACGCAAAGGAGATATTGAAAAATGCAGTCATTGGATATGTTATAGCTCTAGCTGCTTGGCTTATAGTAAAGACTATTCTTTTCAGCTTAGGTTTTACTGGTCCTACATTTTTGGGTTAATTATTAATAATAAATTATGCACAGCATTTTTTAATGAATCATATGAAAATTTTTAAGAAAAAAAAATATAGCATTTTATCAAATATTTTAAAGTATAGTTTTGTTTTTGTATTTGCATTTATATTAATAATACCTAAAGTTTGGGCTCTTGGAGGAGTAGAAAGTGGTCCAGGAGGGCAAGTTGGTGGTGGTCCAGGAGGGCAAGTTGGTAGTGAAACAGGATCAGCAAATATAACAGGTATTAAAAATACAATCACAAATCCATTAGGTAAGAATATAGATTCTATACCAAAGTTTATTGAAGCAGTTATAAACATTGTTCTTATTGTTGGAATACCTATCGTTGTCCTTGCTATCATTTATACAGGATTCCTTTTTGTGAAAGCTCAAGGTAACCCCGAAGAAATTTCAAAAGCAAAAAATGCCCTGATGTATACCCTGATAGGTGCCGCACTTCTGCTTGGCGCATTTGTAATAGCAAATGCTATTGGTAAAACGGTCGACGAAATTAAAAGTTCAGCATAGTATAATTATATGAATACAATGATTGCTTATGCAGCAAGTACAAATAGTGTAGCAGGTATATCTTGTGGGGGAGGAATCACAAACCTAACAAGTTTTATAAATTACTTTACCTGTACACTCATGAATGCAGTGGTACCTCTTTTGATGTCTTTAGCTGTCACAGCTTTCATCTATGGGATTATTCAATTTTTCCTAAATCCAGAGAATGAAGAAAAGAGAAAAGCTGGAAAGAGTTATATGATATGGGGATTGATTACTTTGTTTGTAATGGTAAGTATTTGGGGATTGGTGGGAATATTGTCTTCAACATTCATACCCGGAGGTAGTGCTGTTATTCCAAATCTTCCACAGTAAGAGTAGTAAAATATTGTGTATATCACGTCTTGTTGATATAATACAATTATACATTTGATTTTTTATTTCCTATGTCGATAGGATTTAACAAAGTATTGTTATATTATTAAAGTTTATTAGATTTAAAATTAGTTTTTAAAAATATGAAAAAAATTATTTCTTTTGGTTTGGTTTTGAGTTCAGTTCCTTTTATGGCTTTTGCAGCAGATCAAATAGGTGGTATTATCGCACAGCTTGTAGGTTACTTAAACTACATCGTTCCTGCACTTATAACTGTAGCTGTTGTTTACTTTATCTGGGGAGTTATCTCATTTATGACTTCATCTGATGAAGAAGCAAAGAAAATGGGCCGTACAAAGATCATAAATGGTCTTATTGGTTTGTTTGTTATCGTAGCTTTCTGGGGAATTATTGCAGTAGTTAAAAATACATTTGGAATAGGAAATGTAACAGGTCAAAATATAACACCTTGTATTCCTACTTCTCAAAACAACATGGGTGCAAATTGTTAATAATTATATGAATTTTGGAATTATCCCAACAGCAGAGGCAAGTGTAGCAACTCTAATGAAAGCAGTAGACAAGGTTATTATAAACCCTCTTATAGTACTTTTATTTGCTCTTGCTGTTGTTTACTTCCTTTATGGGCTTACTAGATATCTTTTATCTCCAGACAATGAAGAGATACGAAAATCAAGTAAATCACTCATGATATGGGGAGTCATTGGAATGTTTATAATGATATCAGTATTTGGGATTATGAATATACTTTTAAATACTTTAGGTGTTACCAATATCAAAGTAAATAGTACCGATATAACCATTGGTCAATAGATAATTTAAACAAAATAAAAACACGCTTTCCATTTGGAAGCGTGTTTTGTTTTATTTATTATTTGAATTTTTTTTCCCAAATAACTAGTTTTAATATTCCATTTTGGGAGTTATTGCTTTTGAATCTTAATTCATCATTAGCAATTTCTTTTCCAAATTTTGAAGATAAATCTTCATTAATTGTACCGCATTCAGAATGATTATTTCCATTAATCACACAATATGGTACAGTAGAATTCTCAAAACTAAATCCATCTCCATGTAAGAGATTGTACTTATTCCCGAATTCGCTATTCAGTGGTATATATTTTACATCTTTTTCAACCCAAATATAATTATTTTGGTTAGAAGAATTAACACCATTTTGATTAGTTGATTCAGTTTCATTTTTTCCATTAAATAAATCCGTTTTAAAGGATTTAATAAATGTACTAATTGCAATTAAAAATAAGAAAATTGCAATTCCTAAGGCTATCCATTTAAATAATGTGCGGCCTGATACTTTTTCATTTGTACTCATTTTTTACCTTCTTTTTTTTCATCACCAGTGATTCCTGTTCCACCTAATAAATTTACATTTTGTAGATTTCCAAGGTCTGGTGCTTTGATGTTTAGATTTACAACTTTTTCTGAGTAGTTGCCAAACTCCATAAATTTAATCATTTGATCTGCGACTTCAGGACTAACTCCTTTTGCTACAGTTCCATCTTCGTGAATGTCGTCCTTCATTAAAATATTTCGTATTTCATTGATGGTTTTTGCACCAGCGATTTTATCACGGTATTCTTGAACATTGTCATTAAAATCACTGTCGACAAGTCGAACAGAAATTTCAACGCCATGTTCTTTTTCAAATTCGGTGACAGCATTAGATGGCTTGTCTTTTGTTCCAAAAAGTTTTTTGTTGATTAATGATTTATTTTTTAAATCATCACCACTCTTGTTCGCATACCAATCAGAAAGTAACATTGAAAATAATGCTTTAGCCTTCTCTCTAATTGCAGAAATCTCAAATGAAGAAAATTTTATAATATTTTCTTCAATAGTTCCGTTATTACTTTTTCTAAGATCAGGTCTTAATGAATACACATATTGTGTTTTCATTAAGGTGTCTTTTGATGGATATGTATCATTACATATTTCACCAGTTTCAACCCTAAGATCGATGTATTTCTTAGCACCGTTTTCTTCGTGTGCTTGTTCCCAGGGTAATTTAAAATTAAAAACTCCTGGAAATAGTACTCGCATTTTTCCTGTGCCACCTCTCATTATTAGTGCATGGAACATAGGAATATCATCTTCTAAAAATAGTGACGTAAAGTACGCTAAAATAATAAAGAAAATAATTATCCCCCATATTCCAAATAAGGAATAAAAAATTGTGCCGAATATTAATATTATCATTAATAGAATTAAATAGACCACAGTTGGTGTCTTAGTGTTTGGTATTACTTGATTTTTTTTCATTTTGTCAGCCCTCCATGGCTGTTTTTTTTATTTTTGTTATTAATTAGTTATTGGTTTATCCATTTTAATAGTAAATGGCATACATAAAGGGTGATTGACCACTAAAATGGACAAACCAATATAAATAACAATATTTTGTCAAAAAACTACTTATCTATCTTGTATTATATCACATACTACGCCTATTTGTCAAGTTTAATGATATTAAAATACTTATATATTATAAGTAAAAAATATTGAATATTTGATTTTTTTGATAAAAATGCTATACTGATTCGGTATTTATTGGCCTTGTTGTCTAACCAAGTTAGATACAGCGGACATCGGCGTAAAAGCCGTACAGTAAAGTTATTTGCATTTTAAAAGAATGTTTTAATATTGGCCTTATCGTCTAACGGTTAGGACATCGGCTTTTCAAGCCGGTAATCCGGGTTCGATTCCCGGTAGGGTCACCATCACGTGCTAGCACGAGAAGCATATATGAAAATATGTTTTTTGTTATTATAACTATCATCTAATAGCTATTAGTGCTAATATTTATTTATTATGGCAATAATAGCTAAATTCATTGGAGTAGATAAATACAAAGATCCATCAATACGAGACTTAAGTGGAGCAAAAAATGATGCATTAGCATTAGGAAATCTTTTTATTGATACGTTAGATAAAGAAATTATTGGTGAAATTATTACTGGAACTAACGCCAATATTTATAATATTAAAAAAGCATTAGAAGAAAGCTTATCTATTGCAACTCAAAATGATACCATTATTTTTTTCTATTCTGGACATGGGTCTAAAGATCACAGAATAACTGGTTTTGATACAGAAATCATAAACATAGAAAAAACTACTTTCCCCATGCAAGGGATTGCTGATCTTTTCAAGCAAAGTAAAGCAAAAAATATTTTGTGTATACTTGACTGTTGTTTTAGTGGAGGTGCTCCAGCTAAAGTTTTGGAAGATAGTCCTATCCCTCGTAATATAGGTAACCCCCTTGATTCATTGTCTGGAGAAGGAAGATTTATTATTGCTGCCTCAAATTTTGATGAACCCTCATATGAATTACCGTCAACAGGACATGGAATTTTAACAAAAGCTCTTATTGATATACTAACTTTATCTAAAGATGAGACTATAAACATGTTGTCGGCAATGGGAGACATAATGGATATTGTAAGAGCTGAAGCAAGTAGAATAGGAGTAATTCAAACTCCAGTTTTATTAAATCATGTCACAGGAGGATTAACACTTCCCAAACTTATACCTGGAAAAAATTATTTTAATGCCTTTCCTCAAAAAAGAGGAGTAAAGATTTCAAATAAAATTGAAGAGCTAAATAAATTCGGGATCCCTGAAGAATTAACAAAAGAATGGGGCCAATTATTTAAAAACGGATTAAATGATTTACAACTTGAAGCAATAAATGAATATAGAATTTTAGAGAACGAATCAGTCCTTGTAATTGCACCGACTAGTTCTGGAAAAACTTTTGTAGGTGAATTAGCCAGTGCTAAGGCTGTTTCCATGGGGAAAAAATCAGTTTTTCTCTTTCCCTACAAAGCATTAGTTAATGAAAAATATGATCAATTTATTGATCTGTATCAAAATAAACTTGGTTATAGAGTAATACGTTGTACAGGAGATTATTTAGATCAAAATAATGAATTTATTAAGGGTAAGTATGATATTGCACTTTTTACATATGAAATGTTTTTAAATTTAAGTATTTCATTACCTTCTGTTTTAAATCAAATTGGTTTAGTAGTTCTTGATGAGGCCCAATTTATCACTGACTTAAACAGAGGAATATCTGTAGAATTACTGTTAACGAATCTTATTGCCGTAAGAACACGAGGTGTTAATCCTCAATTAGTTATTTTATCAGCAGTTATTGGTGATAGTAATAATTTTGAAGATTGGTTAGGATGTAGAAAACTTTTAACGACTAAAAGGCCAATTCCATTAATAGAAGGAGTTATGGGTAGAAACGGTCAATTTAAATATCTTTCAGAAAATGGAGAAATAAAGATGGAACAGCTAGTTCCGTATCATGAAATTGTTCAACGTAAGGACAAGCCAAGTCAACAAGATATGATTGTTCCACTTGTAAAAAGTCTAGTTGAAAAGGGAGAAAAAATTATAATTTTTCGTAATCAAAAAGGATTAACAGAAGGAGCTGCTAATTATCTTGCTACTGATATTGGATTACCTCCAGCTTTAGATGAAGTTAATATGCTTCCTAGATATGCATCATCTTCTACTTCTTCTAAACTTAGAACTTGCTTCGAGGGTGGAACAGCATTTCATAATTCAAACCTAAGCAGAGAAGAACGACGAATTGTAGAACGCGTATTCCGTGATACGAATAGTAAAATTAAAGTTCTTGTAGCAACAACCACAGTTGCTGCGGGGATTAATACACCCGCTTCTACTGCAATTTTAGCGGAACAAGAATTTGTTGGTGAAAATGGACGAATATTTACTATTGCTGAATATAAAAATATGGCTGGACGAGCTGGTCGTGTAGGATTTAATGAAAAAGGAAAAGCAATTATTTTAGCAGATAATGGAAGCAGTCCAGATTTTTTGTTCAACAAATATGTCTTAGGCAAACCTGAACCATTAATATCATCTTTTGATATTTCAGATCTTGATACTTGGGTAATAAAACTTTTAGTTCAAGTAAAAGATGTTCATAAAAATGACCTATTTAATCTTCTAGCAAATACGTATGGTGGTTATGTCGCTAATAAAAAAGATCCGGAGTGGGAAAAGAAAATGAGACAAGAGCTTGAAAATTTATATAATGAAATGGTCAGATTGGGTATTGCAGAAGAAGAAAATGGTTTAGTTCATTTAACTATTTTAGGTAAGGTATGCGGAGAATCAGTATTGTCTTTTAGATCAGCATTACGTCTTGTTGAATTATTAAAGGATTATAAAAACCCTTCTTTGAGTGCAAATGAATTAATGGCTATAGTACAAATACTTCCAGAATCAGACAATACATATACCCCTATGTTTAAAAAAGGGACATCTGAATCTAAGCGACCTAGAGAGGCATCTCAACGTTTTGGACCTGAAATTGTTAGATTACTACAAAGATTTACAAATGGCGATGAATTTAAATATTATGCTCGATGTAAAAAAGCATCAGTTCTGTTTGATTGGATTAATGGTATTCCAACCCCAGATATTGAAGAAACGTTCAAATCAAACAATCCTTATATGGGTAATATCGCTTATGGCAACATAAGAACCTTTGCTGATTTTACTAGATTCCAACTTAGGTCAGTTCATAAAATTGCTACAATTATTTTTCCTGGCGAAATGTTAGAAGATAAAATATTTGAAGATTTACTTAAGAGTCTAGAAACAGGAATTCCATCAGAATGCTTTGGTCTTTTAAATATAAATATTGAAATGTCTCGTGAAGAATATTTAGCATTAGTCAAAGCAGGAATAAAAACAAAAGAACAATTATTAATTACTCCAAAAGATAAAATAAAAGAAATACTAGAATCCACCTCTTATAAATTAATAGAAGCAATTATTAAATAATTACTTTTTTCCCATTTAAAAAAATTTTACTATTTAAACACCTTAAAAACTCTCGTTTTTCGTCCATTGATCCTTCTTGGAGTATAAACTTAGCATAATTACGAATATCTATATCTTTAATAATTACAGGGCTTTTTCTTCCTAACAACATTTTTTCAAAACTCTTAAATCGTTTAACTTCACTTGTTATTTTCTCTCTCATTGGGACTGTTTGAATCTCAAGATCATCAATAAGATTTTGAAGCTGTCTAATTAAGTCATCTTCATTTATGTAACCACTTTTACATTTAGAATCTTTTACTCTAGTACATTTATAATATACGTAACGGCTCACTGTTCCGTCTTTGTGCTTTTTAAATTTTTCATCTGCCGTAATTCCAGAACTACACAATCCGCAAGTCATAATTCTAGTGAAAGCAAATTCTTTTTGTTTTGATCTCGGTTCCATTATCTGACTTTTAATTTGTGTTTGAACTAAATCAAAAAGTTCTTTTGATATGATTGGCTCGTGTGCTCCGTTATACCAATTACCTGAACCTTTTGGAAATTCAAATCTTCCGTAATAGAAAGTATTTGATATTATTACATATAAATTTCCTAAACTAAGATGTATATTATTTTCAGTTTTAAAATCTATATCTTGCTTCAACCAATGAAATACTTTTCTGCCACTCCAATTTTGATAACCAACTTTTTCAAATATTTGTTTTATGATGGGTGCACGGACTGGATCAATTATTGCTTCACACTTTTGATCCATTCTTTTAAACTTAGTGTAACCAGTTGGAGGTTTACATGGCCATAATCCCATCTCTACTCTTGCTCTTAGACCTCGTTTAACATTTATACTTTTATTATCATTTTCAAGTTTTGCCTGAGAATATAAAATCATTAAAAGAAATTTTTCATTCGGTGAATTAGAAAAAGTTTGTCCAAAGGTTTGTATATGAATTAATTTCTTTTCATCCATAAAATCAACAACAGTACCTAGATCTCCCGCATTTCTTGAAAGTCTATCTGGTGCCCATGTTAAGATTCCGTTATAGATACCTTTGCTAATCTCCTCTAATAATTCTTTAAATACAGGTCTTTGTCCTGAAGCTTTAGCTGAATGAGACTCTCTTTTGATTGCTACTACATTAAGCTTTAAACGCTCTGCTATGGTGGTCATTTCCTTAATCTGAGAATCTATCGACAATGCTTGTTGCTCGTCAGATTCAGTCGATTTACGTGCATACAGCACGTATTTGATCCTTGTTTCAGTTGCTATTATTGGGTTATAAATAAGACCTATATTGGTTGTCTCCATACCTAATGATGCCAGAAATTTAATCTTTTGCTAAGGCATTAATTGTTGGCAACATGTTGGTAACTTCCTCTATGATTTCAAGCGTCTGCGATACAATAAACTTTTAATAACAAGGTCGAAGTGTTATTATTTAATTAACAATTGCTAAGTCATAAATTATGTGTTATTATAAATAGCATATGAAAAAGCATATTATTATAGCGTCATATGATGGACTATCTACTTTTTATTGTGGAGTAGGAACAATAGCTAAAAATACTGTTGCAACACTAAATAATTACGCCAAAGATAATAATATAAGGGTAAGTATTGCCTATATTACAGCTAGCCCTGAAGGCAAAGCATACAGCAAAGAAAGTTACAGTAAAAGCCTCTCTCTGGTAAACAAAACTCAAGGCTTTATGGTTCCATTGTGTAATGGAACAAAGGGGCTAACAGAGTGGGATATGTGGAGAAGTTTTCCAGAATGGAATTATGTATCCGCTTCTCTTGCCACAAGTTTAAATCTCATTCTTAAAGAAGATGAAGAAAACATATTAATGTTACACGATACTCCATTTTTGTTATTTTCAAAATTTAAAGATCAAGTGATTAATAAAAATCTTAAATGTTATTATTTACCACATAGTAGTGGATTAAATCATGTATTTGGAAATAAAATATGGAGAGATGAGAGAGTTCACATAGAAAAAGAATGTTTTACTTTAATAAATCAAGATAAAAATTCTAGAGTGATAGCTACAGGAAATAGTTTCGGTGAGCATTTATTCGATAATTATGGATTACGCTTTACAATGAATGATTATCTTAAAAATGGATTATCATTTAGTGAATACGCAGAGTCATTAAAAATGAATACAAAATTTGAAGATATTAGCTATTTAAATCAAAACTTAAACAGTGGGTCAAAAATTATATTTAGTTGGGGTAGATGTTCGGTCGCCAAAGGTTTCAAAGAATTAATTGATGCATGGGCGATAATAAACAACAAACTGTCCAATCACTTCCTTATTTTACAAGCCCCAAATAATTCAGGAGAAGATGAATACTATTCAAAATTAATAGAAATGGCTAATGTTTTACCTCGGGTAGTTGTTGTAAACAACTTTAATCAAAATATTTGGAAATCTATTTTGAGATATAAAAATACAGATATAGTTTGTTTACCATCGTTAATGGATCCAAATCCACATACCCCCATAGAAGCTAAACTATTTATGAAGGATATGAACTATGTAATAGTTGCCAGTGATAAAGATGGGGTCAAAGATTCTTTTGAAAAAAATGAATGCTACCTTGTAGATCCTTTAAATATAGATATGTTTGCTGAAACTCTTTATATTGCATCTAACACCACAATAGACAATCGGAAAAATATGTCAAAACTTAATGAAAATTCAGTAAAAGATTTTGATTATTCAAATAACTTAATTAATTTTCTAGAAAATATATGATATTTAGATGGTCAATATGGGGAGATAATAAAAATTATGAAATGTTAGAATACAGCATTTCTTCTTTTAAAAGATGGTACGGTGATTCTCATAAATATATTTTATACACCGACAATGTTGAATCAATACCAGTAAGCTTAAAAAACATAGCTCAAGTTAAATCTTTTTTTTCAGAAAATAAAAGCATGTTTGACGTTAAATCAAAAGCAACTTGGTTGAAATGGTGTCCCAAATCTAGAATAAACATTGATGAGACAGAATTTTATATAGATTCAGATGTATTTCTTGTAAAATACCCAAAAGAAATTGAAAATTTTTTAAACGATGATAGTTTACATTTCGCAATTCTAGATGAATTTGAAGGTGAAAGTTGGCAACATGGAGCAATGAAAGTTAAAGCTTCACCCGATACACCTTTTATAAATGCAGGATTATTTATTCAAAAGAAAAATTATGACATAACACCAGATCTTGCTCGAGAATTTGAGTGGTGGCTGAAAAATATTTCATACAAGAACCAAACCCACCACGACGAACAAGGATCTTTAGCTATTGCTCTTACTCCATACCTAAGGAATGGGAGTCTATTAATTTTACCGAAAGAAAAATATGCTTTAATAAGTGATCACCAAAATTTAGAAATTAAATCTTTAGATAACATAGATCTTTTTCATGCAACATGGCCAGAACATCCAGCTTTTTATCGTTTTAAATTGGACTTAAATAAAATTATTTATGGAGAACAAAACAGATAATAAAATTGCTATTTTGATGGTAGTTAGAAATGAGGAGAGTTTTATTGACTTGAATATATCATATCACCTTAGTATTGGTTTTGATTATATTTTTATAGCTAACCATTGTTCAACAGATAAAACAAACGATATCCTGGAAAGCTACAATGCGGACAAAAGAATAATTGTAATCAAAGAAGAAGACCCTGTTTTTGACCATGCAAAAATTGCGAATAAACTACTTTCATTTGCAAATAAAAATTTTAAAGTGGATTGGTTTTTTATGCTGGATGCAGATGAATTTGTAAGTATGAAAGATAAGACAATTCATGCTTTTATTGATCGACTAGAAAAAGCTGGTATCGTGTATGCAACTATCGGATGGGCAAACGCATTATTTGAATGCAGTCGTGCACAAGCTACTCCAATAGATACAAATTGTTATTATTTACCATGGCCAGAAAAACCATGGCAAGAGTTTGGCCATTTCAGAAAAGCTATAATCAAGAATCATAAGAATATCGAAATTGTGGTTGGTGGACATTATGTGAAGTCTAGAAATAATCCTGATTTTTTTGGTACATATACAAGTAATCCTTTTATAATTCCTTACAACGAAGCCAAGTTACTACATTATGAATTCAGGAATACAGCAAAAATGATTTATGAAAAATGGAAAAAACTAGCAAAATATGAAAGAGACTCTAGTTCAAATGATAATTCTCCTTGGCTTGAGAGGATACAAACCATTAAAAATTACGTGATCGAATTTAAAGATAATTTAGAAAAAGTAAATGAAATGTGGTTTTCTGAGCATAGAACATTTTGGGGAACAGTTATAGAAAAAAATAAAATAATAACTGATAATACTTTAAACTTTTGGTATAAAACATATTTTATTAATAAAATAAAAAACAGGGAAATTAATTCCATCTGCCTAATAAGAAAAGGAAATCTTGGTGATGTAATAATGACAGAACCCATTGCTAGATATTTACATAAATACGTTAATAAAGTTTACTTAGCCACAAATATAAATAACATCAATAACTTACTTCCCGCTTATGATGGAATTATAAATTATTCAGACATAAATGATTTTGATGGTGTAGATATAAAAATAAAATTAAATTATGAAAATTCACGAAATGACAAAACTTATATCCAGGGATTTGCTGAATCAGCAGGAATAGATGAAAATATTAATAATTTACCTTTCCTTAATGATAAACATGATGTATTAATGAAAGAAAAGTATGTTTTAATAGCTCCGAACACTAGCTCGTGGCAAGAAAATAAAAGAAATTGGGGTATTAAAAATTATAAAGATCTTTCATTTCTAATAATAGAAGAACTTAGAGTCAAGGTAATTTTTCTAGATGACAGCAATAGTTTTAAAGAAATGTTATCTTTAATAAAGTATTGTGAGTTTTTTATAGGTAATGATTCTGGTCCTGCCATTATAGCTCAAAGTTTTAAAAAGAAGTCTTTTATGATATTTGGGGCAACTCATCCTAAATATCTAAATTTAAATAAAGAAACCATATCTATATACAACAAAAATAGGCATATATTATGTAACCACACAAAGAGACAAGAAGAAATTGATTGCTGTGAAGAATTTTGTTTTGACAAAATTATACCTAATTTTGTCTTTGAGGTTATTAAAAACAATATATAAAATTATTTTATGAAAGAAATGGATTTAAAAAAATATTTAAAAAGATTCTCAAATACAGAAGTTGATTTTTATAGATTCAATGGTAATTATGGTGATTCTTTAATATGGCATGGAACATTAAAATTAATGGAGGAACTATCTATAAATTTAAAATATGTCAACACCGAAGATGGTGTACATAATAATGTTCTTTTTATAGATGGAGGTGGTAATTTTGTAGATTATTATTTTGATGTTAGAGATTTTTTGATTAAAAAAAATCAACAATACAAAGAAGTTATAATACTACCACATACAATTAACGGAGAAAAACAAAAATCATTACTAGAAACCCTAAATAATAATGTCACGATATTTTGCAGAGATATGATTAGTTATGATTTCGTCAAAGAATATGCCAAAAATTGCCAAGTTTATATATGGCACGATTGTGCATTTTATAATAATTTTGATTCATACAAAAAAAATGGGACTGGTATTTTGAATGCTTTTAGAGAAGATTGCGAATCTATAAAAAAAATAAAACCTAAAAATAATTTTGATATTTCAAAAAATGGATATTGCAAAAAACCAATTAAAGATTTTTTAGAAGAAATATCTAAATATGAAGAAATAAGAACAGACAGATTGCACATAGCTATTGCCAGTACAATGTTGGGTAAAAAAGTTATAATGTATCCTAACTCTTATTATAAGAATACAGCGGTTTATGAATATTCATTAAAAAAATATCCAAACATAACCTTTATATATTCTGAGGACAGTAATTTATTATCATTTAAAAATAAGAAAAACGAATAATATATGGAAAATAATCATCAATTTTTCACAAAATATCAAGAATTTTGGAAAACCAAGTTTGAAATAGAAAAAGAAAAAATAACAAAAACTTTTGAGAATAAATATGATGTTCTAAATATTGAGCATATTGGAAGTACTTCCATCCCTGGGCTCTCAGCCAAGCCTATTATAGATATAGCCGTTCTTGTAAACTCGATAGACAACATTGATCCTATTATTAATCTTATACAGGAATTAGGATATGTATATTATCCAAAAATGTCATCAGCTGAAAGAATTTTTTGTAGAAAAGGTGACCCTGTAGAATATCATCTTTCTGTGTCTTCTCCAAAATTTTCATTCTGGAGAAGACAGATTCTTTTTCGTGATTATTTAATTAATAACCCGAAGCATATTTTAGAATATCAAAATTTAAAAGAAAATAATTTAAAAATTACACCAGAAAAAGAATTCGTGGACCTCTCTCTAGGTGAAGTTTATAATTCAGGAAAAACAGAATTTGTTAAAAAAATATTAGACTTTTCAGAAGATCAAATTATACAGGAAAAATATTTCATCGCGATCCCAATATTGGGACAAGTTAAAGATTTAGTATTAAATATTCATAAGATATACTCTCTGGACTCAGTTTTATTACTTGCTGAACCTCATATTACGATAAAAGCACCTGGGGGGTTATTACCCAATGAATTATGGATTGCAAATTTTGAAGAGATAATTAAAAATTATAAATCTTTTAGACTTTCATTTAAAAATATTGGCGTATTTAACAATTCAGTTTTATATCTAGAATCAGATTCAAAAATTTTAATTGATATGCATAATAAATTAATCAATAAGCTAAATTGTAGTCCTGAGTTAAAATCAAGATATTTTGAAGGTTCACAATACATACCACATACTACATTAATCCAATTTAAAAAAGGTTTCTACTCAGATATAATAAAAAAAGATATCGAAAGTGAACTCCTTAAAATAAAAAATACAAAAATGGAAGTTAAAGAGATTTTTATATATAAACAATCTAAACCAGAAGATACATTTATACAATATAAAACAATTAAACTGAACTAATTTAACTTTTTATCTTTCATGTAATCTGAATACAATTGATTTTCTTTCCAATTTGCTAAAGTTAATATCTTTTTAACAAAAGCATCTTTTCCTGCAAAATAAGAATTTACCCCAGTAGGGTCTTCAGTTAAAAGTTTCTTTTTTAATTCCTCATACTCTTTCTTTGATTCAGGATTATTTCTCAAGTAGTCTCTGAAAAGTATTTGTCTAACCCAAAAACCCCCTCTATTAGCAAAGGAAATAGACAAATGAAAACTCTCAGGATCTCCTTTTATATAAAAATGTCTTTCAGTACTAGATGAATTGTATTTATACCCCAACTTACTTAAATCTTTACTAAATACATCTGCTGGTTCAAATTCATTCACTATGATAGCTATATCAGCGATAGGTTTAGCTGAAAGTCCTGGAATAGAAGTACTTCCAATATGTTCTATTGCAAGAATTTTATCCTTTAATAAATCAAGAATTAAGTCTTTTTCAGTGCTAAATTTATCCTTCCATTCATTAGTATAAGGTGAAATTATTGTATGTGAATTTAATATCATATATAAAGATAATAGAACAAAATATCTTTTAAAGCAATAAACATATATAGTATAATAATGAGTATGGATAATAAAGAAATTTTGTGCACTGCGTTATTTGTAATTGATATTAACAGAATCTTAGAAATTTTTTCACCTAAACACGAAGCGGTTTTTGGTGACCATTCTACTATTGAGTTTAAACCAAATAATTTAAATGATATAAATGTTGGAGAAATATACGATATTAAAATTTTAGGTAGAGCTACTGATGAAAAGGGAGATGCTCTTTTAGTCGAAAACATAAAATCAAAAAATAAATTCCCGCATATCACTCTCTCCTGTATTAAAAACTTAGATCCTCTATATTCAAATGAGTTATTACAAAAGGCGTTCGACAATGGTCTTATCGAATACTTTGAAAAACCTATTTTAATTAAAGTTGTTGAAGGATATTCTGATGGGCTAAACGAATTCAGAGCTTAATCATTTGAAGTTATTGACCACACTTTTAGTGTGCCATTTTCTCTAAGTAATGAAACCATCTCGGCTGGATCTATTCCTTGTTTATCTCCACTAGTAAATTCATTAACTAAATAACTAGTAAGAGCATCATGTGTTACTATTATTATTCTGTATTTTTTGTCATGTAAATTATTAAGTCTTTTAAGAACAGATTGTATTCTATTTGTTACTTCATAAAACTTTTCGATATTACCTACACCTTCCTGTAGTATATTGGGTAAACTATCCTTATATTTTTTATCTATATTATGTATTGCATCTTGTTGAAAATAAATATTAGGTGGTAAATTATCAGGATTAGTATATTTCTTTTCTAAAAAAATATCATTTCCTTCCATTTTAATAGTACCACCATTAACAAACTTCATAAATATTTCATGAGAAAAATTTTTTACTTCTCCTATTTGATCAAAAATATTTACACCATAAGAGTTTTTGGCATCTCTTATTTCAACCCCAAAATTCTTTAACTCTAAACTAAGAGTCTTGGCTGTTTCAAGAGTCCTTCCTGTAGGAGAAGCCCAAATAGCTATTTCTTCACCTTTCTCAACAAGAGAAGCTATCTTTTCTGCGGTAGCTTTAATTTTGTCTAATTCATGTTTTTTCCCTTCTGGAGAACCAATATCATTAGCTGTTTCAATATCATCCCATTCATTTTGTATATATAATGCTTTCGCATGTCTTACAAGATGTACCGCCAAATCTTTATTTTCATGTACTTTTTGAGGTAATTTTTCCATATTTTCATTATATCATATTAAATAAAGTGACACCTGGGTGTAATAATTATATCTCAAGATGTGTCACTTTTGTCACTTTTTATAGTCGCACGAGAAGGGTTAAAATGTAAAAGTCAGATTATTAAAAACAACCTTGCGGGGTAATAAATTGCATGGGTTCTATTACTTAAACGTTCACAAATTAAAAAGCTCCGACTGAAAGGTCGGGTTTTTTAATTTGTGATTTTAAAATATAAAAGTATTTATATTTTAAAAAATCGAAAGCCGGAAGCTGACGAGCTGAGGCGGGGTCGCACAAATTTTCAGCAGAAAATTATGAGCGACCGAACATGTAATCATGGTTCCCGGGAGTTAAAAAGTTCTTCATTATGAGTGTACTCACGAACGGAAAAGGTGTACTGAACCTGTAAGGTTCGATAAGTGTACTCACGGTCCCGGTCTCGCATCCGGCGATTAGTAAATCGAACCGTGAGGAGAATCGAAAAGGTATACTGTTCTCGTAGAGAAAGATATCCCGGTAGGGTCACAGATTGACGAGTATATATAATAATGTTATTGTTTGCTTAATGTTACTGTTCTTTCAAATTTATATTTGATTGGTTATCAGAGGTCTTTTAGGAGATTTGTGATAACCAATTTAAATATAAGAAGATGAAAATAAAAGAAAATATTACAACTAAACTTACGAAGTCTTTAGGTTTATTTTTTGATCCTTCAGAAATAAAATTATTACATCTCCAATCCACAGAAGGACCCTTATCTTATTATTTTATTTTTCTTGGTATTGATTTGGAAGAGAATCAATCCTATTTAGATAGTAAAAGTTTAATAAAGATTATGATGGAAACTTTAAATAAGGAATATGGAAATGATAACCAAGTTAATCTTGAGTATCAAGGAACCTTTAAAAAACTTGATGAATACATACCAAATGTTATGTATTTACTTGAAACTGTCCTACTTAATCCATACAAGGAAGATGAACAAAAAGAAACTAGAAGTTATTTCGCTTATAAACATTATCGTAGGAATTGTTTTTATGATTGGATTCATGAAGTAGATTGGAAAGAAAGAATAGATATTGTCAAAGTAAATGATATATCTTTCACTCCTAAGAAGTCCTTAAAAACTCTCTTAGAAATAAATGGTTTTTCTAAAACTATAATTCCTAATATATATATATTGTTAAATCTATATTAAATCCTATTGGTACTACAATATGTTATCTTGGTTCGTGAAAAAAGAGTATTTTAAAATCTGATCAAATTGATCAGATTTTTTTATTTTCCAAAATATCTATTATTGTATTGATACAAACTCAGGTTTTATCTAATAAACAGGCGAGAATATCCTTAAAACCCTTTATCTGATATACAATAAGATTCCAATTTGAACTCCCTAGGGTCACAAATTAAAAAATCTGCTGTAAGGCAGATTTTTTAATTTGTGACCCTGAGCAAGCAAACTGCTTTGCTTGTGTTCGGGAATCGAACAGCGGAATCATATTTTTCTAGTAAGAAAAATAGATGAGCTGGTGCCCAGACAAAACTTTTTTGATAAAAAGTTTTAGTCGAGGGAGATAAGGCTAATGCCGTTCCCGGTAGGGTCACCAAGTCGAAAGCTAATTCGAGCTCTCGATAAGGCTAAAATTTGGACGATTTAAAACTATTTTGAGATAGTATCAAAATAGTTTTTCCAAGTTTCATTATAAATATTTTTAAATTCTTCACCTGAAAATTCTGGTAATTTATCCTTATTCTTTTCTATATATTCTTCAAATTCATTTATTGAAAATTTCTTTAATTTAGACTGCTCATTCTCCGGAAATTTCAAGAGACATGATCCAAACGACTTAGCTAAAATAACTTGAATGACATCATAAATAATAGTATCGACACTTTCATCTTTAAAACCTAATTCTTTTAATTTTATTTTAATTTCATTTATATTTATCATTTTATTTCAAATTTTCGCGTCTAATACCCATATATGTCATAGATGATATAACAGCAGATAAATTTATTGCATTCGATGTTAAATCAATTCCAAAATATCTTTCAATAAGACTTAATGACACAATAACACCAGTAGAAAATCCAATACCTTCTAATAATACCCTCGCTTCTTTTTTCCATTTTGAATGTTTTTCTTCCGGCGATTCTTTATTTTCAATATTATTATTTATTTGTGGTTTAAACTTTTCCATATTCATAATTATATAAAAGTAACAACAATATAGCAATATAATTATACTTTTAATTAATTTTATCTCTCGAGAAGGGTAAATATATAATAGCAAATAGTTAAAACAAGCCTTACACGATAATGAATTCCATGGTCGCATCTCGACTAGGCTCACGCGTAGAAAAAGAGCCCCACGAATGTGGGGCTCTTTTCTTTTGTGGCCCTATGAGAAGCAACTGCTTGCTTCTCATCCGGCGATTAGTAAATCGAACCGTGAGGAGAATCGAAAAGCTTGTCTATATTATGTATAATTTGACATGACTCTATTTTATTTGTAATATAAATCAAAATTTAAAAATATAGAAAATGATAGAAAAAATAGAAAACCACGAGATAGCTATGGTTGAGTTAGAAAAATGCGTTCTTTTTGAGAGTCCTTTTGTAGGTCTATCTCAAAATAATAAAAATAAAATAAAATCAATTTTAAATAGCGACTCTCTGAAACCAGAACATATTGAATTGTTGATATTATCATATGCTGGAGGTGAAAAATTGCTCGAAAATAGCTTGAAAGATTCAAATTATAAAAGTAGTGGTCATGTATATGATGTTAGTATTTATAGTAATATTGCAGATATATTTGATTATCATTTGCAAAATTCGACTAAGCCCTGCGATTACTATATTCCTTTTATTGAAGGGATATATAAATCATTATTAGATTATAATAAAAAATCAAAATATATCTGGAGCGGTTTATCGTTATTTCAACCTAATTTAATTTGTAATCTTTATTGCTCTTTACTTAAGCATATTCCAATGTCTACTTATCAAAGATTGGATTTGCTTATGCGTATAACAAATATGGTAAGTGATCATTCAATTAAATTTTATTGTTATAATAAGTTCATATTAGACCAATATTGCAATATCTTTCCTGGTGTTATTACTTCGAAGCAAAAAGAAGAAATTAAAGATAAATTTATTTTTTCATTTTTTAATAAAAACGAAAAAATTAAAATTTGTTAAACAAAAAATCCCTTACATAAGTAGGGGATTTAATTTTTATATTATTTTTTTGATTAAATTATTTTGACACATTACTATATGTGTGATAATATAATAAAAAGTGTATTATGGAATATTGGTTAATTTGAATAACAGATACAAGGTATCTATTGCTCAAATTAACTAATAAAACTTGATATTATGAATTTAATAAAAATATATAACTGTTTTGTAGGTATTACAAAACTTTTATTCGTATTTGTTAATATTTTTATTTTGGGTAGTATGGCAGGTGTATGCTTCTTGTATATTCTTGTTTATATAACTTCAAAAGAAAAAATTGAAATCCTTGCTCCTTTATTGAATATATTTAAAGATAATAAAATTATTGTAGTTATATTTTTTATTTTAACAATAATATTATTTTTAAATTATATCAAAAAACAAAAAAAGGTAATTTAAATAAATTACTTAAATCAAAAAGCTGATTTGCGTAGCAAATCAGCTTTTATTTTTTACCATATTGTGGTGTATATTATGCTTTATTTATAAATTTGACGGGTGTATAATATTAATGTTATTACTTTTTATTTTATTCGCTAAATTTAGATATATAATATATCTAATAAATAAATATGGAAAATTTAAAACTTAAAAAATACTTTAAGATTAGAACAAAAATTACAATTACTTTAATACTATCTTCTATAATATTAATGGGTCTAATTTCTTTTTTTTCTTATTCATATTTTCTAAAAGTTAGCAGAGAAGATCTAAAAATGCATTTATCTACTATGGTAAGTATGGCAGTATTGCAAGTTGATGCAGAAAAACATAGCTCACTAAAAACAAGAGCCGATGAAAGTACTCAAGCATATAAAGATATAAAGACAACTCTCCAAAAAATACGCAATAGTTCTAAAGATATTTATTATATATATACAATGCGTGAGAATGAAAATAAAGATGTATCTTTTATTGTGGATGCAGAAGAAAGCCCAATAAATGTTTCTCATCTTGGTGATGTTTACGATGACGCTAGTCCATTTCTCAAAAATAATTTTTCAACTATTAAAAATACAGTAACAGAAGATAATTTTACAACTGATAAATGGGGTACATGGTATTCTGGATATGCTCCATTTTATGATAAAGACGGTAAAATAGAGGGTGTGTTGGGTATAGATATAAAAGCATCAGATATTGTAAGTAAAGAAAAAAGCATATTTGCAATATATCTGATTATCTTTTTATTGTCTGGATTATTGGCAACTTTGGTTGGGTTACGTTTAAATAAAGTAATCTCTACTTCTATATTGTCTTTATCGAATATGTTGCAAAATGAAAAAAATTTGGAAATCTTTCCTTCTAGTGATAATGAAATTGGGGAATTAAAAAATATGTTTGAGGACATATTAAATAAAACAAATGAATCAAAAATCAATATACAAGAACAACTTATCTCAAAAACAAAAGAATTAGAAAAAATTAATAAAAACTTGTCAAGCAATGTTTTAAAAATATCCCAATTAAAAAAAGAAATAAACGATTTAAGAGAATTATTTTTTAAAAAATAATCTAAATACAAAAATCATATAATTTGTTATAATAGTCTTACAAATCCGATTATATACATAAGTTATTGTAAATAATATGGAATATATGATTAATTTAACAATAGTAGATTTAAGTTAGTTTTAAACTAGCATTGACCTGCATTAAACATAATGAATAAAAAACAAGTAGCTCTTATTGTTCTAGATGGTTGGGGATACAGAGAAGAACATAAAGATAATGCGATTTTTCAGGCAAAAAAGCCGATATATGACAATCTGTGGAATACTTACCCACATGCTCTTTTGAGCGCTTCTGGGCTTGCTGTAGGGCTTCCTGATGGTCAAATGGGAAATAGTGAAGTAGGTCATATGGCCATGGGAGCAGGCAAAGTTTTAGACCAAGATTTAGTCAGGATTTATAAAGATATCAACGATGGTTCATTTTATTCAAATACTGTTTTTGAAACTCTTTTTGACCATGTAAAAAATAATAACTCTACTCTGCATGTGATGGGGCTTCTTTCTGATGGAGGTGTTCATAGTCACATGTCACATTTATTTGCTTTTTTAAAGGCAGCAAAAGAAAAGAATGTTTTAAAAGTAGCAGTACATGTATTTACTGATGGAAGAGATACTCCACCACAGAGCGCTGCTTTATATATAAAAGAATTAGAAGATAAAATAAAAGAAATAGGAGTGGGAAATATTGCCTCAGTTTCTGGTCGTTTCTATGCTATGGATAGAGACAAAAATTGGGATAGATTAAAAAAAGCAGAAGAAGTTATTTTTGAAGGGAAGGGAGATATTTGTAATATCGAACCATCTTTATATGTAGAAAATTTATATAAGGAAGGAAAAGTAGATGAATACCTAGTTCCATTTGTTTGTGAAGGGGAAAATGGTGAAAAATATTTTTTACAAAAAAATGACGGAGTATTCTTTTTTAACTATAGAGCAGATAGGTCAAGACAACTTACCTCAAAAATAATTGAAAAACAAAAAGAAGAAAATATTTGTTTTGCTACAATGACAAATTATGGTGAGGAATACCCTACATTGGTAGCTTATCCACCAATCAAAATAAATACAACTTTAGCAAAAGAGATTTCTGAATCTGGTCTAAAACAAGCACACATCGCAGAAACAGAGAAATTTGCACATGTTACATATTTCTTTAATGGTGGTGCCGAAGGTTGCTATAAAGGAGAAGAGCATATTCTAATACCTAGCCGCAAAGACATAAAAACCTATGATCTGGCTCCCAAAATGGGAGCAGAACAAATAGCAGATAAAGTTATAGAACAAATTAAAAACGGTACTGATTTTATTTTGGTAAACTTTGCAAATGCAGATATGGTGGGACACACCGCAGAAGTGCCAGCTATTATAACTGCAGTAGAGGAAATAGATAAAGAATTGGGTAGAATCCTAGAAGCACTTACTATAAATGGAGGAGTAGCTTGTATAACAGCTGATCATGGAAATGCTGAAATAAATATCGACCCGATTTCAGGACTTAGGCATACTTCTCATACTAGTGATCCAGTTCCATTTATTTGTACAGATATGAATATTAAACTAAAAGATACTGGAATACTGGCGGATGTTGCACCTACTATTTTGCAAATATTTGGACTAAAAAAACCAATAGATATGACAGGGGAGAGTCTTGTAAAATAGTATTATCTCTTAGACGTTGGACGTCTAAGAGATAATTATCCTTATTTTATAAGGGTTTATATTTTATTTTTCTAGATGTCCAACGTCTAAATGTGTTGAGTATATAATAAATTTCTTGTATACTTAAGAAAGTATATTTAAGATTGAATGATTGATAAATTGAATATACTGCTTTCATCCTGTATAAAGCGGAGGGTTGGCAGAGAGGTTGAATGCACCGCTTTCGAAAAGCGTAATCCTCGTAAGAGGATCACAGGTTCAAATCCTGTACCCTCCGCTTTGTAAAGAATAAGTTTGCGCGGTTATGCTGTCTTGGTGGAAAAAGCATTGTAGTGTAGTTTAAAATTATAATTTCATTTAAAATATAAAAGCTTGCGCGGTTAGCTCAGTTGGTAGAGCGCGTCATTGACGTTGACGATGTCGGGGGTTCAAATCCCTCACCGCGCACAAAAATTGCTAATGCAATTTTTGTGCGCGGTAGCATGTGAACTGCTTCACATGCGTGAGGGATTTGAAAGACTTTTCATTATTTGCTTTGCAAATTGAAAAGTACCCGAATAGGTAGTATTCAAATCATACACAGGGTTCTACCTGCTTAATTGCGGTTCTGTATGAATTCTCCATCTTTTTAATTAAAATTTTATCTCAATTTTTCTATGAATACACAAATAATTATATTAGCAGCAGGTAAAGGTAAAAGAATGGAATCAGATGATCCTAAAGCACTTGCTATGCTTGCGGGTAAGCCTTTTTTAAAGCATATATTAGATACAGTATCTCATTTAAATTTAGAGATAGATCCAGTTATAGTTGTAGGTCATAAGAAACAGCGTATTTTTGATGTATTGGGACATGGTCATAACTATGCTAATCAAGAGGATCAACTTGGAACAGGACATGCTGTTCTTTGTGCTAAAGATTCTACTCATCCAGACCATAAAATAATTGTTATATTATCTACTGATCAACCTTTGATATCAAAGGATACAATTCAAGATATTATAAATACACATAAAAATACAAATGCAATTATTACCCTAGGGACTGTTGTTCTTCCCGATTTTAAGGATTGGCGAGCTGGGCTAATAAATTTTGGCAGAGTATTGCGAGATAAAAATGGTAAGGTATCAGGTATAGTAGAATACAAAGATGCAAATGATAAAGAAAAAGAAATACATGAAGTGAATCCTGCTTTATACGCATTTGACTCTGTATGGCTTTGGAAAAATATAGATAAATTAAAAAATGAGAATGCTCAATGTGAATATTATTTAACTGATTTAGTAAAAATAGCAAGTCAAGAAGGTAAGCACATAGAAGCTGTTTCAGTTAAAAATATAATAGAAGGTTTTCAGCCAAATACAAAAGAAGAGTTAGAGATACTTGAAGGTTTGATTGCTAATCAAGATTTAATATAAATAAAAAAATAGACGTTGGTCATTTGCTATAACTAGCGACCAACGTCTATTTTTTATTTTATTTATTTTTATGTATCCAAATATATGCGTCTTCTAATGCTTTTACTGCATCTCCAGTAGCAATATTATTTTGATGATATTTACCATTTGTACAATCACCAGCTGCCCAAATACCAGGGATTGAGCTCATTTGAGTCATTGGGTCTACTATTATTTTGCCAATCTCATCTATGTTTACTAGATTTTTAACAAAACTAGTATTTGGAATTTGTCCTATTTCTACGAAAATTCCAGCCGTAGGAATTGTATTTTCAATACCCGTAGTTTTATCTTTATATGTTAGTGAGTTTGCAAATTGTTCTCCATCTATTTTTAATACATCTGCATTGGTAATAACTTTAAATTTTGGATTTTCTAAAACTTTTTTAACTGTTATTTGGTCAGCCTTGAAATCATTATTTCTGTGTATCATAGTCACACTCTTACAATAAGCAAGCAACTGAGCAGATGATTCGAATCCAGCATTACCTCCTCCTATCACTATCACATCTTGGTTTCCAAACATAGGACCATCACATGATGCACAATAAGTAATACCTTTGTGCTCAAATTTATCGGCATTGATAGCTTCTAGTTTTCGTCTACTACTTCCAGTTGTTATTATAATAGCCTTTGTTTCGAATGTTTTACTAGTTTCTGATTTTACTATAAAAGTGTCATTATTTTTAGTTATTTCTACTATTTTTTCTCCTTCAATAATATCTAAAAACGGACCCTTATAATAAAGAATATGTTTTTTAAAATTTGCTCCAAGTTCAGATCCAGAAATCTCGGGTGTACCTATCCAGTTGTATATTGTTTCAGAAACTATAGACTGACCACCAAATTCATTTGTGATAATAGCAGTTTTTAATTGTTTTCGTGCAGCATATACTGCAGCAGCAGTACCTCCTGGACCTCCTCCTAAAATTAATAAATCATACATATAATTATGTATTTAGCAACTAGTATTAGTAGCTAAAGAATAAGGTTGATAAAAGAAAACCATAAACATTTGTTTATAGTTTTCTTAGTATAACAGTATTTAAAGCTAGTCGCTAGCTCTTGTTTACTATTTTTTGTTTCTTCTTAGAAATGCTGGTACTGTACTCCAGTCATCTGTATCGTCTATAAATAAATCATCTTCGATTTTTTCTGTTTTCTTTATATAATCATCAGATTCATTTTTAGGAAGTTCTTTTTTTACAACTTGTATAATCTCTTCTTTTGTTGAATTTACTACTGTTGGCTCAAGCATTCTACTCTGATGTTGGCCCATTTGGAAAAGTGAACGCTTTGGCATATCAGTAGGAAATCCTGTTGCTATAACAGTAACTTTCATCTCTCCCTTTTTAAGTTTTTCATCTTTAATTGTTCCAAAAATAACTTTTGCATCTTTATCTATAGATTCTGTTATTATTTTTGCAGCATCTTGTATTTCATGAATAGTTAAGTCGTCTCCACCCGATATGGCAAATAATACTCCACGAGCACCAGAAATAGAAAGATCTAGAAGAGGGGAATTGATAGCCATAGTAGCTGCCTTTTCAGCGCGTCCTTCACCAGCTGCAATACCTACTCCCATCAGAGCTGATCCTGCGTCAGACATTACTGATTTTATATCTGCAAAGTCTACGTTTATCATACCTGGAGTTGTGATTAATTCAGAAATACCTTCAACAGCTTGTTTTAGTACTTCATCACACATTGCGAATGCTTGTCTAAATCCAACGTCTTTTCCAGAAATAATTATTAGTCTGTCGTTTGGAATAACTAAAATAGCATCAACTTCTTTTTCTAATTCAGCTAATCCCATATCAGCAAGTTTCATTCTTTGGTTTCCTTCAAATGAAAATGGCTTAGTTACAACTGCAACAGTAAGTATACCTTGTTCTTTCGCAGCTTGAGCAACGATAGGAGCGGCTCCTGTTCCTGTACCACCACCCATACCACAGGCGATAAATACCATATCTGCTCCTTTTATTACATCTTGTATTTCAGCTTTTGTTTCTTCTGCTGCACGTCTTCCTATTTCAGGATTCATACCAGCACCTAGTCCTTTAGTTAGATTTTTTCCTAGATGAACCTTTTTTTCAGACAAAGAATTATGTAAATCTTGAGTATCAGTATTCATCACTATAAATTCTACTCCTCTGACTTTGGAGTTAATCATGTGATTAAGAGCGTTTTTTCCTGATCCACCAATTCCGATAACTTTAATTCTTGCGAATGATTCAATGTCTGGGTTTAATTTAGGCATATATTTGTAGACAAAAGTCTTTCATTAATAATAAATTTATGTAAATACATAATACCAGAAATTAATAAAAAGGGAACATATTGACTAGATTTTATTATGTTTCACTATATACTTAAGGAAGTAGTTGTTTTAGGATATCTTTAAAGAATCTTTTCATTTCTTTTATATTTACACCAATAGAATCGATTGCTTGATTATTAAAAGATTCACTATTTGATGAAAGTGCTAATCCAAGTGCTGTGTACCATGATGAGTCACGAACTTTTAATTTATTGTTTAAGGATGAATCTATTACTCCTATTTTAGCTGGAAGTTTTAATTGTGTACGAGCTATCTCACAAATATTATTTGTAGAAGAACCATGACCAGTTATAATAATACCAGCAGGAAGAAGTTCATTGCGTTTTAATCTTTTGAGTTGGTTTCCGACAAGTTCAAATATATCTCCTAATCTTGCTTCTATTATTTCATCTACTTTTTTCTTTGAGTAATCGCCGCCAGTAACACTACCAAGCTTTATACTCTCAGCCTCTTCGAGAGAAAGCCTTAGACCTAATGCGATATCTTTTGTTATGTCCATGCTACCTATAGGAAACACAGATATTGATAATGGTAGACTATTTTCAAAGACTACAGTAGATACAGTCTCAGCACCTATATCTACAAGAACACAACCAGCAATTTTTTGTTGGTTGTTTACAAGTACATTTCCAGTAGCAAAAGGTGATGCTATTATTTCTTCAATATCTATTTTGGCTAAAGTGAGTGCCGTTATAAGGTCTTCTATATTTTGTTTTAAACAAGTAATAAAAAGAGTTTTTACTTCTAATTTGATTCCTTTTAACCCTTCTGGTCTTGCGTATATTTCTTTGCCGTCAAGTTTATATCCAATTGGAATAATATGAATTATTTTTTTGTTTACAATATCAAGGTTTTCTTCACTATTGGCTAAAACTTTTTGTACATCTAGATTTGTTATTTCTTGATCAGCTTTTGAAATCATAACTGACCCTGTTGATGTAACAGAGCTAAGACTAACTCCACCAACAGAAATAAAAGCTTTTCGGATTTTAAACCCTAAGATGTTTTCAGCTTGTCCTACTGCTTTTTTTATACTCGCAGCTACAGTATCTACATTTGTAATGTATCCGAAACGCATACCAAGTGTAGGAGATATTCCTGTTGCTACAATAATATTTTCTTTCTTTATCTTATCAAAAACCATAACTACAACTTTTGTAGACTGAGTTCCTATATCTATGCCGCAAGTATAATTATTGTTTTTCATTTTATATAAAAATAATGGTGTCTACTTTTTAAAGTATACTATAAAAGTAAGAAATATAATATTTTATGAAAACATTTTAAGATATTTTTTTTCTTCTTTTTCCATTGTACTACTATGTTCAAAACCTTTCAAATGTAATAATCCGTGGATAAATAAATATTTAAAAAATTGAGTATAATTCATATCAAAAAGAGGAGCATCTTTCTTTACTTTTATAGGGTCAATAGTTATTTCACCAGATGTTTCAGAAAGTGGAAATGATAGGATATTTGTTGTTTCATTTTTACCACGATATTTAAAATTGATTTGTTTCTGTTTTAAAGGAGTTAATATACTCATACCTAATTCGTATTCAGGGCCAAGTATTTTATTTTTAATCGAAACAAAAGGCAAGCGTGGAAGCTTGCCTTTTGTTTTATTTGTAATAGTACAGAAACCTATATCTACCATAATTTTTATTTATGACCTCTTTTCTTAGTGAATTTAGTTGCTTTACCAAGTTTAATAAGTTTTTCAAGATTTTTCTTACGAGTCAATCTTTTAAGAGTAGCTACTTTAACTTTTATTTTAGAGTCAGCTCTTTTATTGTAACGCTTACTTTTAACTTTCTGAATAATTCCAGATTCTTGCACTTTACGTGTAAATCTGCGAATAAGATTCATATTGCTTTCGTTTGCATTTTTCTTTACTTCTATAACGGTAATCATGTTTGATATATTATCACACCTTTTTATTTGAAGCAAGTCCCTGGGCTATATTTTAGGGGTCCAACCCCTAAAGTCAGATAGGGGTTGGACCCCTATCTATAGCAAGTCTTCTGGGTCTACATTTATTGAAAATGATGGAGTAAGTTGAGCAAGGTTTTGCAGTAGATTGTGATCTAACTGTCGTTTTTCGTCGACTAATAGCGGCCATGTTGTAGGATCAACCTTTATTACAGTATTTGTTATGTATTTACCTTTTATTTTACTAGTAAATGCACTAAATATCTGTGGCTCGTACTCCCCAAGAGTTTTTTCAATAAAATTTCTTGCTTTTTCAGTTTCATCAGCTGAACCTTCAAATGTAATTTTTATAAGTCTTTTAAATGGTGGATATCCAAAATCTTTGCGTTCTTTTAAATCTTCACGACAAAGTGGTAATACATTGCCACTAAGTATGTTTTGTAAAATTTTATTTTCAGGTATACGAGTTTGGATTATTAAATTATCTGTAGTTATGTTGTGTAGCTTTTCAATTATATGCAATATTTTTTGAGTAATATTAAAACTTGGAATTGAAAATAATCCATCAAGAGAAATAATCGCACTACTTGAAACTTTATTTTGTAAATATGAAAAAACCATTTCCGTACCAATTAGAATACTTCCTGGATTTTTATTAAATTCTGATATTGCATCGCGAGCTTCTTTATTTGTACTTGTAGCTTCTTTGTCTATTTGATAAATTTTTGTTTTTGGAAATAAATTTTTGATTTCCTCATATACTTTGTCTGTTCCAATTCCTAGTGGTGTTAGATTCCAACTTGAACATTTTGGACAGCTGACCTCTGTTTTTTCTTTTCTTCCACATTTATTACACATAAATATGCGAGGAGTAGTTGATTTGTTTGCTGCTATTTGTCTTGTTCCATATAAAACTATTGGAGTAGAACAAGATGGACATAAAAGGGTATTACTGCAATCATTACAAACAGTTATAGGAGCTAAACCTTTTCTAGCAGAAAATAAAAAAACAGATTTATTTTCTAGTATAGATTGCTCTATCATTTTTTTTGTTGCAACTGAGATACTAGTAAATATTTTCTTACCGGTATCACTAACTTCATCTTTCATATCTACTACGGTTTGATTTTCAGTTAGAGGAAGACGATATAAAGGGGAAGATACTTCTCCAAATTCACCTATTTCATGCCTATGTAATGTTTCAGGTCGAAGCAATGTGTCTCCATAAATTAATTTAATTTTTTGAATTGATGATAATATTTCAGCGAAGCTTCTTATATCAACATAAGGTCTACTTATTTGTTTATATGTATCAGAACTTTCATGTTCTAGTATGATTGTTTTAATGTCATGGCGAGGAATAGATAGAAATATTCCAGTACCAATAATAAGTACTGGGTGTGTAGCACTAACCGCAGAATTATACATATTTATCAAGGCTTTTTTTGTCATATCAGAATGAAATGTAAATACGTATTGCTCAATACCTCGAGTAAGTTCTTTGCTGTAGTAGTCTATATCATAATGATTTGGAACACACATAAAAATAGATTCTTTTTTTGCAAATGCTTCACGGATTAAAGTTTTGTAAAAAGCTAAACGGTCAGATGGAGTAGCTTGAAATATTAATTTTTCGTGAGCTATATTTTTGGGCGATTGCTCGTTTGATTCCTGTGCTTTGTCGAGATGATTTATATTGTCAACAAATGCAGCAGGTAAAAGATTTTTAATAATAGTTCCAGTGTTGCTCACTGTATAATTTTTCATTTTTTGACATGCAATAAAAAAATTTCCATTAAATGGAGATTCTCCTTTTATTTTAATTATTTTTTTTAGTTGGTATTCTGCTTTTTTTATATCAGATTTTATATTTCTAGCTTCTTCTGTATTTATAACAATAGCATCAACAATTCTAGAACGAATGGGAATTGACACGATACTTCCAACATGAATATCTGTCATAGAAAAATACGTTAAATATTCTTTTTGCGGTCCTTTTATAAGAGGTATAACAGTAGCAATATACATACTTATTATCGTACCATAAGTGTATAAAATAAACACAATTTATTTATTTTATAAAACAATAATTGTGTGTTATGATAACTATGTTATTTATATAAATTATGGCTATTTTTTCTAAAAAACTCGGCATAGACTTAGGTACTGCAAATACACTAGTATATCTTCCTGGAAAAGGGGTTGTTTTAAATGAACCTTCTGTAGTTGCTGTATCAGAACAAGATAATACTATTTTGGCTATTGGTTTAGAGGCTAAGGATATGATAGGAAAAACTCCCGATAATATTATAGTCTATCGTCCCATGAAAAATGGTGTTATTGCAGACTATAGAGTTACAGAAGCAATGCTTCGGTATTTTATTTCAAAAACTCTGGGTAAATACAATTTATTTAAACCTGATGTTATGGTTTCTGTTCCTGCTGGAATAACTTCGACTGAACGAAGAGCTGTAGTGGAAGCAGCAATAAGAGCTGGTGCAAAAAATGCTTACGTTGTAAAAGAGCCCATATTGGCAGCTATAGGAGCAGGTATACCTATTCAAGAGTCACGTGGCTATATGATTATGGATATTGGAGGAGGAACTACAGATGTAGCCGTAATTGCTTTAGGTGGAATAGTTGCTTCTACTTCTGTAAAATGTGCAGGAGATAAGATAGACCAAGCTATTACTGACTATATAAAGAAAACCTTCAACCTAGCTATTGGAGACAAAACAGCAGAAGCTATAAAAGTAAAAATTGGAGCTGCTGTTCCACTTGAAGAAGAAATAACTATCACTATCAAGGGCCGAGATTTTATACAAGGTTTACCTCGTACAGCTCAAATATCAACCAATGAAATAGTAAGAGCTATAGACAAAGAGCTTCGTACAATGATAGGTGCTGTTAAAGATGTTCTGTCTCAAACTCCACCAGAGCTTGCTGCAGATATTATAGATGGAGGTATTATCATGACAGGTGGTTCATCACAGATTAGAAATTTGGCAGACTTGATATATCGTCGTACTGGAGTAAAGGCACGCGTAGCAGATGAACCTTTGTTATGTGTTGTAAAAGGTACAGGAGAAGCATTGAATCATTTAGAAACCTATAAAAAAAGTATTTTAAGTAAAAGATAATATGTCTATAAATTTTAAAAAAATTAAACGAAATTCCGTTCGTGTTTTGTTGTTCGGGTTTGCCCTCACAGGATTTGTTTTTTTTGTTGTTTTTATCTCAATGCAGTTTGGATGGTTAAATGTAAAAGGGTCTGTTTCAGAAAGAAATTCATATTTTAATGTAAATAAAAATTCACAAAAAAATAGTAGTACAGATAGCAATCTAGAAATTATATGTAAAATAAATGTACTTAGTAAATTTGCTCCTTTAACTTCTGTAAATATATCTAAAACTATGACAAATGGAGCAAATGATGAGCTTTTGAATAAAATGATAGAAATGGCTTCTCTTCGTTTTAAAAATGATTATCTTTATAATTTGTCTATAGAAAAATGTAAGACTTCAAGTGATTTAAATCAACAATTAAATATTCCTATTTCAGCATATTATTGGGCTGACACTGATCAATGGAATTTGATGAAAGAAGTATTTACTCGTGACAAAGAAACTATTAAAAGAGCTGCTCATGATTCTGGTATATCTCCACGAATTATATTGAGTGGAGTTATAGGTGAACAATTTAGATTTTTTAATAATAGTAAACGCGAAATATTCAAAAGTTATTTTGAACCAATGAAAATATTAGCATCATTGTCTCAGATATCTTTTGGTATAGCTGGTCTAAAACCTAAAACAGTAGCTACTATAGAAAGTAATCTAAAAGATGTAAATTCAGAATTTTATTTAGGTCCTGATATGGAACATGTAGCAGACTATCCTCCCAATGTAGATGTTGATTCTGAAAGATTAAGTAGAATAACAAATGCAAAATATCCATATTACTCTTACTTATATTCAGGTTTATATATGAAAGAGATTATAGCTCAATGGCAAAAGAAGGGATACAACTTAAACGAGCGTCCAGAGATATTGGCAACCCTTTACAATCTCGGTTTCTTTTATTCTGTACCAAAAGATAATCCAGAGATTGGTGGATCAATAATAAATATAAATAACGTAGACTATACTTTTGGGGATATAGCGTATGAATTTTATTATTCTGGAGAACTTTCTGATATTTATCCAATTGGAGTACAATAATAAAATAATTAAGAATTATATTTATGGATTTTGAACAATTTTTACCAAAAGATTTATATCATAGTTATGTGATAGAAGGAAATCCAGAAACAATGGGTGATATTTTGCTTCGTTATCTTGAATCTAAAGGGGAAGTAGAAAGTAAAAGTCCAGATGTTTTATGTCAGGTATATGAATCATTTACCATGAAAGATGTAAGTCAAATAAAAGAATGGAATAGTAATAATGGTATTACTAAAAACAAAAAGATTTGTATTATTGCAACCAAATTTATAAACCGCGAAGCAGAACAAACTTTTTTGAAAATCCTTGAAGAGCCTGGTATCAATACACACTATTTTATTATTGTTCCAGATGTTTCTGTATTGTGCGATACTATTATCTCAAGAGTACATGTTATTAAAACAAAAGAATATCAAAATAATAATATAGATATAAAAAAAGATGTTTTATTGTTTATATCTTCTTCACCTAGTGATAGAGTAAACTCACTTATAACTATTATTAAGAAAAATAAAAATGAAGAAAATAGTGGGCAACTCAGATTTTATGCTACGTCATTTATAAATGAATTAGAAATTGTATTTTATGAAAAATTTAAGAAAAATAGAAATGATGAAAATATAAAATTTATCTTAAATGAATTACAAAAAAGTCGTGAATATCTAAGTACACCAGGAGCAGCTGTTAAGATGATTTTAGAACACTTAGCTCTTGTGGTATAATTATAAGAATTAAGAATTAAGAATTAAGAATTAAGAATTAAGAATTAAGAATTAAGAATTAAGAATTAAGAATTATTAATAAAAAATTACATAAATTATATTCTAAAAAATTATTCGTATTTCCTCTTCAAATTTTTTTGGAAACCGGCTAGGCATTTTTATAAAATAATTTATTTCATTTTTACAACACAACATATGGCATACAATACACAAAATTTTAAAACTGAACTAAAGAAAGTAGAAGAATGGTTAAGTAAAGAGTATTCACAAGTTCATACAGGGCGTGCTACTCCTGTTGTTCTTGATAGTGTTATGGTTGAAAGCTATGGTAGTCATATGCCTATAAAAAACATCGCTTCAATTACTATTGAAGATACAAAAACTCTAAGAGTGGCTCCTTGGGATAAAAAACAGATAAAAGAAATAGAAAATGCTATAGGTGCTGCTGATTTAGGCTTATCTATCGTATCTGATAGTGATGGTGTGCGCGTTATTTTCCCAATGCTTACTACTGAAAACCGTTCTAAGCTTGTAAAAGTATTAAAAGAAAAGCTTGAAGATGCTCGTATAAGTGTTAGAAAAGAAAGACAAGCTGAAATGGAAAAACTTACTGATCTCTCTGAAGATGAAGTAAAGCGCGGAAAAGATGATATACAAAAAGCTGTTGATGAATCAAATAATAACCTAGAAGCTATTTTTGCTAAAAAAGAAATAGATATAATGAATTAAGTATGAGTATAATAATTTTTATTACAATATTACTTGTTTTAGTAGTTTCTCATGAATTTGGTCATTTTATAGTTGCTAAAAAATCAGGAATAAGAGTAGATGAATTTTCTTTTGGATTTCCACCAAAACTTTTTGGTAAAAAAATAGGGGAAACAACATATAATTTCAATCTATTACCAGTAGGTGGTTATGTAAAAATATTTGGAGAGAATCCAGATGAAGAGTCTTTAAATGGACCAGATAGTAAAAGAAGTTTTATAAACAAACCTAGATATATACAAGCTGCAGTTTTATTTGCTGGAGTTACTATGAACTTTTTAGTAGCATGGTTGCTTCTCTCTGTAGGTTTTATGTCGGGTCTTCCTACTTCACTTGGTTCAGTACCAGCTGGTGCTACTATTGAAAATCAAGCACTAACCATCACAAGTGTTTTAACAAATTCTCCTGCATCACTAGGAGGTCTAAAAGTTGGAGATAAAATATCTTCACTTGTAACTAAAGCCGATTCCGTTTTATTTTCCCCATCAAATCTCTCATCTGAGGAATTACAATCATTTATAAAAAAACATGGAAATGAAGAAATAAAAGTATCTATTGTAAGAGGAAAAGAATCAAAAGAGATACTTGTAACACCAAAGATAAATACCAAAAGTGATGTAGCAATGATAGGTATTTCAATGGATACAATAGGAACTCTAAGACTACCAATACATAAAGCTTTCTGGGAGGGATTGAAATTAACTTGTAGTATTATGGTATCAACCATACTAGGATTTTATAATCTAATACATAATGCAATCATTGGGCAAGGAAATATGTCATCACTTACTGGTCCTGTGGGTATAGTGGGGGTTGTAGGAGATGCAGCTAAATTTGGATTTATATACCTTTTATCATTTACAGCTCTTATATCTATTAACCTTGCAGTTATAAATCTAATTCCATTTCCAGCACTAGATGGAGGAAGACTTTTGTTTTTGCTTATAGAAAAAATAAAAGGTTCACCAATAAAGCCACAAATTGCAAATACTATAAATATGGTAGGTTTTGGTATTTTAATGATTCTTATGGTTGTGATAACCTACCACGATATTATTAAATTACTTTAATATAAAATAGTATTTAACTAAAAATCCGTAGGAAAAACCTATGGATTTTTTAGTGGAGTATTGTTGTCCATAAATAAAAATAGGGAGTTTACATCATGGATAATCTATGATATTATAATAACACATTCGCTCATGGCGATATCCAGTTTAGTACTGGTCCGCTCAGGCGGATATTTTTTTATTTAGACAAAAAACAAATTAAGAAATATTTAATTATTAGTAAACAAATTATTATATGGAAATAAGAAACATCGCAATAATAGCACACGTTGACCATGGTAAAACAACACTTACTGACCAGATGATGAAGCAATGTGGAATGGTAGAAGAAGGAGTAACTATGGACTCAAATGCTTTAGAGTTGGAACGTGGTATTACTATTTATTCAAAAAATACTTCTGTTGTATATAAAGGTACAAAGATAAATATAGTTGACACTCCAGGCCACGCGGACTTCGGATCTGAAGTTGAGCGTGTTCTTCGTGCTATTGATTCAGTCCTATTGCTTGTTGATGCTCAAGAAGGTCCTATGCCTCAAACTCGCTTCGTTTTAAAAAAGTCACTTGAATTAGGACTTAAACCTATTGTTATAATAAACAAAATAGATAAACCAGCTGCAAATCCAAATCGTGTTCACGATGAAATACTGGAACTATTTTTGGAGCTTGGTGCTTCTGAAGACCAGATAGATTTCAAAGTTATGTATGCTATCGGCAGACAAGGTATTGCAAAGACCAACTTAGAAGATGATTCAAAAGATTTAACTCCATTGTTTGATCTTATACTTTCTGAAGTCAAAGAAGCTTCTGTAAACAAAGAAAAACCTTTCCAAGCACAAGTATTTAACTTGGGTTATGACAACTTTTTAGGACGTTTGGCTATTGTTCGTGCATATGCCGGTTCTGTAAATACAGGCTCTACTATAATAGTAAAGGATTCACATGGTAATTCTCGTCCATCAAAAATTACTAAAATGTTTACTTTTGATGGAATAAAAAGAAAAGAAGCAGAAGTATTAAATACTGGTGATATTGCCATTGTTTCTGGAATTCCAGATGTATTTATAGGAGAAACTTTTTGTACAGATGCTTCTACTCCAGCACTTGCATCTATCGCTATTGATGAACCTACTATCTCTTTGAATTTTATTGTTAATGATTCTCCTTTTTGTGGACGTGAGGGTAAGTATGTAACAAGTAGACAAATAAGAGAGCGCTTAGAAAAAGAACTTGAAATAAACGTAGGACTAAAAATAAATTTTGATGGTACAGATGAAGAAGAAGTTCAAGAAGGTTACCTAGTCTACGGACGTGGAGAATTACATATTGCTATTTTGCTTGAAAATATGCGTCGCGAAGGATATGAACTTCAAGTGTCACAACCTCACGTAATTATAAAAGAAGAAAATGGTAAAAAATTAGAACCATACGAAGAAGTTACTATAGATGTCCGCAATGAATTTTCTGGTGCTGTTATCGAAAAACTTACTGCACGTAGAGGTCTTATAACAAGCATGCACGAAAAAGAAGGAATAGTTCGTATGCTTATAGAAATGCCAACAAGAGGATTGCTTGGATATCGTGGTCAGTTTGTAGTAGATACAAAAGGCGAAGGAATACTTGCTTCAAGATTTATAGGTTTCAAGGATTATGCTGGAGAAATAAAAAAACGTGATGTTGGTTCAATGACATCAATGGTTTCTGGAAAAGTTGTTGCATTTTCACTATGGACACTCCAAGAAAGAGGTATATTGTATGTAGAGCACGGAGATGAAGTTTACGAAGGAATGGTTATTGGTAACGTTACAAAAGGTGAAGAAATGGCAGTAAACCCAACAAAAGGTAAACAGCTATCAAATATGCGTTCATCTGGTACAGACGAAGCCGTAAATGTTAAACCATCATACAAACTGTCTATTGAAAGAGGTTTAGAAATAATGGCTGATGATGAATATCTAGAAATTACACCCAAAAATGTTCGTTTAAGAAAAAAACAACTAACAGAAATGAATAGATCAAAGGCCAAGGTTGCATCGAAGAAGTAATATTACAAGGGCTTTGCGGATAAAGTCAAAAATAATTTGACTTTATTCAATAGTAATGATATTATAAAAAAAGAAATAATCAATTAATTAGTATAAACTTTAAATAAAAATGGCTAATACAGTTACATTTAAAACAAAACAAGTTACTAAGCGTATGCTTTCAGGTTTACCTTCACGTGCTCATGAAGTGATTGTTAATCGATTTGGTCTTACTGATGATACTCAAAGAAAAACACTAGAAGCGATCGGTCAAAAATACGGTATTACTCGTGAGCGTGTTCGTCAGATAGAAAATACAGCATTAGCACTTATTCGTAAGTCCGAATCTTTTAAATCCGAAAAAGATGTTTTTGAGGAATTAAAAAAACTAATACATACATTGGGTGGAGTAGTAGGAGAGCAAGAGCTTCTTAGTCATTTATCTAAAGATAAACTAACTCAAAATCATATACATTTATACCTAACATTAGGTGATGAATTTACTAAACATAAAGAAGACGAACATTTTAAAACTCGTTGGAGTGTAGATAATGATGTTGCGGATAATATTCACAAATCATTAAAAAGTCTTTTTGAAAACTTGTCTGAAGATGAATTAATTCCAGAAGGTGAGTTGGTAGCTCGATTCCTAGATGAAGTAAAAGGTTTGGCTGAACAATACAAAAATGAAGAAATAGCTAAGCGTTGGCTTTCTATATCAAAAAAGATTAGCAAAAATCCACTAGGAGAATGGGGTAAATCAACATCTTCAAGTATAAAGACTAGAGGAGTAAAGGATTATGCATTTTTGATGATGAGAAAACATGGAAGTCCTATGCATTTTAGAGAAGTTGCTAAAGCAGTGGCAAATACATTTGATAAAAAATGTCACATTGCAACTTGTCACAACGAACTTATAAAAGATTCAAGGTTTGTGTTAGTGGGTAGAGGCATATACGCTTTGTCAGAATGGGGTTACAAAACTGGAGTAGTCCGTGATGTAATAAAAGAACTTATAAAAAAGAATGGTCCAATGACAAAAGAGGATATAGTAGAACAAGTTATGAAAGAAAGATATTTAAAGAAAAATACAATTCTTGTTAATCTACAAAATGCTAAATATTTCAAAAAGAATAAAACAGGAGAATACGCGATAGCCTAAAAAAATCCCTCTAAGTAAAACTTGGAGGGTTTTTTTATTTATTATATGATACAATACCATAATATGCAGAAAGGTTTTATCAATATACTTATGATAGTGCTCGGATTAATTTTTATTGCTATACTCATTGGCCTTTTTACTAATCAGTAACTATATGATACAAGATTTTTTGAACACAAATAATTTTAATGCCATTCAATTACTATTAGTAACTATTGGTTATTTGATGCCTATTCCTCTTGCTTATATTGCTTTCCAGCTATGGCATCACTACAGAACTGAGCGTTTTATAATGGGTATAAAATGGGTTTTATTGGAAATACAGGTACCACGTGATGTTATAAAAAGTCCTGCAGCTATGGAGCTTATTTTTACTAACGCTTTTTATCATCAAAGCAAAAAAGGATTTTGGGAGCAATTTATAATAGGTGCTCCTTGGATGTGGTTTTCTCTTGAGATGGTTTCTGTTGATGGAAGAGTGCATTTTTATGTTCGTACACCATCTAGAATACGTGACCTAGTAGAAACACAGATTTATGCTCAGTATCCTCAAGCAAAAGTTATTGAAGTAGATGATTATGCTTTTAATATTCCTCAATATAAAAAAGACGGAGATTGGAATATTTGGGGATGTGAATTTAATAAAAAAAAGGAAGATTTTTTGCCTATTCGTACCTACAAAAATTTTGGTGATGATATGAAAACTGGTATAAAAGAAGAATTTAAAATCGACCCTATTACTCCTACTATTGAATTTCTAGGTTCTCTTCCAAAAGGACAGCAAATGTGGATACAAATAATAGTAAGACAAAATATTAAAATGTACCATAGTCATCATACTGGTAAGCATGTAGATTTTTACGATGCAGCAAATGAATTCATGGATAAAATTCTTGCCCCTTATACTCGTGGATTAAAAGATGATAGTGATGCTGGTAGATTTGGAAAAATGACAGCTATACCAAAGCAATTGGAGCCAGTTATTAAAGCTGTTACAGATCATTTGGGGTTGATACACTTTGATACTGGAATACGAGTTATGACTCTTTCAGACAAGAGACTTTGTACTGAAGAACAATTTAACAATCTAAGACGCTCAGCTCGTTTAATATTTCGTCAATATTCTCAACCTTTCTCAAATGAATTTAATCGTATAAACGCTACTCAGTTTGATGCACCGTGGTCTGATCCCACAGGGCTTGCTCTTGATAAAGTAAAGAAACGTATGCTAGATTTTTATCGCTTAAGAACATTCTTCCATCCGCCATTACAAAATAGTATAAAGTATCCAGCAATCTTTTCGATATTTTTTCCCTCACATAAGCCTGAGATTATTGTTCTTTCAACAGAAGAACTTGCTACTATATTTCACTTCCCAGGTATGGTTTCTGAAACTCCAAGCTTTAAACGTATAGAGTCAAAGATAGCAAAACCACCTTCAAATTTACCTATATAATTTATATAGGTAAAAAGGTTAATTGATAATTTATTTTTTAAAATATAGGATGGATAATGTTGATGAAATAATAGATACAAATAAAATAAATAAAAATAAAAAATGGAAAGTTGTTTTAATTTCATTTTTTTCTATTTTAATTATTTTTTTATTTTTGTCTGCTCCTTTTAGTAGTAAAGATATTGTTATACATATCAAAGATGGTGATTCTGTGGATTATGTAGCACAAGAATTACATAATAAAAATATAATTAGAAATGAATTTGTTTTAAAATTATTTATTAAAATTTTAAAATCTGGCCAAGGAGTTGTTTCTGGGGATTATTTGATTTTTAAAAACTCATCAGTGTGGGAAGTAGCTCTTCAAGTGGGTAGGGGTTATCACAACATAAAACCTATCAAAATTACAATTCGTGAGGGATTAACAAATATTGAGATTGCAAATTTACTCTCAGGTAAATTGTCTGTTTTTAAAATAGAAGATTTTCTATCTAAAGTAGAAGACAAGCAAGGATATTTATTCCCAGATACATATTTTCTATTTCCACTTGATACTACAGATGAAATAATAAATAAATTATCAAATAATTTTTATAGTAGAACAAAGAAAATAAATTCATATTTAGCATTTAGTAATAAAAATCTATCATCGGTAGTAATAATGGCTTCAATATTGGAAGGTGAAGCAAATGGAAAAGAAGATATTGGTATTATATCTGGAATTTTATGGAAAAGAATTTCTATTGGAATGCCGCTACAAGTAGATATCGAAAAATCTACTTATACCTCAAAGGGACTTCCCGTAAAACCCTTAAATAATCCAGGTTTATCTTCTATTGAAGCTGCTGTGAATCCTATAGATTCAGTATATCTATATTATCTTCATGATAAAAATGGTAATGTACATTATGCAAAGACATTCGAAGAACACAAACGAAATATAAACAATTATCTTAAATAATATGATTTTAAAAACAAAAAAACAAAAAGACTATGAATTACTAGATAGTGGTAATGGTGAAAAATTGGAAAGATATGGTCCATATATTTTAAGACGTCCAGATCCAGAAGCACTATGGGAAAAAAGACACAATTTATTATTTTGGGATAAAGCAGAACTACGGTTTGTACGAAATAATAATAAAACTAAATGGATAACAAAAGAAGGAACACCTAGAAATTGGAATATATTATTTGGTGACTTAAATTTTTCTATTCGTCCTACTTCTTTTAAACATACTGGTCTTTTTCCTGAGCAACTTCCAAATTGGCAATGGACTCTTAAGATGATTAAAGGTCATCAATTAAAAAATAATAATGAAAAAAAAGTTAGTGTTTTAAATTTGTTTGGATATACCGGAGGAGCTACACTCGCAGCTGCAAAAGCTGGAGCAGAAGTGTGTCATGTAGACGGTTCTAAAACAGCAGTAGAGTGGGCTCGTGTAAATGCGCAACTTTCAGGATTAGAAAACGCACCTATAAGATGGATAGTAGATGATGTTTTAGTGTTTTTAAAAAGAGAAATAAAAAGAGGAAGAAAATATGATGCTATAATAATGGATCCTCCGTCTTTTGGTCATGGGCCTAAAGATGAACTTTGGAAGATTGAAGAACACTTCCTGTTGTTAATGAAATTATGTAAAGAGGTGCTTTCAGATGATCCATTGTTTATAATAATAAATGGTTATACAGCAGGATATTCATCTATTGCTTATGAAAATAATCTAAAGGATATAATGAAAGAATATAAAGGTGAAATAGAAATAGGTGAACTTGTAATAGAAGAAAGTAATGAAGAAAGACTTCTTCCTTGTGGAATTTTCGCAAGATGGAGCAAAATTTAATTAAGAATTAAGAATTAGGTTATAAAATAAGTTCTTTGTTTTTTAAAATAGCTAATTTAAAATGATTAAAAATAATAAAACAGTATTTGTAGGAGTATCAGGAGGAGTAGATTCGTCTGTCTCAGCTGCGATTTTAATAGAACAAGGATATACTGTCGTTGGTGTTTTTATACGCACTTGGACACCAGACTTTATAAAATGTACTTGGCAAGATGAACGACGCGATGCTATGCGTGTATGCGCACACCTTGGAATACCATTTTTAGAATGCGACGCTGAAAAAGAATATAAGGAAGGAGTAGCTGATTATATGATAGAAGAATATAGAAAAGGTAATACTCCAAATCCAGATGTTATGTGTAATCGCGAAGTAAAGTTTGGGGTATTTTTGAAATTTGCAAAAGACAATGGTGCAGATTTTATCGCAACAGGTCACTATGCTCAGAATGATTATGAATTAAAAAATAAGAATTACGAATTAAAAAAAGGAAAAGATTTATCTAAAGATCAATCATATTTCCTATGGACTTTGACTCAGGATGACTTGGCTCATACTTTGTTTCCGGTAGGACATCTAGAAAAAACAGAAGTTAGAAAAAAAGCATTGAAATATAATCTACCTACAGCTACAAAAAAAGATAGTCAGGGTGTGTGTTTCTTGGGACCATTAGATATGAAAGACTTTCTCGGTCATTATATTGAATCAAAAAAAGGTAATGTTTTAAATAATAAAGGTAAAATCGTAGGCGTCCACGACGGAGCGGTATTTTTTACACTGGGAGAAAGGCATGGTTTTATGCTTACAAAACATGCAAATAACAGTAAACCATTTTATGTTGTTGCAAAAGATATAAAAGAAAATACTATTACTGTTTCTGATATTCATATAAATACAATAAGTGAAAAATTTAGTAAATATAATTTAATAAATACAAACTGGATAAATAATAAACCAGAAGATGGCAAAAAGTATACTGCTCAGATTCGTTATCATGGAGAAATTGTTAATTGTACGTTAAGTATTCTAAAAGATAATTGCGCATTAGTAAATTTTGATAAATCTATATTGGTATCTAGTGGTCAGTCAATTGTTATTTTTAATGACAATATTTGTTTGGGTGGTGGTGTAGTTATTTAAATAATTTGATATACTATATTACATATGGAAAAAATATTTGATATAACAACAATTGATATTATGGTTCGTCTAGGTGTAGCTTTGTCTTTAGGTATGATTATCGGAATTGAACGTGTATGGGCGCACAAAACAGCAGGCATGAGAACATATGCTCTTGTTTCTATGGGTTCTGCTTTATTTGTTATCGTATCAAATGAAATGGTTAGATACTACGCTGGATTTTCAGGTCTTAACCCACTTATGATTATTGCACAAATAGTTGTTGGTGTTGGTTTTATTGGTTCAGGTTTAATTTTTTCTAAAGAATCAAAAATGATAGGTCTTACTACTGCGACTGGTTTGTGGGTATCAGCAGGTATTGGAATGGCTGCAGGTTTTAAACTTTACAGTATTGCTATTATTGCGACTACTTTTACATTGTTTATTTTTACAATATTATGGTTTGTAGAACAACAACTTAAAAAAACAAAGTATTTTAAAGAAAATACATCATTAGATACTAATTAAAAAAAGCCCTCCGAGAAATCCCCGGAGGGCTTTTTAAATTAAGCTTTTTGATGTATTATGTATAAATGCACTCAAGTGAAATACGAACAAGGTTTTTAAAATTTTTCGAAAAACGGGGTCACAATATAATCCACTCCGCTTCTCTTTTGCCAGATAATGACCCATCTGTTTTATTTAATACAGCTGGTATGCAACCATTGGTGCCTTATTTACTTGGGCAGGAGCATACAATGGGTAAAAAAATAGCTAATATCCAAAAATGTGTCAGAACAGGGGATCTAGATAGTATTGGAGACAATAGACATTTTTCATTTTTTGAAATGATGGGGAACTGGTCACTCGGAGATTATTTTAAAAACGAAGCTATTACTTGGAGTTATGAATTTTTAACTTCCAAAGAAGAGGGATTGGGTTTAAATCCAAATTTACTCTATATCACTTGTTTTGAAGGTGACAAAAATGCACCACGAGATATTGAATCATTTGAAATATGGAAAAGCCTTGGAATTCCTGAGAGCCGTATTTATTTTTTAGAAGCTGATGATAACTGGTGGAGCCCCGGGGAAAATGGACCATGCGGCCCATGCAGTGAAATGTTTTATGATATGACAGAAAATAAAGTTGGAGATTTATCAAAAGATGAATTTATCAATGCTGTAAAAACAGAAGATTTAATAGAAATCTGGAATGATGTTTTTATGGAATATGAAAAAAAGGATGGAGAAGTTATAGGTAAATTAAAACAAAAAAATGTAGATACTGGAGCAGGAGTAGAGAGAATGACTGCTATTATGCAAAATAAGCGTACGGCATATGATACTGATTTATTTGAAGAAATTATGAATCAAATCAATTCATTATCAAGCAATGTAAATATTGATAATCTAAGAGAAAGACGTATAGTCGCTGATCACGTAAGATCAAGCGTTTTTATGATAAATGATGGAGTTATATCATCAAATTCAGATAGAGGTTATGTACTAAGAAGACTTTTAAGAAGAGCTGTTAGATTTGCTGATCAGCTAGGATTCAAAAATAATTCTTTGATGCTTATTGCTGAAACTGTAATATCTAAATACAAAACTTTTTATAATGATATTGAATTAAATTCTAAAAAAATTCTTGAAGAAATAAATAATGAAGAAATAAAATTTAGAAAAACTCTTCATGATGGTGTAAAACATTTTAATGTTTTACTTAATGAAAATAAAAAAATCACTGGATATGATGCATTTGTATTATATACAACGTATGGGTTTCCTGTAGAATTAATAGTAGAATTTTTAAAAGAAAAAGGCATTTATTTTAATTCTGATGATATTGAAAAATTTAATATAGAAATGAAAGTACATCAAAAACTTTCTCAAACTGCTTCTGCTGGTATGTTCAAAGGAGGACTCGCAAATCACAACGACAAAACAATAAAACTACATACTGCTCATCATCTACTTTTGGCTGGGTTACAAGAAATAGTAAGTAAAGACATAAAACAACGTGGTAGTAATATTACAGAAGAGCGGTTACGTATGGATTTTATATGTGATCATAAACTTACAGATGAAGAGAAGATAAATGTAGAAGCTTGGGTTAATGATAAAATAAATAGAGGTCTTAGTGTTGTTCGTCATGAGATGCCACTATCTGAAGCAGAAAAGATAGGAGCTCAGATGGAATTTGGTGCAAAATATCCAGACATAGTATCTGTGTATATAGTTGAAGATGAAAAAGGGTTGGCTATTTCAAAAGAATTTTGTGGTGGACCTCATGTAAAAAATACTAAAGAATTGGGTCAATTTAAAATTCAAAAAGAAGAAGCCGTAGCTGCTGGTATTCGTCGAATAAAAGCAAATCTAATCTAATATTTCCAAATTTGTTAAACTTTTTATTAATCCTGTAGTATAATATATACTATGGGATTTTTATTTACATCAAAAAAGAAAGAACGCATTGTTGCAATATTTGATATCGGGTCAGATAGTATTGGTGGAGCTATTGTTCGAATACCTTTAGATGGGAAAATAGTACCTGAGATAATAAAATCTATTAAAAATGTTGAGATAAAATTTCGTGAGAATTTAGATTTTGATTTGATGATGCTGGATATGAATTCAGCTCTTTATTCTGCAGCCAAATCTTTACATGATAAAAAATCAGGTGCTCCAGATGAAATATTTTGCGTAATGGCATCACCTTGGTACTTATCTGAAACAAGAGTTATAAAGCTAAAGAAAGAAAATCCATTTATATTTTCAAAAAGTTTGGCAACTAAACTAATTAAAAACGAAGTATCTAATCTTGTTCAAATATTTAAAAATAAATACGGAGAATCAGAAGGCTTACCTGAAATAATAGAGCAAAATATAATGTCAGTGAGTCTTGATGACTCTGTAGAAGAAGAGCCTTTGGGTAAAAGGTGTAAATCTCTTGAAATGAATATGTTGGTATCGTTGGTACCCAAAATCTATCTTGATAAAATGCGCGAAGAATTATCAAAAATATATCACAGTACTAATGTTAGTTTTTCTTCTTTTACTATGGCTACATATCTAGCAGTACGAGATAGATATGTAACCGAAGATTCGTATTTACTCTTAGATGTGAGTGGAGAAATAACAGATATAGGAATAGTGTCAAAAGGAGTTTTAAAAACTGTTTTATCTTTTCCTTTTGGAAAAAGAACAGTTTTTAAACAGATTTGTTCTAAAATGAATATAGAATTAAGAGATGCAAAAGAATTATTTAATCTTTACAATGACAAAAACCTATCCAAAGAACATACTAAAAAGTTAGACTTAGTTATTGAATCAATAGAGAAATCATGGAATGATTCTTTTAATCAATGTATTGGTTCATTGCCATCTGATCTCGTTTTATCCAATACAATTTTTTTTACAGCAGATAATGATATTATGCATTGGTTTACGCAGATTTTAAATAATGAAAAATATTTAAAATCTAAATTTTCAAGCCGTAAATTTAAAATTGTTGCTATCGAAGGATCAGAATTTTTAAATATGTGCAGTGTTGGTGATGGTATCTGTGATCCATTTATAATGATCGAATCTATCTCAGTTATGAGAAAAATAGTAAAGTAATAATATGCCGAGAATTATCTTAGAAGATATAAAATTAAATAATAAAAAAAAAGTTCTTCCTAAAAAAGAAGAGCCAATTTTTATTGAGACAAAAAATATTCAAAAAGATTTTAATGCCGATAATCTAAAAGATTCTAAATTTGATAATTATTTTAATAAAAAGTCTCCTGTAAAACAAAAAATTCGAAGAACTCCGTATTTAAAAAATAAGATAGGTGGGTCAAATAGATTACTATATGTCTTTTTGGGATTTATATTTATTGCTGTCCTTGTTTATTTTGGTGGTATTTATTTCCAAAAAGCTGATATAACAATAACTCCTAAACATCAACTTATAAATTATAATAATAAGCCTTTTAATATTTTAAAAGAATCAAATGGAGAGACAGATGATATTATGGTTATGATATATACAGATAAGGTATCCAAAAAAATGATTCTAACAGAGCCAAAAGATGTATCTGTAAAATCTGCTGGTAGTGTTGTTTTATATAATGAATTTAGTGCAAAACCTCAAAAGATACCATCTGGTACATTTATTGCAGATAACGAAGGTAAAACATATAAAACTGAAAGTGCTATTACTATTCCAGGTTATACTACTGAAAATAAAAAGAATATACCCGGTCAAATAACTATAAATCTTAGTGCTTTTCTCCCTGGAGATACTTACAATGGATCACCAACAGATTTTTATATTACGTCATACAAGGGGACTACAAAATATAATAAAATTTATGGTAAATTAAAATCCCCATTTGTAGGTGGTGCTCTCGGAACAGTTTATACTTTTAGTGATATGGATATTAAAAATATCGATGAATTAGCTAAAACTTCTCTAAGAAATGATATATTTAAAAAAGTTCAATCTTCTGTTTACCCAGGATATATTTTGTATCCAGATGCATCGACATTTTCTTATAAAGTTCTAGATAATAATTTATCCAAAACCCCTGAATCAGAAGTTCAGATTGAAGGTACTTTGTCTGTTATTTTAATTAAAGAAAAAAGTCTAATAAATAATATAATTAAAATTTCATTATCACAAATCACAGGAGTTGAGTTAAAAGAAATAAATATTTCTGACTTAAGTAAGCTTACTTTTAATTTTATAAATAAAGACCAAGTTATTTCAAAAGATATTAGCTCAGTTTCATTTTATTTATCAGGAAGCTTAGATGCTATGTGGAATCCAGATGTTGAATTGCTTAAAACTAAACTAATAGGAATTAACAAGGGAAATGCACCATCGATTTTTAGACAAGACCCAGGAGTATCGTCTGCTCTAATAAACATTTTCCCAATATGGCAAAAATCTATTCCAAATGATTTATCAAAAATAAATATAATTTTAAAATAAATATTGTATATATTTATATAAAATTTAGTGGATTCTGAGTAAAATAATATATTTTTATTTTAAAAATTAAAAATAAGTATCGACTTTTACTCATCGGTATAAAAAAATACATAAATAATTTGACTAAAAATATAATTTTTGTTATATTGTAAAAGCATTAATGAATCAAAAAGACGACAAAAACACTGTTATCGGAACTGTTACGGAAGCCCTTCCTAACACTCTTTTTAGAGTTGATATAGGGGATGGTAAAATAATACTATCTTATCTTGCAGGCAAAATGCGCATGCATAGAATAAAAGTATTGTTAGGTGACAAAGTAGAAGTTCTACTTGATCCATACGGTGGCAAAGGAAGAATTATTAAAAGAAACTAGTCTTGCTTATTTTATTAAAGTAGTGTACTATAAAAGGATATATGCTTATGTAATAAATATACAGGGTAGAAACCCTATATATTTTTCTTTAGCATTATAGATAAAATATGAAAATTAAATCTGCAGTAAAGAAAATTTGTACAAAATGTAAGTTAATCAAGCGAAGTGGTCATCTTCGTGTTATTTGCGATAATCCTAAACATAAACAAAAACAATAATTTTATATGAGAATTCTCGGTATTACTATCCCAAACAATAAACATTTAGACGTAGGATTAACAGTCCTTTATGGTATTGGTCTATCACGTTCAAGAAAGATTTTAGACGAAGCTGGTATTGAAAGAACTATAAAAGGAGATGTTCTTACTGTTGATCAGGAAAATACAATTCGTAAAATCATAGAAGGTATGTCTATAGAAGGTACTTTAAAGCGTGAAGTTGCTTCAAACATAAAAAGACTAAAAGATATCAAAGCATACAGAGGTATTAGACATATGCGCCGTCTTCCTGTTAATGGTCAAAGAACAAAAACTAATTCACGTACTGTTCGTGGAAATGTTAGAAAGACCATGGGTAGTGGTAGAAGAAAAGCTGAAAAGACTTAGGATTAGATTCTAGATTCCAAATTCTGGACTTACTAGAAACTAGAAACTAATTACTAGAAACTAATTAAAAATATGGGAAAGATAAAAATTACAACAAAAGAAGAAGATAAAAAAGAAATTTCAGACAAAGTTGTTGAAACACCTAAAACAGGTGGTAAAACTCCTAAGAAGAAAATTATCGCTGGCACTCTACACGTAGAGGCCACTTTTAATAATACAAAAATCGTTTTATCTGATAAAGAAGGTAATACATTATTCTGGACATCCGCTGGAGCATTGGGCTTCAAAGGAGCAAAGAAAGGTACACCTTTTGCTGCTTCAAAAGCAGGATCTATAATAGGAGAAAAAGCAAAAGCATTGGGAATCAAAGAAGTTGATGTAAAAGTTAAAGGAGTAGGTAGTGGTCGTGAGCCTACCATTCGTGCATTTATGGCTTATGATATAGAAATCACAGGAGTAAATGACGTAACACCGGTTCCTCACAACGGTCCTAAACCTAAGAAGCCTCGTAGAGTATAAAAATTATGAAAACAGTCCAACAATATAAAATTTGCAGAAGATTAGGTCCAGGTGTGTTTGAAAAATGTCAAACAGCCAAATTTGCTGCATCAGAAGCTCGCCATGCTAAAAATTCTAAAAAGAAAAGACCAAAACCTCTTTCTGGCTATGCAACTCAGTTCATAGAAAAGCAGAAGGTTCGTTTTATGTATGGAATAAGTGAAAAGCAATTTTCAAATTACATCAAAGAAGTTGTAAACCATAAAGGTACTATTGCAACTGATTATCTTTTTGAATTGTTAGAAAATAGACTAGACAATGTTGTATACAGATTAGGACTTACAAATTCACGTCGTCTTTCACGTCAGATGGTCTCTCATGGTCATATTCTCGTAAACGGAAAAAAGACAACAGTAGCTTCACAAAGAGTACAAGTTGGAGATATAATAGCTATTCGTGAAGGTAGTAAAAAGAGTGTATTATTTGGAGATATGGTAAATAAAATGAAAGATTACACATGTCCAAACTGGTTAATGTTCAATGCTGAAAGTCTTTCTGGAAAAATACAAGGTAAACCTAAAAACACTGAAGGATACATTGATCTAAATACCGTATTAGAATTCTACAGTCGTTAGATTAGCTTATGGTTAATTTTTATTAATAAATAATTATGAAAGCATAAAGCTTTCCAACATCATATAACTATGTCTGATTTAAATATTATACTTCCATCAAAATTATCTATCGTTTCCGAGGTAGGTACAAATGGTGTTTATGAAATAGACGGTCTTTATCCTGGGTATGGACATACCTTGGGTAATTCTCTTCGTCGTATTATCTTGTCATCTTTGACAGGTGCTGCTATTACATCTATTAAAATAGATGGCGTAGATCATGAATTTTCTGTTATTGATGGTGTAAAAGAAGATGTTATAACAATCCTGCTTCATCTTAAACAGGTTCGTTTTCGTTTAAATACTGATGAGCCACAAACTGTTAAGCTTCAAGTTAAAGGACCAAAACAAATAACAGCAAGTGATATAGAAACTTCAGGACAAGTTGAAGTTTTAAATGGTGATTTATATATAGCAGAAGTAACTGGAAAAAATGCTCTTTCTATTGAAATGACAGTAGAAAAAGGATTAGGTTTTATGCCAAAAGAAATGCACCAGAAAAACAAGAATGAAGTTGGTGTTATATCTCTTGATGCTATATTCACTCCAATACGTCGCGTATCATACGAAGTAGAAAATATGCGTGTTGGAGACAAAACAAACCACAATCGTTTACGTATGACTATCGAAACAGATGGAACTCTAACACCCCGTGAGGCACTTGAAAGAGCTATCACTGTTATGGTAGAACAATTACAAGCAATTGTAGGATTTACTGTTTCTCACCGAGTTATCGGAAAAGAAATAGAAAAAGAAGAAGTAACTGATAAAAAAGATGATTCTGAAAAAGAAGAAAGTAGTGAATTTACAGATATTCTAAAAACAAGAATCGATACTCTAGATTTGTCTACTCGTACTTTGAATTCTTTGACTGGTGCAAATATCCGAACAATAGGAGGTATTGCTAGAAAAAAGAAAGAAGATTTATTAGAAATTGAAGGAATTGGAGATAAAGGTATCCAAGAAATTAAAAAAGTCCTTGGTGTTTACGGAATAACACTTAAATAATTAGTAATTTAGTAATAAGTAATAATATATGAGACACGGTAATAATGTACGAAAATTTGGGAGAGACAAGAGTCAGCGCCACGCCCTACTAAAGGGTCTTATGTTAGCGCTTATTGCTCACGGAAAGATACAAACAACAGAAGCTAAAGCAAAGGAACTACGTCCTACTATAGAAAAGATGGTTACAAAGGCAAATGTTGGAACTCTTGCTTCAAGACGTTTAGTTATTTCACGTTTATACAATCTTACTGCTGAAGCAAATAAACTTATTGATGAGATTGCACCAAAATACAAAGGACAAGCCGGCGGTTATACTCGCATTACCAAACTCCCACGTCGACAAGGAGATGCAAGTAAAATGGCAATTATCGAATTTATATAATATATATGACTACTAGACATACAATTGATGCAGAAGGTAAGACACTAGGATTTGTTTCAAGTGCAGCCGCAAAAATCCTTATGGGTAAAACTTCTATAGACTATGTTCCAAACAAGGTTGCTGATGTTATCGTCACAATCACAAATGCAGGTAAGACAAAAATGTCAGAACGCCGCATGAAAGAAACACTACACGAAACATACTCAGGACATCCAGGCGGATTCAAAACAAAAACAAATGCCAAGATTATAGACAAAAAGGGATGGCAAGGTTTGTACGAATTAGCAGTATACGGAATGCTTCCAGCAAACAAGCTTAGACCTCTAATGATGAAGCGTTTAACAATAAAAGATTAAATAACATGGAAAAAAAATCAACAACAAAAGAATATTTCAGAGCCATCGGTCGTCGCAAGACTGCTACAGCTGTTGTTCGTCTTTACAAGGCTTCAAAAAATACTTATTCAATAAATGGAAAGGATTTAACTGAATACTTTAAAACTGCTGACCTAAAAAAGATTGTGACTTCTGCTTTTGAAACTGCAACACCAGCTGAGAAATTTGAAGTTGTTGTAACTACTAAAGGCGGAGGAATACATTCCCAAGCTGAAGCAGTTCGTCACGGTATATCTCGTGCTCTTGTTCTACAAGATGGAGAACTTCGTGGTGTTCTTAAGAAGGCTAAAATGCTTAAACGCGATCCTCGTCAAGTTGAACGTAAAAAATTCGGACTCAAGAAAGCTCGTAAGGCTCCACAATGGAGTAAGCGTTAATAAAAGCCCCTTAGGGGGCTTTTTGTTTATTTAATAAATAATTGTATAATATATATTATGAATGATGAAGAAATAATAAATAAAACAACAGAAGAATCTATTGAATCAGATATATCTTATGTAGACAGCAATGAAGACGGTGAAGCTTTGCCCACAAAAGATGTAGTCAAAAAATTACGTGAAGATTTAAAACAAGTACGCTCTGACAAAGAAGAATATCTCACAGGTTGGCAAAGAGCAAAAGCAGATTATGTAAATTTACAAAAAGAAATGGATCAAGTTCGTGCAAATACATCATTGCTTACTAAAGAAAAAATAGTTGAAAATCTTTTGCCTGCTCTTGATAGTTTTGATATGGCATTTGCAAATAAAGATGCATGGGAAAAAGTTGATCAAAATTGGCGTGTAGGTGTTGAGTATATATATCAGCAATTTATAAATAGTTTATCTGACTCTGGTGTTGAAAAGATTGATAAAAGTAATATTTCTTTTGACCCAAATATTCACCAGTCTATGGAAAGTGTTGCTACTGATGATGAAAGCAAAGATCACACTATTGAAAAAATAATTCAAGCAGGATACAAAATAGGTGATAGAGTTATACGACCAGCGAGAGTAAATATTTACGAATATAAAAAATAAATTGAAATAAAAATATCCAACATCTATTCCTATAGATATTGGATGTTTTTATTTATCAGAATGATTTTATTTTTTTTATATCAAATGTTTCCTCTGTGATAAATAATTTTAATAAATTTATTTTGCTTTACAAATTAAGAAAAATTCATTTTCAGTTTCAGAGTCTACTTTGTCTGTAACTATTATCATCATTTCAGTTTTTAGACCAAGATCTTTTTTTATGTTCGTGAATAAATGCTCATAAGGGTACATAGAAATCCATACTGAATTTTTTATACAAATAAACCCTGCTTTCTTTAGTAAATAACGAAGAGCTTCGCGTTCATTTTTACGGTCTTCTGGAAGATCAAGTATTATCATTCTCCAGTATCCATCCCATTCATTAGAAATAAGTCCTGTATCATTGTCTAATGTACTATTATTGAAACGTTTTTTACCTTCAGTAGACAACCGGAAATATTGTTGATATTCGGACTGAAAACACTCTACTAATCCATCTTCAGCTAGGTTCTTTATAGATCTAGATATTGCATATTCTGGCTTATTTTTACCTTTATATATATCTTTTATAGTATTCTCAACGTCATTTTTAAGAGATTCAAAAGAAACAGCATTTTTACCAGCTAAAGTTTTAAATATTGCCCTTTGGATAGAAGGTTTCTTTATCATGTTGAGTATATTAACACTATATTTGATATTATACAATAGTTTCGTGAGCACGAAATGCTTGTATAATTATATTTCATAGTATATAATATTTTTATATATTTTAAATAATACGATTTATTTAAAATATTTAATATTTTATTATCAATTATTAATTAAATATAAAAATATATGTCAAAAATTATCGGTATCGATTTAGGTACAACAAATAGTGCGGTTGCAATCATTGAAGGTGGTCAACCAAAAATAATAGAAAATATAGAAGGAACAAGAACAACTCCGTCTATTGTGGCGATAGCAAAAAATGGCGACCGTTTAGTTGGTCAACTTGCAAAGCGTCAAGCAGTTACAAACCCACAAAATACAATCTATGGTATTAAGCGTTTTATGGGTCACAATTTCGCTGATCCTGAAATACAAAAAACACAAAAAACTGCACCCTTTAAAATTCAAGGTGGTACAGATGGAGGTGTAGAAGTAAATATCAGTGATAAATGGTCTCGTCCAGAAGAAATATCTGCTATGATTCTTTCAAAAATAAAAGCTGATGTTGAAGCAAAACTTGGAGAAAAAGTTACTCAGGCTATTATTACTGTTCCTGCATATTTTAATGATGCACAAAGAAAAGCAACAAAAGATGCTGGTGCTATCGCAGGTCTTGATGTAATGCGTATTATCAACGAGCCTACAGCAGCAGCTCTCGCTTATGGATTTAATACAAAGAAAGAAGAAAAAATAGTAGTTTACGACTTCGGAGGAGGTACTTTCGATGTATCAGTTCTTGAGGTTTCAAATGATGTTATAGAAGTAAAATCTACAGATGGCGACTCACACATGGGTGGTCGTGATATAGATGAAAAAATAATAAATTGGTTAGCTGGAGAATTCAAAAAAGAATCAGGTATTGATATTACAAAAGACCCACTTGCTCTTCAGCGTTTAGATGAAGCTGCAGAAAAAGCAAAAATAGAGCTTTCAACAACACCAGAAACAGAAGTAAATATTCCATTTATCACTTCAGATGCTTCTGGTCCAAAACATTTCCTTATCAAGATAACTCGTGCGACTCTTGAGAGTTTGGCGCAAGAATATGTAGACCGCTCAATAGAAATCACAAAGCGTGCTATGGAAGCTTCACCATTTAAAATGAGTGAGATTAATGAAATAATTATGGTTGGAGGTCAAACAAGAATGCCAGCTATTGTTGAAGCAGTAAAAGCTTTGTTTGGAAAAGAACCAAATAGAAGTATAAACCCAGATGAAGTTGTAGCTCTTGGTGCTGCAGTTCAAGCAGGAGTACTACAAGGTGATGTTAAAGATGTTCTTCTTCTTGATGTGATACCTTTATCTCTTGGTATTGAAACTCTTGGTGGTGTATCTACAAAACTAATAGAAAGAAATACAACAATCCCAAGTTCAAAATCTCAAGTATTTTCTACTGCTGCTGATAACCAAACAAGTGTAGAAATACATATTACTCAAGGTGAGCGACCAATGGCGAGCGACAATAAATCTTTAGGTAGATTTATATTAGGTGATATACCACCAGCTCCACGAGGTATGCCACAAGTAGAAGTAACATTTGATGTAGATGCCAACGGGATACTAAATGTAAAAGCAAAAGATAAAGCATCAGGCAAAGAGTCATCTATTCGTATTGAAGCATCTTCTGGTCTATCAGATGCAGATATAAAGAAAATGCAAGAAGATGCAGAAACACACGCTGAAGAAGATATGAAAAAGAAGGCTCTAGTTGACGAAAAGAATACAGCCGAAATGATGGTATTTAGTGCAGAAAAATCCATAAAAGAATATGGTGATAAAGTTACCCCTGAGATTAAAACAAGTGTTGAAGAAAAGATTACAGCAGTAAAAACAGCAAAAGAAGGTACAGATATAGAAGCTATAAAATCTGCTATTGAATCACTTTCTGCTGAACTTTCAAAAATAGGAGAAGCTATGGCAAAAGAAGCACCAGCTGCCGATCAAGCTCAGACTACAACTGAACCACAATCTGAAGAAATAAAAGATGCTGAAGTAAAAGAAGAAGGAAAATAAAAAGTTTCGTAGTATTATTAAAATTATTTTCTCTTTACCCCAAAGGGGCCCTACGAGATAAATAATTTTAATAATACTACTTTACTTTAATATAAAACCATGCCTAAAAATCATTACGAAACACTTGGAGTTGAAAAAAATGCCACAAAAGATGAGATAAAAAAAGCATTTCATAAAATGGCCCATAAGTATCATCCTGATAAAAACAACGGTGATGATAAAAAATTTAAAGAAGTGAATGAAGCTCATCAGGTTCTTTCTGATGATAAAAAACGCTCAAATTATGATCAATTTGGATCTTCCGATGGACCAATGGGTGGAGGTTATGGAGGGCAGTCAGGAGGATTTGGAGGATTCGATTTTTCTGGTGGTCAAGGTTTTGATATGGGTGACCTCGGGGATATATTTGGAGATATGTTTTCTGGTGGACAAGGACGAAGTTCAAGGAATTCTCGTCGCGGAAGAGATATTCAAACACAGATAGATTTATCTTTTGAAGAATCTATATTTGGAGTATCTCGCAAAGTTTCAATACCAAAACAATCAACATGTGATATCTGTAAAGGTACAGGAGGCAAGGTTGGAACAAAGATGAATACTTGTAAGACTTGTAATGGAAATGGTCAAATAAGAGAAGTTAGAAATTCTATATTGGGTTCATTTTCTACAACAAAGACCTGTAGTACATGTTTAGGAAACGGAAGTGTTCCATCTGAGAAATGTTCAACTTGTCGTGGTGAAGGAGTATACAAAAAACAAAAAGAACTAGAGTTAAATATTCCAGCTGGCATAAACAATGGTGAATCATTGAGAATGACAGGAGCTGGCGAAGACATACAAGGTGGACCTTCTGGTGATTTATATATAAAAGTAAATGTAAAATCCCATAACATATATAAACGTGATGGATTAAACTTAACTATGGATTTACCAATAAAACTTACCGATGCACTTCTGGGAATGTCATATAATTTAAAAACATTAGAAGGAAATACGATAGAAGTAAAGATACCAGAGGGTATTAATCACAATGAGCTACTTCGAGTCAGAGGCAAAGGTGTACCGTCTAGTCGTGGAAGAGGAGATATAATACTCAAAATAATAGTCAAAATGCCATCAAAACTTTCTCGCAAGTCCAAAGAAATGGTAGAGAAACTAAAAGAAGAAGGGCTATAGTATTAATTTATATTTTGAATTTTCATAAAAAGCATAGCTATTTAAATAGCTATGCTTTTTATATACTATTTACAAATACTCTCATTTTGTTATTATAATCTTATTAATACTTATTTGTGGGCAATGTATTATTTGCTCGGTATAAATTGATGACTAAACGTTCAATAACTTCTAGGAAACTATGGAAACTAGGAATCAGTGAATTCAATACTCAATATTTTGATTTCAACAAAGATGGGGATTTGATAGCCAAAGAAGGTAATAATGTATACAACATTCGTTATCTTGCAGAAAAGTTTGGAACATCATTGGAAATTCTTTTTCCATATATAGTTGAAGAGAGAGTAGAAGACTTACTTGATCTATCATCTTCTATTATAAAAAAGTTAAAATACCAAGGTAAATTCTTCTATCATTATCCAATGAAGAGTAACCAAACCAAAGAAGTGGTTATGGCCATGGTTGGTGAAGGTGCAAATATAGAAACATCTTCTTATAATGAATTATATATTATAAAGAAAATGCTAGAACAGCAATCTTTTAATGAAAAAATAAGGATTCTTTGTAATGGACCCAAAACAGATAAATATATAAATCTAATAGATGAACTTCAGCATAGAGGTTTAAAGATTTTACCTATCATAGAAGGCCCAGGTGAATTAAAAACATTTCAACATTCAAAATATGATGTTGGTATTAGACTTGATGTACCAGTAAAAACAAAATCTAATTGGAATAAAAAGATAGATAGATTTGGATTTAGTCGCAAGGATCTTTTGAATATGACAGCATTTAGAAATCTAAAAGTTTTACACTACAGAATAGGAAAGCTTGAAAAACCATCAGATATTATTGAGTCTACAAAATATGCACTAAATGTTTACTTTAAACTAAAAGAAACAAATCCGTCTTTAGACACTATTGATATAGGAGGAGGAATGCCTGTTCCATTTGAGAGAAATAAGAAATATTCAGTAGAGAAAATTTTGCAAAAACTTTTTGAGCTTCTAAAGAAAGAATCAGAAAAAAGAGGAGTTCCACATCCAAATCTTATTTGTGAATGGGGAAGGTTTATGGTTGCCCCTGCACAGATTACAATATTTAAAGTTATTGATACAAAAAAAATATCACACAATGGAATAGAAGCCAAGAAATGGTATGTGATAGATGGTAGTCTCATGAATGATCTTATTGATACTTGGTCTATCAATCAAAAATGGTTTGTAGCACCTCTAAACAACAAGCTTGATGGCAAGCTAACCGATGTTTGGATCGCTGGTTCTAGTTGTGATTCAGATGATATATATACAGGTATAGATGAATCTATCACTTTGCCAGATTACAATTACGACAAAGATGAGCCATTTTATTTAGTATTTTTCGATACTGGAGCTTATCAGGATGCATTGGCATCACATCATTGTATGCTTTCATCACCGATTAAGATAATAGCTGAAAATGGTCATATAGTGGTAGCTCGTAAAAGAGAAACACCTGAAGATGTTGGTAAAGAGTTTGGCTGGTAGTAGAATGAATAATTAGGAATTAAGAATTATTAATTAATTTAAAAGCGAAATTAATTATTTTATAAAATAAAAGTTAGTATTTTATAAAATAATTAATAATTTAATATAATAAAAAAATAAATTATATTCTGAAAAAAGTCCTCGGACGAGGGAGGACGAGGAGCCAGACATTTTTTCATAAAATAATTAATTTTTTTACTTTAATATACATATGCAAAACACAAATTTAACTACTTTAGAATTTATTCTAAAAAATTACAAAAATTTTAATGCTCGCGCAACAAAAGATTCAATGATTTCATACTGGAATCATATTGAAAAAGGCGGCAAAATGTTTTGGGCTATGGGCGGAGCTATGTCTTCTGCTCAACTCGGTATAACTTTAGCTCCTGCTATTCGTGCAGGTTTAATACACGGCATGTCTGTGACTGGTGCAAACTTAGAAGAATCATTATTCCGTTTAGTTGCTCACAATAGTTATAAAGATTTTCCTGATTATAGATATTTTACAAAAGAAGATGATACTAAAATATTGGAAGACAGAATGCGTCGCGTTACAGATACAAGTATTCCTGAAGATGAAGCATTCCGTGTTGTTGAAAAACAAATAGTTCCTACATGGCAAAAAGCAACAGCAGATGGTACACGTATGTTCTGGCATGAATATTTCTATGACCTTATTAAATCTATTGATAAAGAAAAACACGAAGGCAGTGCAGAAGAATGCTGGCTACTTGCTGCAGCAGAAAATAACATACCAATAGTAGTTCCAGGTTATGAAGACTCAACTTTTGGTAATATTTTTGCCTCATATGTTAAAACAGGTGAATGTAGTGCAAGTATAGCTAAGTCAGGAGTCGAATACATGGGTGCTTGGTATGATCAATATGAGACCTTGTCTGAAGGTGAAGGCGTAGGATTCTTCCAAGTTGGAGGAGGTATTTCTGGAGATTTCCCAATATGTGTAGTTCCATCATTGAAGTATGATATGCAAAAAGAAAATGTTAAACCTTGGTCATATTTCTGTCAGATTTCAGATTCAACAACTTCATATGGTTCATATTCTGGTGCTACACCAAATGAAAAAATTACATGGGACAAGCTTACAAAAGAGACACCTATGTTTGTAGTAGAATCAGATGCAACTATAGTTGTACCTCTAATTCTCGAAGCATTACTTGAGTGTAAAGCAAATCCAGAGGAAGCAAATAAATTAATAGCAAAATATACTGCTTAATGGATAATATAGAAAATAAAAAAATACTTGAAGAAAAAATAGCCAATTTTGATCCAAATGGAAGTGGTGCACTTCATCATGGTATATTTGGATTGCCTTTTAATGTACAGGAATCAAAAGTTGTTTTGGTCCCTGTACCATGGGAAGCAACTGTTTCTTATGGAGAAGGAGCTGCTCTAGGACCTAAAGCTATTTTAGATGCATCACAGCAGATAGATCTATATGACCTTATTAATCCAAATGGATGGAAAGAGGGTATAGCGATGCAGGATATTCCTTCTAGTATTTACTACAAGAGCCAACAAGTTCGTGAAAAATCTTTAAAGTATTTAGAAAAATATAATGAAAAGAAAGGAGACGATACACTACTTTCTGAAATAAATACTGATTGTTTAAATCTAAAAGAATATGTAAAAGAAACAACAGAAAAACTTTTGGATGATGGTAAAATAGTTGGTTTGGTTGGTGGAGACCATAGTACACCTCTTGGATATTTTGAGGCATTAGCTAATAAATACGAGGATTTCGGAATACTTCATATAGACGCTCATGCTGACTTACGAGATGCATATCAAGGGTTTGAATATTCTCATGCTTCTATTTTCTTTAATGCTTTAAAGATTAAAAATATTTCAAAACTTGTTTCAGTGGGAGTTCGTGATTTCTGCGAACAAGAACATGAATTAATAAAGAATTCAGATGGACGAGCTGTGTTATTTACTGATTATGAAATAAAGAAAGCTATTTTTAGTGGCCAAACTCTAAAACAAAAATTTGCAGAGATAATAGCTGTACTTCCACAAAATGTACATATTTCATTTGATATAGATGGTTTAATACCTTATTTGAGCCCTAGTACAGGCACTCCTGTAGTTGGTGGATTTACTATTGAAGAAATGGTCTTCTTATTTGAAGAGGTAATAGCTTCTGGTAGAAAAATAATCGGTTTTGACTTATGTGAAGTTGCACAAGGGAACGATGAATGGGACGGCAACGTAGGAGCAAGAATGCTATATAAGCTTTGTTTGCTTACTTTAAAAAGTCAAAATAGTTAATTATTATTGAGAATAAGGTGATACGATATAATTCTATATAACATATTTACTCAACATGATACCTATATTCCCTGAATTTAAAAAAATTAAAATTGAAGATAAGATGGATATTGAATTATATACTAATCGATATCTTCCTTATTCTGATTTTAATTTTACAAGTCTTTGGGCTTGGAATATTAATGATGAACGTATGTTCTCGTTTTTAAATGAAAATCTTGTTGTTCTATTTACCGATTACGAAACAAACGAAAAATTTTTATCATATTTAGGAACAAATATGCCAGAAGATACAGTGCGTGAAATAATAAATTATGCTAATAAAATAGGCATAACTCCTATACTTAAACTTATACCAGAGGTATCAATAAAATCAATAACGAATCCTCAGTTTTTAATAGAGGAAGACGATAATAATTTTGATTATATATTTTCCATACCTGAATTATTAAAACTTCAGGGATCTAAGTTCAAAAACAAAAGACATTTGATGCAAAAATTTATACAAGATTACCCAGATTCAATATTTATGTCTCAAAATATTAATGATATAAATATACAAGAACAAATGATTTTATTATTTCATCGTTGGAATTTAAATAAATTATCAAATGATAGTACACATGATTCAGAGCATGAAATAAATACAATTAAGAGAATATTGAAGACATCTAATAGTCATGAACTTGTTGTTTCTAGTGTAGTTTTAAATAATAATGTTATTGCTTTTAGTATTGATGAAATTTTACCGAACAGATATGTAATTTCACATTTTATTAAAGCTGATAATAAATATAATGGTATATATGATTATCTAAATCAAAAAGTTTCTGAATTTTTATTCTCCAAAAACGCATTATTATGGAATTGGGAACAAGATTTAGGGATTATTAATCTAAAAAAATCAAAAATGAGTTATCGCCCTGTTAATTTTCTGAAAAAATTCAAAATTTCATTGATTTTAAATAAATAAGTAGTATAATTTTATTATATGAATTGGTTTTTTATAGCTCTTATTGGTCCATTTTTATATGCACTAACAAATCATATAGATAAAATTTTATTAGAAAAATATTTTAAAAAAAGTGGAGTGGGAACTCTTATTCTTTTTTCTTCGCTTCTTTCTGCTATAGCTCTACCTTTTTTCTTTATAGCAGACTCAACAATTTTAAATGTTGATGTAAAAAGTATTATTATACTTTCAATAGTGGGCATATTAAATGTGTTAGTTTTATGGTGTTATTTAATTGCACTACAATACGAAGAGGCTTCTATTACTGTTATATTTTACCAATTAGTTCCCGTTTTCGGTTATATATTGGGATATTTTATTTTAGGTGAGGTTTTAAACAAGTTACAATTAATTGCAATGGCAACAATTATACTTGGTATGACAATTGTATCCTTTGAAGTTGATTCTGATAATCGATTTAAACTTCGAAAAAGGACTGTTTTTCCAATGCTTTTAGCAGCTTTTTTTTGGGCACTTGGATCAGTATTGTTTAAATTAGTAGCTATTGAAGAAAATCTTTGGAGGTCACTTTTTTGGGAGCATTTAATGCTTGTATTTGTTGGTATTTTTATTTTTACTTTTATTCGCTCGTATCGCACAAATTTTCTTACTGCCATAAAAGTTAACTCTAAAGCGATAATATCTCTAAATATATTAAATGAATTACTTTATATATTAGGTAATATAGTATTTGCGTTTGCATATTTATTAGCACCTATTGGTTTAGTTTTAATTACTGAATCATTTCAACCAATTTTTGTACTAATTATTGGTATATTTTTAACTATATTTTTTCCAAAGATTACAGTGGAAAAAATAAAAGCTAAACATCTTTGGCCTAAAATTATTGCAATATTAATTACAGGAATTGGAACATATGTTCTATTTATATCCTAATGATGGTTATTTTTTTATTTAGTATAATTTAAAATATCTGATATACTTTACTTATTAAATGATTAATAAATATATAATTTTTTTTGAAGAACATCTTTTTTATGTATTAATACCAATTATCATAGTAATTGGTGTAATTTCTTATAAAAGATTTATAATAAATCAAGATTATATTGTTGCTTATAATGGCTTATGTGATCCCAATATATCAACTTGTTTTTCTGAGTGCAAAGATGATTCTTGCTCTGTAAAATCTTTTTATACTAAAATGCAAAAATATTCACTAGATTTATATTTAGAATGTGGTAAAGATATAACTGAATGTAAAAATGCAAATATATGCCTTCCTTCAGATAGAGAATGTAGTATTATGTATTGTAATCCAAATACAAAAGGAGATATATGTTCTACTGAAATGGATAAAATAAAAAATAATTTCCCAGATGATGTAATTTTACCTTTTAATAGCGATAATAATTTATGATTTGCTATCTATTCCCAGAACCAATATTTTTCTTTTTTTCAAATGATGTACCAGCATTATTGTATTATGCTCAAATTCCAGCCACTGCGGTAGCTTTGTTTTTTGGTTTATATGTATTTGTAAATGGTAGAAAATTTTTACTTAATCGTCTTCTTTTGGTTATTTCCATTTTTTTTTCACTTTGGGTATTAGCTACTCTTATATCGTGGACTAATATAAACAGTAATTTAATAATGTTTGTTTGGTCATTTTTTGGTATTATCTTAAGTTTTATATCTATATTTTGTATATATTTTATTTATGTTTTTTTAGAAAAAAAAGATATCTCAACAAAAATAAAAGTTATTTTTTTATCATTACTTTCACCCGTAATTATTCTTACTCCAACTTCATTTAATTTGAGTGGATTTAATATAACCAATTGCGACGCCTTTGATTTTGAGTGGTATCCTTTAAAAATATATGTATCACTACTTGGTTTTTTGGCCATGGTTTGGATTTTCATTTTATTAATTCGAAAATATAGAATTAGTACAAATAAAATAAAAAAACAAATTATTTTAATTGGGATAGGTATTGAATTTTTTCTATTTTCATTTTTTGGAATGGAATTTTTAGCAACATATCTAAAAAAAATCGGGATCTTGCCTGATTCAGGTCTTGAATTATATGGATTATTGGGGATGGTAATATTTATTATTTATATTAGTATTTTAATTATTCGTTACGGAATTTTTAATATTAAATTAATGGCAACTCAAGCATTAATCTGGGGTCTTGTATTATTAATAGGATCTCAATTTTTCTTTATAAAAGTAACTATAAATTTTTTCTTAAATGGAATAACTTTTGTTGGTATTATTATATTCGGTCAATTTTTAATTAATTCAGTTAAAAAAGAAGTTGAGCAACGTGAAAAATTAGAAATTTTGACAAACGAATTATATGAAGCGAATGTAAAACTACAAAGTTTGGATAAACTCAAGACAGAATTCGTGTCTCTTGCTTCACACCAGCTTCGTAGTCCATTAACTGTCATTAAAGGTTATACTTCTATGCTTATTGAGGGTGATTATGGAGAGATTAATCCAAAAGCTTTTGAAATAGTTGGAAGAGTACAAGAATCTAGTAACAATCTGACTATGGTAGTAGAAGACTTACTAAACGTTGCCAAGATTGAACAAGGCGGCATGAAATATGAAATGGATAAAGTAGACTTCGGAGAACTCACTAGAGATACCGCTCGTGATCTATCTATAGTAGCCGAGAAAAAAGGATTAAAACTTACTTACGGTATTTCTGAAGATATAAAATACTTTGTAAATGGAGATAAAGAAAAATTAAGACAAATCCTTATAAATTTGATTGATAACTCAATGAAATACACAAAGGAGGGTCATATTGAAGTTAATCTAAATATTAAAGATGGAAAGATATTATTGTCTATAAAAGATACAGGAGTAGGAATATCAAAAGAAGTAATAGGTACTCTGTTCCAAAAATTCTCACGAGGTGATGGTGCAAGACAAAATAGCACCGGTTCAGGACTCGGTCTATATCTAGTAAAAGAAATTATAGAAGCTCATCATGGACGCGTTTGGATAGAATCTGAAGGTGAGGGTAAAGGTTCAACATTCTTTGTTGAAATAAACGAAATTAAATAAATCTAAAATTTAAATTATATATAAAATTTAGATAATAATTGATTATTAAAAAAGTATGAATGAAGAAGAAAAATTGGACACAAGTTTTGTCGGGCATCATATATCTTCAGGTGGTTTTATTTTTTATAAAGATATCGCTACATCAGAAATTTTTACACTTATGATTACAAATCAAGAAAATGTAATTTGGATTTGTAAAGGTCATTTAGAAAAAAATGAGGATCAAATAAGTGCCGCTTTCAGAGAATTCAAAGAAGAAATGGGACTAGAAAAATCTAATTTAGAATATGTGGGTCTCGTAAAAAAAATTAGTTACTCATATGAAGAAAATGGGGGTAATAATACTAAGGATGTTTATATAAATGTTTTTAGTGCTAATGAAAAAATTGATTTATCAAAAAATATTGGCGTTGAAGATATTACCAAAATAGAATGGTATCTTTTTGAAGATGCACTAAATGAAATTTATTTCAATAAAGAGGAATTATCGGAAGCAAAAGATATGTTTATAAATTATTTAAAAACATATGAATAATGAATTACAAACATGGGCACATGTGGGGGTCTATGGAATATATATAAAAGATGCAAAGGTTCTACTTATTAATAAAAGTAGGGGTCCTTATGAAGGTATGTTTGATCTACCGGGAGGTAAGATAGAAAAAGGAGAAACATTGGAACAGGCATTAAGGAGAGAATTCATTGAAGAAGTAGGTTGCGAAATTAAAGATTTGCAATTCTTAAGTATGAACGAATATTCTTGTGAATATAAAAATCACAAAAAAGTCCTCCTTAACTTCCACCATACAGGAACATATTTTGTAGTATCTCTGTCCTCTGATGACATTAAAGTTGACGCAGATGGGGAAGATTCTTTAGGATCTAAATTTGTGGAAATTAAAGATTTAGATAATGTAAAAATATCTCCTATTTCAAAACCAATGATTTTGAAAGCAATAAAAGATAATTTTTTATAACTTTACTTATTGTATCTTTTTTATTCTAAATTTTAGAAATCTTGGTTCCAGTTTCTGTATCTTTTATTTCATAGCCAAGTGAATTAATTTCTTTTCTTAATTCATCACTTTTGGACCAATCTTTATCGGCTCGAGCTTTTTCACGCTCAAATGCCAATGCTTTAATATTTTCTGGAATTATCTCTATTTTAATCTCACCTAAGTTGAAACCGAGTACTCTATCAAAATCTAAAATCGTTGCTTTCTTGTCAGCGTTTGATAGGGAAGTATCTTTTAATAATTCCCAGACTAGAGCTAAAGCTTGAGGACTATCTAGGTTATTGTCTAAATACTCCATAAACCTAGTTTTATAGCTTGTATTTATAGCTCCAGTATCTGTTCCAAGGGCTAAAACGGCCTCTCTAAGACGTAGTAATGCAGTTTGTGAGCCAGTAACCGCCTCCAAAGTAAAGTTTGTTCTAGTTGAATAATTTGATGTATAAAGCCACAGACGAAATGCTATAGGGTCTATATTTTTCTTTATTAAATCTTCAAGTGTATAAAAATTACCCAAAGATTTACTCATCTTTTGCCCATCTACGAGCAAGTGCTCATTGTGCATAAAATATTTTGCAAAACTTTTTCCAGTAGCACATTCTGATTGAGCTATTTCATTTTCATGATGGGGAAATATATTATCTACTCCTCCTGTGTGTATATCAAAACTTTCTCCGAGCTGACTCATACTCATAGCTGAACATTCTATATGCCAACCCGGGCGGCCTTTTCCTAACGCAGTTTCCCAAAATACTTCACCATCAGTTGAATCATATGATTTCCAAAGTGCAAAGTCTTGAGCATTTTCTTTTTCGTATTCATCTTTTTTTAATCTATTGTCAGCATTTTCTTTTAAGTCTGAAAGATTAAAATGTGAAAGCTTACCATATTCTTTGTCTTTATGTATATCAAAATATACTGAGCCGTCACTTGTTTTGTATGCGAATCCTTTCTCTTCAAGTTTTTGAACCAAGGCAACCATTTCATTGATATAATCTGTGGCTTTGGTGTAATTATCTGCTGGCATTATGTTCAACAAATCTCTGTCTTTGTAGAATTCATCTGTATAAAATTCGGTAAGCTCCTTTAGAGTTCGATTTTGAGCTTGTACTTCACGGATTATTTTGTCTTCAACATCAGTAATATTCATAATGTGGTTTACAGAATAATCGCTGTATTTCAAGTATCTTTTAAGTAAATCTGTGAATATATAAGCGCGCCAGTTACCTATGTGTAAATGATTATAAACAGTAGGCCCGCAGGTATACAAACCAACCTTATTTGTTTGTATAGGTATAAAGACTTCTTTTTCTCTACTGAGTGTATTAAATATGACTAATGACATATATAGATATTGATATTATAACTATCAAAGATATTAGAGATAGTGTGGTTAATAATTTAAATTTCTTTTTGTATTGATTTGTAGTAATCGAATTATTTAAATTGGATAAATTAATAAGATTTTTATTTTGTACATTTAAAATAAGTTTTATTTGTGTAAATTCTTCTATTATAGACAGAGAATAGTTTTCAAACTTTTCACCAAATATTTGAACTAGTGACACTGACATATTTTTAAGTATCTTGTCGTGTGAAAAAAGATTTTTTTCAATATCTATCGAAATTTTATTTTTCTTAAAAATAGTTATAGATATATTTTCATTGTTTGATTTAATTATTTTATTTTCAATTTCATTTATTTGATTATCATTCTCAGAAAGTTGTTCTTTTAGATTTATATATAAACTTTTTATTAGATAATATGACAATAAATCTGTGTGCTTTATTTGTAATTGCTCAGGCAGAGTTGTGTCTATTTCAAGATTGTTTAAAAATTCACGGAAAGCTACAACCGGTTTTTCGTGAATAGTCAAAATAAAATTGTTATGTATAACAAAGATAATTTTATTGTTTAAAACGATACTTTCTTCATTTAAAATTTGTGGTAAATGTAAAGAAGTAAATATATAACCAGAATTCATAATAGTTTTGGATTCATCGGTATCCATTCTTATTTCATCTTCTATAGACAAGGGGATAGAATACTGTTCTAGAATATGAAGAGTTTCTTCTTCTTTTGGTGCTTCTAAATCTATCCAAGTTAGCTCTTTATGTCTATATTTTGATATCATAGTGTTTATTATACCTTTTGACTTGCTTTTTTCAAAACTTTTGTGTATTATAGTTCTTATCCAGAGATTCCATTAATTTATGGGTTTCTGGGAATAAAATCAATTATGCCTAAAACAATTAAAACAGCAGCAAAGACAAAGAAAGCGGCTCCAGAAAATTTGGAGTTTGCAGTTATTCTTACAGGTGGCAAACAGTACAAAGTAGCTGTTGGCGATGTGTTAAAGATTGAAAAGCTTGATGGTGACTTTAAAGTTGGCGACAAGATAATTTTTGATAAAGTTTTACTAGTAGATAACGGAACAGATACAACAATCGGAACTCCATGTATTGAAAATGCTACAGTAGAATCACTATACCAGAGATCAGGTAGAGCTAAAAAGGTTACAGTTGTAAAATACAAACAAAAAAGTAGATACCTTAAAAAGAACGGACACAAACAACCATTTGTAGAAGTTAAAATCTCAGCAATCAAATAGTTTTATAAAAAAATCAAGGATATCCTTGATTTTTTTATAATATATGTTATAGTGACATTAAATTAAAATAAGAAAATATGAGAAAAGGTTTAGGTTTTTTAGTAGTTGTAGTATTTTTGTGTGTATTTAGATTATCTGCACAAGAGAAGAAAGTTGAAAATGGATTAACCCTAGGGTTAAGATATAACACTGGTTTTGTTTTTGAAAAACATGAGGGTTTGATTTATGAAAATAAATTATCACCTAGTTTAAATTTTAAAAATAATCAGTATACTTATCGTCTCATGTATGAGATTTTAAACAAAAGTATTCAATCAGAAGTTGATTACGAATTAAAAAATGGTTTCGGGTTATTTTTGTCTGGAGAAAAATCAATTGAATTTGATGAAAAATATTTAGGTATCGGGTTTGATAAAACTTTTACTGTATTAAAGGCTAGTCAAATAAGTCTTTATATAGAATTGGGTACAAATTTTGATGAAAAAATATTACCTTCATTTGGTTTAATATTACATCCACAATGGAAAATACTTTCCATAAAATAACATTATTTGTTCTTTGACATATTGACGTTGTTTATGATTTTAAAAAAACTTCCATAGTTTTATATTGGAATAAACCAGTATTTAAAATCATTTATCTTGCAGGACCCATATTTCTAGAATATGGGTCCTTTTTTATTATGATCGATTCTTTAGAGCATTTTTGATTGTTTCTCCATCAGAATATTCTAGTTCTGTTCCAGTAGAGAGGCCACGACCTAGTGATACTATTTTAAAATTATATTTATTTTCTAATCCTGATAACTTTTCGCGTATATACATATCGGTATTTTCTCCTTGTGGATTGAGAGAAAGTGCTATAATAACTTCTTTTAAGTTGAAGTCTTTTGATCTAATTTCAATTATACTTAATAATTCCTTCAATCTGAGAAAGCTAGGTGTTTCTTTTGTTACTATAGGGGCAAGTCCTCCTAAGATAAAATACATTCCAGAATAGTTTTTACTCCTTTTAATATTTTCGTAATCTGCATCTTTTTCAACAATCAAAAGGGAAGTCTTGTCTGTTTTAGGATTTTTACAAACATCGCATAGTTGATTGTGTTCCCCTTTAAAGAATAAAAAACATGAAGGGCACTGATGTATTATATTTTTTAAATCTAAGATACTGTCTCCGAGCTCTTTTACATATGATGGATTTTTGTGCAACAGAAAATACACAAAACGTTTTGCTTGACGTTCTCCTATACCAGGAAATTCTTTAAAGTATTGTGATAATTTATCTATTGGGTCCATATATTTATGTATTTTGACGAAGTCTAGCTAATTTCTAAAATTGATCCATTCCACCGGTTGATGATACGCTGTAATTATTTGATTTATCCATAGATACAAATGTTGTTGATTTTTCATCGAAGTAAAGATCAACTTTTCCCACTGGTCCGTTGCGGTGTTTTTCAATCAATATTTCTGCTATATTTGTTTTTTCACTTTCATCTTTACCTTTATCTTCACGGTGTATAAACATCACGATATCAGCATCTTGCTCGATAGAACCAGAGTCACGAAGGTCAGATAAGCGCGGTCGTCCACCGCGAGATTCAACAGCACGGGAAAGCTGTGACAAAGCAATAACTGGCACATCAAATTCTTTTGCTAAAGCTTTTAAAGATCGTGATATTTCTGTGACTTGGTTTACCATATTGTCATAATTTTTTGAAGTAGACATAAGCTGCAAATAGTCGACAATGATTAAGCCTATTCCATGTTCTGCTCTAATACGACGACAAACAGAGCGCATTCTTATGATTGAGTTACCAGCCATGTCGTCCACAAAGATAGGGGCTTTAGAAAGACTATCTAAAGAATCACGAATCTTGGAAAATTCTCCATCAGAAGAAAGATTTCCTGTACGTAAATTCCAAGCATTAACTTTTGATTGAGCAGCAAGCAATCTATCTACCAATTGTTGTGTACTCATTTCAAGAGAAAAAATAATAGTGGGTGTACCATGATTAAGTGCAGCCTGACGAGCAATATCTAGAGCAAGAGTTGTTTTACCCATAGATGGTCTAGCTGCAAGGATTATCAAATCTGACTTTTGAAGACCAGAAAGATATTGGTCTAAATCGTGAAATCCAGTAGGAACACCTCTTATTTCTCCTTTGTTTTCATGAAGCTTCTCTAGACGCTCCCATGCTTCAGGTAAACTATCTTTCAAAGATTGGAATGCATGACCACTAGTATTGTTGTTTATACCCATCATTCTCTTTTCGGCCTGGTCAAGAATTTCAAATACGTCTTCTATATCTTCACGAAAACCAAGCTCAGATATATGATCACCTGCTTCAATTATTTTTCTTAAAATATTTTTTTTAACAACAATATCTGCATAATATTTTATATTTGTAGAAGCGGGAACAGAGTTGGTAAGTTCACTAAGAAAACTACTTCCTCCTATTTGATCGAGTAGTCCTTTCTCTTCAAGTTTATGAGACATAGAAAGTATATCAATAGGTTCTCCTTTACTAGAAAGCTCCAACATGATTTTGTATATTTGTGCATGTTTTGAAGCATAAAATGTCTCCATGCTTATAATGTCATTGATTTCATGTATGGCACCTGGTCTAAGCATTATAGATCCCAATATTGCTTTTTCAGCATCAATATTTTGTGGTGGAATTCTAAGTTTTGTTTTTTTATCTGTCATAAAAAGTATTGTAGCACCAATTATAGATTATAAAAACTTGATTTATCTAACAAATGTGTGTGTAAAATGTGCAAAACTATTAGTTTTTTGATACTATATACAATATGAACAAAAGATTATTATCAGGAATACAACCGTCTGGAACTATTCATATAGGCAACTATTTCGGGGCTATCAAGCAATTTGTTGATATGCAAGATAATTATGATTCAACTATATTTATCGCTGATTTACATGCTATTACAACTATACAAAACAAGGAAGAATTGTCTGCAAATATTTTAAATGTTGCTCTTGATTACCTTGCTTGTGGACTCAATCCAAATAAAGTCTGTTTATTTAAACAATCAGATGTACCAGAAGTAACTGAACTCGCATGGTATTTTAACTGTATTACAACTATGCCATTTTTAGAGAGAGCTACTTCATACAAAGATGCTCATATGAAAGCCAAAGAAGTAACTGTTGGATTATTTGATTATCCTATACTTATGGCCGCAGATATATTGATTCAAGATGCAGATATAGTTCCAGTTGGAGCAGATCAAAAACAACATGTAGAATACGCACGAGATATTGCTCTAAAATTTAATAACATATATGGCGATACTTTTAAATTACCAGAGCCACTTATTCTGAAAGAAGTTTCAATAGTACCAGGTGTAGACGGAAGAAAAATGAGTAAAAGTTACAAAAATACTATTCCGCTATTTGGTACAGATGAAGAAATAAAAAAATGCGTAATGAAAATAGTTACAGATTCAAAATTACCTGAAGAGTCCAAAAACCCCGATGTTTGTAATATTTTCGCATTACATAAACTTTTTTTAAACGAAAATGAGTTAAATTTACTTCGTGATAGATACATCAAGGGTGGTCTTGGTTACAAAGAATCAAAAGATATGTTATACAAAGAAATTATTGATTTTATAACACCAATGAGAAATAAAAGAGAGTTATATGAGAAAGATCTCGACAAAGTTAGATTGATATTAAAAGAAGGAGCAAAAAAAGCTAAAATTATTGCTGAATCAAAGATTAAAATTATTAGAGATAATATCGGAACGAATATTTAAATTTATGAAATATATTGCTGCACTACTTCTTTTGATTTTAAACTTGATTGCTATCCCTTTAAATATAATTTTTATGAAAGTCCAAAAATGGTATTTACCTATGTGGAAAAAAGATAAAGTTATGTATTTTGCATTCGCACCATTTTATTGGATTTTGTTTGTACTTACATCTGTGTTTAGTTATCCGTGCGATATATTAGCAAGATTGGCACATTAATATTTAACATTTTAATCAAAATATGACTGATAGAAAATACATAAAGGATTTAAATAATTTTATAGGAGAAGAGGTTGTAATAGCAGGCTGGGTAGACATACGTCGAGACCAAGGAAAGCTTGTTTTTATGGACATGCGAGATATGACAGGCATAACTCAGTGTGTTGTTTTACCAAACCATACTGAAGCCATAGAAGCTGTAAAAGAAGTTAGAACTGAATGGGTTCTTAAAGTTACAGGTATAGTAAACAAACGCCCAGAAAGAAACATAAAAGAAGGAGTACTAAATGGTGATATTGAGTTAGAAATTACTGCAATTGAGATATTAAATAAATCAAAAACTACACCATTTTCAGTAAATGAAAATACAATAGGTATCAACGAAGACCTTCGAATGAAATATAAATACCTAGATCTTCGTACAGAAAGAATGCAGAAAAATATACGAATGAGAGATAAAATTATTTCATTCTTTCGTGATCATATGCATAACAATGATTTTATTGAAATCGAAACTCCTATAATGACAAAGGGAACTCCAGAAGGTTCTCGTGAGTATTTAGTACCATCAAGAACTGAGCCAGGTAATTTTTATGTACTACCACAATCACCTCAACAATTTAAACAGCTTTGTATGGTTGCTGGTTTTGAAAAATATTTCCAAGTTGCAAAATGTATGAGAGATGAAGATACTCGTGGTGACCGTCAGCCAGAATTTACTCAACTAGACTACGAGATTTCATTTACTAATCAAGAAGAAATTATAAACTATACAGAAGATATGTTTATAAAAATGGTACAAAAAATTTACCCAAATAAAAAAATACAAGAAATACCATTCCCTCGTTTAACATATGCTGAATCGATGGAAAAATACGGCAACGATAAACCAGATCTACGCACAGATAAAAACGACCAAAACTTGCTAGCCTTTTGTTGGATTGTAGATTTTCCTATGTTTGAAAAAGATAAAGAAGGTGGAATTCAAGCTGTTCACCATCCATTTACTTCACCCAAAGCAGGAGATGAGGATTTATTAAATACTGACCCACTGAAAGCATTAGCCAATGCATATGACATAGTTCTCAATGGTTATGAGTTGGGAGGAGGTTCTATAAGAATCCACCAACGCGAATTACAAAATAAAATATTTGAATTACTTGGACTAAAACAAGAAGATATCGAGGCTCGTTTTGGGCATATGTTAGAAGCATTTGAATATGGTGCGCCACCACACGGAGGATGCGCACAAGGAATAGATAGAATCGTTATGCTTCTTGAAAACGAACCAAATATTCGTGAAGTTATGGCTTTCCCTAAAACAGGAGAAGGCAAAGATCTAATGATGGGAGCACCATCTACAGTTTCTAGCAAACAATTAAAAGAATTAGGTATTGAGATAATTAAAAACAATTAATCATAAATAATGCCTGATATTTATTCACCATATCAAATAAAACAAGGTACATTTGAGGGACCGCTCGAATTGCTACTTTCACTTATAGAGACTAGGAAACTTTTCGTAAACGAAATATCTTTGGCAGAAGTTACAAATGATTATATAAACTACATAAAATCATTTTCTGATATACCAACAGAAAAACACATTGAAGATGTCTCGTACTTTATACTAATAGCTGCAACTCTTATACTCATAAAATCAAAATCTCTTTTACCAAACTTATCTCTAACAGAAGACGAAGAAGAAAAAATAGTAGACTTAGAAGCTAGACTTAAATTATTTAAAATAATTAAAGAAGCAAGTATAGAGGTAAGTAATAATTTTGGTACTAAAATAATATTCATGCCCAATGAACGTATCTGGAGCGAATCTCTTTTTTCTCCTGACCCACTAATAACTCAAGATAGTATATTTGTCTCGATATCTGAAGTATTGGCTCATACACCTAAAAAGACTGAAAAACTGCCAGAAATCGAAGTTAGAAAGATAATAAACATAGATGAGATAATAAATAGTTTAACAGACAGAATACAAAATGCTATAAATTTGTCGTTTAAAAAATTTACAGAAGGTAGTGGAGCAGAAAATCAAGAAGAAGCAAAAGTTCATGTTATTATTTCATTTCTTGCTATGTTAGAATTGGTAAGAGAGGGAATAATAGATGTAATTCAAAATACATCATTTGGAGATATAGAAATTAATAAGCAAAATACTACAGAGGCTATACCTCAACAAATTTAAATTATATGCAATTAGAATCAAAAATAGAAGGATTACTTTTTTATAAAGGGGAAGATGTTCAAATCAAAAAATTGGCAGAACTTTTGAAGGTGAGTACAGAAGAAATAGAAGAATCTTTAAAAAAGCTTGAATTATCTTTATCTGGTCGTGGGCTAGTACTTGTTAGAAAAGATGATTGTGTTGTTCTTGGTATCACGAGTGAGTTAAGCCCTCTTATAGAATCAATACGCAAAGATGAGATTACAAAAGAACTTACAAAATCATCACTTGAAACACTTTCTATCGTTTTATACAAAAACGGAGTATCACGTAGTGAAATAGACTATATACGCGGAGTTAATTCTAGTTTTATATTACGAAACCTACTTGTTCGTGGTCTTGTTGAAAAGATTATGGATCCTAAAGATACTCGACGTATACTTTATAGACCAACTTTTGATACATTGTCATTTATGGGCATAACTTCTATTGAACAATTACCTAAATACAATGAAGTAAGAACACAATTACAAGAAGTTATTAAACAAGAAGAAACAAATGACTAATGCATTAAAAATTTTCCTTCCAGCCATAGTAAGTTTTATCGTTGGTATAATTCTTACACCTCTAGCTACTCATTATTTTTATAAGTATAAAATGTGGCGTCATACTTCAAGAAGCAAAAATATCGCAACATCAGAGATAGGTGGGTTTGCTAAAATTCATGACGATAAAGCTGAAATATCTACACCTCGCACAGGAGGAATGATTATTTGGATTTCTGTAATATTAACGATAGCTATTATTTGGATCATTGATACAATATTTAGCAATAAACTAACCAACAAATTATATTTTATTAGTCGCAATCAAACACTGCTCCCTTTTTTTACTTTAATACTTGCATCACTGGTTGGACTTGGAGATGATTTTCTGCAAATTTTTGGTAGAGGTAAATGGTCTTCAGATCCGATTGTACTTAGATATATAAAAGTTGGAATTATTTTATTATTGGGTACAATAATCGGTTATTGGTTTTATATCAAATTGGGTGTTTCTGATTTATATATTCCATGGTATGGATTTGTACACTTAGGTTATTTATTTATTCCATTTTTTATTTTTATAATGTTATCACTTTGGTCATCTAGTGTAATAGATGGAATAGATGGTCTTTCTGGTGGGGTTCTGGCTTCTATTTTCATGTCTTACACGCTCATAGCGTATTTTAACAATCAATTAGATATAGCTGCTTTTTGTGCTGTAATAACAGGTGGAATAATGGCATTTTTGTGGTTCAACATACCTCCAGCACGTTTTTATATGGGAGAGTCAGGTATGATAGGGCTCACTGTGACTCTTTCTGTAATAGCATTTATGACAAATACAGTGCTACTTCTACCTATAATTGCATTTCCACTTTTTATAACATCACTCTCAAATGTTATTCAAATGACATCTCGTAAATTTAGAAATGGTAAAAAGGTATTTTTATTTGCACCATTACATCATCACTTTGAAGCACTTGGTTGGCCTAAATACAAAGTAACTATGCGTTATTGGATTGTAGGTATCATGACATCTATATTAGGAGTCATTATTTCTTTTATTGATTAATCAATTTAAATTTTTACCAAGAATATAATGAAGAAAAAAAACAAAATAGATAAAATATTTTTTGGAATAGTTATTGCTTTGGTAATAATAGGGCTTATTACTTTTACCTCCGCTTCTTTGGGGATCCTAGCCAAAAATGAAACAAAGTTTTATGGGGTTATTTTCGGCCAATTTGTTTTAGGTTTTTTGGGCGGATTAATTGCTTTATTTATAGGACTCAAAATACCATATAAATTCTTTAAAGAATATTCACTAGTTTTATTTATCACCTCTATCGTATTGACAGGGCTTGTTTTTATACCAGGATTGGGCCAGTCTCATGGTGGTGCTCGTAGATGGGTAGACATCATGGGTTTTTCTTTTCAGCCTGTTGAGTTTTTAAAAATTGGATTTATTATTTACTTTGCTGCTTGGCTATCATGGGTAAAAGGAAAAGTAAAAGATCCGCTTTTTAGTATATTACCTCTGATAATATTTATAGGTATTATAGCTACTGTTTTACTTAAACAACCAGATACAAAAAGTTTGATACTGATAACTATTACATCTCTAACTATGTTGTTTGTATCAGGTACACCAATAAAACATATTCTAGGATTTTTCTTTGTCGCAATTGTAGGTTTTGCTATATTAGTTTCTTTTCAGCCATATCTAAAAGAAAGAGTTAATACATTTTTAAACCCAAGTGAAAACAGCAGAGGATCATCGTATCAGTTACAGCAATCACTTATTGCTGTTGGTTCAGGTGGATTATTTGGAAGAGGATTAGGTCAAAGTATTCAAAAATTCAATTATTTACCTGAACCTCAAGGGGATTCAATATTTGCAGTTATAGGAGAAGAACTTGGATTTGTCGGAGTAACAGTTTTAATATGTTTGTATATAGCTTTTGCAATGAGAGGATTTCGTATTGCACTTAGGAATGCACCAGATTCTTTTAGTAAACTTGTTGTAATAGGATTCATAACGATAATCACAGCTCAATCATTTATGAATATAGCTTCTATTATTGGAGTTTTTCCACTTACAGGAGTTCCACTTGTTTTTATCTCACACGGAGGAACGGCTTTGCTTTTATCACTAGGAATGATGGGTATTGTTTTAAATATTTCACGCTTTCAAAGCAAACAGGGTCTAGAAAGATAAGAGAAAATAAGCTACAATATAAAATATATGAAAATATTACTTACGGGTGGTGGCACGGGTGGACATTTTTATCCTCTTATTGCTATTGCAGAAAAACTTGTTGAAGTTGCAGATAAACAAAAGATAGTAGATATTAAAATTTACTATATGGCAGATAAACCATACGATAAACGTATGCTATTTGAAAATAAAATTACCTTTGTGCAGATTCCATCTGGCAAAATGCGTACTTATTTTTCTATCCAAAATTTTTTTGATATATTCAAAACAGCAACAGGAGCATTTTTTGGTTTACTTAGTATGTTTTTTATATATCCAGATATTGTCATATCCAAAGGTGGATATGCTGCATTTCCAGCAGTTTTTGCAGCCAAATTACTTCGAATACCTGTTATAGTACACGAGTCAGATTCATATCCAGGAAGACTAAATATTTGGACTGCAAAATTTGCTAAAGAGATTGCTATATCTTGGCCTGAAGCAGCAGAGTATTTACCACAAGAAAAAACTGCTCTTACAGGACAACCAATTCGTAAAGAAATTTTGCATGGCGACAAAAACGGAGCTCATGAATTTTTTAAACTTAGTCCAAACATACCCACAATTCTAGTTTTGGGTGGCTCTCAAGGTGCTGAAATTATCAACAATATAATAATAGATACTATCCCTGAATTATTAAATAGATATCAAATTATTCACCAAACAGGAGTTAACAACATAAATGATGTATTGGCTCGTTCAAAACTAACAATGGAAAATAATCCGAATATTGAAAAATATGTTCCAATGCCATATTTAAATAATTTATCAACAAGAATGGCAGCAGGGTGTGCAGATCTTGTCATATCACGTGCTGGATCAGCTATTTTTGAAATAGCATCTTGGGGTACTCCTTCTATAATAATTCCTATCACAAATTCTAACGGAAACCACCAGAGAAAAAATGCTTTTAACTATGCAAGAAATGGAGCTTGTGAAGTTGTAGAGGAATCAAATCTAACTTCACATTTATTTATTTCAGAGATAGACAAACTCTTGTCTTCACCACAAAAACTTTCTTCTATGAAAGAAAATGCATTAGCATTTGCCATACCTACAGCAGCAGAAAAAATAGCCCAATCAGCCATAAATATAGCATTGACTCACTATGAATAATCCAAATAAAAAAATTATTACTCGTTTTGCTCCTTCACCAACAGGATTTGTACATGTAGGCAATATTCGTACTGCTTTGTATGCATGGGCTTTTGCAAAGAAAAATAATGGTACTTTTATATTACGAATCGAAGATACAGATAAAGCTCGTGAAGTAGAAGGTTCTATAGAACATGTTATTGCTTCATTGAAATGGATTGGAATAGAATGGAATGAAGGTCCTGACATTGGAGGTCCCAATGCATCCTACAAGCAATCTGAAAGATTGGAATCGTATATTAAATATGCAAAAATCTTAATAGATAAAGGTTTAGCATATTCTGATCCTTATACAGAAGAGGAGGTTGAGGCTTTTAGAAATAAAGCTGATGAAGAAAAAAGACCATTTTTATATAGAGACCATAGACCAGAAAACCCTCCAATTTGGGATGGAAAGAAACCACTTAGATTTAAAGTTCCAAACATAAAAAGTTATGAATGGGAAGATATGGTTCGTGGTCATTTAAAAGCCGGACCTGAAGCTCTTGATGATTTTATATTAATCAAAGGGGATGGATATCCAACTTATAATTTTGCGCATATTATAGATGATTTTGAAATGGGAGTAACTCACATAATGCGTGGTGATGAATTTATATCTTCAACACCAAAATTCCTTTCACTATATGAAGCCCTAGAAATAGAAAGGCCTGAGTTTGTGATGCTTCCTCCTATAATGGGGCAAGGTGGTAAAAAAAAGCTAGGCAAAAGAGATGGAGCAAAAGATTTTTTAGAATATGAAAATGAAGGATATTTACCTGAAGCAATGATGAATTTCCTAGCTTTTATTGGATGGAATCCTGGAGGTGATAAAGAGATCATTACACCAGAACAGTTCGTAAATATTTTTGATATAAAACAGATACATATCAGTGGAGGTCAGTTCAACGAAGAAAAATTGGATTGGATAAATCATGAACACTTGAAACTACTTTCCATTGATAAACAAATAGAATATATTTCAAAATATCTCCCAGAAAATATCAAAAATTTGCCCAATTTTTCAACAAAAATAGTTGAAAATATTACACCTATTATCTTAGAGAGGATCCGAAACGCAAAAGATTTAATTGAAATGGTGAAAAATGGTGATCTTGCTTATTATTTCAGTCAGCCAATCTACAAGAAAGATTCACTTTTTTTCAAATCATCAAAAATACCACAAGAAAATAAGTATGAGATATTATCTAAGTATATTATAGATGCTGTGTCTTTATTTGAAGATATTTCAAACTCAGATTTCAATAAGGAAAATATTAAAAATAAAATATGGGAATATGCTGAAAAAGTTGGAAGAGGTGATATCCTATGGCCAATGCGTTTTGCTTTGTCTGGACAAGATAAATCTCCAGATCCATTTATTTTGGCCGAAATTCTTGGTAAAGATGAAACTATTAATCGTCTAAACAACGCTATAGCTACTTTAAAAATATAGAACAAAGCATTGATGAAAAAACTAATTATTTTTATTATTTTAATATCATATTTTATTTCCTTTCAGGCCAATGCTTTGACGGTAGATGAAGTGCAAATGCAAATAAGTGCTACAAATGCACAGATAGATGCACTTGATAAAGAGATAAAACAATACCAAGCTCAAATATCAGATACAAGCCAAAAATCAAATACCTTATCTAATACCATCAAAGAGTTAACTCTTACTAGAAATAAATTAATAAAGGAAAAAGAGCAAATACAAAAAAAAATTACAGCTACTGGTTTAGTAATCCAAACTATATCTGGAGGTATAATAGAAAAGCAAAAATCCATAGATCTTTCTAAAAAATCAATAAATGTGATGATTAAAGATTTAAACCAAAGTGATGATACTCCCATGATTGAGAGATTGCTTACTGTTGGTAATTTTACAGAATTTAGTCGTGAATACAATGATGTTATGACTTTAAATGAACAAATTGGGAAAAATATTGTAAATGTATCATTAAAAAAGAAAGAATTACTAACATCGAAAACACTAAAAGAAGGTGAGCAACAAAACCTAAATACACTCAAAAATAATCTAATCGAAAAAGAAAAAGTAGTAGTTATTGCAAAAAAAGAAAAAGATACATTACTAAATCAAACTAAAAACAAAGAAGCAGAATATCAAAAGTTATTGGCTGACAAAATAAAAAAGAGAGATGCTTTTGATAAAGCATTAGAAGACTACGAGGCTCAACTTAAATTTATATTAAATCCAAAACTTTTACCAAAAGAAGGTTCAGGAGTTTTATCTTGGCCTCTAAATCTAGTATTGATTACATCGCCATATGGTTCTAGATGGGGTAAATTCCATTACGGACTCGATTTTAGAGCATCTGTCGGAACTCAAGTTATGGCAATGGCAGGAGGTGTTGTAGAAGGAATAGGAGATACAGATATCGCTTGTAGGGGAGCGTCCTTTGGTAAATGGGTCTTTATAAGATACAACAATGGTTTGTCTAGCACGTACGGGCACTTATCATTGATAAATGCTACCGTAGGACAAGTTGTTAAAGCAGGAGATGTTGTTGCTCTTTCGGGTAACACAGGGTCATCTACAGGACCGCATCTTCATGTCGCGGTATATGCATCAGATGGTGTAAAAGTAGATACCGTTCCAAGTAAGAGTTGTAATGGTAAAATATTTACACAACCAATAGCGGCATTAAGTGCATATCTCAACCCTGGGTTGTATCTACCAAAAATAACTTCTCTTATGGTAAAAAAGTAGTTTATTTTATTTAAGATGATATAATACAGATATAATTATGAACGAAGACGAAAGAAAACCAAGATTACAAATACACACAGGAGGATTAATCATCTTGATAATTGTTATTTTAATTTTATTTAAAGTAGATATAGTTTCAAACATAAAATCAGTTCAATTTCAGAAAAATATTTCATATATTGAAGAGCAATCAAAAAATATTTGGGAAAATTATATCCTGAAACCAATAAAATCGAAAGTAGTAGGTATATTTATAGATACAACAAATTCAGAATTAAAAAAAATACAAGACAATTTATCTAACAATGTTTTAAAAACTACGACAGAGAAAGATATTCAAAATATTTCAAATGGAAATACTCCTCAATAGGGAGTATTTTTTTTGAATAGGTGAGTGGGAGAGTGAGTATACTAATCGACGCACACGAGTGAAGCATTGGGACCGTGAGTACATATATCGAATAGCACAAGTGGGATATCTTTCCTTACAGGAACAGTATACCTTTTGCATCGGTGGAATCGTGAGTACACTCATAAGGAAAAGGTTTTCGATTCCCACCTCACGAGTGAAGCAAAGTGGGACCGTGAGTACACTTATCGGCTACTACTTAGCCAGGTACTTTTCGCTCTGGCCAATGCCAGAGAACGAAAAGTCTTTCGATTCCCACACGCAAGCCAAGCAGTTGGCTTACTCTCGGGCACAATAAAAAAATCACAGCTTTCACTGTGATTTTTTTATTGTGCCCGAGGTGGGAATCGAACCCACATCCCTTACGAGACACGATTTTAAGTCGTGCGCGTATACCAGTTCCGCCACTCGGGCAATTCATCTTTTAACACTAAAACACCTTCATATAATTACATAATTTTCAAAATTTTACAAATTTTGATATACTCTTTATATGTCTAAACAGTATTATACAACAATAGGTCTCGAGGTACACGCTGAACTAAATACCAAATCAAAAATGTTTTGTGGATGTATCAATAATCCAGATGAAAAAACTCCAAATGTAAATATTTGTCCTGTATGTATGGCTCACCCTGGAAGTCTTCCTGTTATCAACAAAAAGGCAGTTGAAAGCGTTATACGAGTAGGACTCGCTCTTGGTGCCGATATTGCTGATTTCACAGAATTTGATCGCAAAAATTATTTCTACCCTGATATACCAAAAGCGTACCAGATATCTCAATACAAATTTCCGATAGTTTCAGGAGGTAAATTGCACGGTATAGATATTACTCGTGTACATTTAGAAGAAGATACTGCTACATCTAAGCACGACAAGGGGGACTTTTCTCTTGTTGATTTCAATCGCGGCGGAGTACCTCTTATGGAATTAGTTACAGAACCTGTTATACATTCATCAAAAGAAGCAGGAGATTTTGGGAGAGAACTCCAACTACTTCTAAAATACCTTGGAGTTTCAGAAGCCAACATGGACAAAGGTCAAATGCGAGTTGAATTAAATATTTCTATTTCAGAAGATAAGGATAAACTCGGAACAAAATGTGAGGTCAAAAACATAAATTCATTTAAAGCAGTAGAGAGAGCAGCTGAATACGAAATAAAAAGAATGACTGAACTTTTAGATAGTGGCCGTGCTCATGAGATAGTTCAAGAAACTCGTGGTTGGGATGAAAACAAGCAGGCTACATTTTCACAGCGTTCAAAAGAAAATGCTAACGATTATAGATATTTTCCAGACCCAGATTTACCAAAATTATTTTTGAGTAAAGTTTTTGATAATGAAAAAATGAGAAGTGAGTTACCAGAACTTCCTGAAGCAAAAAGAATAAGATACATAAATGATTTTGGTATCAAAAACGAAGACATAGAAAGTTATATTACAGATCAAGACTTGGGAATCTGGTTTGAAGAAGTATCAAATATTTTAGCAAATAAAGACAAGATAAAAATAGCTTCCAATTATATCACTTCTGATTATTTAGGAATGAAGAAAATAAACCAAGATGTAACACTACCCAATAGTAAAAACTTTGCAGAGTTGATAGTGATGGTAAGTGATAGTGAAATATCATCTCGTGGAGCAAAAGACATACTAGCTATGATAGTTCTAAAAGATGAATCTCCACGCAAAATAGCTGAAGACAAAGGATTGATACAAAACCATGATGAAGGTGCTCTTAAAGAAATTGTACAGAAAATAATTAATGCAAACCCAGAAGTTGTCGCTACCTACAAGGGTGGTAAAGAAAATGCGATAATGTCTCTAGTGGGCCAAGTTATGAAAGAAAGCAAGGGTAGTGCAAACCCAGGTTTAGTTCAGAAAATATTAAAAGAATTATTGTCATAAGATGAGCGAAGAAATAAAATTGGGTAAATACAAGCATTACAAAGGACATATTTACCAAGTAATTGGTGTAGCTCGTAATAGTGAAGATTTGAATCAAAAACTTGTTATTTATACCCGCACAGATGAAAATGGTATAGATGATCTTTGGGCAAGACCACTCGAAATGTTCCAAGAAAATATTGATACAGATAATTATAAAGGTCCAAGGTTTGAGTACTTAAATTAATAAATTATATAATAAAAATATATGGAAAATACAAAAAAATTAAAAGTTGCTATCAATGGTTTTGGAAGAATAGGTCGTGCATTTTTGAAAATCGCACAAGAAAGAAATGATATAGAAGTTGTAGCTATAAATGATCTTGGTTCTATCGAAAGTCTTTCGTATCTACTTCGTCACGACACTGTATACCGCAACTGGAATCATAAAGTAGAGACTTCAGGAACAGATTTTCTTATAGATGGAAAAGTTGTTAAATTTATCTCAGAAAAAGACACAACAAAACTTCCTTGGGGTACTTTAGAAATAGATGTTGTTGTAGAATGTACTGGACTTTTCACTGCATATGAAAAAGCAAAATTTCACTTAGATTGTGGTGCTAAAAAAGTAGTTATTAGTGCTCCTTCAAAAGGTTCCGATGGCACAGTAGCAGGTGAGACTATACTTCTAGGAATAAATGAAGAAAAATTTGGCACATGCGATATCACTTCAAATGCATCTTGTACTACAAATGCAGCTTCACCACTCATTGGAATACTCCACTCTGCTCTTGGTGTAGAAAAAGCGATATTAAACACAGTTCACGGATATACAGCATCACAAGCCCTAGTAGACGGTCCAAGCAAAAAAGACCTTCGTGAAGGGCGTGCTGCAGCTCAAAATATAGTTCCTAGCTCTACTGGCGCAGCCATAGCGGTCACAGAAGCATTCCCTGAACTCAAAGAACTCTTTGACGGTATATCTATCCGCGTACCAGTTCCAGCCGGTTCTATTGTAGATATTACATTTATTTCAAAAAGAAATACTACAAAAGAAGAGGTAAATGATATTCTAAAAAAAGCTGCAAATGACCCTAAATGGGAAAAGCTATTTACTATCACTGAAGACCATCTAGTTTCTTCAGACATCCTCGGAGAAAGTCATGCTTGTATAGCTGACCTAGAGATGACTCGTGTTGTAGGAGGAAATCTAGTAAAAGTAATGGGGTGGTATGACAATGAAATGGGGTATACATATACACTTGTAGATCATGTTCTTAAAACAGGTAAAACTATTTAATATTGGTATATAGCATATAAAAAGCCCTAAAATAGGGCTTTTTATATGCTATTGACAAAGAGTAATAATAATGATATACTATATTTAAGTTAGTTGCTTTGAAAAATATTGATTTCTAAGGAAAGGAAATTTTGAAAGTTATAAAAATAACCAAATTATTTGGTTTGTTTTATAACTTTCAAAATTTAATAAAATGGATACAATTAATCAATTACAATTATTTTATAACCAGAGGCAAGAAGAGTACAGGGCATACCTTGAGTCTGAGCTTCAGAAATTCAAAGATGCGAATAATAACTATTTGTCAGCCGTAATAGCTGAAGCTTGCGAGCACGCAAAAGCTCTATTTGAAAATTCAAATGAAACTTGCTTTAAAAAATTTCTTGCTTCAAAAAAACAAGCAGAAGATATGAGAGTAAGTGGTTCAAATATTGTTGCTGGGCATATAGAAAGCTCAGCTAAAAAATTTCTTGATATGTCTCTTGAATTTAATAAGCAATTATTTGATCAATCGGTTGCTTACTATAAGAGCGTATTGAAAAGTTAGCACATAAATTTATTGGTATTTCATCATTATATAATTTGAAAATCCATATTGCTTAACTTAACAGTAATTAATTTAAAGGAAGTCTAACATAGACCTCCTTTTTTTATTTCCGAATTATTACTATATGTTTAAATAAAATGTTACAATATACAGCATATGATATACATAGGAAGTGACCATGCTGGTTACGAATTAAAAGAAAAACTTAAAATAATTATAAAAGAACTCGGATATGAAATAGAAGATAAAGGAGCTTTTTCACTAGACAACAATGACGATTATCCTGATTTTATAAAACCAGTTGCAGAAGCTGTTGCTTTAGATGTAAATTCTCTAGGCATAGTTCTCGGTGGTAGTGGAGAAGGGGAACAAATTTCTGCAAATAAAGTAGAGGGTATTCGTGCAATAGAATACTATGGTGGTAATATAGAAATAGTAAAACTTGGTAGAGAGCACAACGATGCAAATATTCTTTCACTCGGGGCTAGGTTTATAAAAGAAGAAGAAGCAAAAGAAGCTGTTAAGCTTTTTCTTGAAACAGAGTTCAAAAATGAGGAACGTCACGTTAGAAGAATTAATAAATTAGAATCAAATTAATATATGACAGAAATAACACCAGCTATACTAGTAGATAGTTTCAGTGAATTAGATGAGAAATTGGCTAAATTTGTAAATATAACAAATATGGTTCAAATAGATATTTGTGATGGTAAATTTGTATCATCTATATCATGGCCTATGCAGCAAGGCGACAAATCTAGTATTGAAAGAGTTCTCGACGAAGAAGACGGACTTCCATATTGGAATAGTTTGGATTTTGAGTTTGATCTTATGGTTTTAAATGCACATAAGCAATTTGATTTCTTTGCGCGTCTTGGTGCAAAGAAAATTGTATTTCATTTAGAAGCTGAAACAGAAACAGATTTTAAAGAATTTTTAGAATCCCTAGACCCATATTTTAAAGATAATATTAGTATTGGACTAGCAATAAACACAACTACAGATATAAATAAATTAGACCCATTTATAAATCATATCGATTTTGTACAATGTATGGGGATTGAAAAAATAGGATTCCAAGGTGAACCATTTGATGAAAAAGCATTGGAGCAAATTAAAAATTTAAAAAATAAATACCCTGAACTAAAAATAAGTGTAGATGGTTCAGTCAATGAAAACACAGCACCTCTACTTATTGAAGCAGGAGCAGATAGATTGGTGATCGGTTCAGCATTACTTCAGAGTTTTGATATCAGAGAAACATACAGATATTTTGAGAGTTTGTAATTATTTTGTTAAAATAAATATAGATGGATACTTTAAATGATGAAAAAATAAAAGAGTTAAAAATAATCGCAAATAAAATTCGCAAGAGTATTATTGAGATGCTTTTTAAGGCAGGTTCAGGTCACCCAGCAGGTGCTCTCGGTATGGCTGATATTTTTGCATTACTTTATTTTCATGTACTCAGACACGACCCCAAAAACCCTCTATGGGAAGGCAGAGATAGACTAGTGCTATCAAATGGGCATATTTGTCCTGTACTATATGCATCTATGGCTCATGCTGGATATTTCCCCTTGGAAGAACTCGAAACATTACGTAAGTTTGGTTCTAGATTACAAGGACATCCTCATCGTGAGTTTATGCCATGGGTTGAAAATTCATCAGGACCACTTGGTCTAGGTCTATCTCAAGCAGTAGGTATGGCTATTGCAGATCGCATATATGCTGGAGATAAAACTATATACGCATTACTTTCTGATGGTGAACACGACGAAGGAAATACATGGGAAGCTGTAATGCTCGCATCCAAAGAAAAACTTTCAAATCTCATCGTTATAGTTGATAGAAATAATATTCAAATAAGTGGAAATACAGAACAAATTATGCCACTTGGTGATATGAGTGAAAAATACAAATCATTTGGTTGGTTTTCTCAAAATGTAGACGGAAATGATCTACAAGAAATATACAAGGCTATTTATAAAGCCAAAAATCATAAAGGCGGTCCCTCTGTAATAATAGCAAATACTGTACCAGGAAAAGGAGTAAAAGAATGGGAAAATGATTATAAATGGCACGGAAAAGCTCCAAATATAAATGAAGCCGATATGGCTCTCAATGAACTAGACAGTCTATATGCTTAATCAATCTATAAAAATAAATACAAAAATATTTAACGATGATGTAGAAAAGATTTCCTCTCGTGATGGTTTTGGTAGTGGACTTTTACAAGCAGGATACGACAATGAAAACATTGTAGTATTAAGTGCAGATCTTTCTGAATCTACAAAAGCTAATCTTTTTGCAGAAAGATACCCAAAAAGATATATAGAAGTTGGAGTCGCTGAACAAAATCTCGCAACAGTTGCAAGTGGAATAGCTGCCATGGGCAAAATACCTTTTATAACTTCATATGCAATGTTTAGCCCAGGAAGAAACTGGGAACAAATACGCACAAGTATTTGCTACAATAACCAACCTGTAAAAATAGTAGGCTCACATGCAGGATTATCTGTAGGACCTGACGGGGGATCTCATCAGGCATTAGAAGATATTGCAATAACACGTGTAATACCAAACATGGTTGTTATTTCTCCATGTGACTCTATAGAAGCAAAGAAAGCAACAATTGCGTGTTCCAATACAAAAAATCCTACATATATTCGCTTAGCTCGAAACAATACACCGACAATCACAACAGAAGAAACTCCTTTTGAAATAGGTAAAGCGCATTTATATTTTGTTCCTGAAATTGGTTTAGCACATGTAGGAATAATAGCCACAGGTCCTATTTTATATAATGCTATTATTGCAGCACATGAATTAGAAAAAAAGGGGATAAAAGTAAAAGTTTTAAATCTATCCACAATAAAACCATTAGATACTGAATCAATAATATCTTTAGCAAAAGAAACTAAAGCAATAGTAACAGTAGAAGACCATCAAATAACTGGTGGTATGGGGAGTGCTGTAGCAGAGTGTCTAGCTCAAAACTATCCAGTACCTATTGAGCTTGTAGGAGTAAAAGATGTATTTGGTCAATCAGGTACACCACTAGAACTTGAAAAATATTATGAAATAGACACATCTCATATTATAGAAAAAGTTGAAAAAATATTAAAAAGAAAAATCTAATTTATTTTAACTGGAGTATACTCTTTTGGAGCATTTTTTAGATATTCTGCTATCTCATCTCTACTGAGTAAACCCTTATGAGGTCCAACATGTTTAACAACTGATTTAGCATTTGCAGCACCCCACATAAGAGCAGTGGGTATATCTTTTTCTAAAAATAATGCAACAACAAAAGCACCAGAAAAAGAATCTCCAGCTCCAGTACTCTCTACAAAATTTTCATCTGGAAAAGCTTTCATAAAAAGTATATCAGTGCCGTCATATGAATATGAACCATTGATACCATCTGTAATAACTACAATCTTTGGACCAAGTTCATGCATTTTAATTAATAATTTTGGAATATCATTTTCATTTATTTTCAAAAGAGTCTGTGCCTCGCTACGATTACACAAAAATACATTTGTATTTTTATATATATTTTTCAATATTTCTATTCCCAATTTAATCTGTAATGTTCCAGGGGAAAATGCCAAAAATACTTCTGGGTGACTATCAAGGTATTGGCTTATCTCTCTATGATAAGAGACAGAATTTTCGGCTAACGAAGACAAATAAATCCATTTTGGTTCAGGTAAGTCTTTTGGAAATGAATACGGGAACTCTGTATGTTTAACGAGTATAGTGTGCTCAGATCCATACCAAAGAACATAATGATAGTTTGATTCAAGTCCATCAGTGGTACTTATATAGTCAGTATTAACTTTTTCAGAATTAAGTTGTTCTATATTTTTCTTTCCAGAATAATCATTACCTATATATGAAATTAAACATGAATTAAGCCCTAATCTACTTGCACCAATTGCTACATTTGAACTATTTCCTACTGCATGACATACAGTAGCTGATTCATAAGGGATTTTGCCACCATAATTGAGGCATAGTTTACAGTTATTACCATCGGGGTCACAATTGGCCTCAGCATCTTTAATCTTTATAAAAGGCTCAGTAGCAATATCTCCAATGGCTAAAAAATCTATGTTATTCATGTTCTAATTGTAACATATTGTGATATAATTTTATATATGAAAAATTTAAGAGAATACATAAAAGAAGCAGAAGAAAAAGGTGTTGCAATAGGACATTTCAATATTTCAAATATTGAAGCTCTTCATGGGATCTACAATGCATCTCGTAAATTAAACCTTCCAGTTATTATAGGAGTATCAGAGGGAGAAGAAGAATTTATAGGAAGAAGTGAAGTTGCAGCTCTTATCAAAGAAATACGTACAAACGATAACTATCCTATTTTCTTAAATGCAGATCACCATTATACATTTGAATCAGTTAAAGCTGCACTCGATGCCGGCTACGATTCAGCAATTATAGATGCTGTTAAATTACCACTTGAAGAAAACATTGCTCTTACAAAAAAATGTGTTGACTACGCAAAAGAATTAAACCAAAAAGAGGGAAGAGATATTCTCATAGAAGCAGAACTTGGGTTTATCGGTCAGTCTTCCAAGCTTCTTGATGCAGTTCCAGAAGGTATAACAGAAGCAACAATGACTAAACCCGAAGATGCTTTAATTTTTGTAAAAGAAACTGGTGTGGACTTGCTCGCACCTTCAGTAGGCAATATTCACGGAATGGTAAAAGGAGGTAATCCAAAACTCGATATAAACAGAATAAAAGAAATTCGTACAACATGTGGCATACCATTGGTACTTCATGGTGGATCAGGAATCGCAGATGAAGATTTTACAAATGCTATCAAGGCTGGTATATCTGTAATTCACATAAATACAGAAATCCGTGTTGCTTATAAAGAGGCTCTGGTCAAATACCTAAATGAAAATCCAAATGAAATAGCACCATACAAGATACTTAAACCCGCAGTAGAAGCAATAGAAAAGGTAGTAGAGGAAAGACTAAAATTATTTAATAATTTATAAAAAGTAAATTATATAAACAACACTTATCTAAAAATAAGTGTTGTTTATATTTTAATTACAACTTGCAAATATGCTTTTTTGATGTTATTATTGCCTTTATGAATAAATTAACCGCAACAAAGCGAAGTAAGACAGATAAGCTAGCAACTATACGAACTAACGGTATGGTACCAGCTGTTGTCTATGGCGCTCGTGTGGAAAACACTATGATTTCCGTTTCGAGCATCGACTTCACTAAAATATTGAAGGTAGCAGGTGAGTCAAGTACTATCGTTCTTGAATTACAAGGTGATGCTACAAAAAAAGAAGCTGTTCAAAATATAGACGTTCTTATCCACGATATGCAAGTTGATCCAGTTAAAGGATTTCCTATACACGTAGATTTTCTTGCTATTGATATGAACAAAGAAGTTGAAGTAACTATACCTGTAGAATTTACAGGAGCTGCTCCCGCTGAAAAGAATAATCTTGGTGTTCTAGTAAAAGTTATACACGAAGTAGAAGTAGAGGCTCTTCCAAAAGATTTACCTCACAATGTTACTGTAAATGTATCTACACTAGTAGCACTTGATGATCAAATTCACATAAAAGATATAGTTCTTCCAAAGGGTGTTAAAATGATTACAGATGCAAACGAAGTAGTAGCTCTTATAACTACTATAAAAGAAGAAGTTGCAGATTCAGGTCCTGTAGATTTAGCTTCAATCGAAGTTGAAAAAAGAGGAAAGAAAGAAGAAGATGTAGCTTAAAAATAAATAATATTTTTATTTTATAAATAAAAATCCCCAATGAGTACTACTCCTTGGGGATTTTTATGATATACTTACATACATGAGTTTTTATTTCAAAAAACGTTTTTCGTTTGTGCTAATTATGATATTTATTATTGGTTCTATGGTATACCATGTTCCTGTAATTAAAGCTGATGTAGTACTAGAAAATGCCCAAGCTGACAAAGCTAGACTTGAATCCGAATTAGCAAACCTAGAACAAGAAATTGCTGCCAAACAAAAAGAATTGGAAGGACAAAAAGGTAAATCCGTTTCTATCGATAGGGATATTTCTATACTTAAAACACAAATTTTAAAATCAAAGTTAAATATAAAAGCCAAAAATTTATTGATTCAAAAATTGGGAGGTGAGATAAATACAAAAAATAAAAAAATAGAAGCCTTATCTACCAAGATAGACAGTGAAAAAGAATCCCTGGCTCAACTTATAAGAAAAGAAAGAGAGATAGATGACAAATCTATTATTTCATTAATATTGTCACAAGATAGTATTTCTGATGCATATAGTGACATAGATACTTTTGCTTCAATAAAACAAAGTATCAAAAATTCTGTAGATGAGATTCGTGGTGTAAGAGTATTAACTGAATCAGAAAAAAAGAACTTAGAAAATAAGAAGAATCAAGAAATTGATACAAAAGTAGAACTTGAAAATGCAAAGGCACAGGTTGAATTAAATGAAGTTCAAAAACAACAACTTCTTTCAATCAGTAAAAATAAAGAATTAGAATATTCAAAAGTTCTTGCAGAAAAAGCAAAAAGAAAAAGTGAGATTCTCGCTGCTTTATTTAGTCTTCGTGATACTTCTGCTATCCCATTCTCAAAAGCTCTCGAGTTTGCAAACTTTGCATCGAAGCAAACTGGTATACGTCCAGCTTTCCTTTTGTCTATTCTTACTCAAGAAAGTAATCTAGGAGCCAACCAAGGTTCTTGTTATGTGACAAATATGGATACTGGAGCAGGAGTAAGTTCAAAGGGTAAAATTTTCTCAAATGTAATGAAGCCTACTCGTGATATAAAACCATTTATTGAAATAACATCTATGGTCGGCCGTGATCCCTACAAAACATTGATTTCATGTCCATTTGGTAGTTCGGGTTACGGAGGAGCGATGGGACCATCACAATTTATTCCTTCTACATGGCAACTGCTCAAAAATAGAATTGCTCAAGCTTTGGGAGTAAAAGCTGCTGATCCATGGTCTCCAAAAGACGCATTTATGGCATCATCTATATACTTAACAGACTTAGGAGCAGGCAATAATAGCTATACAAATGAGAGAAATGCTGCCTGCAAATATTATTCTGGAAGATCATGTGATTCCAAAAAACCAGCAAATAGCTTCTACGGGGACCAGGTTATGGCACGTGCTAAAAATATTCAAAATAATATAGACCTATTGCAAGATTAACAAAATCGTGATAATATCACATAACATATGAAAAAAGATATACATCCAAAATATAGTAATAAATCAGAAGTCACTTGTGCATGTGGAGTTACTTTTCCAGTAGGTTCTACTATGGAAAAGATAAATGTTGAAATTTGTAGTCAGTGTCATCCATTTTATACAGGTAATGAAAAAGTTCTAGATACTGCAGGACGTGTTGACCGCTTTAAGAAGCGCGCAGCCGCATCATCAGCAAAAACAAAGAAGTAACTTATACAAAAAAAGATAAAAAGCTCTATTCTCTGGAGCTTTTTATTTTTTTTGCTTTTTACTTGATATTTATGTAAGTATTATCTAGAAATATTACCTTACTAAAGGTTTTAAATAGCTCTCCCCAGAGGGTACAACCCAGGGGGGGGGGTGATTCTACTGAATCACAATTTCTTGGTAGAAATTCGTTCAGTGTTCGCGCCGACGCGCTCACAAGCCCCTCTGGAAAGACTATTTCAAACCTTTACCCTTATATTAACTTAAATATGATATAATTTTTAAACATGAAATTTGATTTAGAACAATTAAAGAAAGACCATAAAACTAGTTACTTTGCCCTTGAGTACGAGCGTCTTTTGAATGAAGAAGAAAAAGTAAATGAAATGGTAAAAGAAGATGTGAGTCTTCGTGATTTAGCTGATGAAGAAATTTTAAATATTAAATTTCAAAAAGATGCGATAGAAAGACAACTAGATGAAATGGCAAAAAGAGAACAAGAAGAGGAAGAATTTCCAAATGAAATAATTCTTGAAGTTCGTGCAGGAGCAGGTGGAGATGAAGCTTCTCTTTTCGCATGGGAGCTCGCTCACATGTATGAAAGATTTTCTGAAATAAATAAATGGAATTGGAAGATTTTAAATGAATCTCTAAGTAGTGCTGGTGGGTACAAAGAAGCTTCCATAGAAGTACGCGGAAAAGATGTATATAAACTTTTACGCTACGAAACTGGAGTTCATAGAGTACAAAGAATTCCGGCAACTGAAAAAAATGGACGTATTCATACTTCCACTGCTTCTGTTGCAGTTCTTCCGCTCAAGAAAAAAACTACTATAGTAATAAATCCAGGTGATATTGAAATAGAATATTCTCGTTCTGGTGGTGCTGGTGGTCAAAATGTTAACAAGGTAGAAACAGCAGTAAGACTAATACACAAACCAACAGGTGAGGATGTGCGTTGTACAACAGAAAGAACACAGCTAGGCAACAGAGAAAAAGCTATGATGATGCTGACTTCAAAACTTCAAATGATTAAAGATGAAGAAGATGCAAAAAAATATTCAGGAGATCGCAAAGCTCAGATTGGTACAAACGATAGAAGTGAAAAAATCCGTACATACAACTTTCCACAAGATAGAGTTACAGACCATCGTATTAAACAATCTTGGTCAAATATTCCAGGAATCATGGAAGGGAATATAAATAAGATTATTGAAGCTCTTTCATCTGGTGTAGTAGGTGAAGTGGAAGAGGGGGATTAATTAAAAATTACGAATTAATAATTAGGAATTTCATAGCTCTAACAATAGCCCAAAATTACTGCGTAATTTTGGGCTATTGTTTTAATTCCTAATTCTTAATTATTAATTCGTAATTGCATTTTCTTGTTTGCTTAATTTTTATATGTCTGTTATAATTCCGTCCAGTAGTTGCCACTTGTTTTGGTATTAGTTTCATCCTTCGTTGTGTTAAACATTGAGGTATGTAAATGAAATCGGGCTTTGCGATTACATTTATAAATTAGTTTTCTTCAAATAGTAGATATGCAGGTATCGCTAAGAGAAGTATAGTGTCATATATGGCAAAAAAGTTATATGTTGGTGGTCTTCCTTACAAGACTACAAACGATGAGTTAAAAGCTCATTTTAGTACAGCTGGAGCAGTTAGCTCAGCAACAATTATTATGGATAAGATGACAGGTCGCTCAAAGGGTTTTGGTTTCGTTGAAATGGAAAACGATGCCGATGCAACTTCAGCAATCTCAATGTTTGATGGAAAGGACTTCGAAGGAAGAAACCTTACAGTAAACGAAGCTCGTCCTATGGAAGCTCGCCCACAAGGTGGTAGTTTCGGAGGAAGATAATAAATATACTATCGTTATCAAAAAGACCCCTTATGGGGGTCTTTTTGATTGCAAATGAACCTATTTTTTGATATAGTCTAACAGTATCTTTTAAAGATAAGTATGAATTTATTTTTTTGAAGTACTTAAATAGCGTGTGTGTAGTTGTTGGTAGAACGCTGTCCTGAGGTAACCCTTGGTAAATAAATGGTTCGCTCGTTAAAAATGAAATAGATTAGTACGTTGCGTGCGTGTGTAGTTCAGTGGTAGAACGCTGTCCTGATAAGACAGAGGTCCTTGGTCCGATTCCAAGCACACGCACACAGGGCGGTAATCTCTTTCATTTTATAACTCTCTGCCATTTAAAAGACAGAAGTCCTTGGTCCGATTCCAAGCACACGCATAAGGCTTTTATGCCTTTTCTTTATGAATAATCAAGAAAATCCAAGTTTAATCAATCCACCTTGGTGGAAAGATGGAGTTATAATTTTTACAAAAGTATCTGCATATATTGTATTTCCTATTATAATATCATCTTACTTTGGAAATTATTTAGATAATAAATATAATAAGAATAATTTATTTTTCTTTGGTTTAACTGCAATTGCTTTCCTAATAACTATTTATCTAATATGGAAAGAAGCAAGAATTTATAAAAAGAAATTGGACATAAAAGAAAAAAGAGAAAATTAATTTATGAGCATAGTAAATACAGAAAATACAACAATCGAAACTACAGCTTTAGTACCAGCTATAAGCAATGCACCTGAGGAAATATCTCACGAGTCTACTTTATATGCTGAGCCTATTGCTCACTTTGGTTCTTTTACTGTTACAAATGCACTTTTTACTAGTTGGGTAGTTGTTTTTATACTTATAATCATTTCAATAATAGTTAAAATAAGTATAAAAAAAATACCAAAAGGAATTCAAAATCTATTTGAAATAGTAATAGAAGAAGCCGAGCTTTTGTGTGACCAAGTTACAAATAGCCGTACCATAACAAACAAAGCTTTTCCAATAGTATTTGCTGTTTTTATGTTTGTACTTTTAAATAATTGGATGGGAATTCTTCCACTTGGAGGTTTAGGATTTATTGAAATAGGAGAACACAGCAAAGCTTTTATACCTCTTTTTAGAAGTGGTACTGCAGATATAAATGGAACATTACCACTAGCAGTACTTTCTGTTATAGGTGCAAATATTTTTGGAGTTATATCTATCGGGCTATGGAAAACAATAAACAAATATGTTAATCTGAATGCTCTTGGTGGCATGTTTACCAAGGTTAAAAAGGATCCAATGATTTTAATGACAGCCCCTATAATGTTTGCTGTTGGGCTCCTTGAACTTGTTGGAGAATTTGCAAAAATAGCATCTCTTTCTTTCCGTCTCTTTGGTAATGTATTTGCTGGAGAAGTTCTACTTGCTTCCATGGGAGCACTTATGGCTTATATTCTTCCTACACCATTTTTACTTTTAGAAGTATTAGTGGGTGTTATACAGGCATTTATTTTTGCCATTTTGACTCTTGTTTACTATACTATTTCAAACATGGACCACGAACATGATGAGAATGAAGAGCATAGTAAAAAAGGAGAGTTAGTAAGTTCGCATTAGTTTAAAGGTCAATCATTATTAATTAATAAAAATAAAACATATGGATACAACAATGTTAGCAAAAGCAATCGCAATCGGTCTTGGTTCAATAGCACCAGCTATTGCTATCGGTATGATCGGTTCTAAAGCCATGGAAGCTATTGGACGTAACCCAGAAGCTTCAGGTAAAGTTTTCGTGCCTATGCTTTTAGCATCAGCTTTCGCTGAAGCTATCGCTATTTACGCACTCGTTATCGCATTCTCAATTAAATAGTTTTTGCTATTTACATCTAGTCACTTGGTTCCTTGTCCGTCTGAATTTCTATCGTTCATTCAGATGAGGATATCACAAATGACTAGGAGTAAGGAGCCAAAACTTCTTTATTCACAAAGGCTTCACAAATTATAATTACAAAAGTGTTGCATTGAAATATTCTTTTATTCAGGTCCTCGGACGAGGGAGGACGAGGAGCCAGACCATTCAGAAAAGAATATTTCAATTCCACACAAATTTACTTAACTCATTCTAAATTATTAATTCTTAATTATTCAAACATGGATTCATTTATAACAACATTTCATATAGACTGGAAAATAATAGTAGCTCAAACTATAAACTTTATTATAGTTCTTGGTGTTTTATACTTCTTAATAGTAAAACCACTAAAGCAATTAATGAAAGAGCGTTCTGCAAATATAGAAGGTGGGCTTAATGATGCAAAGACGAATGCTATATTGCTTGCAAACACAAAGAAAGAATACGACGAGATAGTTTCAAGTGCTCGTACTGAAGCTCATACTATATTTCAAGAAGGCAAAAAAGAAGCTGAAACAAAAAAAGCTGAAATGATTGAAGCTGCAAAAAATGAAGTTGATACTATGATACTAAATGGTAAAAAAGTTCTTGAATCAGAAAAGGCTAAAATAATAGAAGAAGCAAAACAAGAAATAGTTTCTCTTGTTGTTTTAGCCACAGAAAAACTACTTGAATCTCATCCAAATGAAAAATTTGAGAGTAAATCAATAGACCAATTAAAGAATATATAATATGGCAACAATTTCGATTAACAATTTAGCACGAGCAATATATGAATCATCTCATGATAAAGATGAGGCAGAACTCGATGCTGTAATGAAAAATGCTGTAAATATAATTTCTAAAAAACATTTACTTAGTAAATCTAAAGAAATCATAAATCAGCTAGAAAAAATTGCAGACAAAAATAATGGTGTTATCAGAGCAAAAATAAGCTCTAAAATAAAATTAGAACAAAAAGCTATAACAGAGATTGAGGATTTTATAAAAAAAAGATACAAAGCACAAAATACAGTTCTAGAATTTCAAATAAATGAAAAATTGTTGGGAGGTATAAAAATAGAAATCGGAGATGAGATAATAGATACTACCCTAAAGAATAAAATCAAAAAATTACAAAATTATCTTATAACCAAATAAACATATGACTAAAAATTACATTGTAGAAAACTTAAAAAAACAAATAGAAAACTTCAAAGATGAAGCAAAGGCTGAAAAAGTAGGTCATGTTATTGAAGTATTTGATGGTATTGCAAAAATATCTGGTCTTTCTGATATCAAAGCATCAGAAATGGTCTCATTTCCAAATGGAGAAACTGGAGTAGCCTTAAACCTAGAAGAAGATTCTGTTGGAGTTATCATTCTTGGAGACTTCTCAAAAATTCGTGAAGGGGATGAAGTAAAAGCTATAGGTCAGATTCTTTCAGTCCCTGTATCAGATCTTCAAATAGGTCGTGTATTAAACGCCCTCGGAGAGCCTATAGATGGAAAAGGTAAAATAAAGACAGATAAGTCCAATCCTATTGAAAAAGTAGCTCCTGGAGTTATCACACGTCAGTCAGTAAACCAAGCTGTTCAAACTGGTATCAAAGCTATTGATACTCTTATCCCTATTGGACGTGGACAACGTGAGCTTATCATTGGTGACCGTCAGACAGGCAAGACAGCTATTGCTATCGATGCAATCTTGAACCAAAAAGGACAAGACATGATTTGTGTTTATGTTTCTATCGGTCAAAAAGATTCCAAACTACGCAAACTTCAAACTCGTTTAGAAGAAGGTGGTGCTATGGATTATACGATCATAGTTTCAGCTGGTTCATCTGAATCTTCAGCTCTTTCATATATCGCTCCATATACAGGAGTATCTATCGCTGAATATTTTATGGATCAAGGAAAAGATGTTTTAATTATTTACGATGATCTTTCAAAACATGCTGTAGCGTACCGCGAAATTTCTCTATTATTACGTCGCCCACCAGGACGCGAAGCTTTCCCTGGAGATGTTTTCTATTTGCACTCTCGTTTACTAGAACGTGCTTGCCGAAGAAATAAAGAATACGGTGGTGGTTCTATAACAGCATTACCAATAATCGAAACTCAATCAGGTGACGTTTCTGCTTATATTCCTACAAACGTTATCTCTATTACTGATGGACAAATATTCCTTGAAACAGATTTGTTTTATAAGGGAATCCGTCCAGCTGTAAACGTAGGTCTTTCTGTATCACGTGTGGGTTCATCTGCTCAGATCAAAGCTATGAAAAAAGTTTCTGGAACTCTTAAGCTTGACCTTGCTCAATTTCGTGAACTTGAAGCTTTCTCACAATTTGGTTCTGATCTAGATGAAGGTACAAAAAGTCAGCTAGAACGCGGTAAACGCGCTGTTGAAGTTCTAAAGCAACCTCAATATGCTCCTGTGAAAACAGAAGACCAGGTTGTAGTTTTGTATGCTCTTACAAAAGGACACATGGATGATATAGCTGTAGATTCTATCAAATCTTTTGAAGAAGGTCTTACTGAATACGCACGAAGAAATGCAAAAACTTTCTACAAAGAAGTCATCGATACAAAAATGTGGTCAGATGAAGGTGAGGCTGAATTGGTAAAAACAATTACTGAGTTTAAACAATCAATACAAAAGTAAAATCGCTTCATTTAAATATTCTTTTATTCAGGTCCTCGATTGATGCAGGACGAGGGGCCAGACCATTCACAAAAGAACATTTAAATTTTGCTACAAAATTATGGCATCCACAAAAGAAATAAAAAGAAGAATACAGTCTGTAAAAAGTACAAAGAAAATCACTAAAGCGATGGAGCTTGTTGCTGCTTCAAAGATGAAACGTGCAGTATCTCAGACATTGGCTTCTCGTATTTACTCTTCTTATTCTTGGGAAATCTTAACTTCACTTTCAGAGAGAATAGAAAATTTGTCTCATAAGTTTTTTGTTAAGAATACCAACAACGAAAAATACTTGATAGTTCTTATCACTTCAAATCGCGGTCTATGTGGAGGGTATAATTCTCAAGTAATAAAAAGAGTTATTGCTCAAATAAAAAATAAAAACACAGAACAAAGTGTAGATATTATATCTGTAGGCAAAAAAGGTGACGGGGCAATGCGCCGTACTGATCAAAATATAATAGCTACATTTACAGATATTCCAGACAATGTAAGTATGAGAGATATAACTTCACTTTCTACTTATGTTACAAATGAATTTAAAAATGAAAAGTATTCAAAAGTCTATATAGCTTATACTCATTTCCTTTCAGCATTAAATCAAAAACCAGTAGTAAAGAAAATACTACCAATATCAAAAGATAAATTCAAAAAAATACTAGACGCAAATGCAGAGGAGAAATTAAAAAATAGTCATGCTTCGTCAGAAATTCCATATTTAATAGAAGGAGATACGAGTACACTATTAGATACACTCGCAGAGAAATTGGTCAGAATGCAAATATATCAAATGATGCTTGAATCCAAAGCTTCCGAACAATCATCAAGAATGGTCGCGATGAAAAATGCAAACGAAGCTGCCGGAGAAATGATAGATGACTTGACTCTAGTATTTAACAAAGCTCGTCAAGCAAATATCACTAGAGAGATATCAGAGATAAGTGCAGGAATGGCCTCGATTAATTAAGAATTAATAATTACGAATTAAGAATTTAGGCTCAAAAAAATTAAAAACATTATTAAAAATTATTAAATTATAAATTATTTATGAAAACAACAGGTATAATTAAAAGAATCATTGGTCCAGTCGTAGACGTAATATTTGAAGCTGGAGTTCCAGATATTTATAGTGCTCTATCTGTAAACAATAATGGAAAGATTATTGTTCTTGAAGTTGAGCAACATATTGGAGAAAATACAGTTCGTGCAGTTGCCATGGACTCTACAGATGGACTATCTCGCGGAATGGAAGTTACAAATACAGGACTACCGATTTCTGTACCTGTAGGTGGAGTTACACTTGGAAGAATGTTCAACGTACTTGGTGAGCCTATAGACGGAGAGCCTCTAAAAGGTTCTGACAAAGTTCTGCCAATACACCGCAAAGCACCTGAGTACGCTTCTCAAGCTACTAAAGTTGAAATTCTTGAAACTGGTATTAAAGTTATCGACCTAATCTGTCCAGTTCTAAAAGGAGGAAAAGTTGGTCTCTTTGGAGGAGCAGGAGTTGGAAAGACTGTTGTTATCCAAGAATTGATTCACAATATTGCTTCAAATCACGGCGGATATTCTGTATTCGCTGGAGTAGGAGAAAGAACTCGTGAAGGAAATGACCTATACCACGAAATGAAAGAATCTGGAGTGCTTCCAAAAGTAGCCATGGTGTTCGGACAAATGAATGAACCACCAGGTGCTCGTCTTCGTGTTGCTCTATCTGGTCTTACTATGGCCGAATATTTCCGTGACCAGGAAAACAAGGACGTTCTATTCTTTATAGACAATATTTTCCGATTTACCCAAGCAGGTTCTGAAGTATCCGCTCTACTAGGACGTATTCCTTCAGCTGTGGGTTATCAACCAACACTTGCATCAGAAATGGGAAACCTACAAGAACGTATTACTTCTACAGACAAAGGTTCAGTTACTTCTGTGCAAGCTGTTTATGTGCCTGCCGACGACCTTACTGACCCAGCTCCAGCTACAACATTCTCTCATTTAGACTCAACTGTTGTTCTAAACCGTTCTCTTTCAGAACTTGGTATTTATCCAGCTGTTGATCCACTTGACTCTTCATCTACAATTCTTGATCCAAACATTGTGGGTCGTGAACACTATGAAGTTGCTCGTGAAGTTCAACGTGTTCTACAAAAGTACAAAGACTTGCAAGACATCATAGCTATCTTGGGAATGGAAGAACTTTCAGATACAGACAAAGAACTTGTTTTCCGTGCAAGAAAGATTCAAAAATTCCTTTCACAACCTTTCTTTGTTGCTGAACAATTCACAGGACGTTCTGGTGAATATGTAACTCTAGCCGAAACTATACGTTCATTCAAAGAAATTCTAGATGGTAAACATGACGCACTTCCAGAAAACGACTTTTATATGAGAGGAGCAATGTAGTTTATAATTAAGAATTAATAATTACGAATTAAGAATGATTAAAAAATTACAATTAAAAATCGTTACCCCAGAAAAACTAATTCTAGAAGAATTGGTTGAGCAAGTTACAATACCAACAACAGAAGGGGAGATCACAATATTACCTGACCACGTGCCTCTTATTGCTTCTATTGCATCTGGAGACATAGTCGCAGTGTCAAATGGCGAACATGTTCCTATGGCTATAGTTGGTGGATTTGTGGAAACAAAAAAAGAAAATGATGTAACCACTGTTACCATTTTAGCTGACTTTGCTGAACATGTTTCAAATATCTCTGATAGTGAGATAGAGAAAGCAAAAGCAAAAGCTGAACAACTCCGTAAACAAGCAGAAAATAATGAAATTGTTGATTTTGAACACTTTGAAACAGAGCTTGAACGCTCTCTAAATAGAATCAAAATCGCTGACAAATGGAGAACAAAGAAATATAGAAAGTAATAAAAATTATAAAATACCCCTATTAATAGGGGTATTTTATATGTTGCACAAAGTCAATTTTTATGCTATAATAATAAAAAATCTAAAAACGATAAGTTATGAAAACAACTAATTTTCCAGAACAGTTCTTTTTACTTTTATGTGTAGTAAGTGCACTTACAGCTCTAAACGCTCTAGGAAATATCTATTTGCCAAATATTCAACAAATAGATAACAATTGGACCGTTATTAAATGGTCTAGTGCCATTAGCTTTATATGCGCAATATTTGCATACAGATTACACAAAAAACATCATCCCTTTATAAAGAAGGATGAAAACCCATCAGGACCACCAACACCAACAAGGGTGTATCATGATACTGATGAAAATAATGAATCTCCTAAATAAAATTAGGAAAACAAAACAAACGCCATAAATTATTATAATTTATGGCGTTTTTATTATAAATTTAAAATAAAAATGCCATTAGACATATTCTTTATATTCAAAATATGATAAAATTTAAACTATAATATTAAAAAATATATCTTATGGACAAAGACAAATTAGATAGCCTACTATACTCAAGAGTAAGTTCAAAAAATGATAATGATTCAAATGAAAATTTTAAAGATCATTACTTAGAACAATACCGAATGTATCTTCATATATTCAAAAGTACTAGCGACAGAAGAAATAAATCAAATGAATTTTTCCTTGGTTTAAACACAGCGATTATTGGAGTACTTGGATACTTAGAAACAAAAAGTGTATCAAATAATACCTCAGTAATTTTTTTATTTGCTCCTCTTGTAGGAATAGCAATCTGTTATTGTTGGTATGAAATTATAATATCTTACAAGCAACTCAATAAAGCAAAATTTAAAGTTATTCACAATATAGAAGAAAAACTACCACTTTCACTTTTCAAAACAGAATGGGAGTTATTGGGAAAAGGAAATGATTATACAAAATACAGAAAACTTTCATCGATTGAAAAAAATATTCCTATAATTTTTATTGTTCTTTATGCTGTGATTTTCAGCATGGGATTACCATGGGATTTGATTTCTTTCTTTATTAAATAAAAATACTGATAATCTGATACAATAAATCTTATGACACAGGAACAGGCTTTTTTAATAATGAAAACTGGAGTAAATATTTATTTAACTGGTAGTGCCGGTAGTGGAAAAACTTATCTTCTAAATAAATACATATCATATCTAGAAAGCCATGATATATCAGTGGCTATTACTGCTTCTACTGGAATCGCAGCAACTCATATGAATGGCATGACAATACATTCATGGTCTGGAATAGGTATCAGAAGCTTATTAGAAGAAAAAGACTTAGAACAATTAGAAGAAAAAAAGTATTTATGGAAAAGATTTGATAAAGCTCGTGTACTTATCATAGACGAGGTATCCATGCTCCATGCTAGCCAACTAGATATGGTAGAGCGTGTATGTCGTAGATTCAAAAGAAATGACAAGCCATTTGGAGGATTACAGATCATATTATCTGGTGATTTTTTTCAACTACCACCAATAAACAAAAGTGGAGATGAAAATGAAAGTGGGATGATTTTTGATAGTAAAGCATGGGATATATTAAATCCTGCAGTTTGTTATATAGAAGAGCAGCACCGTCAGGAAGACGACACTCTTACAGAAATATTAAATTCTATTCGTACAAACTCTATAGATGAAAAACACTACGAGTTATTGCGTAGTCGTATTGGTGCAAAATTAAAAAGTGACATAAAAGCAACTAAACTTTACACACACAATGTAAACGTAGATGATATAAACAATATTGAACTTTCTCTTATAGAAAAGGAGGAGAGAGTTTCTCATATGACATCTATAGGTCCTGAAATGCTTACAGACATATTAAAAAAAGGATGCCTTGCTCACGATAAATTAAAACTTAAAATAGGTGCTGAGGTAATGTGTATTAAAAATAATTTCGAAGAAGGGTATGTAAATGGTTCTCGAGGTAAAATAATAGAATTCAACAAAGAAACAGGTAACCCTATTGTAGAGTTATATAATGGCAAAAAAATACTTCTAAAACCAGAACAATGGGCCATAGAAGAAGACGGGAAAGTAAAAGCATCTGTATCTCAAATACCTTTGCGACTTGCATGGGCTATAACCATACACAAGAGCCAGGGAATGTCCCTAGATAACGCAGAAATTGACCTTTCACGCACTTTTTCTTATGGAATGGGATACGTGGCACTTTCTCGCGTACGCACACTAGAAGGCATCAGTTTGGTTGGTTTCAACAATGAATCTCTTAGAGTAGACCCCAAAGTTTTTGAATTTGATCAAGATTTAAAAAATCAAAGTTTCAGCAATGAACTTCTTTTCCGAAAATTAAAAAATGAAGAACAAATAAAATTGGAAGAAGATTTTATAAACAGAATGGGAGGAAGCATAAAAAAGGGAAATAAAAAAATAAAAGTAAAAACAATAAAAGATACAAAAATCCCTTCAATAGAAATTACAAAAGAACTACTAGAGCAAGGTAAGGATATAAATGAAATATCTGCAGCAAGAGGATTAGTAAGAAGTACAATCATCCAGCATCTAGAAGACATAGTCAAAAAATATCCTGATGTAAAGATTAATCATATAAAACCAAATAGTAAAAATATAGTTTCAGTCAGAAAAGCAAATGAAAAACTAAAAGACGATGAGGTAGGAAAACTAAGCCCTATAAAAAATATCCTAGATAAATCAGGTATTGATTTATCATTTGAAGATATCAGAATAGCAAAATTATTTATATAATTTAAAATAAAATGCATGATAAAATTTTAAAAGAAATACTTTCATTTAAAAATATAGAAAAGGATGCTATTCTTTCTAGGTTTTTTAAAACTGGTCCCGGACAGTATGGTGAAGGAGATATGTTTTTAGGAATAACTGTTCCAATATCACGCAAGATAGCTCATAAGTATGGAGATATTAAATTGATTGAAGTAGAAAAACTGATCAAAAATAAATATCATGAAGTACGCTTGATAGCTATATTAATATTGGTCTATAAATACAAACAATCAAAAAATGATTCAGAGAAGAAAATAATTGTAAATTTTTACCTAAAAAATACCCGATATATAAATAATTGGGATTTAGTTGATCTATCTGCTCACTATATACTCGGTGATTATTTGATTAACAAAGATAAAAAAATATTAGAAAAACTATCAAAATCAAAAAATATTTGGGAGCGTAGGATTTCTATAATCTCAACCTTTGCTTTCATATACAATAGTGAGAATAAATGGACTTTCAAAATTGTAAATGTATTAATGTCTGACGAACATGATCTCATCCAAAAGGCATGTGGTTGGATGTTAAGAGAATCGGGTAAAAGAGTTTCTGAAAAAGAATTAATGTCATATCTAGATACCAACTACAATAAAATGCCGAGGACTATGCTACGTTATGCAATAGAAAGACTACCTGAAAACAAAAGATTATATTATCTAAAATTAAAATAAAAAAATACAGATAATTATCTGTATTTTTCTCTCCAATTATAATCCTCATCTTCATCGTCACTTTTATCAACGATGGGAGTTCCACAATTTTTACACATATCGTCGTAAGAACGTAGGCCACAACGAGGACATACTGGATCTTTTGCTTCTATTTTTTCTTTTTCATCATTTTCATTATCCATTTGTATAGTATAATTCATTTTCGTATTTTTTAAAATAGATTATTAGTGGTACAATAAATGCATTATTAATAAATTAAATTTTTAAATATATGGCAAAAGGTACAGGTGCTCGTAAGGAAGTAAAGAAACCAAAAAAAGTTACACCAAAGAAATAATAATTTAAAAACACCCATTTGTGGGTGTTTTTAAATTATTATTTCTTAATTATAAAATACAAATATTGAAAACATAATTTTTTTATTGTATACTAAAAAAGTACTAATAATTAAGGATATATTTATGGAATCAGCAACAAAAATAGTAGCTACGATAGGTCCAGCAAGTAATAGTAGAGAAATAATTTCTGCTCTTATTTCACACCGTATGGATATAGTCCGTTTAAATTTCTCATGGGGCACACACGAATGGCACACAGAACTCATTAAAAATATTCGTGAAATATCAAAAAATGAATACAACAAATACATCCCAATAATACAGGATTTATCTGGTCCAAGAGTACAAGAAGGATCTGAACATCACTTTGGAGGAGAAAAAGACCAAGAAGTAATAACAGAAAAAGATATATCTGATTTAACTTTCGGAATTGAGCAAGGTGTAGATTATATTGCCTTGTCTTTTGTTGGAACTGCATCTGATATAATCAAATTAAAAGAATTAATAAAAGAAAGAGGTGGCAACCAAAAAGTTATAGCAAAAATAGAAAGAAAATTAGCAGTCCAAAATCTTTCTGAAATTTTAGAATGTACAGATGCCATAATGGTAGCAAGAGGAGATCTAGGCAATGAATTTCCACTTGAAGAAATACCATTTATACAACATAAAATAATTCAAGAATGTAAAAAATCTGGTAAAATGGTTATAGTTGCTACTCAAATGCTTTTGTCTATGGTAGAAAATCCAAAACCTACAAGAGCAGAAGTCTCAGATGTTGCTTATGCAATACTAGATGGAGCCGACGGTGTAATGCTCTCAGAAGAGTCTGCAAAAGGTAAATACCCAATAGAAGCAGTATCTATAATGGAAAAAATAGCACTAGAGGCTGAAAAACATAAAAATATAACTCATATTGGATAATACAAACAATGGATAAAAAAATATACATAACTAGAAAAATACCAGAGGCAGGACTTAATCTACTTAGAGAAAAGGGGATTAGCTTTGATATTGGTAAATCAAAATTTCCTCCAACAAAAAAAGAGATAGTTAAAGCATTAAAGAAAAAACCATACGATGGTATTATTTCTTTTTTGACTGATCCACTCGATAAAGATATTTTTAATGCTTGTCCAACCATAAAAGTATGTGCAAATTTTTCTGTCGGTTACAACAACGTAGATATTTCTGAAGTTAAAGCTAGAAATATCTGCGTTTCAAATACACCAGGAATATCTTCTACTGCAGTAGCAGAGCATACTGTAGCACTGATAATGGCACTTACTACAAGAATAACAGAAGGCGATAGATTTATGCGCAAAGGCAAATACAAAGGATGGGATCCAGATTTGCTCATAGGAACAGATTTAAAAAATAAAACTATTGGATTAATAGGAGTTGGACAAATAGGAACAGAAGTTGCAAAAATGCTTCATTATGGATTTGGTTTGAATGTTATATATAGTGACTTAGTGCAAAACTTTGAACTCGAAAAGGCAACTAACTCAATAAAAAAAGAAAAATCAGAAGTTTTAAAAGAAGCAGATATCATATCTCTACATGTTCCACTCATCAACTCAACTCATCATCTTATAGACAAAAAATCTCTAGCTTCAATGAAAAAAACTGCATTTTTGATTAATACATCAAGAGGACCTGTCGTAGATGAAAAAGCATTGGTATTTGCCTTAAAAAATAAGATTATTTGTGGAGCAGCTTTGGATGTATATGAATTTGAACCAAAACTTACTCTGGGCTTGAATAGATTATCAAATGTAATACTTACACCACATATTGCTTCTGCACGTCAATCAGCTCGTGATATGATGGCAGAAATAGCTGCCAAAAACATAATATCTGCATTTGAAACAGGGAAAGTTATAAATAGTGTTATAAACTAAATAAAAAGTCCTTATAAATATAGGGATTTTTTATTTTGCTTTACGTATTAAATATGTTTATAATTATTAGATTGTAAACAGCGGTCGCAGTTTACAATAAAATCTGTGCAAAATTAAAAGTTTATTATAATTTAATTAATATATATTGTTTTTATAAAAAATATAATATATACAATAAAAATTGGATGAAAAAAAATATAAAATATAGTGTTTCTTCTTTTATTATACTTATGTCAGTCTTTGCTGCTTTTGTAGCTCATGCTGAAGATATAGAACCTGCAATAGCTTGTACAGCAGAAGCCAAAATATGTCCAGATGGTTCTGGTGTTGGCCGTACAGGTCCAAATTGTGAATTTGCAAAATGCCCAGGAGAGATAGAAAAAGGTCCTGAAAAGCCAAAAAGAGAAAATGTACTAAAAAATTTAAGAGTAGAACAAAAGGCAAAAAATGCAGAATACAGGGTTAAAATGGAACAAGAATTACAGCAGATAAAAAATACACGAAATGAATTCAAGAAACAAATAGAAAATAATAAGGAGGAAATAAAATTGAAAACAGCAGAAATGAAAACAGCTTTCAAAGAAAATATTTCTAAAATTAAGGATGAAAAGAAAAAAGCTTCTGCAGAAAAAATTGTAAATAATTTAAATGAATTAAATTTAAATAGAACAAACCAACTTACAGAAAAATTGAATAAAATAAAAAATGTTTTGATTAGTATTAAGTCTCGTATTTCTAAAGCTGAAAATAAGATAATAGATATATCTACATTATCAGCAAAACAAGCTGAGGTAGACAATGCAATACTATCAGCAGAAAATGCTATAAAAATTCAAATATCAAAACAATATACAATATCAACTACAATAAATGATGAGGTTACACTAAAAGCAGAAATGAAAAAACTCCGTGATTTATTTAATACTGATATGAAAAGTTTAAATGTTAAAGTTAAATCAGCGCATACAACCGTAAAAGATCTAGCAAAAATACTCGCTAAAGTACCAAATGTAGATGAAAATACAATTTCTAATGCGGTCGACAATACAAACACTACAAGTACTAACTAAATATTTATGAAGAAAAATAATAAACTAATGCTAGTAGCTATAATCATTGTAATCATATCAGCTGTTGTAATTGTCTTTTTAAAAAAGTATAAAGAGGAAGATAAAAAAATATCTGACACACCTACAACAACACAAGCCGAGATTGATTTTAACCAAGCCATATCTTCAGATACTACAACTGATATAAACAACAGCTTAAATAAAATTGATTTAACTGATACAAGCACTCAAGATTTAAAAACTATAGATAGTGATTTAAAAACACTTTAATCTATAAAATATAAACACCTTTAGGATTTAGGTCCTGAAGGTGTTTTTTAATATAGAAATATACCAAATATTAAGTTATAATATCATATATGATTTTAATTGATGTAAGAACAAAAGGTGAATACGAACAAGGTCACATAAAGGATGCTATTCTTCACGATATTATGGATATGTTGGAAGGTATTTATCCCAATATAGATAAAAATACAGAGATATCACTGTACTGCGAATCTGGCAATAGATCTATGATGGCTAAAACTCTTATGGAAAAAGCAGGATTTAAACAAATTACAGACGCTGGAAGTATAAACAACTTACAATAATCTACAGTAGATTATTGTAAGTTGTTTAATGTACATTATATAAGATATCTGATATTATAATAAAAACTTTAATTCTTTATAATATGAAAAATAGAACAAAACCTCCTCGGAGTGCTCACAGAAAAAATTCTGTAGAAAAGCAACCAGAAAAAATAACGGTAAAAAGAAAAAAAACAGATACAAATACTACAAATAAAAATAGTATTGTATCTAAAAAAGACATGGTAATTTGTAGTAATACAAAAAATACAAATATGAAGAATATTACTAAAAACAACAATGATGATCATAAAGAAGTCTATCTAAACAAAAACAATGCAATCGATACTAGTATAGATCAGACTCAAGAAAGTAATTATAGACCATCATGTGTTTTTCCTTTTTTAGGATATTATTTATAATTTCATTATTACAACATATTTAATATTACTGTCAACAATTTAAACTTCAGAAAATTTATTTATTTTCTGAAGTTTTTTTATTTTAAAATTTAAAAATATTTTGAATATAAATAATTAGGGGACACTAGACTCAAAGACAGGGTACCAGCCCAATTAAATAAGTATAAAAATACCCGGATCAAGATATAATAAATGAAAATTTGTATTGATATATAATATGTTTAAAAATATAGCTTAATTTTATATATTAGTGTCGTAAAAGATATATTGTGCGACACTGTTATTCATTTTTACATAGCCTTTAGATGACTCCAAAAGTCATACCCCTCTCTACATATATGGGCAAAACTACTGATTGTTTGCTAGGCAGAGATTAAACTCTGCAATCTGTACATTGTAATCATCAACTTCTTGTTTTGTATCTGCTGATAATTTATTATAAACTTCAATTAGATTATTATATTTATTTATTTGTTCAAAATAAGTATTCCCTTCAATAATAGATTTTAGGTCCAAATTAGACTTTCTTATATTAAAATCATTCTCCATATTTTTTATTTTTATTCTATTCATTTCTATGGTATTTCGAAGAGACTGATCTATCTCTGGGCATATACTCTTTGGTGTACCAAAATGCTGTACAGCGATCCAAACATTTTTGCCTTCATATTTGCCTTTACCGACAGCAACTCCGATTTCAGTGTAGTGTGTATTAAGAATATTGGCTCTATGACCTGGACTAGCCATCCATGCGTCGACTAAGCCCAAGTCATTCTTGAAGTTACCAAGAGCTAGGTTTTCTCCTATCAAGATGTATTCATACCCAACCTGACCTCCAAGATCTCCAACACTCAAACCACTTGGTGATACATGTTCGAAATATTGACCATCAAACATGTCTTTTAATTTTTTCTGTGCTGATAAATCCAGTTTTGGACTATCTACCAATGCACCAAGATTACCATTTTCTTTTCTGTATTTATTTGTAATCTTTATTACATTATTTTTGTCTAGTGAAGTATTGCCTTTTAGATAATCACTAACAACACGCAAGGGTCCTGGTATCTCAGATTTTTTTACTATTGGTACTACCTCTGTTTCTACCAATTTAATAAACTGGCTTTTGTTATAACTTATCACTCTATTGACTGAAGGTATTTTATTTATAACCATCATAATATCGCCTCTTGCAGCATATAAAGATAGTATAAATGAAAAAACTATTAAGATTTTATAAATTGATTTCATATTATTTGCATGAAGCCGATGCTTTAAATCCAGATTTTTCTGCATCTTGTGCACTACTGAACCATACTTCATTTATTGGCTTAATGCGCTTTGCACCACTACATCCAATACTATAGTATATTTTACCATTTTTTGACGCAACATACATTTTTTCTTTGGAGTTTGTTGTTTTATCTGTATTGTCATTACTTTCAGTGAAATCACCTAAATTAGCTGTTTTTACAGCATAAATAGCCTTATTATTTAAGGCATCTTCATTTGAGCTATTATTAGTAGATATTCTGCCTAAACTGAATGACCCTATCCCCACCCCCACTATTATTAATAGAAACATAATAGTCGTACTGTCAATACCACTATTGCTCTTGATTTTATGGATAATATTAGGTATACTCATATGTACTTGATTATAATTAATAAATTGGCTACTGACTAGCATAACAATATATGGCACATAGGAAAGCCGGAGGTTCGGCTAAAAACTTAAAAGATTCAAATCCAAAGTACCTCGGTACTAAACTTTACGCTGGAGAGACAGCAAAAGCTGGATCAATCATCATACGTCAACGAGGAACAAGAATTCTTCCAGGAACTAATGTAGGACTTGGTAAAGATCACACTCTCTTTGCACTTAAAGAAGGAACAGTTAGTTTTGGAACAAAAAGAAAAATTAATTTCAATAGAACATCCTCAGTTAAGAAAATCGTTCACGTTAAATAATAAATAAAAAATCCCCTAGGCTTTGCTTAAGGGGTTTTTTATTTACATAGACACAACAACTATCTCACACTCACCTTTCATATCCCCTTTTTTAATAAAAACTTTATGGGATCCTACATTTTTAACATGATCCATTTTTATAGAATCTTCGCTTATTTCTATATCTGTTGCTTCTTTAATAACCAAAGCCACGTCATGAGCCCCTACTGCTTTAAATAGATGGCCTTTTTCATTTGCTTTTGCTTTTACTGTGATAGTCTTTCCACCAACAGATGAAATAAGATTATTGAATGACTCTACTTCTTCTAGTCTTTTCTTTTCAGATGCTTTCTTTCTATCTTCTATTTTTGCTAATTCTGATTTTGTAGCAAGGACAGCCAAGCCTTTTGCTAAGAGTACATTTTGAGCATAACCTTCTTTGAAATCTTTTACATCATATCTATTTCCAACTTTGGGTATATCTGTAAGTAAAATTACTTTCATACATCTAAACTTTTTTCCTAAACAACATTATCGTAACGATATATTATTTAGGAAAAATATAATTAATTTATAATAATTTATTTTTAAAAATTTTATGGATTCAACTTCTTAAACTATTTTGAATTCAATATTTTGACCGCTCTGTCCATCTGTGGGTCTGCCTTGGCCTCAGCATCCTTTGCAGTAAATGGAACCTTTACATCAGGTTCTAATCCTTGCAATGAGATAGAAACTCCATTTGGTGTGAGCCAGTTTGCCACAGTAACCTTGAGTGATGTATCATCGGTTATTTTGACTAGTTCTTGTACTGAACCCTTACCAAAAGTCTTTTCTCCTACTAAAGTTGCAATACCTTGTTCTTTTAGAGCACCTGCTAATATCTCAGAAGCAGAAGCTGAACCACCATCTACCAATACAACTAGAGAAAGATTTTCATTGAATAGTCTTGGTCCGTGACTTCTATAGACCTTTGGTTTTGTTCCATTTACAGAATCTTCGATTAGTATTGTTTTCCCTTCATCCATAAACCATGATCCTATATTTACAGCAGACTCTAGGTATCCACCAGGATTACCTCTTAGATCGATAACAAGCTTACTTGATTTAGTATCAATAAATTTTAGAATTGCATCTTTAAATAAAGTGTCAGATTTTTCTGAAAAATTATAAAGCTTTATTACAAAAATACCATCTGCGCGTTGTTCTGTATCTAAAGTTGGAATCTGTATTCTACCACGAGTAATAGAAAATTCTCTTGTATCATTTTCTCCCGGACGCAAGATCAACAATTTAACAACAGAGCCACCTGGCCCATGGATCATATCTATAGCTTGATCTATAGTCATACCCATAGTAGTAGTTTTGTCTATTTTCAATATCTTATCACCAGCTTTTATTCCAGCTATAAAGGCTGGAGTATCTTTTAGTGGGGATACTATGGTCAGTATCTTGTCTTTTATGCCTATCTCTGCTCCTATACCCTCAAAAGAACCCAATATTTCTTCATTGAAAGACTTATTCTCTTTTGGTGGGAAAAATACTGTATAAGGGTCTCCCATAGATGATGCAAGCCCTGATATAGCGCCCCAGACACGATCTTGGTCATTAGTTTTCTTTGCATATATAGATTTTTCATTTAGAATATTCCATGCTTTCCAAAAAGAACTAAAATCTGCAGAAGTTTCTACTTGTGGTTCTTTGTTTACGATAGAAGCAATTTTCTCTATTTCAGGTCTGCGAGAATATCCGATATATATTCCAAATCCTATAGCACCGAGAACCAATAAAATTGATGCGATTACAATTCCTATCTTTTTAAAATTAATATTTTTATTTATTTTAATTTTCATAAATTAATTTGCTGCTTCTAGTTTTAATGCTGATGGAGTGTATTTGTTGCTTGGGTCCCACAACATCCAAGATGTTAGACCATTGTCATATACTGCATTCATTTGAGCTCTTACCATCTCTTTAGTATACACAGCTCCCATATCAAAATCTTGCAACCATGGACGGATCTTTAATATATCTTGATTTACAGCCTTTGTCTTTTTTACTGCACCAATAAGAGCTTTATTTATAATCTCATAAGGATACAATGCAGGTTTTTTATATCCAGCATGTCCAGGTGGATAGTGAGACGGATACACCATAGGACTAACGAAATCAAAATATGGAATCACTTTTTCCCAAACTTGACCTATACCCATATCGTCACTTGCTTCAGTTGTAAGACCAAAAATATCGGCAGACATTGGAATGTTTTCATCCTTTTTTATTTCTCCTGATAGATATTTAAAGAATTTTTCCATATTATCTGATCGAGTTTCACCCTTGGCTAGATTGTAATTTATATCTTTCAGATCTCCATCTGATGGATATCTTATATAATCAAAATTTAATTCATCAAAACCTTCTTTGTAAGAATCCAACCCAATAGATACTATGTATTTATGGACTTCTTTATTTGTAGGATCTAAAAATGATAGACCTTTTCTGTCTTTCCATATTCCCCCATTGCTGATTTTCTTTATTGCCCATTCTGGTTTTAGATTTGTTAGATATGGATCTTGAAATGTGGCAATTCTTCCAATAATATAAATATTTTTGGAATGCAACATATTTGTGAGTGCTCTTATATTTCTAATTCTCTTTTGAGAACTTCCTATTTTTTGTATTTCTGGATCATTTAGTTCAAAACTTATTCGCCCTGTGGAATCTTTGATATCTATAACTACTGCATTTATTTCTGTTTCATCTATTATTTTAACAACAGATTTCAGGAAATCAGTAGTACCAGCAACCCAACCAGATATATATAGTGCTTTGACGTGTTCTGGAGTTTTTATATGAGTCACAGGGATTATAGCATCAGCTGCTTGAGCTACTGTACCATCTACTTTTGGATCAGTCGTTGCATTTTCTGACAAAGGATCACTCTCTGCATTTATATTTTTATATACAGATTCATTTATGTCGTATTCTAGATCGTTGCTATAAACCATTGGTAGTAATTTATAAACAACAACCCCACAAATTAAAATTGCGAGGCCGATAAAAACATATTTTGTCGTATTTTTTTTAAATATCATATTTATTCTCCACCGACTACATTATCTACAAATGTTTTGTGATGACTCATTTCCTTTGATGAACGAGCTTTAACTTCTAGATAAAATAAATATGCTAAATACATAAGAGACAAACCTGTTATTAAAAACAAGAATTTACGCCAAGCAAGTGAAAAACCTAAAAATGATAAAAATGTCACCCATAAACCTAAGATAAATAATGTTTTTTCTTTTCTCATCTTTTTATTATATCTTATTTATTTAGGGTCTACAATCACAACAAATTCCCCTCTTTGCTTATCAGTATTTACAGTAAAATATTCCAATACTTCAGAGGGCGTACCGTGAACAAATTCTTCAAATGTTTTTGTAATTTCTCTTCCGATAACAATCTGGAATTCTGGAGAGTGAGATACCAAAGAAGCCAATGTTTTCAAAATCCTATGAGTAGACTCGTAGAAAACAATAACCCTCTTGCTGTTTGCTATCTCTTTAAAAAGTGTCTCTCTACCCTTTTTGTGAGGAAGAAAACCCAAAAATACAAATTCTGCCGATGATACTCCACTAGCTGAAAGAGCAGAGACAAGAGCACTCGGCCCAGGGATAGGTACAACTTTTGATTCATCGCCTAGCTCACTTTTAACATTGGCTACTAGCATAACCCCCGGATCAGAAATACATGGGGTTCCAGCATCGGAAACTAGAGCCAGGTTTTTACCCTCTTTAAGCATCTTAATAATGACTGACTCTTTATTGTCAGTCGCATGAGCGTTGTAACTCATAGTTTTGGTATGTATATCGTATTTATTTAACAAAACTCGAGTTGTACGAGTATCTTCACATAAAATAGTATCAACTTCCTTAAGAACACGAAGTGCCCGAAGTGTGATATCCTCTAGATTTCCGATCGGAGTTGCTACTATATATAGAGTTCCCGTTTCATTTTTCATATGAGAATTATATCATAAAAAATATGCATTTTATACTCAATAATTCTGATTTATATATTAAAATTAAAAATAAAAAAAACCGTATAAATACGGTTTTTAAAATAATTTATTACTAAGATAACTTAATACCCTAATAATATAAAGGCATAACATAATTTCTATGGTTCCTAAAAAACTAGGATTTAAAAAATTATGAAAATTCAAATATTCCCATGTATGCATCCAATTTGGTGTTGCTAGATTTTCGCATGAAAATATAATCATGCAAATACACAACATATAAACCCCCCAAATACAGAAATACACAACCAAAGGTATGATAGATAATTTTGTAAAATTAGGATTTTTTTCCACAATTTTCAAAATAGATTTATCAACCTTTCTTATTAATAAAAAGATTGCTCTAAATATTAATGTAAAAATCGCTTTAAAATAACTGACTACTTTTTTCATGATTTTCAAATTTTGGTTAATTTAGAAAAACGAATTTTTCATTTTTCCAAATTAACCAAAATTATCAATCACACTTAAAAATAGTATAGCATATACATCATATATTGTCAATATGTGTGCTTATTTACTAAATAATAACATATATGCATATATTTAGACATATATTCCCTACTCATAGTAAATACTTGGCTTGTATTAATACTGTATTTTTGCTATTTTGTATATGTATTTACGTATTAATTATATTATTTTTATTTACATTTATTTTGTAATTCTTAATTTTAATTCGTAATTATATTGGCCTTATCGTCTAACGGTTAGGACGTATCCTTCTCAAGGATAAAATCAGAGTTCGATTCTCTGTAGGGTCACAAATTAAAAAGCCGACTTTTCAGTCGGTGCTTTTTAATTTGTGACCCTAAGCAAGCAAACTTCTTTGCTTGCGCCAGAGAATCGAAAAGCTTTTCATTAAGTATTTTTGCTATGCAAAAATACTTTGAAAAGGTGTACTGAACCAGTAGGGTTCGATAAGTGTACTCACGGTCTCTGTCCCCTTTGTTAAGGACGTCATTTAATTTAAAAATCCTCTTTCTTAAAATATCTAACTAAAATATCTTTTAATGCACCAACAATAAATGGTTTGCGATGTCTGATCATATCTTCTATATAAACATCAACAAAATTTTTATTTTTTTTAGAATAACCATCTAAATTATCTCCAAGATACTTTCCGCTATGTAAGAATTTTTGATGATATTCTGGTAATAAAAATTTATGAGACTGACCAGATATTTGATAACCACTATCATCAATTAAAGTTACCCAGCAAAAAATTTCATATTTATCTTTTGAATATTTATGATATCCAACTTCTATACCTAAAGAAAAATAGGAGTCTTTAATTTCTTTCAAGGCTTTTTTTGCTCTATTTATGGAACCTTTTTTAGTCTCACTTGATGTTATTGGTTGTTCGGAAACCCCACTTTTTACATCAATAGATTTAATAGATGATTTTATCTCTAACTCTTTTAATACTTCCTTAAGATAACTAATTTTTTGTAAAGAAGTTGTTCCTACTGCTATAGTTAATTTTTTCATATAATTTCCTTATTATAATACTTTATTTCACATTTTCAATCTTTCAATACCTTATATCCCCTTATATTCTCTACAATAGAGTTCCAATAAATTACCCGTAGGGTCACGCGTTGAAAAATGAGCTTGTCTTAGGACAAGCCTTTTTCTTGCGTTACCCTAAGCACGTGACCTGCGTCACGTGCGTCAGAGAATCGAAAGACTTTTCCTTATCGTAGATGGAAAAGTACCTGACTACGTGGTAGTCGATAAGCGTACTCGCGGTCTCTGTAGTTTCACCAATTAGTTCTAGTATGAGAAGTATACAAAAACAGCTCCGGAAGGGGCTGTTTTTGATTTGGTTTTTACTTTAAAAAGACTTATAATGAAACTATTATAAAAACCATTACATTTCCGCAGCTAGTAAAAATATCATTATGAAATTGATAAAATAAATGGCCTATAAAAATTGAGGACAACTTATTCAGAAAATGCTCCTGAATTACCTAATTAAGAATTTATAAATTTTTTATATGTTAAATGCAAGCAATATCACAAATTTTACTCAGGCTGTTGAACTATCTTTTAAATTATATGAGGATAATCTAAAGAAATATCCTTCAATGAAAGATGATAAGAATGATCTAAGGGTGACAATTTTTGGTCAACTATCCAATGTATTACATTCATATGCTGTTGCTATTGAATTGGCTCAAACCAAATTTAAAGAAGTGGATTTTTGGGAGGAAAAGAAACTGTTAACTCCAGAAGATATAACTAAATTTAAGAGAGAATTTGAGGTATGTATGTATAAGGGCTACTATCTAATATTCTATTCACGGCTTGAATGGTCACTTAGAAATATTCTATTACATGTAAAGCCAGGTGCATGTAATGACGGGCTCGGCGACTTTAAAAACATTTACGAATGTCTTTTTAAAGAAATAGAAACCAAACATCTTTCTTCAGTTTTTGATCTTGGAAGACATTTAAGAAATCTTGTTCATAATAATGGTTATTATTGTGATAAGCAAAAAAAAGCTAGTTTACCAATAGTATATAATGAAAATACATATTCTTTTGATCATGGTAAATTAATTGAGGTAACAGATTTGTCTTTCCAGATAATGAAAGATCTAGTTAAAGCTTCAGAAGAAATAGTTAATACATTGAAGGTTTCAAGTTTTGATAATATGTTTGAAACTATCCCTGTTAATTAAATTTCTTTTTATATCTATTTCGTAATTGATTATTCCTCATTTTCTGGGGAATAAAAATCTCTAATATTAGTACAATACTTGATAGTACGAGAAGGGTCGTTCTGTTATACTAAAAAAGTAATGAACAGCGTTAGGGGTAAGGAATCTAATTGGTTCTATCTGTTGAACGCTCGCCATCACGTGCTAGTACGAGAAGCATACTAAAACAACCTGAATTGCTCCGATTATAAAAATAATTAACTACTTATAATATCTTTATATGAGTCAAAATATTGAAAATGCAATATATGCCATCATTGAAATGGATGGTAAACAACCAAAAGAAAAAGTACTTCCTAAATTACTTGGTACAGGGTTTTTTGTTTCCCAAGAAGAATTTGTTACAGCCGCCCATGTATTAATGCCAAATTACACATATGATATCTACCTGATAAATTCTACTGGTGAAATTTTAAAAAATCCTTCAATTACCTATTACAAACCATCAGAAGATTATACAATTTGTCGAATATCTCGACACTCCTCAGAATTCCTCAGAGCTTCTCGCACGGATATAACAAATGGCGTTAAGGCGTATGCTGTAGGTTTTCCCCTCCAGGAAACCTCAATAAACAAACCTTTATTAAAAATGGTTAGCACTAAGTTTGAATTAATATCCGCAAGGATTCAAATATCATATTCAAGAGGAAACATAGTTAAGGTTCAAAATATCATTCGAACAGATAAAGACACTAACATGCAAGTTAAATCACTGCATGTATTACTAAATTTCCCTACGCCAAAAGGATATTCTGGCGGACCTATCATGCTCGTAGAAAATGACGAGGTTGTTGGGCTGGTTTCCTCAAGTGACTTAGAAGCTATTAATGGTATCCAATCATATCCTGGTGCTGGTATAAGAATCAAAGGAAAGTAGTAAGCGTACGAGTGGAATCATTTTTGACTTACAAAGACTGTCCTTGCGAGTACATATAAAAATATAACCATTAACTTAATAATGATCTGATCATTGATCGAATTTGAATTAAAGTCAACTACTTCAATTTATACTTACCAGAACCAACAAAATCAATATAATTTTTATCTCGTAAAAATTGTAATTGCTGACGGATTTTATCTTTGATATGCTTATTTTCTGGGTGAATGTTTTTTAATTCAGATTCAAACTTATATATATCTACTAACGTAAACTCATTTTTATTTAAAGCATCAATGCAATTCATAATATCTAAAATCCAACCTTTAGCATCTACTCTTTTAATTTTCTTTAAAAAGACTGTTTTTTGCCATTTCTCTAAAACCTCTTCTTTAGAAATCTCTTTACCATTTTCAATATAAAAAATTTGCCCTGCTTTTGGTATTTTTGAAAAAATAATATTTGAACCAACCCAACCTGCCCTTCTTGCGTTATTACTAAGTGGCTTTCTTTTTTCTATAATTTCTGAAATAAAAAAGTGTTTTGGTATTACAAAAAAATTATTTACACACAAAGTCCCCAAGTAACCCATAAAAAAGAAATTTGGTTTTGTCGAGGAATTTATCCTTTCAATCATTTTAGAATACGCTCCAGCAGGTACAGTTTTTCCTATTTTTCCTTTCTTTGATTTTAATTCAAAATCTTCAACACACTTTTTACAATAAAAATCTGCAACAGGTTTATTGTTTACATAGTTAGTTATAATACCACCACAACTTGGACAATATATTTGATTTAGAACCCAATTTTCAGTAATAACTCTTATTTTTTGCGATTGATTTGAATATTTATTACCCAAATTTTTATTTAAAGATAAATTCATTTTATTAAATTATTTTAAATAAGGGTTACGAATTTTAATATTTAAAATTTGATTATTTAAATCTTGAACCTTTAAATCTTGTTCATAAATATTTTTTTGTAAATCAGAATAAAATTGTGCATCTTTTTTATTTGTAATAATAACAGATACTGCAACTGAACCAACAATCAATACAAATGAGACAAGAACAGCTATCGCAACACTATGGTTTCTTGCTTCTTGTTTTTCGTTGCGAAATTCTTGTGTGTTAACTAAACTTTCAATCCTATAAAAACGTTTAGAAACATCATCAATTGAATTCGCCTGTGCTTCAACAAGACTAACTATTTCTTTTTTTGTAGGAATATTATCAACCATAATTCTATCGTTGATAAAACCCTTTAATATCTAAAATGCCATTTTTTTCTTCAGCTTCAATATCCCAATATTTATAAAGATGAAAATCTACACCACCAAAAGATACACCCTTCTGGAATGTAACACCTTGGTTAAAACTAATACCATTAACAAAAATTTGCCTTTTAGGGGTCAAAGAACCATCATTATTTTCTTCAAAGACTTCCTTAAATTTTAATCTCATATATTCATATTATAGTATTTTTTATTAAATAAAACCAACACAGCTCCACATAATATAAGTTTATTATCTCATAATATTATATATTTTCCAATCATAAAATAGCCCTTAATAGTGGTTATTAACTCGAAATGACTATCCTTACTACTCAAATTATTTTATTTCAACCAAAATTTCATTCCTAACCATCCAAGGTGGTGTCCAAGGAGCGTTGTAGCCGGCATAGCTAGGAGTACTAATAATTTCTACTTTGTCACGAATAAGATAATTTAAAAGTTTTTCTTTCATTTTTTTTACCCTACTTTCTGATCTAGACCATGAGAAGCGAAGTACAGCCATCTTTTGCGCAGATACTTCGCGAAGCTTTACTCGAGAGTCATTTGGAATTGGTAAGGTCTCTATAGAAGAGTAAGAGCGAGGCATTCCAAAAGAAATTACATGTGTATCTCCTTCTGTATTCACTATTACTGGGGCTGTCATAGAGATTTTCTCTGAAGAACCAGATTTTTCTACTACTGGTGCTGTCATAGCGATTTTTTCTTTTTTTGTATTTCCGCCAAAAATATATCCTGCCACAATTGAAAAACCTGAATTCATGGCATTGCTATATGTAGAACTCAAAATTGCTGTTTCTGCTACAATATGTGCTGGATAATTACGAATTTCATAATCTTTCTTTTTTTCGATAACCGTGTAATCTGATTGCTCCACACGCGAACCAAAATACCCCCAGATAGACCATAGTATTAAAACAACTAAGATGATTAAAATAGTTTTCATAAATTCATTATATCATTATAATTATTATTAATCTCGAGCGGACAAAATAAAACCGCCTATTTCAAATAGTCGGTTTTTATATGAGGCTCTGCTTCCTCAAGGCTCTCCATTTCATTGTGATAAAACGGGGACAAAATCAATACTCATGTCAATGACAATTCCTCAAGAGTGTGAGGTTCATGATACTACTGCAAGTATCCATTTGGAACAATATCAATAACCCTACAAGGAAAGAGTGTTATTTCTTTCACTTGTTCGTCCTGGATAAATCCAACAAGAATTTCTTGTGCTTGAACGAATTTTGCATCAACAGTACGAATGAATGCTCGATTAGCAGGGCGAACAGCGATACTCTCTATTTTGGAAATAAGTTTGGAAGGGTCGTCTTTCTTTATGATAACCAAATGTGCTTTTTGATTATTTTCAGATAATACAACTTCTTGCTTAAAAAGTATTTCGCAAGTATCTATTGGAAGTATTGTTGTTTCTTCCGAGATTTGAGTGAACACTACATGTTCTTTACCAGTGTTTATTATATGCATGATATAAGATTTTTTGTTTAAAAAAAAATATCATATACAATTTATTTGTCAATAAAAAAAACCACCTCTTTCGAAGTGGCGTTAATGGTTATACGGTTTTGTTTCTTTAAGATTCATTTTGAATTTCTTCAATTTTGCGTTGTTCCCTAGCGATAAGCTCAAGAATAGAATCAATTTCTTCGTGAATAGCTTCGTCAAAATCCTCTACTACTTTTTTTATCTTTCCAGAAAGCTCGGAATCTATTTCTGATTTATATAGTTTAGTTTTAATTGAAAATTCTTTCAATGAAGAAAGAAATATTTCAATCTCTTCATCTTGCTCCATATTTTCATCATCAGACAATAGAGACTCAATTTGGATATCCATATTTAATTCATTTCTTGTATCTTCTGCGATAGATATAAACACATTGGTAAAATCTTTTTTTGATTCATGGCATTCTTTTATAAAATCAATTAAAAAAATTAAATCATCATCAGCACTTTTTTTAATCAAATCAATTTTTTCAATATATCCTTGAATACGGGCCCGGCATTGTTTTATTGCCTCATTTTTCATATATAATTATTATTAAGTTACAAAATTTATTTTCCTTATTATATCATATATATATGTTTTGTAAAGTATTTAGACTCCGAAACGATATATTAAATAGATACTGTTTTGTTTTGTAGAGAAATGAATATATTAGTTTATATTTACTGTAAGCTTAAAAAATTAAAAAAACCAGATCATTTTGATCTGGTTTTTTGTAATTTAATTTACTTTTGTTTAATTAATTTCAAAAGTTTTTTCTTCTCAACAGATGAAAGATTGTTGATTTTGTTATCAACAACTTCTTCTGATTTTTGTTGAATTACTTTTGCTTTAATTGTATCTAATCTCTCTTCATTTTTAATTTGAATAGAGTCACTGCCTATCATTAATTCGATATTATCAAATTTTGATATAGACACACTTGATTCAGAATTAAGCTTTACATAATAAATCTTAATAACATCCCCTTCTTTTGTTAAAGAAAGTTCATCTGAAATTTCAGTGCCTGCAGTAAAGATAGTTTTGGGTTCTTTTACCAAAATAAATTGATAATAAGTTTCCCCTTTGCTAATCAAAGATGCAATCCTTAAAATTTTTGAAACAAGAACAGTTGATTCCATATCGCTAGTAACTAACGATACCGTGTTTCCACGACTAGTCATTTGATTACGGTAATCTCTTATGGCTTGTTGGCGATTTTCACCAATACCTACAAGAGTGTGATCGTGGACATTTACCAAGGCTACAAGTTTCATCAAGCCACCTTTGTCTTTTAAAAGGAATTCATAAGTAGGGTGACCATCAATATTGTATGTCACACCATCAGAACCTACAAAACCTTTTTCTTGTACCTTGCCCTCAGCTGAGACCCTAGCTGCTTTTTCTGTAGCTCCTGCTTGTTTAAACCAATGAGCTTTTTTTGTTCTGGTATCTACCATAACAAAACCCACTGTTGATTCATCTTTTCCTTCTGAAGTAAGACCAAAATAAAAATATGATCTTCCGTCATTACCAAGAACAAGTGAACTTTCTTCAGCTACTCTGATTTTATCTTTTCCTGACCAATTCCAATAACCGTGAATATAATTTCCCCAGTCATCTACTTGTTCAGAAACAAAATCTTTTGGCTGAATACGATCGATCCAGGCAGGAGCTTCTTCTGTTTTATACTGACGCACATCCCCCGTCTGAGGATCCACGACAAGCACACCAACAGCATCATTTCCACTAAAACCAATTTTTGTTTTTTGAACAGTTACAGTCCAATAAGGATTCCAATTATCATCAACTTCAAAAGTGAAGTCGCTGAATAAAATAGAACGGTACCCGTTTGTGTAGATATGTCTCTCTAAATCCTGACTAAAATATGCTTCTGGCTGATATACAATATGTAATTTTTTTCCTTTTACATTTGTCACCAAAGCATAGTCTTCTTGATTTGTTGCTGAAACACGTACATAACCTGGAGTACCTTCGTCTCCAAAAGAATTCCATTTCCAAAATCCACTGTGGAGTAAAGGAGCAATCCAATAGAGCTGACCATTAACAGCTTGAAGAGTATAATCGCCAATTTCTGAGCGGCTTCCAAGTCCAGGATCTGATCCTAAAACTTTTTCTCCAACTCTTTTCGCAATTTCTTCATCAACAATTAGCATTTGATTTACAGCGATTGGTTGAACATTTGCCGTAAATTCAGTTTCTTTAATGTTACCAATCATTCCTCTATACTTTTCAGTATTCATCCATGTAGAAGTGGAAAAGAATCCACCAATACCAAGACCAAGCAGTAAAATAATAGCAGAGATCCCTAATACGATACATAATGCCTTTCCAAAATCAGATTTTTTGTTAGAATCAATATTGAAAAAGATAATAGCCATCACAGTAAGATAAACAATTAAGTTCCAATAAATTCCAGTAGTGGAATCAAATGAGATAGCGGGCATAAATAGGTATTCACTTAAGAAATACCAAACCAATGTGAACATAACCGAGAAAGCAATCTGTCTTTTTTTCATTTTTTCAAGTTTTAATTAATGACGATGAGCAATTTATTTATTTTTATAATAGCATATTTTTACAATTTGTCAATGAATTGCTATAGTGTATGCGCATGCCACTAACCATTTACATGCTGTACTTTTCATGTTAGTATGAAAAAAAATACTTTGAAATATAACAATTAAATAACTGAAGAATGGAAAATAAAATCGGAAAAATTACTAAAAAACAATTATGGTTAATAAATACTTTGGTAACAAGTATATTTACTTACTACTTATACATCGGGTATTTATTGCCTGGGTTTAATGAAATACTTAAATTAAAACCTGAATCCATTAATATTAATCAAGTCTGGTTGATATTGACGCCAATTACAACCTATATTTTAATTATATGGTATGCATTTTTAACAATTAAAATACTAGAAAATAATTTAAAAAAACATAAAGAATATGATTTTATTAATTCTTTTAAATATAAATTATTTATTGTGAATCTATATATTAATATAATTATTATTCTGATTGTTGTCTTTAATTGTTTTCTTTTTGGTCAATTTAGTTTCATATTGGGTCTAATATATGGTTTATTGCTTTGTCTAGTATTTATATGTGCTCAAGTATGCGCTGCTAGTATTTTGCTCATATATATATTGTTAAAAAGAAAATGATCACAAACCCAACAAAAGCTCATCGAAATGATGAGCTTTTTTATTTGTATAGCAAGTAAATTCCTACCCTTTTTATAACTTGACAAATTTACTTAATTATGAGATACTATTTTTCAGTTATTTAGTTCTTTGATATTTTGATTTTAGAAATATTTATTGGAATTTCTTTGTTCCCCTATTGCAGAGGAATAGAGAAATTCTAATAAATATTATTAATTTTAAAATCAAACAAAAAATGAAAAATTTATTATCTCTAGTCGGTTTTTTTCTTATTGCTACTTCTGGTATCTTTACAGTATTAAAAAATGTTCCAGGATTTGCACAAAGTCACTACTCTATACTATTCAAAATCTTTGATTGGGTGCCGCTTATTTTAGGAGTATTTGTAATTTTCTACATAGAAAGAGAAAAACGATTTACAGTCAAAACAATTTTAATTTTATCTATTGTTTACACTGCTGCTTATTTTTTAACCAGCATGGCAACAATAAAATAAATTTTTTAACTTAATTTATGATTAAAAAATAAAATCCATTAGGCCTACATATTGTAGGCCTTTCTTTTGTTTAATTTACCTTTGTGAATATTAAAATAACTATTGTGGTTAATTCATATATAATTGACATTAATAATATTTAATGTATTATGTCTTTAAACAAACTTATTTAAATAAATAAAAAAAAAAAAAAAAATTTTCAGCTACTACCAATGTAGCAATTTCAAAAAGAAGAAGTATTGTAACATTAATATTTTTTATCGCTGCTATGTGGCTCACTTACTGGATGTGCACAGACTACCTATTACCCTCCTTTAAGGAGATACTAGGACTCAGTCCAGGAAAAACCACGTTTGAAAACCTAGAATTGATGTGGGTACCTATTGCTTCATATATTTTAATCAATCTAGATATATGCCTAGCAATAAGCGTAAAAAGAAGGTTAAAAAGATTTAATAAAGGAGGTCTTGTATTCTCGACAGTCAATGGTCTCACCAATGGTCTTATCGTTGGATTAATTATGGGTATCCCTATTGGTGTTATTTCATTCTTTATTTACAAAGTTGATTTCCTTAGCGGTATTTATTTTGGTTTACTATGTGGTGTATTTTTTAATCTTGTTCTATCTCTTTTTTATGAATTTAAAAAAGGTTTACTGATTGAGTTTAAATAATTTATCCATAAAACATTTAAAGGCTTATCATTTATGATAAGCCTTTTTTATTTGTATTTTAATATTGGTATTATATTATGAAATTTTTAATGAAGTCATACTTATAGAACCACCAACTAAAACATTATTAAAAAATTCAATTTTTTCATTTTCTTCTTTTAATCCTAAAATATAAATAAGGGGTAAAAAATGTTCTGGTGTTGGGATTGCCATGTTTAGATCATTGCCATCTTTTTTGTAATCAATTAAAAAATTGAAATCTCCACTCACTATACTGGCATCCACATTATTTTGTGCACTTTTTGCCCAATCATACCCATAGTCGCTGGTTTCGATATTTTTGAAATCTATTTTACCCAAATTGTGAACAATATTTCCACTACCGATAATAAGAATACCTTTTGACCTCAAAGAAGATAACTTTTTGGATAAATCAAAATGATACTGTGTATGCTCATTGTAATCTATACTAATCTGTACTACAGGGATATCTGCATCTGGATACATATGTCTCAAAATTGACCATGTACCATGATCCAATCCCCAATCATTGTTTAGCTCTACACTCACAGGAGAAAATAGATTTTTTATCTCATTTGCAAGTTCTATGTCTCCGTTTGCGGGATAATCTATATGGTAAAGTTCTTGCGGAAAACCAAAAAAATCATGAATTGTTTTCGGTTTTTCCATAGCTGTAACTTTTGTTCCATTTGTAAACCAATGAGCTGAAATACATACAATAGCTTTAGGTCTTTCAATCTCTTTTGCTACTCGAACAAAGTTTTTAGTAAATTCATTGTCTTCTATTGCATTCATTGGACTTCCGTGACCGATAAACAAAAGTGGCATTAAATTTTTTTCCATTTTTTTATTTCAAATTAATTATAAATTATTTTTGCCATTTTTATCTATAAATAGCTATCAAAGTATATAGCGTGGCAAGTGTATCCACCCGGATTCTTTTGTAAATAATCTTGATGATAATCTTCGGCAGGATAAAATACTCCTAAGGGTTCTAATGTAGTGACTACAGGATTACCCCATCGCTTAGACATATTTACAATATCAATAAAATCTTTGGCTTCTTTTAACTCTATCTCACTACCATAAAATATAGCTGATCGATATGAAGTGCCTTTGTCGTTACCTTGCTGGTTTAGTGTAGTCGGATTGTGTATTTGAAAGAAAAAGTCTAATAATTTCTTATATGAGGTTTTGGAGTCATCATAAGATATCTCTACTGCTTCTGCGTGGCCTTTGTGATTTTCATATGTAGGATTCTCTACTTCACCACCAGTGTATCCCACTCGTGTTTCTACTACACCCTCTTGAGTTCTTATGAGTTCTTGTAGCCCCCAAAAACATCCACCTGCCAATACTATTTTCTTTGTCATAATTATTTTCCTTCAATAAACTTCATTGATATGGAATTCACACAATGTCGTATATTTTTATCTGTTAAATGTTCGCCTTTAAATACATGCCCTAGGTGCCCTCCACATTTGGCACAAGTTATCTCTGTACGCGCGCCATCTATATCTATACTCCTAGAAACAGCACCTTCTATTTCACTATCAAAACTTGGCCATCCGCAAGTTGACTCAAATTTATCTTTGGAATTGTATAGAGGGTTACCGCACTGCTTGCATACATACACGCCCGTCGCTTTATTGTTTATGTACTCGCCTATAAAAGGTGCCTCGGTACCCTTGTCTATTATTACTCTCTTTTCTTCTGGTGTTAGTTCTTTATTCATGATTATATTATATCAAATTTTGTATATATAATCTTTTTTTAAAATTGACAAATGGGTATATTTATGCTATCATTTAAACAGATAGTTCTTTAATACATTTTGGCAATATTGCTATATATTTATTGAGTTATCTTAGTTTCTTTATAGAGATTAAGATAACTCAATAAACAATTTAACAATTAAAACCAAATAAAATGAAAGCAAGTAAAATATTTAAAATATTTAATTCAATTTTCAAACCTGTAGCAAACGACCTTAATCTTATTCAAAATGATCTTTCTTTTCTAGAAAAAGAAATGGAAGAAATTTCAAAAATGAAAAACAGGGTCGAGGCTATCGTTAGATTATTCAAAGTCATTTCTCCTTTTCATGACAAAAGTGGTTTCAGTAAAATAATACTGAAATTGGAAAAGAAAAATTATGGCCAACTTAATCAGACGATACATGCACTTAAGGTATTACAGAAACATTTCGAAGAATCCGGCAGAAATCCTTTTGGTTTCAACCGTACACAGACAGGAGAAAAAGTTACTCCTAAAAAAGTATTTCTTGGAGATATTTATGGAATTCACACAAAATCAGCTTCATATTGGCTTAAAAATCAACAAAAATTTGAAGCAGAGAACAGCGGACTATCTCGAAAAGCTAAATTTGGAGAAGGTTATATTTCTACTTGGCATTGTATAAACGACTATCAAGCTGGAAATTTTGTTCTTACGCACACAAAAGGAATACTTAAACAACTTTCAATACTTAAAGAGTGTTCTAAAAAGTTTTAGAGGTTTTACAAATCTCTACCCCGTACTATGTATGGGGTTTTTTATTATTTCATAATAAATGTTTAATTGTTATACTAGATATATGCAAACATTATCAAAAAATATTTTAATAGGAATCATTATTGCAATACTTTTTTCAGCTGGTTGGTATTTCTTGTACCCTAAATTACACAAAACAACAGATATAAATATAAAACAAGAAAGCATGCCAAATACTCAAATATCAAAAGAAACAGATATTCCCAATGTTAAAGAACCAGTAGTTTTAGTACCCAAAAAAGAAGCTAGTATTCCCCCTCCAGAGGAAGTTTTACCCGAAGGAACTGACCGCTTCAATGTATCTCTCGATGATACCAATGATAAAATAGTAGAAAATCTAAATAAAGGCGAATTTATAACTGATACTAAGGGTTTTTTAGCATCACTTGAAAAACAAAAAGTTGCAGTTACACCTGGTGCATACAAGTTATCTAAAACAATGAACGCATCTCAAATAAATAAAGTTCTTCATACAAAGCCATATATGAAATGGGTTGTAATAAAAGAAGGATTGAGAAAAGAAGAAATTGCAACGATACTAGCAAATGCCTTAGGATGGACTTCCAAGCAAAAAAGTAATTGGGTGACAATTGATACAACGATCAGTCCTGAATATACAGAAGGAGTTTATTATCCTGATACATATCTAATACCAGTTATAGAGGAACCTGCACTTGTAGCGAAACGTCTCATCGCAAAATTTAATGAAAATTTTTATCCATATTTACCTCAATTCACAACAAAAAATATAAAATGGACTAGAGCTCTCACTCTGGCATCTATTGTCCAAAGAGAAGCATCTGGCGATAAAGATATGGCACTTATAGCTGGTATTTTGTGGAATAGATTAAACCAAAACATGGCACTCGGAGTAGATGCAACACTGCAATACACACGAGGAGATACAGGTAAAGGATGGTGGTACCCTATCTCAATATCTGACAAACAAACCGACTCACCATTTAATACATATAAATATAAAGGTCTTCCTCCTCACCCTATCTCGAATCCTGGTGTACCAGCCATAGAAGCTGTACTTCACCCAGAAACTACGGATTGTTTGTATTACATTCATGACAAAAATCATATTACACATTGCTCCGTTACGTACGAGGAGCACCAACTAAATATTAAAAAATACTTAGTAGAGAATACCGCTACAAAAAATTAATTGCATATTTTCGATTTTTATTATTATATTAATAATCAAATATCAATTGTTAGTGTAAAAAATAAATGTTAAAATTGAATGTATGATAAATAAGAAAAACCAAGGCTTCACCCTCATCGAACTCCTAGTGGTCATAGCCATCATTGGTATACTATCCTCAGTCATATTGGCAGCTCTCAACTCTGCTCGTGCTAAAGCTCGTGACGCAAGAAGAATGAGAGATATCAATGAAATCAATAATGCGGTAGCTCTGTACGTATCTGCTAATGGTCATGCACCGGATTTTGATGGATGTGATTGGTTATCTAATGCTTGTTTTGCTTGGTCTGATGATGGAGGATCAAACACTTGGGCAGAGTTGGAAACAGCACTTAAACCCTATATGAAAAATCTACCAGTAGACCCATGTGGAAGTTCTTGTAATAAAACTTCAGAATTAACATCCCCAGATGGAAGTTCTTACATACGACTTTTTAGATATGAATATGTTTATAACCCAAAACGAGATGATCCAACAAATTATATGTTAGTAGTAGCCAGTCTAGAAACTACAGATACATATATGCTTCCTGGCTTTGAAATTGGAATGTCATATTAAACATTAAAATAATTATACAAATAAAAAGCTCCATCTATTGGAGCTTTATTAAATAAACGAAATATTACAAATTACTTTTAATAAAACCCAAAAATCAGCATAAAATTTTAAAAATTACTATTTTAAGTAAAAATACATTCATCAAATGTTCATAAATCGATGTTATGCTTTATGGTATATAATTCTTTTGTAGAATTTTGTGCAAATGATACAATTATTAAACATTATAAATAACTTATTATAAAAAATGAATAAAAAAGCCATAAACAATATACCTTCAATATTTACCATCTTTGGAATAACTGGAGACCTAGCAGCAAAAAAAATAATTCCATCTCTTTGGCATCTTTTTATTCATAATCGTTTACCTACACACCTTGCAATTATAGGATTTTCAAGAAGAGAGCTTACTAGTGATGAATTAAGGCATTTGATCATTAGTTCATTGGATAAACACATAGATACGAAAATTGATGAGAAAGATTTTGAGTCATTTTTCAAAATTTTTTCTTATGAAGCTGGGACATTTGAAGACATAGAATCATACAATTCCCTTTCTAAGCATATAACAGAAATAGAAAACAATTGGAGTATCTGTGCAAACAAACTCTACTACCTAGCGGTACCGCCATCTGCTTATGCCAATATTTTTGAAAATCTTGCTTCTGTAAAATTAAATATTCCATGTGGAGGAGATTTAGGATGGAGCCGTATACTAATAGAAAAACCCTTTGGCACAGATCTTGCGAGTGCTGAGAAACTTCAAGCTCTTCTTTCTCTATATTTTAAAGAAGAACAAATATATAGAATCGATCACTATCTTTTTAAAGAAATAATTCAAGGAATAGAAAATTTTCGTTTTTCAAATAATCTTTTTGAAAACACATGGGACAACACCATGATAGAAAAAATAGATATAAGACTGTTAGAGTCTATAGGAGTAGAAGACAGAGGTAGCTTCTATGACTCAGTAGGAGCTCTTCGTGATGTTGGACAAAACCATATTTTGACAATGCTTGCAGCTATAACCTCTGAATATCCTATAGAAATGGGAGTTTCTTCTGTTCGTGAAAACAGAGCATTGATTTTGAAAGCACTTAGTAGTTGGACAGATGAATCTATACGTAAAAATACTTTTAGATCACAATATAAAGGTTACAAAAATGTTAAGGGCGTAAATCCAAATTCTACAACTGAAACATATTTCCTACTTAAAACAGAACTTTTGCATCCTAGATGGAAAGGTATTCCAATATTTATGGAAGCTGGTAAATCTACTGGAAAATCACAAAAAGAAATAGTTTTAACTCTAAAAAACCCACAAGTATGTCTTTTGTGTGAAGATGGAAAACACACTCCGAATAGAATAATTTTTAGACTTGAACCAAATGATGAAGTCACTATAAATTTCTGGACAAAAAAACCTGGTTTCGACCAAGTTATAGAGGAACGTGTTTTGTCATTTTTCCTTTATGAAAAAGAAACAAAAGTTCAATACATAGAAGAATATGCCAAAATTATTTATACTGCAATGGAAGGAAACCAAACACTATTTATTTCTTCTGATGAGGTAATATCTTCATGGAAATTTACTGACCCTATCTTAAAAGGTTGGGCAGAAAATCTTGTTCCCTTAAAAGAATACGAGCCAAATATACTACTAGAATCAAAGAATATAAAAACAGAAACAGTAAATGAATTAAAAAAAGAAATTGCAGGAGAAATAGGAATCATTGGTTTAGGTAAAATGGGCGCCAATATTGCTAGACTATTACATTCAAAAAATTGGAATGTAATAGGATACAATCAAGAAGAATCTGCCACAAAACAACTCGAATCTGAGGGAATACAAGGAGCATACTCACTCAATGAATTTGTAAGCAAGCTCACTGTACCTCGTAGTGTATGGCTCATGGTTCCTCATCAGGCAGTAGATGCTGTTATCGACTCACTTATTCCCCTACTAGAAAAAGGAGATACTATAATAGACGGAGGAAATTCTCCCTACAAGGAATCTATACGAAGAGGAATTAAACTATCAGAAGTTGGAATCAACTTTTTGGACGTTGGTGTATCTGGTGGGCCAGGTGGAGCACTAGAAGGAGCTTGTACTATGGTAGGCGGTGAACCAGAGCTATATAAAAAATACGAGAATCTGTTTAGAGATATGTCAGTAAAAGATGGCTATGGATATATGGGTAAATCTGGTGCAGGTCATTTTGTTAAAATGGTACACAATGGTATTGAATACGGAATGATGCAATCTATAGCTGAAGGATTTGAAGTTTTAAAGAAATCCCCTTTTTCTTTAAATATGCTTTCTATAACCAATATATATAACCATGGTTCAGTTGTATCATCGAGTCTAGTTGGATGGTTGTCTGAAGCATTTGCTAAATTTGGTGAAAATCTAGAAGATGAAGAATCTTGTTCACCTGTAGTAGCGCACAGTGGAGAAGGACAATGGACAGTAGATGCAGCAAAAGAATTAAATGTATCTGTCCCCATCATTGAAGGGTCACTAGAGTTTAGAAAAAAATCAAAAGAAAATCCATCATTTACTGGACGAGTTCTTTCTGCTATGAGACACCAATTTGGAGGACATATTTCAAATATTAATAACAAAGAAAATAAATAATATGAATACAAAAAATATAGAAATATTAAAAAGTTTCGATCTAGAAAATATCCCTGATTTGGATATAGTTGTTTTAGGAGCTTTGGAACTTTTCCAAAAAGAAGAATTACCAAAAATAAATCTAGATGAATACCACCATCCTCTGATTATAGGATCTGGTAATGCAGAAGCTACTGGTAGGATTATATTTGAAGAAAAAGATGCAATATTTGCTTCTGAGAGTAACTATGAACAAAAACTAGAAAACATAAAAACTATAGATAGTGTAATAGTTATTTCTGCATCAGGTGGAAAACATGCACCTATTATAGCAAAGCGTGCAAAAGAGCTAGGAAAACGTGTAGTACTTATTACAAACAACAAAGATGCAGAAGCGATAAAATTTGTAGATAGTAAAGATGTATTTATATTTCCCAAAAATAGAGAACCATATACATACAATACATCTACCTATATGGGGATGATTCTTGGTAAAACACATGAAAACACATCTGATATTCAAAATTTTATAGAAAAAAATATTGATACCATAGATATGACATTTTTTTCAAAATATGAAAAATATTTTCTTATAGTTCCTACAAAATTTTCTGGAATAATTAGAATGTTACAAGTTAAATTTATAGAATTATTTGGTAGAATAATAGCTCACGATGTAGAGACGACAGAGTATATGAAGCATGCAGTAACTGTAGTTCCTGCAAATGAACTATTTATAAGTTTTGGTGATAAAAATGATACCTATGGTGATCCCCAAAACAGACTCTATATACCACTACCAGAAAACGCAGATTATGTAACCATGATGGCAATAGGATACTATGTAATATCTAAAATACAAAAACAACATGAACCATATTTCAAAAAGAATATAGCTCAATATATAGTACAAGCTTCAAAAGCATTCAATCATGAAATGAGTGCAATCGTTGAATAATTTTCAAATCATCTGAAATTAAAAAATACCTAGAAATATTTTATATTTCTAGGTATTTTGATTTTTTCTTTTTTAAAGATAGCTAAATAGGAACATCATTTTTTGTTGTTTCTGTTTTTGTTTTTTCAAAAAAACTTGCAAAAGATATTATTCCTGCAAGCGCAACCATCAAACAACATACACCATATAACCAAAACATAATATGAAATCCCCCAAACAAAGTACCAAGTATGAACTCATTTCTTATATATTTTGTTTTACTAATTTTGATATTAACAAAATCATAACTACCAACATAAGTTGATTCATTGTGGATAATAGCATAATTAATATTACTTCTAGATATTCTACCGTATTCTTCTAAACCTTGGTAACCTAGGGGCGTTATAGGCATCGTAGGTTTACGATATTTATTTTCTTTATCATAATCACTTAGTAACCAACTAAATGTTTGCATCGGCCATATAAGGCTGATAGGAAAATAAATTTTAAACCCCAGATTAGGATCGCTTAGGTCTGAGAAAAGACTAACAATATTCTTTTTTATTAGAACATTGTGCCAGTACTTCATTTTAATGAAAGTAAATATCCAACCAATAGCAAACCAATAAAAAATAAATTCGAAAATAACCTCAAAATTTTTCATATCTATAAATATTTAATTGTGAATTTACTTTAGATTATAGCATATAATCTAAAATGTCAACGAGTATTTTATCGATTTAGCCACTCTTTGTCTTGGCGACACAAAAGAGTCCTTTTGTGCTTTTTATCCTCCATAATAGCCTCTACAGCTCTCTCTAGACGTACTCCTTGAGACCCTTTTACTAAAATAATATCGCCTTCTTCTACTATACCTTCTAGGAATTTTGCTGCCGTTTTAGAAGAGTCGAAACTATATACATTTTTTATTTTAAAACCCTTTTCAAGCGCACCTTCTGCAACAGTCTTGGCACGTGGCCCAACGACGATTAGGATATCTGCAACGCCATATATATTTTCACCTACTAAATAATGCTCATCTTCAGTAAATTTGCCCAACTCAAGCATATCTCCAATAACTGCAATCTTTCTTTTTCCTTCAATTTCTTTCAAAACTAAGATAGCAGCACTCATAGCAACAGGAGATGAATTGTAAGTATCGTCTATTATTACAGAGTTATTTATACCCTCAACAAGCGAGAGTCTACCTGGAGGTGTAACGTATTCACTAACTGCATTTATTGACTCAAGCAAATCACAACCAAGCTCACGAGCACACGCGATAGCTGCGGCAGCTTGGCCGATATTGTGCACTCCCAATATATTTGGAAGCATCACAGGAAATGTATTACCTTCATATTCCAATTTGAAATTGATACCACTAGGAATTTTTATATTGCCACGTGATGAATATAAATAAGTAGGATATATAGAATGATAAGTAGCATTGTTATGCATTCCATATGATACTGTTCTGTATTTAGATTTTTGATGTAGAGCATATACTTTTTCATCGTCGTGATTAAGTATAAGTATACCGTCTTTTTTCAATGCGGAAACAAGAGAACTCTTTTCTTCGATAATTTTTTCTACTGAACCAAAAAATTCAACATGAACTGGTTTATCTGGAAAACGGGTTACAATAACTACATCTGGTTTAAGCCAAGGAATAACATTATTTTTTATATCACCTGGCTTCCCTACTCCTATCTCAAGAACTAAATACTCTGGATATGGTTGTTTACGTAACATCAGATAAAATCCATGCATAATATTCTCGAACCAAATAAATGGATCATCCCAACCATTTGGTAATCCTAAAATAGTTAGAGGTAGTCCTATCTCACTATTAAAACTTTTTTCACTTTTTCTAACATTTTTAAATTTAGATAAAACTACAAAAATTGCATCTTTTGTAGATGTTTTACCAACGGAACCTGTGATAGCTATTATCTTGGGTTTATATTTAGATAAAACAATCTTGGCTTGCCAAGTTATTATGATAACTATAATTTTTTTGAAGGTTTTTTTCATTTTATATTTTTGTTATATGCTGAATTATAATTATTTTATCGATCTGGTGGAACATTATAATAATTTAAAATAAATTTTGTAATGTCTAGAAATGGTGGGATTAAAGTCTGAGATGCATATTTGATTTGTTTAGGATTTTTCAAAAAAAGAAAGACTAAAAATTTTGGATCATATGCTGGAAAATATCCAAAAAATGAATGCATGTGACGATCTGGATAATACCCTTTTCCGCTCTCTAATGCAATTTGAGCAGTTCCTGTTTTTGATGCAACACTATAGTTTTCAAGCTTATGAATACCTCCATCATATGTTTCAAAAACATGAATTAGCATACGAGTTACAGTATCTGTTGTTTCTTTTTTGAGTAAATTTTCTTTAACTATTGGATAATCGATATTTTTAGATATGCCGTTGTCATATTTAATTTCTTTTACCAAATGAGGGGTTACCAACTTACCACCATTTGCTATAACAGAGAAAGCTCTAATAGCTTCAACTGGGGTCAGAGCTATTCCTTGGCCAAAAGAAGCGTTTGCGTATTCTATATTTCTTGGACTATTTAGATTATTTATAAGTCCTGAAGTTTCATTTGGAAGATCTATGCCTGTTTTATCTCCTATTCCATAGGATTTCATATATGTACGAAATCTATCATGTCCTAGTTTATTTTCAACAAAAACCATACCAGTGTTCAAAGACTGATCTAGAACTCCCTGCATACTTATTTTGCCACGTCCTTTTTTGTCAAAATTATTTATTGTTTTTTTATCAACAATTACAGAACCTGCATCAAAATATGTTGTTTCTGGTGTTATAACTCCTTCATTGATAGCACCTGACATAACAAGTGGTTTGATAACAGAACCAAATTCAAATACATTTTCTACCAATGGATTACGAAAAACACTTGTATCAGAAACTTTTTTAAAATTATTTAAATCGAAATTTGGCAAACCTGCTATTGCATATATTTCGCCATTTTGAGGATTTATTATTATTCCACCAGCCTGATCTGCATCCCATTTATTTAAAGTTGATAACAATTCTGATTCTAAATTATATTGGACAGATGGTTCAATAGTAGTTACAATATCTCCCGTATTTGTATTGGATATTGTATTACTTATATTTGAAAAAACTTCAGCAAAGAAATTTACATATGATTCATTTTTGGGTTTGGACAAGGTTGAATTATAAAAACGCTCCAATCCATACTGACCAACCAGTGAATCATTTTTGTATGCTAAAAATCCTAGTGCATGAGCAGCTAGACTACCATTTGGATAAAATCGCCAATTATCTTTAAAAATAGAAACACCTTTTAATCCAAAATTTTCTATTTCATCAATCTGTTCTTTTGTTAAACCCGTAGCGATTTCTTCGTATGGGTCATTTTTTTTTGATACTTTAGATAAAAATGTTTCTTTGTCTATTTCTATATATTGGTCTAATTTCAAATAAGTAGATTCACTATCTACAATATCTTTTGGAATAATAGCTAGCTTAAAACCAGAAGTTACCGTTCCAGCTGCCACCAGGGAATCATCCTTTTTTGAGAAAAATATTGACCCGCGGTTAAATATGTTACTAGAAGGTGTTACATATTGTTTATCGGCACGTTCAGCATAAAAATTTTGGTGTATAACCTGAACAAAAAAAAGCCTACTTATCAAGATAGCTGAAACAACAAAAAAGCAAACTATTACAATTCTTATTCTAGATTGAAACGATAGATTTTTCATTAGCGAATAGCAACACGATTAGTACTACGTTCTGCAAATATATTTTCATGTACATCTACAAAACCTTTTGAAACTGCATAATTTTTATCTATTAGGTTTATATTATTTAAATAAGTTAATTCAAGTTTATTTACATGACTAGTTAGCTCTGTGATAGTATTTTCCAAAGATTTTCTTGCTATTACATTAAATGTAATAGAGCCCACCATATAGATATACACTGAAAATAAAACACCTGAACTAATAAGAAGAATGCGAAATAATACTTTTTGAGTATTCATATTTTGTGCTATATCATTTGTTATTTCTTTTGCTCTTGTCATATATTTTTTTCTATTAATCTTAATTTTGAACTACGTGAACGTGGGTTTGATTTTATTTCATCTGGGCTTGGTACTATTGGCTTTTTGGTTATAACAGTAGCGAGTCCTTTTTCTTTTAAATCTACAAATGCTTTTTTTACTATTCTGTCCTCTAAGCTATGAAAGGATATTATCGCCATACGTCCCCCCTTAGATAAATGACTGAAACCTTTTTGAACAACTTGATCTAAATTTGATAATTCGCTATTTGTTGCTATACGTAGGGCTTGGAATGTTCGCGTTGAAGGGTTTATTTTTTTACCTCTATAATATTTTCCGACTGTTTTTTCTAATATTTCTACAAGATCAAATGTGGTTACTATATCTTTTTCTTTTCGAGCATCTATTATTGCTTTGGCTATCTTGCGAGAAAATCTTTCTTCTCCAAAACCAAATATGATGTCCGCAATAGTTTCTTCATCCCAAGTATTTACTATTGAATATGCTGTCACATCAGAGTCTTCTGGATTTTTCTTCATTGTCATCAAAAGTGGTTCGTTTTTAGAAAATGAGAATCCTCTGTTGCCTTCTTCTAATTGAAATGAGCTTAATCCTAAGTCGAGCAATACTTTATCTACTTTTTCTATACCTAAATCTAAGAGAACCTTATCTATATCTTGGAATCCAATATTTTTGAAAACAACATTTGATTCTGTTTCATCTATTAATTTCTTTGAACGTGCTATAGCATCAGAGTCTAAATCCAAACAAATAATTTTTACCTTTGAACCAAAACGTTTTATTATCTCTAGAGTATGACCTCCACCTCCTAGAGTTCCGTCGACAATAACATCTCCAGATTTTATTTCTAATCCATCTATCGATTCATTTAGTAATACAGAAATATGTTTCATATTAAAGAACTCCTATTTGCCCTAATTTATCTGCAAGAGCATCGGCCTGTTTTTCAACTACTTTTTTATAATCATTCCAAACTTTTTCATTCCAAATTTCTACTCTATTTTGCACACCAATAACAACAACCTTGTTTGTAAGGTTTGAACGATTTTTTAAATTTTCCGGGATCAGTATTCGGCCGTTACTATCAACATCTACTACAACAGTTTGTCCAAATATAAATCTCGAAATACTTCTATTGTCACTTGTAAACATAGATGCTTCAGATAATTTACCTGAAACTTTTTGCCATTCTTTTGTGGTAAAAATTGAAAGGCAATTATCAAGCCCAGGGGTAACAACAACACTCTTCCCCATCTCCTTTCGGAACTTTACGGGTAGTGACATTCTGTTTTTGTCATCTAGTGTGTGAATGTATTCGCCTATGAGCATAATAATATTGTGAAATATAGTTATTATTGCAAAAAGATTTGCCCCACTATATCCCACTTGATATAATTATAAACCACTTCGTCCCACAATACAAATACAATCCCCTACTTAATATGTGGATAACTATACAAAAAAAATTAACTAGAATAATCTAGTTATAATAAAATATTACTCAAAAAAATAGGACCCAGTAAGGGTCCTATTTTTATTCTCTCGGCTTCATAATTGGGAAAAATACAACATCCCGCAGATTTTTCTGTTCAGTAAATATTGAAACAAGACGATCTATACCCATTCCAAAACCTGTCATAGGTGGCATACCATGCTCCATGGCAGTTATAAAATCATCATTTGTGTCCATAGCTTCTTCATCTCCTCCCTCTTTTGCTTTAGATTGAGAAACAAGAAGTTCTCTTTGTTTTATTGGATTTACTAGTTCTGCATATTGATTTGTGATTTCAGCTCCTGCTATTATAAGCTGACAAACTTTTGCTGTTCCATTTTCATTTTGTTGAGCTAAAGGTTTTAAGTCACCTGGGAAATCAGTCACAAAAGTAGGATTGATTATTTTACCTCTTGATGATTTTTTATAAATCTTATCTAGAAGATTTCCTCTTCCTAATCTTTTTACTTCATCTTCTTTTACTCCCCACTTGAGAGCAGCTTCTCTCGCTTCTTCTAGTGTGATTGTTTCTATGTCTATACCTGCATCGTTTTTCAATAATTCTTTAAATGTTATTCTAGGCCACTCGCAAGAAAGGTCTACGTCACACACATTGCCATCGTTATCATAAACTTTAAATACAGTCTTTTTTATTAAATCTATTGAAATAGATTTAATAAGATCTTCTGTCCATTTCATATTGGTCTCAAGAGATTCATATGCTGCATACCACTCAATCATGGTGAATTCTTGTAAGTGGGTTGGGTCAGAACCTTCGTTGCGAAAATTCTTACCTATTTCATATATTCTTTCATAGCCACCAACCATAATAGTCTTGTGTTCCAACTCAAGCGCAATACGAAGAACCATATTCATATCAAAATCATTGTGATGAGTTTCAAAAACTTTTGCCATTGCTCCCCCGGCTTGGTTTTGCAATATAGGTGTTTCTACTTCAAGAAAATTTTTGTTATCAAAAAAAGCTCTAATAAATTTTACTATCTTAGAACGCATTACAAATCTATCGTAGACTTCTTTGTCCATCAAGATATCTAAATATCTTTTACGGTAAGTTTCTTCAACATCTTGTAAACCGTGCCATTTATCTGGTAGAGGTAAAAGTGCTTTTGTAGCCATCTTCCAATCTTTTATCAAGATACTCTGCTCTCCTCTTTGTGTAACAAAAAGTGAACCAGTTACAGAGACAAAATCTCCGTTGTCTATAGTATTTACAAATAGAGTAAATAAATCTTCTGATAGTATATCCTTTTTCAAAACAGCTTGGAGTCTTTCATTTCCATCTTGTAATACAATAAACAAAATAGCCCCTTGTCCACGGACAACGATAACTCTACCTACTATTGAAACATTTTTTTCTTCTGAAGTTAAAGCAAGTTGATCAAAAGAATCCTTTACTTCTTTTATTGAATAATCATGAGGAACAGAAGCTGGGTATGAATCCATACCTGCTTCTGTTAATAATTCGATTTTTTTGATACGCGCGTCGCGTAATTCTTCTATTGATGCCATATACTCTATTGTATATCAATAAGAGTGTATTTGACTAGTCCCTTTGGAGTTTTGATAGAAACAACATCTCCTTTTTTCTTGCCAAATAATGCTTCTCCAAGTGGTGATTTATTTGAAATTTTATTATGTACCATGTCTGCTTCTTCTGCTCCTACTATACTATAAGTAATTTCATCTTTTGAATTTTCTTTTTTTACTTTTACAGTAGTACCTATCTCAACATTTGTACTTGAATGTTTTTTAACAACTACAGCATTTTTGAGCATATGATCTATCTGATGTACACGGTCTTCTGTCTTTCCTTGGTCTTCACGAGCTTGATGGTATTCTGCATTTTCAGACAAGTCTCCTAGTGCACGAGCTGCTTCCAAAGACTCAAGTATTTCTTTGCGTTTTGTGGTTTTTAGATAGTTAAGTTCTTCTTGTAATGCTAACTTTTTTTCCTCTGTTATATAATTTATTTCATCCATCACTTTATAGGTATAAAATCGTTTAATTTTATACATTAATTAACTAATAAAATCCAATGTTTAATTATTAAAATAATATAAAATACCGTAATTTAACGGGATATATATTAGATGTATATTACTCGTTTTTGGCCAATAAGTCAAAGGATAAACTAGCTTATTATTTCAAATATTCTGGTGTATAAACACTCATATAATCGATGACTTCACTCATAACTCTAGTGGCATTTCCACTTGCTGCTTTGGGGCCTCTTTCCATAACTAAAGCAAAAGAATATTTGGGATTATCGTACGGGAAAAATCCTACAATCCAAGAATTTGTATTCGTATTACCAAGTCCCACCTGGGCTGTACCTGACTTGGCTGCAACCTTCACAGAAGGGATATTTAATGCCTGACATGTTCCTTCTGTTACAGCCATTCTCATTCCCTCGTATATAACTTTCATATTATTTTTATCAATTGGAATTGTTGTAACTTTTGATTCAAAAACTTTATCGGCTAGTGTTATATGTGGAGTATATATTACACCCATATTGGCAATACCTGCTGCTGCACGAGCCATTTGTATTGGAGTTACTTGTAAACCATACTGACCGATAGATGTGTTGTAAGTATCTCCTACTCTCCAAGGCTCACCCTTAAATGTTTTTGCTTTCCATTCTGGAGTAGGAATTGTTCCATCTTTTTCACCATTGAGATTTATACCTGTTTTTTCTCCTATTCCAAACATTCTTGTGTATTTATCGATATTTACGATTCCTAAACCTTTTTGATTTTCAAAACCTCCACCAATCTCGTAAAAGTAAACATCGGAAGATATTGCTATGGCTTTCTTCATATCTACATAACCGAAAGTACCATGGTCTTTAAATACAGTACTCTTGGTTGGGAAATATGGATTTGGTATAGAAATAGAACCATTTGCAAATATTGATTTAAATGGAGTAATAACATCTTCTACCAAAGCTGCATATCCCAAAAATGGTTTTACAATAGAACCAGGACTGTAAAGACCAGAAACAGCTCTATTTAAAAAGACCTTACGTTTATCGGAAAAGTATCCTTTAATAGTTTTGGTATCATTACCCAAAGACAGAACATTGTTGTTGTACTCCGGGAAACTTGTAATAGCTAGTAATTCACCGGATTTAATATCCATAAGAACACCAGATCCTCCCATAAAATTGGAATTTTTTGCCATCAAAGAAATAGAATCATACATTTTCTTTTGTATCTGAGAATCGATAGAAAGATTTATATTTGCACCAGCAACTGGTGGTAATATCATGTTTTCAGATTGAACAACACCTGTTACATCTGTTTCGGTTATTCTAACTCCATTTGTACCTGTCAAAGAATCATTGAAAGTTTTTTCAACACCATCTTTACCAATAAAATTATCTTGCCAATAACGACCCGCGGAGTCTTTTGCGGGAGCACTTACATATCCGAGCAATAATCCAAAACCAGGAGAAGGTTCGTATGCTCTCTCTGGTGATGACAATTTATTAATATCATTTATCTGCCACTTATTCCAAGTGAGCATTACTCCCTTACGGTCATAAACTAAACCTCTATCTGCAAAAATCGGTATTTTTATAAGTGTATTATTTTCACTTTTTTTGAAATAGCTATTTCCTTTTATAATTTGAAGATTTACAATTTGCCAAATAAAAATAAATAAAACTCCGATAAAAAAAATACCCATAATAAACACTGAGTGTTTTGGAATTGCTTTTTCAAGCCTACCCTCAAATTGTTGGGTATTGAAATTGGGTAGATTCTTGGAGTCCAGAAAAATTTCATCTGGGTCTATATCTTTTTTTATTCTTTTTTTATTAATATGAAATCTCATCTAAATTAAAATAATGCCTGTGCTTTTTATTGTGTTTTATTTTTATATATAATCATATTGTTTTTAATATACTGTATGACTGCATAAATAGTAATGATAATTATAGGAAAAAATACTAGAGATGAAATAACCCTATCACCACTAGCAGAATATAATGCAAAAATAACAACATTAAAAATCATAAATTCGTAAAAACTATCAAATATAAAAATTCCAATGAGTAACAATAAAACAGTTACCCACCAAGGGAATATATATATAGAAATAAATAATATGATATCAAAAATAGCCCTTTTCATTATTGGGTTATTATAACAACAAGTGAGGAGCAGAAGCAAATGAATACCAATTCTTTTGCTTAATGTCCGAATGCCGTTGTTATATAGTAATCTATATAACAACAAGTGAGGAGCAGAAGCAAATGAATACCAATTCTTTTGCTTAATGTCCGAATGCCGTTGTTATATAGTAATCTATACTATCTATTTCTTATACTACGATAAATAAAGCGTAATATAAAAAATATTATAAGTATTAAAATTGTATAAAATACAATTTTACTCCCAAATATGAATGCAAGTATAGACAAGAAGAAAAGCTTAAGATAAGTAATAGGCTTTTTTGTGGCATCTTGAATATTACTTTTTTTATCAACAGACTGTGATGTACCTTTTATATCATTTTTAAATGAATTTATTTCTTTTTGTGTATTTTTAACAACACTATCTACTTGAGTAAATGTTTTGTCTCTAAAACTATCTATACTTGAAATATTACCTGACAAAGAGGAACTAATACTATCAGGAACAATACTATTTATCTCTAGTCCAGTCTTTTCTAGCTGACTCTTTAGTACATCTGTTTGAGATATAGGTTCACCTAAATAATTTTTTACAACGACAGAAATAAACTGCCTATCATCTGATGTTATATTTCTATCTATTACAACTGACTCTTTCTTGCCAGAAACATTTACTTGAGAAGAAACAATCTTTGCTGATACAACATGATCTCCTGATGTTATTTTCCATGGAATATATATATCTTTTAACTCCAAAGAACCAAGGGTAACATCCCTATGTCCCAAAATTACATTCTTGTCATAAAACTCTACTTTAAAAGCAAAAGAATCTTTTTCTCCGTTCCAAACAGCAGTATGTATGTTTACTGTGTCTCCTTCTACAAGGGTATCTTTTGAATACCAAATTTGTCCTGGTATAAATCCAGAATTGGTGGAGGCTTGAACGTATACAGGAACTGCTAATAATGTATTAAATATAAATAATATAAATAAAAAATATTTTTTCATTTTAATTTTTATTTTAATGTAAATGAAGCTTTAACAGTTAGCATTATATTCTTCTCTATTTTAGAAGTATCATATGAACCATAATCAGATATATCTAGAGAATTTGCAGACATAACTTGAACTACTCCAGATGAAGCACTTTTGAGCTGACCTACGGATTTACCACTAGATTCGGCCAATTTAGAAGCACGTGCTTTTGCATCTTTTACAGCTGAAGATAGCATTTCTACTCTTTCTTCTGGAAGTTTTGTATAAGTGTACTCAAGAGATTGAGTTGAGAAAACAACACCCTTTTCGATGAGTGGATTAATATTTTTAGCAATTTCTGAAATATTATTTATATCGGAAGAATTTATATCGATTGTCTGTCTGAGAGTATAAGTTCTTTCTGGTCCTTGAGTTTGATCATAGTTTTGCTCCATAAGTACAGGAGAAATAACAATCTGATCTGATCCTATATTTTTACTCTTTAAAAAGTCTTGTGTAAAAACTAAATCCTTAGCTAATTCTGAATAACCTTCTTTTAGAGTACCTATCTTTACAACGCGACTAATAACACCAACCCATTTTACATGGTCACTTGTAACTTGTTTTGAAGCTGAACCTGTAACAGTTAGAGTATTATCAAATGAACGTATTTGATAAAAAACATATGCACCGATAATTGTACTTATAATAATGGCTAGACCTAGTATAAATTTTGTGTTGAGCCACAAAAGAGCTTTGTTGTTGTTTTCCATATGTGTTAATTATAGCACATTAAATATTAATTATTCCAATAAAAAATCACCAACTTTAGATGCTTCCCCCGCTCCCATAGTTATAACAATATCTTTTTCGTTCATATTGGAAAGATTATTTTTTAAATAAATTTCTACATCACCAAGATTTATAAATGCCTTTGAATTATTTGTATTTTTATTTATTTCATTTGCCAAAATTTCTGAGCTTATAGTGCCATTGTCAACTTCTCTTGCATGATAGATAGGTAAAAGTATTACATTGTCTGCATCAGAAAAACTTTTTGCAAAATCGTCCAACAGTAACTTTGTGCGACTAAATAAATGTGGCTGAAAGATAACAGTGAGCTTCCACCCATCATCTTTTGAATATAATTCTCGGAATCCATCGAGTGATGCCTTTATCTCTGTAGGATGATGAGCATAGTCATCGTATACCATGGACCCTTGAGAAATATTTCCTTTAAATTCAAAACGCTTCCATGTACCTAGAAATTCTGCTAGATATTTTTTTGAATCTGACTTTGATATACCTAAAATATCTGCCACAGCAATAGCAGCCGCCGCATTCTTTTTATTGTGAATTCCAGGAATCTTAAGATTTAAATTGGAATCGAAAAAATCCTCCCAATTAATAATTTTGGCTTTCGTATTTTTTATTACATCTCCAATATATTTATCATTTGGATTACAAATCACATAACCACCTACAGGTAGTCTAGCTATCATTTCCCTAAATGCACTTTTTATATCTTCTATGTCTTTATAATAATCCAAATGATCGTTATCAATATTTGTAATTATTAAAATTTTTGGATTTATATTTAAAAATGATCTTCTGTATTCACATGCCTCAACTACAAAATATTTACTATTACCTGCAATGAAATTACTTTTTCCTTGCCCATCATTCATAGAGTCTCCTGTAAGTAAGCTTCCCACTATCACAGTAGGGTCGTACTTCATACCACGTAGAATCTGTGCAATCATAGCTGTAGTCGTAGTTTTCCCATGGGTACCAGAAACCGCAATTGTGTATTTATCACGACTTATAATATCAAGCATTTCTGGATAAGAACGAATTGGAATTTCTGTCTGAGTTTTTATTTTCAATGCCAAATCTGGGTCATAAGTATCTATGGCTATCGTGTACACAATCAAATCTGTGCCTTCGGGAATATTACTAAATGATTGACCAATAGTTATGCTGGCTCCAACTTTTTTAAGCTCTTTTACAACTTCTCCTTCTTGCATATCCTGACCGCTAACTTTCTTGCCATTATGAATCATCATACGAGCAATAGCCGATATACCGATACCTCCTATTCCTATAAAATGCACATTTTTAATTTTTGATAAATCTAAATTCATTTTATTTTAAATTTTTAATTATTTTCATCCCAGTACTAAAATTTTTGATATTTATCTTATTTTTATATTTTATCATGTTATATAATTATTTCTTTTAATTAATATTACTTAATTGAAAATTTATTACGGGACACGTAAATAAATCATTTTAACCTTTTTATAATATCAATAAAAAGGTCGTTGCGCTCGTATTCATTATTAAACATCCCAAAAGAAGCAAAGGCTGGTGAAAATAGAATTGTATCTCCTTTCTTTGCTTGAACAAGAGCCTTTTGTATTACATCTTTTAAATCTTTCCCCACCTCATTCTTAATTTTTAATTTTAATTTTGATTTAGTAAAATCACCTACTGGGTTAATTAATACTTCTGTTCCTGAACCAGGAATTAGTACTATAGTTTTGCAATATTTATTTATAGTTTTTACAAAATCGTCTAGTATGAGCTTTTTGTCAGAGCCACCACAAACTAATATGATATTTTTCTTATTGTTATTTAATGCTTCAATCCCGGCTATAGTTGCTTCGGGTGTTGTTGCATTATTGTCATTATATATTTTGATTCCTTTATAGACTCTTAAAAGTTCCAAACGTCCTTCCAGTCCTTTGAAATTACTTACAGCTTTTTTAATCTTATATATCGGAACACCTAGTTCTTCTGCTACTTTTACAGCACAAGCTAGATTTTCTCTCTGATGATCTCCTGGAACGATAAATTTCCAGCCATCTAACCCATTTTTGTTTATAACTACTAACTCACTTTTAATACTTTTAGGTATCAATTTCTTCATATTTGGACGTATAACTAGAATATCGTTTTTGTTTTGAAATTTAAAAATATTTGCCTTATCATTAAAATATTTATCCATCGAATTTTTATAATAATTCATATGGTCTGGCATAAATGTAGTAAATACAGAAATATGCGGAGAAACTTTGGAATCACAAAAACCTTGTAGTTGCCATGAGTCTAGCTCACAAACTAAAATATCCCCTTCTTTTACTTTTTTTAATAATGGGAGAGTTGCGACTCCACGTATATTGCCACCTAGATAGACTTTCTTATTTAAAAAATTTTCATTTGATTTTAATATTTCATATATGAGAGTAGTTGTCATAGACTTGCCTCTTGTTCCAGTAACTCCTATCAACATTACACCAGGGGCACATTTTGAAAACAGAGATACATCCATTTCAATAGGAATATAATTTTTCTTTGCTTCTTCTATATAAATAGAATCAAAAGGCACACCTGCTGCTTTTATGACCATATCCCTATTTTTAAAATCTTCTAGTCTGTGCTCACCTAAAATATATTTAATATTTTTAAATTTATTCAAAGCTTTTATTGAAGTTGCTAATTGTTCTTTTGTTTTTAAATCTGTGACTATTATATCAGCACCGCATTCTGCCAAAAATTTAGTGTAGCCAAGACCACGCCCTAAAATACCTAACCCCATAATTGTTATTTTCTTTCCTTTGAATTTATTTTTGTAGTTTTGCATTATATTTTAAAGCGTAGTAAATTATTTTATAAAAAAATGTCTGGCACTGGCTCCCGTCCCCCTCGTCCGAGGACTTTTTTTAGAATATAATTTACGAAGCTTTTTATTTTAAATTATTTTATAAAAAATTCTTTTCAAATTCTTCCACGTCATCAAAATATGTTTTTATTCCATTAATTTCTTGATATTTTTCGTGGCCCTTGCCTGCGATTAAAATATAATCTCCACTTTGAGCTAGACCACAAGCTTTTGATATAGCGATATGTCTATCTATTATGATTTGTGTATTGTTAACATTTTCAAGAGGTAAACCTTTTTGCATATCATTTAAAATGTCTTCTGGTGTTTCTGTGCGAGGATTATCTGATGTAAGAATGAGAATATCGCTTAATTCATAACCAATACTAGCCATTATAGGGCGTTTGCTTTTATCTCTATCTCCACCACAACCTACAACTGTAATAACTTTATTTTTACCTTTAATTTTGTTGATAGTTTTCAAAACGTTTTCAAGTGCATCTGGGGTATGTGCATAATCTACAATACCAATAATTCCACTACAGGATTTAATAGATTGAAATCTTCCATCTACTGATTTTAATTTTTTTATATATTCTTTAACTTTTTCCTTGTCTTGACCAAGTAAAACAGCGACAGCATAAACTCCCAAAATATTATATGCGTTGAATTCACCAATAAGAGAACTATCAAATCGTTCGTTAAAATCTGCATCTTTTTTTAAACTAAAAGTATATTTATGAGCTTTTGTACTATTTAACATGTATTCCCCTTTGTCGTCGTCAATATTTGAAATCGCGAATCCAGATACTGGTAAAATATCAAAAAAACTTTTCTTTGCTTCACAATAATTTTCAAGTGTTTTGTGATAATCCAAATGATCAAGTGTAAGATTTGTAAATATTCCACCCGCAAAAGTAAGCCCATCTATTCTCTTTTCACAAACAGAGTGGGATGAAACTTCCATAAAACAATATTCGCAATTATTGTCTACCATTTCGGCAAGTAATTTGTTTAGATTTACTGGGTCAGGTGTTGTACGAATAGATTCATGTGATTTATCATTTATTTTATTTACTACAGTACCTATCATTCCTGCTTTATAACCTAAATCACGAAATAGCTGATGTAATAGTGTGGCTGTTGTAGTTTTGCCATTGGTACCAGTAACTCCTATTAATTTAAGCTTACGTGAAGGATTGCCATAAAAATTGGAAGCCATTATTCCAGCTGCATTGTGAGTATCTGCTACTTTTATATAAGTTATGCCATTTTTAAATTTATCTATATTACGTTCATAAACTACTGAAGTAGCTCCTTTCTCGATAACCTCATCAATGAAAATATGCCCATCTATAATATTGCCCTCTATAGCAACGAAGACTGAGTGCGGTTCGATATTTTTTGAATTAAGTGATAATGAAGATACATGATTCTCAACATCACCGTGACTTTCTATTATTTTAATATCTTCCAATATTTCACTTAATATTTTCATCCCAGTACTAAAATTTTAATAATAATTTATAATTTAATTTTATATTCAATAATATATTTTGTCTATTCCTTTAATCTAGACTAATCTGAAATTTAGTACGGGACAGGTATTTAATTATTAAGCCAATTATTATATTCATCAATTATTTTTTTAGATACTTCATGAAGTGGTGTATTTGATGTATCAATAACTAAATCAAAATTGTTGTGAGATGTAAGGTCTTCGATAGAATATAATTGTTTATATCTTTTTCTCTCACTCAAAAGTCGGTTGTCTATACTTGCTATTATACTTTCTTTTGTATCAAACATACCAGTATCTTCTTTTTGCCTATTTGGATTTGATTTCATATCTTTTAAAATTCTCTCTGAAGCCGTATTTGTATCGAGTTCTAAAAAAACTTTAAATGAATCTGGAATAAAATAAAAACCAAGTCTTGAATCCAAAACAATATCTTCCATCTTTCCGATTTCTAAATTTCTATCATCCAATGCTTTGTCTATAGAGTTATCGGCCTCTGCTATTTTACTTAATTCTGACAGTGTAATCCCTCTCTCATTTGCAATAGAACGCATAAAATCCCCAGTAGAGTAATGTTTATAATTTAAAATTTCTGAAATATTTTTTGCTGTGGAGGACTTACCACTCCCCAATTTACCAGCAATAGTTATAATATGTTTTTTATCCATATCTAAGAATATCATAAAAATAGTCAAATAAAAACCCTTATGTTATAGTACTAGGATGAAAATATTGGCTATAGAGACCTCTTGTGATGAAACAGCTATTTCAATAATAGAAGCACAGAAAGTAGGCTCTAATACTAAGTTCAAAATTTTGGGTAATGAAATATCCTCTCAAATAGCTATACACAGAGAGTATGGTGGTGTGTTCCCCATGATGGCAAAACGCGAACATGGAAAAAATATAATAAGTATATTAGAAAAAGTACTAAAAGAAGCCAAATTATATAAGAAAAATAAAACTACAATATATAGTGATAAAGATTCAAAAAAAATAGATAAATTTTTAGATAGAGAAACAGAACTCAAAGAGTTGTGGCCACAGATAATTCCATTTATAAAGAAACCAAATATTGATGCCATAGCTGTCACAACTGGCCCAGGACTTGTACCTGCTCTATGGGTAGGAATAAGTTTTGCAAAAGCTCTAAGCGTATATTGGGATATTCCAATAGTAAAAGTAAATCACATGGAAGGACATGTATTTTCTATATTTCCCAAAAAAGGAAAAACATTCTCAGTTGATTCTGAAAAAATATTATTTCCCATGCTTACCCTTCTTGTGTCTGGCGGACATACAGAACTCATCTTGGTAAAAGATTGGATGAAATATAAAAAGATTGGCCAGACTCGTGATGATGCAGCTGGTGAAGCTTTTGATAAAGTGGCTCGCATGCTTGGGTTGCCATATCCTGGAGGACCGGAGATATCAAATATGGCAGCAATAGAACGTGATATCGAAAATAATATGCCTATTTTTTTACGGTCTGGTACCTCGTCCTCCCTCGTCCGAGGACCTAAAAAATCAAGCATATTATTGAAGCCTATAATTCTCCCTCGTCCGATGATATATTCTAAGGATTATGATTTTTCTTTTTCTGGATTAAAAACAGCAGTTTTGTATTTAGTAAGAGATTTAAAAGAAAAAAATCCTAACATATTAGATGATTTAAATATTAAATATAAAATCGCAAAAGAATTTGAGGATTCTGTTGTTGAAGTACTCACTTACAAAACAATCAAAGCTATAAAGCAACACAAAATCCAAACACTTATAGTAGGTGGTGGAGTATCTGCAAATAAATACCTGCAGGAAATGATGATTGAAAAGATTAAAGAAAATAAACTTAAAACTAAAGCTCATTTCCCTTCTAAAGAATTAACTGGAGACAATGCTCTCATGATAGCTATTGCTGGATATTTTCAGTTTAAAAACAAGAAAACAGTAAAAAACTTAAATACAATTGTAGCTCAAGGTAATTTGTCGTTATAGTTATTAGACTTTGTTGTACTTACCAAAAATATACTTCGCTATTTACATCAAGTAAGTAAATAACATTTTTGAATATATATTAAATAAATGCTATATTCTACATATGGATACTGAGCAAAATAACAATATAAACCCAAAGTTTTTAAATCCCTATAACCCACAATCTACGGAGGACAATATATATAAACTCTGGGAAGATAGTGGTTTTTTTAACCCTGATGTATGTATCGAAAAAGGAGTAACTGATGAGAATGCAAAACCTTTTTCTATGGTTCTTCCTCCCCCAAACGTAACAGGAACACTACACGTAGGTCATGCTGCAATGCTAACAATAGAAGACATAATGGTTCGTTTTGCTCGTATGCAAGGCAAGAGAACTCTATGGCTACCTGGTACAGATCATGCTGCTATTGCAACACAGTCTAAGGTGGAAAAAATTCTAGAAAAAGAAGGAATAAAGAAAAATGATTTAGGAAGAGAAGAATTTTTAAATCGGGTAAATATATTTGCCCAAGACAGTCATGACACGATCGTAAGCCAAATGAAAAAAATTGGAGCATCTGTCGACTGGTCTCGTGAAGCATTTACGCTAGACGGAAAACGCAACCTTGCAGTTAGAACTGCATTCAAAAAAATGTATGAAGACGGCCTTATATATAGAGGTCATCGTATTGTAAACTGGGATCCAAAAGGTCAAACTGTTATTTCTGATGACGAAGTTATACATGAAGAAAGAAAAGCAAAGATGTATACATTTAAATACAGCAAAGACTTCCCTATTTCTATTGCTACTACTCGCCCTGAAACCAAAGTTGGAGATACTGCTGTCGCAGTAAACCCAACAGATGATCGTTATAAAGATTTTATTGGTAAAACTTATACAATTGAAGATTTTTGTGGGGTTAAATTAAATATAAAAATAATCGCTGATGAATCTATTGATAAAGATTTTGGTACTGGTGCTCTTGGAGTTACTCCGGCTCATAGTCAAATAGATGCTGAAATGGCTGGACGCCACAATCTTCCTACTATTCAAGTTATAAATGAATATGCAAAAATGATTGTAGGAGATGAGAGAATTTTAAATAAGAAAACAACCGAAGCCAGAAATGTCGTAGTTGAATGGCTACGTACTGAAGGATTACTTGAAAAAGAAGAAGACATAACTCAAAATATTTCTATCGCAGAAAGAACAGGAGGAATAGTAGAACCATTACCAAAACTTCAATGGTTCATAAATGTAAACAAACCAATAAAAGACCGTAACAACAAAACTCTTAAAGAGCTTATGCTTGATGCAGTCCGTAGTGGTGGGATAAACATAATACCTGACCGTTTTGAAAAGGTTTATTATAACTGGATCGAAAATCTTCGCGACTGGTGTATATCTAGACAAATATGGTACGGACACAGAATACCTGTTTGGTACAAGAAGACAATTACGAATGAAGAATTAGGAATTAATAATGAAAATACAAAAGAAATTTATTGCGGAATAAACCCTCCTGAAGATATTGAAAACTGGGATCAAGATCCAGACACACTAGATACTTGGTTTTCTTCTGGTCTTTGGACTTTTTCAACTCTAGGTTGGCCTGATTTAAATGCGCTTGATTTCAAAACATATCACCCTACAAATATGCTCGAGACAGGTTCTGATATTATCTTTTTCTGGGTAGCTCGCATGATACTTATGAGCACTTATCTACTAGGAGAAGTCCCATTTAAAAATGTATACTTCCATGGTTTAGTTCGTGATGCACAAGGTAAAAAAATGAGTAAATCACTAGGCAATGCTATAGACCCACTTGTGGTCAGTGAGAAATATGGGGCTGATGCTGTACGTATGTCTCTTATCATAGGCACAGGGCCTGGAAATGATAGCAGAATGTCTGAGGATAAAATACGTGCATATAAAAACTATGCAAATAAACTTTGGAATATTACAAGATTTGTTTTAAGTAGTACTTCAAATATAAAATATGATGCAGATTTTTCTGAGTACACTGATATTGACAAAGTATTGATAAATGAACGTGATGAATTCCTTAAAGAAACAACAAAAGAAATGGAAGAATACAAGTTTTATATCGTTGGAGAAAAAATATATCAATACACATGGACCCGTTTTGCGGATGTCATAATAGAAGAAAGTAAAAATATACTTTTAGAATCTGATGACAAATCAAAGATATCCCGCGCGCAATTTCTTTTGGATACTTTGATAAAAATTCTAAAAGTCCTTCATCCATTTATGCCATTTGTCACTGAAGAAATATGGGGAATGATGCCTATAGATGAAAAGAAATTACTAATTGTAGAAAAATGGCCAATTTAATTCAAAATATATTACATGGTTGAATTACTAAAAAATCCTAAAATGTTAATTCTAGCGGTATTGAGTGGATTGGTTCCAGCTATATTTTGGCTATGGTTTTGGTTAAAAGAAGAAGATGATGAAAATCATGAATCATTGGGTCTTATTGTTATATCTTTCATATTAGGTGGACTACTTGTTTTTCTGGCTATTTGGTTAGAAAAAGCCACTGTTAATTTTGTTAAAGACAATACAGTTCAAATAATAATATGGGCTGCTATTGAAGAATTATTGAAATTTTTTGGTGTTATGATAATTGTTTCAGGAAATCAAAATGTTGATAGGCCAATAGACTACCCAATGTATTTTATCGCAACAGCTCTCGGTTTTGCTGCACTCGAAAATACCCTATATCTAATAAACCCTTTTGGTGTTAGTGGAGCAGTCGTTGGAATGCTTACTGGAAACTTGAGATTTTTAGGTTCTACCCTATTACATGCTATGTCAAGTTCTATGATAGGTAGTGCAATAGGATTATCATTTTACCTAGAAGAAAGTAGAGCTTTATATATTTTTATAGGAATATCTTGTGCTATTCTATTGCATAGTGTCTTTAATTTTTTTATAATGAAAGGAAGTGGCGAGAATTTCCTTTCTGTTTTTGGATTTTTATGGGTTGTCACGATTATCAATATACTTATATTTGAGAAATTAAAACGTATGGGCAGAGATGTTACCGTACTTAAATAAATTATATGTTAAAAAAGAAATCATTTTTAGAGAGACTAACAGGTAGTATTAGATTAGAAGACAATCAAGAAAACGAGGAACAAGAAACAACGCCTAATAGATTGGGTAAAAAAGATATTTTTGAACCCAAGGAAAATAACGCACAAAGAGAATCTCAATGGGAAGAAGAAATAGACGCAGAACTGACAGTAGACTTATATCAGACTCCGTCAGATATCATCGTACAAACAATGGTAGCTGGAGTACAGCCTGATAACCTTTCTATAACTATTACTCGTGATATGATCACTATTCGTGGAAAACGTGAAGAAAATCAATCCATCGATAAAGATAACTATTTTGTACAAGAGTTATACTGGGGTTCATTTTCTAGAACTATTTCCCTACCAGAAGAAGTAGACCCTGAAGAAGCAGAAGCAATAGAAAAACACGGATTGCTTATTATCAAACTTCCTAAGCTGGATAAGAATAGAGAGACAAAGTTAAAGATTAAATCAATATAAATAAAAAAATACCCTAACGGGTATTTTTTTATTTAGTAGAGACGAAAGACTTTGAACTGGCTATCTAACTGAAGGTAAACACTTATTCATGCATGATTTACTATTTTTGTGCCGAGACCCAGATTAGACTACTACTTAGTCGGGTACTTTTCAATCAGCAAAGCTGATAATGAAAAGTCTTTCAAATCTGGACACAAATGAAGTAGTTCATGTGTTGTCTCGGCACAATAAAAAAATACCCTGACGGGTATTTTTTTATTGAGTAGAGACGTAAGACTTTGGACTGGCTATCTAACTGAAGGTAAATACTTTTTCATACACGGTTTAATATCATTTGTGCCGAGACCCAGATTTGAACTGGGGACCTATCCCTCTTCAGGGGAGCGCTCTACCAACTGAGCTATCTCGGCATTCCCTATCTAAAAACTTTACAATCCACTTTAACATAACATGCTTTTTCTACCAAAACAGCATATCTCAACATTCCTCATCTAAAAAATTTATAATCTACTTTAACATAACATGCTTTTCTACCAAAACAGCATATCTCGGCATTCCTTATTCTACATTCCTATTTACATAAAACTAATTTTCTTTTAACTGTTTCAATAATTCATCTATCTGTTGTTGATCACCTAATTTTGCTTTAACATTTCCAACATTTTGTATATCTGTAGCTCCACCTGAGTACAAACTCATTAGAGTCCCTAGATATGGTTGTATAAAATAGTATGAACCTATTGTTAATAATATAATTATACTCCAATAAACAAAACGATAAATGGTATTTAACTTTTTTGCATGAACAAGGCTATTAAGCATAACATTATTATCTTTAGATAACCTTAGGTTTTCCTCCAATAACTGCTTTGTTTCCTGATCCATATAAAGGAAATTATCATATTTTGATTAAAAATAAAAGGTGCTCACAAGGGTGCCTCCGGTACGAATCGAACGTGCATCTATTCCTTAGGACGGAACTGTTCTATCCATTGAACTACGGAGGCAAATAAATAAAGGGTTAACCCAAAAAAACTACTAAGGCAAATACATAAGAGCATTCTGACCTAAATCAGAATGCTCTTATAATACGTCATAACTGAGTAAATTACTACTCTGTAATTCCTAGAAGGTCTACGATTGTTGGTTTATTGAACCCAACAACTATTTGATTATCAATCATGATAACTGGAACTCCCATCTGACCACTTCTATCTACCATTTCCTTTCTTTTTTCTAGATCTACAGAAACATCGAAATCTTCGAATGCTATATTTTTCTCCTTAAAGAAATCTTTTGCCATGTGACAAAAGTGGCATGTAGGCGTACTGTATACTGTTACTTTTTTCATAATATATATTTATATTAACTTATAATTTATTGTAGGTTTATTATAGCATAGTGATAAAATATGCAAATATTGACAGGGATTCGTAATGTTAAATACGGGGAACGAGACCGTGAATACACTTATCGAACCTTACTGGTTCAGTACACCTTTTCGCTCCGATATCCATCGGAGAACGAAAAGCTTTTCGATTCTCGTACGCAAGCCAAGAAGTTGGCTTGCTATCCCGCACATATTTTAAAAATACACTCTATTAAGAGTGTATTTTTAAAATATGTGCGGGATACGAGAATCGAACTCGTGCCTCAACCTTGGGAAGGTCGCATTCTACCACTAAAACAATCCCACACTTTGTATCAGAACTCGGGAACTAAAATAGCATGTTATTCTATTTTAGAAGTTCTACCATTAAACTAATTCCGCTTTACATTTACTTATTAAAAAAATTCTTTAACCAATTCCAAAAACCGTGATTTGTATTATCTGACTCTGTAGTAGAATTTACTTTTTCTTCTTCGTCTACTATAGTTACCATTTTTTCTCCATCTTTAATAACTTGATACTTACTTCTTATCACTTCTTCTTTACCCTCATCTGTTTCTAGTTTCTTCATGTCCAATAAGAGCGAAGCTTCTTTCTTTTTTAATTCATTTATTTCGTTTAAAAATACCTCTTTTTTATGAGATGTCTCTCTTTGCTTCTCGATTAGAAATATAATTTTATATCCAAATAATACCACTAATAAAAAAAGGAGGGCAAGAGCTATAGGCGAATGCCAAAATCTGTAATTATTTTTATTTGATTTCATCATAATTAATGCTAGTATTATATCATGAATTTTAATTCAAAGAATAAAAAGAAAATAGAGAAAATTTTTACAGTTATTTCAATACTTGTTATTTTAAGTATGATTTTATTGTATATTCCTGGTCTTCTTAAATAGACTAGTTATTTGTACCTCTCATCATCTTCAAGAACACTTCGTGAGAAATGTTTATTTTTGCATTGGCTTGCATCCTTTTCTTGCCCTTTTTCTGCTTTTCAAGTAGTTTCTTTTTACGACTTACATCCCCTCCTCCTACCATTTTACTACCATGCATAAGAACATCTTTACGAAAGGCGGAAACAGATTCAGAAGATATAATCCTCCCCAAAGCCTTACCTTGTATTTTAAAGTTAAATTGCTGCCTTGGAATAATATCTTTTAATTTTTCAACTTGTTGTTTGGCTTCCTCTTCTACTTTTCTACGTGACACAACTCTACAAAAAGCAGCCATGGGTTCATCTGCTACTATTATGTCGAGTCTTACAACATCGGCTTCTTTGTATTCACCTATCTCATAAGATATAGATGAGTACCCAGATGTAATACTTTTCATATCATCAAAGAAGTTACGCATCAATTCACGTAGTGGCATTTCTAAATCTATAGAAGATCTATTGTCTCCAAAATTATCTGTTTCTTTTACTAAGCCTTCATGGTCATATAAAAAAGGCATAAGTGAACTAATATATATTGATGGGCAAATTATCTTTGCATTTACCCATGGTTCATATACTTTTAGAATATTTCCATCATCAGGGAAAAGGTGCGGAGAATATACAATCTGTTCTGTGCCATTACGAAGTTGCACTTTGTAAGTAATAGAAGGCATTGTAACTATCAATTCTAAATTGAATTCGCGATTTAGTCTTTCTGTAATAATTTCAAGGTGAAGCATACCTAGAAAACCACATCTAAATCCTCTTCCGAGTGAGCCAGAATTTTCTTCTTCGTATGAAAATGAAGAATCAGACAGGCGTAAACGTCCTAATGCTTGTTTAAGACCAGGAAAATCATCCTGACTTTCTGGGTAGATAGAAGCCCAAACAACTGGCTTAGGATTCTGATATCCCGCCAATGCTGGCATTGGGTTTTTCAAAAAAGTAATAGTATCTCCGACAGATGCGATTCCTGGTTTTTTAATTCCAGTAACAATATAACCTATTTCACCATTACCTATAGAATCACGAGATTCTTCTTGAGGGGAAAATATTCCAACTTCTAGCGATATAAATTTTTCCTCGGAGACAGCAAACAAAAGAGATTCTCCTTTTTTAAATTTTCCGTCGATTACACGAATATAAACAATAACACCTCTATGGTTATCGTATTTAAAATCAAAGACCAAAGCACGACCACTATTTTGTGGTAATAAAGTATGGTCTTCAACATGAGGACAAGGAACTTTTTTAATTATTTCTTCTAGTAAAGTATTTACCCCTTCCCCTGTTTTTCCAGATACAAGCAAAACAGTATCTGGGTCTATGTTTAATAAAATAGATACTTCCATTTTAATCTCATCTACACGAGCTAAAGGAGAATCGATCTTTGAAAGTACAGGAATAATAACAAGCCCAGAATCACGTGCCATTTGTAAAGTAGTGAGTGTTTGTGCTTGTACACCCTGAGTTGCGTCTACAAGTAATATAGACCCTTCTACTGCCTTTAATGCTCGAGATACTTCATAAGAGAAGTCTATGTGACCAGGTGTATCTATGAGATTTAAAATATAATTCTCATTGTTTAGCTTATACTCCATGCGAACTGGCTGCATCTTTATAGTGATACCTCTTTCTCTTTCTAGGTCCATCGAGTCTAAAACCTGATCTTTCATCTTGCGTTTTTCTATAGTTCCAGTCACTTCTATCATTCTGTCAGCTAGAGTACTCTTGCCGTGATCAATATGAGCAATGATTGAAAAATTTCTTATTGATTTTATATCCATCCCGTTAGAGATAGTCCCTCGTTAGACGGGACGTATCTTATTAATTTTATTTAGTAATATAAACCTTATTTCTGTTGTAAACTATCCCGTAGATTATGACATACACATCTCTAACGGGAGACATAGGTCTATACTACCAAAAAGAACCTAAAAACAAAAGGATACTTATAACTCTGACTGTTCTGGAATAATAACTCTATTTTTCCAAAATTTATTTTTAAGAGCGTGTATAATTCCAAATAACTCATCATTTTTAAATAAAAATAAAATAATAACTCCAGATACTATTCCTAAAATCCCAGAAACAAATCCTTGAAAGAAAATACCCATCCCAGTTTCTGTATTAAATACATTATCAAAAAAACCTAAAGAAATATATGCAACAAACCCCATAACTATTGCACTTATAAAACTCTGTACAAAAGTTTTAGATAAGTTTATCTTTTTGATTTGAAGAAAATCTTTTTTAAACATAATCCAGATTAATGTGAAATTCAAAAGCGATCCTGTTGCATATGCAAGTGGTAATGCCAACATGATGGTCCCTGGAACACCCCCTACTCTCAGGATTAATTCTAATTTTGTTAGTATCTCTGGATAATTTTTAAAAATATAAATAAACATTTGAGCAAAAACTATAACCATAATAGAAGAAAATACATTTATAAATAAAGGTTTTTTGGTATTTCCTGCTGCATAATAACCACGAACAAATAGCAACACAAGTCCTTGTGATGCTAAAGATATAATAAAAAGAGAAACTGATGCAGCTGTTAAACGAGTATCAGACCAAGAAAATGTATTTGAACCTAAAGCAACACGAATAATCTGAGCCCTTAGAACAATCAAGAGAGAAATTATTGGTAAAGACCAAAATACAATCTGCCTTGCTGTAAAGATTATTTGATTAATAAAACTATCTATATCTTTAGAAGAAAATGACTTAACCAAAACAGGAAAAGCGGCTACTGAATAAGAAATACCTATTATTCCCACAGGAACTGATTGAAGATTAAAAGCAAAAGTAAACAAAGATATTGATCCTTGTTTTAAAGTGGATGCCATAGCAATAAGAAAAATAAAAGCCAAACTGTTGCACGAAAGAGTAAGAGTTCTTGGTGCAGATAATTTTATTACTTCAAATATTTCTTTCCAATTTATATGAAAAACAAATTTAGGAAAAAACTTATGTTTTAAAACAACAGGAACCTGTACCAAAAAATGAAATATTGCTCCGATTATTACTCCGCCGCTTAGTCCATAGATACCAAATCTTGGATATAGAAATATTATTCCAAAAAGAATACCAATATTATAAAACACTGGGGACAACGAAAAGACTATAAAATTCCTATATAACTGAGTAATAGTACCAATAAGATTTGATAACCCAATAAAAATTGGAGAAAGAAGCATTATCCTACTAGTAGTTATAAGTAAACTAACCTGATGTTCATCGAAACCAGGAACCATATAATGAACTATATAAGGTATAAAAATAGCAATCAACAAACTAATAACTACCATAAATAACATATATGCACTGAAAATATTATTTATAAATGCGCGGGCCTTGTCTCTAGTGTCATCGTTATCATTTATCTTATCCATTAAAAATGGCATGAGCACAGTAACTGAAGCAAGTGAAGCTATGGATATATATAAAAAATCGGGTATTCTAAATGCCGCATAATAGACATCTAGTATAGGTCCAGCCCCTACCACATGAGCTAGTGTCCTATCTCGAAGTAAGCCCAATAGTTGAGATAAAAAGGCAAAGCCGCCAAGCAATAAGGCGGCTTCATTTACTCCTTTGAATTCTTTATTTAAAAATGAAATAAGACGGTTAACCATTGATGATTTTAATAATTGTTATCTTTAATAAATAAAATATGATTGGATAATTATATCACAGTGTATATCAATACAACTAAACAACAATATTTACAATTCTATTTGGAACATAAATAATTCTTTTTATTTCTTTTCCTTCTATCCATACCTCTACGTTCTTGTCTTTTGTAGCCATTTCTTTTATTTCTTCATCTGTCATATCTTTTGAAATCATAATTTCTGTTCGGACTTTTCCATTGACTTGAACAGCTATTTTAAGCAACTCATCTACAATCTTATTTTTATCCCATTTTGGCCAAATACTTTTGTGTATAGATTTTTTTTCTCCTAAATCGATCCAAATTTCTTCTGTAATGTGTGGAGCAAATGGCGCAAGCATTTGTAATAAAATTTTAAAATCTTTTTTCCCTATACTTTCACTCTTTTCTAACTCATTTACCAATATCATCATAGAAGAAACTGCTGTATTAAAAGCAAAGTCTTCAATATCCTCGGTAACTTTCTTTAAAGTTTTATGAATAATTTTTTCTACATCTATACTACTTTTTTTATCTACAATTTTAGATTGAAGTCTGTATACACGATCTATAAATCTTCGTGAACCAATGATACTCTCTGTAGACCAAGGAAGACTCTGTTCAAATGGACCCATAAACATCTCATAAATACGCAGTGTATCAGCACCATAATTATTTACTATATCATCAGGATTTACTACATTGTTCCTAAGCTTTTTAAATGGTTCTCTGGTTGGAACATGACCTAAATCAAAAAGAAAATTATTCCAAAAACGAGAATAGAGTAAATGACCAGTAGCATGCTCTTGTCCACCCACATATACATCTACATCCTTCCAATAATCTATAGCCTTTTTGGAGGCGAATGCTTTAGAGTTTTGTGGGTCCATATAACGAAGGAAATACCAAGAAGATCCTGCCCATCCAGGCATTGTATTTGTCTCATAACCTTCTTTTACCCATGATTTTACTCCAGCAAGTGGAGACTCCCCCGTACCAGTAGATTCATATGATTTAACATTTGGTAATTCTAATGGTAAATCTTTTTCTTTTAGTTGTGTGATAATTCCTTCAGAATTATGTTTTAGAGGAATAGGCTCTCCCCAATATCTCTGGCGAGCAAAGATAGCATCCCGCATTTTATATTTTGTAACAATTTTACCGGAAACGAATTCTGTAATTTTAACTCGAGCCTCCTCTGAAGTCATTCCTGAAAAATTATCAGAATTAATCAATATTCCATCATCTAAGTAAGGATTTTTTGAATCTAAATTATTATTTACAACATTTTTTATTGGTAAATCATATTTATTTGCAAATTCATAATCCCGTTCATCATGTGCAGGTACAGCCATTACAGCACCTGTGCCGTATGTAGCAAGCACATAATCAGCTATCCAAACTGATACTTCTTCTCCATTTGCAGGATTGATAGCCTTTATACCTTTTAATTCTACTCCTGTTTTTTCTTTATCACTTTTTGTACGATCTTCATCTGTCTTATTTTTGATAGAATTTATATATTTATTTACTTCATCTAAATTCGTAATTCTTGATTCTAGATTCTTGACTAGAGGTTGCTCTGGTGCGAGGACTACGTAAGTAGCTCCGAAAATAGTATCCGCGCGAGTTGTAAATATTTTAATTCCTAATTCGTAATTCTTAATTCTAAATTCTATCTCTGATCCTTCACTCTTTCCTATCCAATTCTTTTGAATTTCTTTTATATGGTCACTCCACTCTAATCCATCAAGACCAGCAAGTAATCTGTTGGCATAAGCTGTGATACGCATAAACCACTGTCTCATAGATTTCTTCACAACAGGAAAACCTCCACGTTCTGAAACAGGATTACCATTGGTATCATTTACTATTTCATCATTGGCTAGTACCGTACCCATCTCTTCACACCAATTTACTTCACTATGTCCTTCATAAGCTAGACGGTATTTCATGAGAACATTCTGTTTTTCTATTTTAGAAAAAAGACACCACTCTTTTGCAGTGAAAATTTTTGTATCAAAATCACAAACTGCATTTACTTTTATATTTCCACTTTTTTCAAAAAGACTCTCAAGTTCTAATATGGGTCGTGCTTTATTTTTAGATTTGTCGTACCAAGAATTAAAAATTTGTAAAAATATCCACTGTGTCCATTTATAGTATTTTGGATCAGTTGTATTTACCTTACGAGTCCAATCATAAGAAATACCCATGATTGAAAGCTGTCTCTCAAAAGTCTTTACATTTACCTCTACTGCTTTTCTTGGATGTATCTTGTGTTGTAGTGCATATTGTTCAGCTGGTAAACCAAAAGCATCATACCCCATAGGATGAAGAACATTGAAACCCTCCATTCTTTTCATGCGAGTATATACATCACTACCTATATATCCGCGTGGGTGCCCAACATGAAGACCCACACCTGAAGGATATGGGAACATATCAAGTACATACATTTTTTTACCTTTATTTTGGGTTTTATATACTTCATTTTTATCCCATTCTTTCTGCCATTTTTTTTCTATTTTTGTATGGTCGTAATTTTTCATTTTCATCAAAAATAGTTTTATTTATTAAATTTTTTTACTGCAATCCATATAAGCATAGCGAGAGCAAGAGTAAGAATTACAACCTTTGCAATACCGTCGGCCAAAGACCAGTAACGCATTGAAGCAATCAAAAGAGACAGCACTCCAGCCCATGCAAATGATACAGACAAAATCTCTATAGACAAAAATCCAGCAAGAGCGATCAATAGTACTCCTAAAATAGTCAAAGTGATAAATACTTTCTTTTCGTATGAAGCACGAGCTTTATCATAATTTAATTGATTTGTATAATTTACATTACAGTATCCTTCAACTTTAGGTTGGCCTTTTTCTGTAGGATATGCATTTTCACTCCACTGACCTCCAACAGCGATACATTTATCTTTTATTTTAATATCTTCTACTATTTGTGTTGGTTTTATAAAAGTATCGTAAGATGGTTCATTGTACACAAGAGAAACAGCATAATTAGAAAGTAAATTTATAACAATAACAATAGCTACGATAATAGAAACATGAACAAATTTTAATGATTTCTTCTCAGTTATTTGAGGGTTTTGTATTTGTGTATCCATGCTATTTAGTATAGCAAAAAAATAGTGTATAATAAACATTGTATATGAATAAGATAATTACAAAATCAAGTAATGCCCTAGAGAGAGCATCAATAAAAGTAACCAAATTAATGGGTTCTACTGGCTCTCTTTTTGTACATACTGTATTATTTATAGCTTCATTTTCCTTATATTTTTTCGGATATGATTTTACACAGATACTCCTAGTGGTTACAACCATCGTATCACTTGAAGCAATTTACTTATCTATATTTATTCAAATGTCTGTAAATCGTCAAGACGACAAATTGAGTGCTGTCGCTCTGGATGTCGGAGAGATTCAAGAGGATGTTGAAGAAATTCAAAAAGACGTTGATGAAATTCAGGAAGACGTCGATGAAATCGAAAAAGATGTTGATGAGATTCAAAAAGACGTTGATGAGATTCAGGAAGACGTCGATGAAATCAATGAAGATGACGAGGAGGAAGAGATGGAACAAAAAAAAGACGATGAGATACTCAATAGAATTGAAGACACCATGGGAAAGCTCATAGAAGAAGTTATGGAGCTCAAAAAACAACAACAAGAAATGAAAAATAAAAAATAAGAGCCTAGAGCTCTTATTTTTTATTTATTTTAACTGCACCTTGTCTTAGGACAATTAATTTATTATTTTCAAACTTGATTATAGTAGATTGCTTATTTGTTTTATTTCCGCCATTTATATATAAATCGACTTCATCATTAAAATAATATTTTGCTTTAGTTATATTTTCTGCTGGTATTTCCCCTTGTTTATTTGCACTCGGTGCAACCAGAGGACCAACTTTATTTATAAGATTAAATAGATTCTTATGTTTAGAACTAATCATACGGAAAGCTATAGATTCCTCACCACGGTGAATATATCGCCATTTAGCTAGACTACAAGATAATATTACACTTACTTTACCAGGCCAAATTTTTTCCAAAAATTTGGCCTGTTCGTTATTTATCTTTACTCCAAATAATCCTATATCTTCAAAGGATGTTATAAGTACAATAAAAGGCTTACTCTCTGTTCGCCCTTTTATTTTATATATTCTTTCTACTGCTTTCTTTGATAAAGCTTTTCCTATTACACCATACAAAGTATCTGTAGGTAGTACTACCACTCCATCATTTTCTAAAATATTTTCAGCTTTTAACCAATTGTTTTGCATAATATCTTTTTAAATTAAATAAAGTCCTATGAGCAATGGTCTGGCACATCTCTTCCCTCGTCCGAGGACTTTGCGAAGAGGAGCTTTATTAAATTTAAAAAGATTCAAAAATTAAATTTTAAATTCTATAACATCACCATTTTTGACTATATACTCCTTGCCTTCTGTTCTTACTTTACCTTTTGAACGAGCTTCAGCATAACTCCCAGAATCAAGCAAATCTTTCCAAAAGACTATTTCTGCACGAATAAATTTATCTTTAAAATCAGTATGAATAGCCATACCTGCTACAGGAGCAGTACTTCCTTTTTTGATTGTCCAAGCACGAGTTTCTTCAACTCCAGTTGTAAAATATGTATCTAAATCCAGCAGTTTATAACCTTCAGAGATAAGCTGGTTTATACCATCATCATTGCCTCCCAATTCTTTACGAAACATTTCTTTTTCTTCACCTTCGAAGTCTTTTAATTCTTCTTCTATCTTAGCATCTATAACTACATATCTTGAACCCATACTTTCTATGTAGTCTGTTAATTCTTTAAAAATTTCGGGATTCATTTCATCTAGATTTTGTACGCCACCTTTTTTATTTAGACCATAAATGAATGGTTTCAAAGTGAGTAAATTTAGCATTTTTACTTTTTCTAACTCTTTTTCATTTAGATCAACTGTATTCGCTAATTTTGATTTTTCAAAAGCAATCTCAAGTTTCGCTAGAGATTCATCTTCAATAACTGCATCTTTGTCTCCTTTACGAATATCTTTAACAATATTATTCCTGCGTTTTACCACAGTTTCCAAATCAGCAAGTATAAGTTCTAAGTTTATAACTTCGATATCACGAAGTGGATCAATATCCCCATAAACGTGTATTATTTCATTACCCTTTTCATTTTTTAAAGGAAAAATTCTTACTATTTCCAAAATAGCATCTACCTCACGAATATTGGCCAGGAATTTATTGCCAAGACCTTCCCCTTTAGCTGCTCCTGCCACAAGACCAGCAATATCTACAAATTCTACAACAGCGGGAATAGTACGGTTTGTTTTAGAAAAATCAGCAAGCTGATAAAGTCTTTCATCGGGAACAGCAACAACACCCACAGATGGATCTATTGTACAAAAAGGATAATTCTCTGCTGGAACACCCTTCTTTGTAAGGGCATTAAAAAGTGTTGATTTTCCTACGTTTGGTAATCCTACGATTCCTATAGATAATGACATGGAGTTAATATAGCAAAAATATGGATATTTTCAAAATATATATTTTATTAAATATTATTAATTTCCGAGAGCCAACATTGTTTTAGGTCCAGCTATCCCATCAGCTTTAAATAGCTGGTCTGACTGAAACTTTTTAACAGCTACAAGTGTAATCTTTCCAAATACACCACTAGTAATACCAGTAAAATAACCCTTAGATTTTAGTCGAATTTGTAATTCTTTTACATCGTTTCCAGTCATACCCAATTTTAATGTTCTTTTATTTTTTACAGGTTCAATCACTACAGTTGTACATACAGCACCTGTAATTTTATTAAAAACATCACCAGGAGAACAACCAGAGTCTGATTTATCAATTATAGGGTTAGGTGTAATATCTTTCTTATTAAGAACAAGAATATCATCTCCACTTATAACCCCATCTATTTTCAAATTATTTACAGATTGAAATATCTTTACAGCAGACTGTGTTCCTTTTCCAAAAATTCCGTCAGCAACACCCTTAAGGTATCCTTTATTTATTAAAAATTTCTGGAGCTCTTTTGTTTCATTTCCTTTTGAGCCCAAACTAAGAATATTTGTAAAAGTATAAGACGGTATAGTTATAGGATAATATATTATACCTTCATCTTTATTAATACTATCTACTATGGTATTACTAGAAATCTTTATATTAAGAATGTTTTTATTTGAATATCTTGCCCAAACGATTAAATCGCCGCTCGAATTTATTTTACATTCTGTATCTAAAAGCAATAGATCATTTACTGTCTGACTATCTGACTGGCAAATACTATTTATTTCTGTTGATATATTATTTGTAGGGTTTATATATTCAATTTTTTTATTAAACTGGTTTTTATACAAATACCTGACTGCTTTTGTAGATATTACTGGTGTAAACGAAGAGCCTCCCCCACCACCTCCGCCACCGCCTCCTCCACTTGAAACAGGATTTATTGTTTGAGTATAAGTAGAAAAAGTTGAAAAATGTTTAGTCCAAATTACCAAATCAGACCCACTGTTTATTAGACAATCGCTCTCTACAGGCAAAGCGTCTCCAGCAGACTGATTGTCTGATGAACAAATTGAAGTTATCTCTGTAAAAGTAGATCCATTATCTACAGTATAACCTGCTCTTTTGCCAGATTCATCTGGAAACAATATTCTGACAGCTTTATCAAAATACAATCTAATATTCGAAACTCCTAATTCAACTGTTATGCTCGGTATTTTTGTAACTCCCGATACTACTGGGATATTTGCTGTTGTTGTAATTGGAGTAATTATTTCACCGTCCCAATTACTTACAGAACTTGTTACAGTAACTCCTGCTGGTATCGCAACATTAATATTGTTTGTATTGATTGAATTTATTGTTATTGCAGGTAAAATGCCTGTGCCATTTAAAACAAATGATTTAACATTGATTGTAGGATTTATTGTTCCAGTATCAACAGTTAAACTAACCGGTTGATTTGGATTAGTTATAATAACTTTGGGTGTAACATTATTAACAGTAGCAATACCAGCTTCATTTGGGGAAGTTTGATTTATTTCCAAAATAGAATCTACTACCATAAGACTTAAATTTGAATTATTACTCAAATCGGAAATATCTACAATAACATCATTGGCAAATGTAGTTGCTTCAGTTGCATTTATAGTAAGAGTGCCACCTGACCATAAATAATTAAGTGTTTTATCTGCTCCGCTTGATAATGCTTTTTGTACATTTGTTTTAGTTGTATCTGAAAGTACTTCGCTAAAAATTAAATCTGTATCACCAATAGGTAAAATTAAATCCGAAGCGCCATCACCCAATTTACTAACAATAGGATTTATTTTATCAGTAGGCGAGATACTATTGCTTGATAATAAATTACCAAGAGTTGTAGACAAAGAACCTTTTGTATAAACAACAGTAGGAGTTATTCCTGAATCAAATACACCTGATTCAAATAATTTTAAATAAATAATATTGTCATTTAAAATATCACCATTTGTATAAGAAGAAAAAGTATCAATCGTATAACCTGAAATATTAAAATCAGAAATCAAAACAGTCGAATCATTTATATTTTTATTAAAAGTAATTTTCAGAGCATCGATTTTACCATTGGTATTTAAATCTTTAGTTTCTATGGAGCTAATTGAAAATATATTTTGACTAGCGGTTAAAGTGGCAGGAGTAGAATTATTTCCTACTGCATCAGTAGCAACAACAGAAACAGTAATTAAAACATCATTCAAAGATGCTGGTATTGCCGTTGTTCCATCGATAACAATATCATAATCTACTGAACCTCCAGATAGCTGTTGTGAACCTGTCTTAGTATTTGTCCCATCTGTCAGACTAACAGCAACTAGAGAATTTGCCTCTGCAGTTCCCACAATATGAATAGCTGATTTTTCATTATTATCAATAATATTATCAGCAGCTATAGATGCAATAACAGGAAGCGCAGGTGGGGTTGTATCTACTGATAAAATAGATGACGATGTAAATATATGATTTTGTGAATCTACAACAAAAAGTTTATAAACTCCTTCAGGAGTAGGAGCCAAAATTGATGTTGATGTTCCATTTACAGCTTTGGTCATATTATTGCCTTCTACAAAAAAATTTGTATTGGCAGGTGCAAACCAGATATTATTGCCAATATTTCCAGAAGAAATTATATTCACAACATCACCGCCCTTTTTTATTTGAGATGATGGTAAAACAGTATTTGAATAATTAGCTAGATACAATGAATTATAAGCATTAATTCTTTTTCCTGTATATGTTTTTCCAGACAAAGAAGCAATACTGTCACCTGAAATCAAAATTATATTTTTTAATTCGAGAGAACTAAGGTTTGGATTATAACCCTCTATTAGAGCAGCTAGACCAGCTACATATGGAGCAGCCATAGAAGTACCATCACTATAAGTATAAGACTCAGCTGGCCCTATAGTACTATAAATATTTGTACCAGGTGCTCCCACATCAACAGACGATGAATCATAATTTGAAAATGAAGCCAATGCGTCGTTTTGATCTGTAGCAGCAACAGAAATAATATTAGGTAAATCGAAAGCCGCAGGATACAATGTCTGATTTTGAACATCACATCCATTCAAAGAATAATTACTTCCGCCACAATTACCTGCAGCAACAATAAACAATCCTGTAAAAGATGCCATTGATGCTCTTAGTGTTTCATCGAAATAAGAGCCACCCCAACTTGCATTTATAATCTTGGCTCCATTATTTTGAGCAAAATTAATACCTTTAATAATATTTGTTGTTGTTAAAGATGACTTAATAGCCATTATTTTAGAATGTGGAGAAATT
>JAPLXS010000006.1 GCA_026395965.1 Candidatus Nomurabacteria bacterium | reverse complement strand
GTAACCACCTAGAGACATTGCTATATCATCCAAGAATTCCTTCTTGCTTTGCAGTCTGCGTTCTTCTAGAGGGAGCTTCAGTGTGTAACCACCAGCATTACCACGAGAAACAATTGAAACCTTGTGAACTGGGTCTGCATACTCCAAACAAGATGCTACAAGTGCGTGACCTGCTTCATGATATGCTGTTATTTCTTTTTCTTTTTTAGAGAGCAAATGACTCTTTCTTTCAGGTCCCATCATAACTTTTTCAATAGAACGAATAAGATCAAATTGAGCTACTTTTTTTCTGTCTTCACGCGCAGCAAGTATTGCTCCTTCATTCATAAGAGAGTAAAGATCAGCACCAGAAAAACCTGGTGTTCTTTCTGCAATAACTTTCAAATTTATATCTTCTGCAAAAGGTTTTTTAATAGAATGTATTGCGAGTATTTCTTCACGGTCTGACCTATCTGGTAAATCCAATATTATCTTTCTATCAAAACGACCTGGGCGAAGAAGAGCTGGATCAAGTACGTCTGATCTATTTGTTGCAGCCATGACTATAACTTTTTCATTTGGTTCAAATCCATCCATTTCAACAAGAATCTGGTTTAGAGTTTGCTCACGTTCATCGTTCCCCCCGCCGACTCCTGTACCACGAACACGGCCCACTGCGTCTATCTCATCTATAAATACTATTGATGGTGAAGCCTTTTTAGCCATTTTAAATAAATCACGAACGCGACTTGCTCCAACTCCCACAAACATCTCTACGAATTCACTTCCTGATAAATGAAAAAATGGAACTGATGCTTCCCCTGCTACAGCACGAGCAAGCAGTGTCTTTCCTGTACCTGGAGCTCCAGTTAAGATAACCCCTTTAGGAATACGTGCACCGATATCTAAAAACTTTTTAGGATTTTTCAAGAAGTCTACTATTTCTTTTAATTCTTCTTTTGCTTCTTTGGAACCAGCAACATCCTTAAAAGTAACTTTGCTATTTTTATCATTTGGATCTGTAATACGAGCTTTTGATTGACCGAAAGTAAATGCTTGCATACCTTGTCCTTTTACCTGGCGAGTCAGCATCCATACAAAGAAACCAACTAAAAGTAGTGGAATAATAAATGGCAATAAAACCAAAATCCAATATGAAAAACCTGATTCATCTTTTATTTCTATTTGTGAAGCAGAAAGTTCTGCAGGTGTTACCCCATAATTAAAAAGTGTTTCAGACAGAGAGCTCTCAACTTCTTTTTTTGCTTTACCTAATGTTTTATCTTTAAAAGTAACATTGATTTCACTTCCTGATACTTCTATCTTTTCTACAGTTCCTGCAGTGATTCCTTTTGCAACATCTGAGATTGTTAGATTTTTGATATCTTCTGGGGACTTTGATAGATAAGTATAAGCGATAGTAATACTCATAAATATCAATATCGCAATCATAATCTGATTCATTAGATTGGGGGTTTTTGGTGGTTGTGTTTTGTTGTTTTTTATATTTTTATCCATCCCGTTAGAGATAGTCCCTCATTAGATGGGACGTATCTAGATTACTTATAATTACTATTTTAATCGTCAAATATATTGTCTGTTTCGTTAGAAAAATAACAAACACATCTCTAACGGGAGACATATTACTATGCATTATACACACAGAATGAATATAAATAAAGGTCATATTTTTTGATATTATTTAGTATTATTGTTACAGTAGAGATGTCCCGCTAGAAATTTAAATAAACTTTTAATACAGTGCTATACTTAATGAGTGTGAGGTAAAGCATATATTTATAAGGACAAATGATAAATTTCACACGGGATAAATATGGCTACATATATAGACAATAGAAAAGCACATTTTAATTACAGCATAGAAGATACATACGAAGCAGGTATTGAACTTTCTGGATTTGAAGTGAAAGCGATAAAGAGTGGACAAGGAAGTATAACTGCTGCTTTTTGTATAGTGCGTGGAGGCGAAGCATTTATCATAGGAATGCATATACCACCATATCAAGCACACAATATTGATCTAGGGTATAACCCAGACAGAAACCGCAGACTTCTTTTATCTAAAAAGGAGATTCAAAAACTAGCAGAAAAAGATGATATAAAAGGATTGACTCTCATTCCTATTTCATTGTATAGTAAGGGGCGTTACATCAAAGTATCTGTGGCTGTCGCACGAGGTAAAAAAGTTTTTGATAAAAGAGAAACTATTAAAAATCGTGATGTAGATAGAGAGATACGAAGAGAGTATAAAATTAATTAAGTATTAATAATTAGGAATTATGAATGAAAATTCTTAATTCATAATTATTAATTGATAATTAAAATTTTCTTTGAAAATTTATTGGGGATGATCGGCTTCGACAAGGTGAATCCTCTTATATATGCATGTAAAGTACTCAGGAATCTTTTAAAACTTCTTGGAAAAGACTAAGTGCAAACAAAGTCGCTTCAGTAAAATCACCTTACGCTTTTGCGTTTGGTAATTTTGCTCCCGCATTCGCCTAATTAGGCCAAGTGGGTGTCTGCTCTTTTGACATCAGATGTAGAGAGTGGGCATAATTTATCTGGTTAAGATTTTACAAATGCTTGATGTAAAATCCGACAATTAAAAGCTCGGTGTTTATTTTTCTTGTATGCCCTCTAGAATAAACATTTAAACCCAATTGGACATACTAAACATGTAGATTTCTATAAGAGTTCTCTTTGCACGCGGGTTCGATTCCCGCCATCTCCACACCAAAACAAATAAACACCCTTTAATGGGTGTTTATTTGTTTTGGCTACATAAGAGATGGCGGGAATCGAAAGACGGAGCGTGTCGACGCGAGTCGGGGTCGCACAAATTTTCAACAGAAAATTATGAGTGACCGAACATGTAATCATGTTTCCCGATAACTCTCCACATATGAAAAAATCCCTCACTTTTTTGTGAGGGATTTTTTCATATGCGGACGAAACGTGCGGCGATTAGTAAATCGAACCGTGAGGAGAATCGAAAAGCTTTTGCTTATTCTTTTTAATTTAATAATTTAAAAGAATGCAAAAGGTATACTGTTCTCGTAGAGAAAGATTACCCGCCAAAAGCTATAATGCAATCGTGGATTAGTAAATTCAACTAGAGGTATAGGAAGATATCTAACTGCCACCCTCTCCCCCTTTACTTCTCGCCCAAACATGCTAATGTAAAATGAGTTATAGTTCTTTCCAGTACATAGTTTTGTGTCATGTTTATTGAGTTATCTTTGTCCCCCTACCTGATTTAGAGGTATAGAGATAACTCAATAAATAAAACTTAAAAAACAAAACTATGAAAAATGATGAAATAAATTTTGCACAAGATATTATCTATATAAGTGAAAATGGCGAAAAGATTACTCTTAAAGAAATTATTCGAACAAAAATAATCACTTCTGTAACAATCTCATATCTGTCATCTGAAAAATTAGGATTTATTAATTGGATTATGGTATTTTTGTGTTTCAAAAATATTACTCAAGTAATAAAAGAATTAACTATCTATGATGAATTTGGAATAACTTTCTATTTTACTCCGGGAATTGAGTCGGCCAGTATTTGTTTTTCTTCCAGAAAATCATTTGATCAGCTAAAAAAAGGAGAGTACAACGAAGGAACAATATGGAAAAGATATGATCCTACTTTATTTAAACCATATTATATTAATTTTAGTATTTTAAATCTTGTAAAATTGGACTGGCAAGATTAATCTTTTATTTTATTTAAAACATAGGCCTTATTTATTTAAGGCCTTTTTATTTTCGTTATTAATAAACAAAAATCCCTCCAATATATTGGAGGGATTTTTAAAGCCAAAATTACATAGAAGCGCTTGGAGTTGCAGCTGGTGCTGAAGTTTCACATTGCTTGCAATCACTCTTGTGACTAACAACTAGATACAATGCAGATAATCCAACTAGAATATATATAATTCTTGATAGGGCGGCACCTTGTCCACCAAAAAGACTACCTACATCCCAACCTGCTAAACCAACCAATAACCAATTCAAACCACCTATTATAACTAGCATAAATGCTACACCGTGTAATATTTTCATATTGTTATTTTTATTAGATTAATAATTCGACACACAGAAATTGTGCTTTTTCTATTATACCAGAGTTTGACAAAACAAACATTTATTTAAGATTTTAGTTTATCTTAAATGTTCCAACTTTTGTTCTTTTTATATTTAAAGCCAATGCTGGTACACCTAGAGCAATACCTAGCTCGTGAGCTATCCCCCTCACATAGACCCCGCTACCACAAGATATCCTGAGTGTAATTGTTTTATATTGTTCTTCATTTTTATCTTTTAATATATTTTTCCATTGTTCGATAATTTCTGCCTGGCGAAAATCTCCATTTACTAATGCTATATCGTTTTTTATCTTATTCAAAAAATCTTCCCCAGAAATATATCCTTTGCCTATGATGTCTATGCTTTCTACAAATACATCATGTGATGGAATAATTATCTCCCCTAGCTTTCCTTCACGAGCCCATGTATACAAAGGTTTACCATTTACTGTTCTAGATGAGTATGGTGGATATGATTGTTTGATACGGCCAGTAAATTGGGGAAGCATTTTATTTATAGCTTCAGCAAACGGAGGAACGAAATCTGCAGACTTATTTTCATGGTCTTGACCCTCTTCCCCCTTTATCTGAGAATCTAAAAATTGGTCTGATGATGAAGTGACAAGCCCCATCAAATCATAAGTATCAGTTGCAAAACCAAACAATATTGTAGTCTCGTACTCTTTGGTTAGATTCAAATATTCATCTTTTTTTAAACACTCGTCACCTATAAGAATAACCAATACTCCTTCAGCGAGTGGGTCTAGTCGGCCAGCATAAGTGAGAGGTAGGTGAAGTAGGTTCTCGTTTGTTTTTTTGAGTTCATTTATGCATTCGAGTGGTGTTTGCCCGCGTTTTTTATAAACTATTTTAAACTTGTCATACATATTGCCATATTATCATATATGTGATAATATTCCATTTAGGTAGGTAATCTATTTATTTCTATCGGATACACACATTGAGAGAAAGAATAAACAATCAAATAAGAGCTTCAGAGGTTCGTGTAATCTCAAACGAAGGAGTCAATCTAGGTGTTTTGAGTATTAAAGAAGCTTTAGCTCAAGCAAATGCCCTGGGTCTTGATTTGATTGAAATTTCTCCCAATACTAAGCCTCCAATAGTAAAAATAGCAGAATACGGCAAGTACAAATACGAACAAAATAAGAAGTTAAAGAAAGCCAAAGCAGGTGCAAAAACTACAGAAACCAAAGCTATTCAAATAAAGATTGGTACTGGAGACAATGACCTCGCATTAAAGGCAAGAAAAGCTTCCGAATGGCTTAAAGAAGGTCATCGCATTAAAGTAGAACTATTTTTATCAGGACGTTCTAAGTATATGCCAGATGCGTTCTTAAAAGAGCGCCTAGATCGTGTGCTTCACCTTATCACAGAAAATTATAAGATAGCAGAAGATTATAAAAAGGGTCCAAAAGGTCCAACCATTACAATAGAAAAAGATAAAGGAGTTATAATTGCCCCAATATCAAAAACCATAGAATAAATTTATGAGCATCAAAACAAATAAATCATTAACAAAGCGTTTAAAAGTTACCAAGAATGGTAAAATCTTATCTCGTGCACCTGGTTTCAACCACTTCAATGCAAAACAATCAAGAACAAAGCAACTAGGAGGAAGAAAGATGAATACACAAAATTTTTCAAACAAAGTTACAAGAACTTATTTGCCAAACGCTTAATAGTAATTAATAATTACGAATTAAGAATTAAGAATTAAGAATTAAATTACAAAAAATTAATAAATTCCTAGCCACTAAAAACTAGTTACTAGAAACTAATCATATGACAAGAGTAAAAAGAGGAACAATTAAACACAAAAGACGAAAGAATATACTTGCTCAAACAAAAGGCTTCCGTTTTGGACGTAGTACAAAAGTAGCACAAGCTAAAGAAGCTTTAAAACACGCAGGTAACTATTCATTCGCACACAGAAAAGACAAGAAAGCAGATGCAAGAAGTCTATGGACTACTCGTATCAATGCTGCTGTTCGTCCACTTGGAATTTCATACAGTAAATTCATAGATGGTTTAAAAAAGAAGAATATTACTATCGACCGAAAAATCCTATCAGACCTAGCTCAAAAAAATCCAGAAACATTTGCTCGTATAGTAAAAAGTATATAAATCAAATAAAAAAACTCCCCTTTATGGGGAGTTTTTTTATTTGATTAACACTCTATATTTATAGACTCTCCTGCCATAGGGACAAATGATTTTACACCAAGGTTGTCTCTAAGTTTTTGAGATAAGAACATTGCTGATTTTGGTTCTCCCATAACAACAAAAACTTTTTTTACAGTTTTGGCTGTTTTTTCTACAAAAGCTATAAGGTTATCAGAATCCTTGTGTCCAGAATAACCACTAATCATTGCTACTTTTGCATGTATTTTTACTTCCTGTCCCATGATATGAACCTTTTTAACACCATCTACGATAAGACGCCCAAGTGTACCAAAAGACTGATAACCTGTCAGAAGAATAGTATCATTTTTGTTTGGAAGATAATTTACTTCATGATGTAGAATACGTCCTCCGTTTGACATACCACTTCCTGCAATGATTATTTTAGGTGAAGGAACATGCAATATAGCTTTTGATTCATCTGTATCTACAGTTTCTTTAAGACCTGGGAAGGTAAATAACTTGTCTCCTCCTGCGATTATTTTTTTGGCAGTTTCATTAAAATATTTGTCATACTTTAAATATACATCTGTTAATTTTATAGAAAGTGGAGAGTCCAAAAATACTGGCATTTCTGGTATTTGTTTGTTTTGTAACATTGTATCCATCTCATAAAGCAATTCTTGAGTTCTCTCAAGAGAAAAAGTAGGGATAATAAGAGTTCCCTTGCGGTTATAATTATCATTCATAACTTCTGCAAGTTTTATCTTTCTTTCTTGGCGGTGTTCGTGATTACGGTCACCATAACAAGATTCCATTATTAAATAGTCAGCATCATTTATAACTGCGGTATCAGGGAGTAGTGGTGAAGGAGAATTGCCAAGGTCACCTGTGAAAACTATTTTTTTATCATTATAAATTATTTCCAACATGCCTGACCCAAGAATATGTCCTGCGTCTTTAAAAGAAAACTGAAAACCATGATCAACATTTAACTTCTGACCATACTCCAATGTTTCCCACAAACTTAGAGCTTTTTTAACATTTTCAGCTGTGTATATTTTATCAAGTTCATGCTCTATATCACGAGATAGTATATGGGCAGTATCTGCTAGCATTACTTCTGTTAGGTCTTTAGTTGGAACGGTTGAGATGATTCTACCATTGAATCCTTCACTTATAAGTTTTGGAATACGACCTATGTGATCTATGTGAGCATGTGTAATAAAAAGAATATCAATAGATGCCACGTCATAAGGAAATTTGACCCAGTTCATATCATCTGCAAGCTTTTCTCCCTGTATTAAACCACAGTCTATCAAAAATTTCTTTTCGTTTCCTTCTAGTAAAAAATTGGCCCCAGTAACGGTACCTGCACCTGAACAAAATGTGATTTTTAAATTTTTTTCATTAGCCATATACTCTCTATTATACATTATATATGTTTAAAGTGGAATTTAAATTAGTTTTCAATTTTTCATAAATCATATTAATAAAAAATGTCTGGCCGAGCTTCCAAAAGAATTCAGCGAGGAGATCCGAGGACTTTTTTATTAATATAATTTAGAAAAAAATTATAAGCTGCAATTTTAAATAGCTCTCCCCAGAGGGTACACGAATTTCTTGGTATAAATTCATTCAGTTTTCGTGCCGACGCGCTCAAAAGTCCCTCTGGATAGACTATTTATAATTGCAGCTATCATAAAATAAAAAATCCTTTCAAATTAATGAAAGAATTGTTTATTAGGACTATCTAAACTTGTATTACCGTAGCATAAAGCTAAGTGGGACAACGGATGAAATAGATTTGTTAACATAATTTGTATACAGCACTGTTTCAAAACTCTATATCCCCTAAAAAATTGTTCTAGGTAACACATATCAAATAATCCTTCATGTATTATACTCCTCACGCATAACTCTGCAAGATATTTTTATGAAAGAGCACACTTTTGACAACATTTCAAATTATATTTTGAATTATTTTATATTAAAAATTATAAATATAAAAAATAATACATTAAAAAAACCTCCCAAGGGAGGTTTTTTTAATGTATTATTTTTTGTGTTCTGCGTAAATAAAATCTGCGTCAATTTTATTGTAAGAAAATATTTCTGGTGAATCAAAAAAGCGATTTACTTCTATTTCTCCATTTTCTATTGAATCAGAAGCGTGAACAATGTTTGATTGTGTAGATAGTGAGAAATCTCCACGTATTGTACCTGCATTTGCCTCCCAAGCTTTTGTAGGTCCAACCAATAAACGTAAAGCTGATACTGAATTTACACCTTCAACTGCCATTACTACTACAGGGCATGATTTCATGAAATCACGTATACCTGGGAAAAATGGTTTGTCTTTTATGTGAGAATAATGTTCCTCTAAAATAGTATCACTTATACTCATCATTTTAATACCTATTATCTTTAGTCCTTTCTTTTCTATGCGACTGATTATCTCTCCTACCAGATTGCGTTGAACTGCATCTGGCTTGATTATAATAAGTGTTTTTTCGTGTACTGGTTCCATATATTTTGTATTATATTATTGAATAATAAGGGTATTGTATCAGAAATATCACTCCTAAACAAATACAGTCTAAATAAATTTAGACTGTATTTGTTTTATTATAATTTATATTTTGCCATTATTTCATCTTCTACTTCGGCACGGTCACGACCGTATTTTAAATAAGATAATTGTTTTATTTGATCTACTACCATTGAGTTTCCTTCTACTGGAGCTATTGTTTTGATATTAAATGGTTTTGTAGGCTGACCATTTACCAACATACTGAGATAGGCATTGTAGTTATCTAATTTCATAATATCTGATGCCATAAATGTGGGTTTAAATTTACTCTCTAGGAATTGAGCATCTTCGGCACTAACTCTAAACACTGCCATTGACCCAACGTTTCCAAAAACAGCATTCTTTATACCCTCTTCTAGCTGTGATATATATTGGTGGGCAATAGTTAAAGAAAGTCGATATTTACGAGCTTCAGATAAAATTGATGATATGGAATCAGTAGTTACGTTTTGGAATTCATCTATATAAAGATAAAAATCATTCATCTTTTGTCCATACATATCTACGCGAGAAAGAGCAGCCATTTGAATCTTGCCTACGATCAACAAACCTATAAGATTTGCATTCATTTCACCAAGTCTTCCTTTTGAAAGATTTACTAAAAGGATTTTTTTATTATCCATTATTTCTCTAAAATTGAAAACTGATTTTTCTTGCAAAACAACTGGGCGCATAATATCGTTTGAAATAAAATTATCAAACTTGGAAGTTATGTATGGTACAAAGTTTGCTATAGATTGATCTCCGGTTGTTTGCTCGGCACTTTTCCAAAACTGTGAAATGATTGGGTTTTTACAATAAGAAAGTTTCATATCGCGAAATGCTTTATCTGAAAGAACTCGTCCTATTTCAAGTAAAGTAGAACCACTTTCTGGGTGTTCCATAACAAGAAAAGCTGAGTTTTTGAAGTATTGCTCAAACATTGGTCCGCCTGAAGTTTTCATATCAAAAAGCTTATTGAAAATACTCATCAGTTCATTTACAACAAAGGTCTTTTGCTCTGGATACCGTACGTCGTATTCGAGCATATTGAGCCCCATAGGGCGAGCTGTGTAGGCTGGGTCGAAGTATATAACATCATCTATGCGATCTTTTGGTATACGTGCTAGTATAGTCTGAATATCAGTTCCATGAGGATCTATATAACAAACTCCATCTCCATTTTGGATATCTTGAGTAATCATATTGAGCAAAATATTTGTTTTACCAGTACCAGTCTGACCTATAACATACATATGGCGGACTCTGTCTTCTTGTGCCATACGTATTTCTGTATCTATGCCACGATAGCTATTTACGCCCAAAACAATACCTTGATTTCCCATTTCCATAGGAGCTGGCGCGATACCAGACTTTGCTTGTTTTAACTGTGAAGAAATAATTCCGTAAGGGAAATGAAAAATAGTAGCTAATTCTTTTAGATTTAGAGGCATAGAATATTCATTTGAAAACATTCTATAAGAAAAATCGTGTATGAGTTTTGATAAGTTTAATCCCTGAGGATGATTAAAATCAAATCCATTGCGGTCAGCTTCTGTAAATTGGTTGAAGGATGATTCTATATCGGACAGTATCTGCTTTGACCTAGTAGCATTTTCTGCTGAAGCTATTATACGGATATTTGTAGCCATAATAGTACTCTTCATTTTTTCAGTAATATTTGTGACAGCTTTTTCATTTACTTTTTTATCTTCTTTCTTTTTAGACACACCAAAGATAAGCTCGCTTGCTAAGCTTTTAAATTCTTTTGCTACTTGGCGGGTTACACTACTAGCAGTACGTACAGACATACCATCTTTTACATCTAATAAAATAGTATGGAATTCTTTTATTATCTCATCGTCTTCTGGACATATAGTAAATTGAATAGATGCACCTTCACCCATTTTTTTGAGTTTTGAAAAAATATTCAAAATAATATTTAATGGGTCATGGTCTAGTGTATCGTATGTTTTTATGGGGTACACCTTGTGATGTGCAAGAGAAGCAAAAGATGCAGAAATAAAACCATTTTCAGAAAAAATATTGTAGTCATCTGGTACTTCTACTATTTTGGCATTTGGATGAACTCCAAATAATTGTTTCTCAAATAGATCTGCTTTATGATTTGGGACTGCAGTATAAAAAACAAAATGATCACTACCTTCAGAAAGTGCAATCTCTAATGTAAAATGATTTCTATTAAAGTTTTCGCGTCCTTCTCCAACTGAATGCATGCCAGCATAAAACTGTTCCATGGCACCAAGTAATTCTTTTAAACCTTTTTTTGAAGACTCACTATCATTCATATCTGGGAGAGTTATTTCAAAAAGCTTCATATCCAATGACTTAAAAAGAGGTGTATTTTCTTTTAATCCTGGAACCTTGTGTGTACTATATAAATATTGAACAACGAAACGGTGGAAATCGTCATCTAGGTGGGGATTATTCATTCTACTAATAACTGATAGAGTATTTATTATCCCCTTTTCTAATAAAATTCCGAGCATTTCTTCCATCTTGCTGTCGTGAGATTCTGGCTTAAGTCTCAAGATAAGACTCTCTACTTCTTCATTTTTGAGAAGAGCACTTTTGTGCATAATATCTTCGGGTTCGTGTTTTCTGTATTCAGAAATAACATCATGAGCGAGCTGTTCTTTGCCTACTTCTTGCCCTTCGGTATTTAGAGTTTTTTCGCGCTCCGCTATATGAGCACGTAAAAAATCTAACTCTTCTTGTGGGGTTTTGAATTTCGGTGCATTATTTAGATTAAATCCTTCCATATGTATTCATTATATCATAACAAAATAATAAATATGTAATAAAAATCTTTAATATTCTTATCAGAGGGGCTTGTGAGCGCGGCGGCGCGAACACTGAACGAATTTTCACCAGAAAATTGGTGTACCCTCTGAGAAGAGATATTAAAGATTTTTACAAGAACAAAGACAAAAAATAATCTCTAAAAAAATAATTACAAACAAAATATCTCTTCTCAGAATCCGCGCATAAAATTCTGCTGAATTTTTGTTATGCTCAGTCCGACGACTTCCGCAATGCATTTCTCAAAAACTATTTTAGTTTTAATTACTATAGGTTAAATTATAGTCAAAACTTCAGCATCGCCTTCTGTAATAAGAAGAGTATGTTCAAAGTGAGCACTTCGCTTTCCGTCTGCAGTTTTTATAGTATAACCATCATCCATGCTTATAATATGGTCACTACCAAGATTTAACATTGGTTCAATAGCAATAATCATTCCAGGAATTAATTTTTGTCCCTTACCTGCTTTACCATAGTTTGGAATATATGGGTCCTCATGGATTTTTACTCCAACACCATGACCAGAAAGTTCTCTAACGATACCGTATCTTTTATTTACAAATGATTCAATTGCATGACCTATATCTCCAACTGTATTTCCTCCGCGTGCTGCCATAATACCAACTTCTAACGCCTTCTTTGTATCTTCTATTAATTTTTTGTCTTTTTTAGATACTACACCTACTGCAACTGTTACAGCATGGTCAGTAAAAAGACCTTTATGTTTTAAACCAAGGTCAAGTGAAACAATATCACCTGCTTTAAGAATCTCATTTTTGCTAGGAATACCATGAACAATAGCATTGTTTACTGAAATACAAATAGATGCTGGGAAGGCTATATCCATACCCTCTGGTATATAGTGAAGAAATGCGGGAATACCACCCTCAGCTTTTATGAGGTCATGTGCGTATTTATCAAGTTCAAAAGTAGAAATACCAGGCTGTGCCTTTTTGGCTGTTTTAGCTAAAACTTTTGCAAGTATTTTACCACCTTCTCTTATAATATCTATTTGTTTTTGTGTTTTTATTATTACTGACATATATGAAGATATTAGAATAAATAATAAATATAAGCAAATTGTATATATTTATTTTATTGTTGTTCCAACAAAAGGAAGATTATTTATGCAATTTTCTAAACTTTCTAAATCATTACCTGAAATAAAATATACTTCTATTCCCAACTCTTGTGCTCTCTTTGAAGCAATAGGATCAAAAGGAGAATTCAAACCTGCTTTCCATTCAAATGTAATAAGTGAACGGTATTCATCCCAAGTTAGATTTTCAAATTTCTTTGCATTTGGATGTATCTTTGGATCTGTATCATATATATAATCAATGTTTGAAATATTGATTATCTTTTTTGCGTTTAATTTTTCAGCAGTGAGAACTGCATCCATGTCAGTAGAGCATCCTGGCTCCCAACCTGCTCCTACTATAACATTGTCAGAAATAGAAGAGATCACAGCTGGGTCAGTAACGATATCATGATAAGCTTTTTTGCTAAATGACAATCTCAATAATTGAGCATTTAAATGAGTAGAATAAATACCAATCCAATCAAGATCTTCTGTGGTAGCTTCTATGGTATGACTAAGTGCATCTTGGTATCTACGACAAGTTTTTCCACCTCCAACAATAATAAAAAATCTTTTATTATTGTTTTCTATCCAACCTAAAATTAAATCCCTAAACTTATTTATAAATGAAGGATTTGGTAAATCTGGTACAACCATTGACCCTCCTAGAGATATAATTATTGGTTCTTTGTTTTGCATATGTTATGAAAGATATGGGTTAATTTTATTTATAATATCGGCGTGTATTTCTTCTATTTTACCTTCTCCTTTTATCTCAATATAATCAAAGGATGAATCAGTTTTTAAAACTTCCAACATTGGTAATATATATTTATCATATTCATCTAGTCTACTATTTATAGCGCTATCATTGTCATCTCCTCTTCCACGAGAAAGCATTCTAGTTTTTACACTTTCTCTAGATACTTCAATATTTAAAACAATTGGTTTTCCACGATTAACATAGTTTAGTAGTTCTCTCATTATTTCGAGCTGATTTATATTGCGTGGATATCCATCAAAAAATAATATTGAATTTTCATCTAAAATATTTATTGTATTACGCACAAACAGTGCATCGGTAATAAAGTCAGGCTGAAACTTTCCTTGTTTCATACTTATATCACGAGCAATATCTTGTACATAACCAGACTCCTTAAAAAAGGCGCGAAATATATCACCCATAGCAATCAACTTTATTTCAGTACCTTCATATTTTGATGCAAATAAATTTTTTAGTAATTCGATTTGAGTTCCTTTGCCAGAGCCAGATCGTCCTACAAAAATTAATGTTTTAGTTTTATTCATTGTTAAATTTATATTTAAATTCATATTATTTTATTATATACTAAATTAATTAAACATAAAAAAAGACCCGAATTATAGGGTCTTTTTTAATACTCTCTCATCGACAGCTGCGCTTCTACTTTTTTTATTAAATCTAAAACCACAGACACAACAATCAATAATGCTGTTCCCCCGATTGCAAAAGCGGTGATACCAGTTATTGCTTTTATTATAAGAGGTATAACTGCTATCAAACCTAAGAACACAGCACCCATCATAGTTGTACGATTTAATATTTTTGAAATATAATCTCTTGTTGCATCACCCGGGCGAATTCCTGGTACAAATGCTCCGTTTTTTTGTAAGTTAGTTGCTACTTGTTCTGGATCAAAAGTAACAGCTGTATAGAAATATGTAAACAAAAATACAAATATAAAATAGAAAAGAGAATACAACCATGTATTTTGTACAAACCATAGTAATCCTCTTGATATAGCAAGTAGAGTTCCATTGGTCATTCCTGCTAGGAAATTACCAATCAATTGTGGGAACATCAATATTGAAAGAGCAAAAATTATTGGAATAACTCCTGCTTGGTTAACACGAAGTGGAAGGTATGTTTGAGTACCACCTGAAACATGATCTCCACGAACTTGTTTTGCATAAGTTACAGGTATTGGTCTTTCTGCTTCTGTAACAACAACAACACCAGCAACTATAAACAATCCAGTAGCTAAAAATAGAATATAAACTGGTAAGTTTGCGATATTGAAAGTAAAAAAGAATTGCGCAGCTTCTTGTGGAATTTTTGATACTATTCCAGCAAAGATTATTAGTGAAACACCATTACCGATACCGAATTCTGAGACAAGTTCACCTATCCACATTAGAAGCATAGAACCAGCTACTATAACTGAAAGGTTTGTAAGTAAACCAAATGATGAAACATCTGTCATGATACCCTGACGGCGAAGCAGAATTAGAAGTGCTAAACCTTGAACTACTGCCAAAGGAATAGTTATCATTCTACTAAGTTGAGTAAACTTTTTACGTCCTATCTCTCCATCTTCTTGATACATAGCCTTTAGTCTAGGTGACATAATAGTCAAAAGTTGCATTATAATAGAAGATGTAATATATGGTCCTACTCCAAGCATTATAATAGAAAGAGTTGAAAGTCCTCCACCTGAAAACATGTTTAGAACACCAGCAAATTGATTGTTACTTAGAAAATTTTGAAGTTTAAAACTATCTACTCCAGGAATTGGAATAGTAGATAATATTCGGAATACTGCCAAAGATGCAAAAACAAACAAAACCCTATTTCTCAAGGTTTTATCTGTAAATATTGCTTTAATTTTATCCCAAACAATTTCCATAATTAATTATTTTACACTTCCACCAGCTTTTTCTATCTTTTCGCGAGCTGCTAGAGATACGGTACAACCAGTTACTGAAACTTTTTTAGTTATTTCTCCTTTTGCTAAAATTTTAACACTAGGAACTACTCCACCTACACGGCGAACAAGTTTCATTTCAAACAATGATTCTGGAGTAACATTTGCTCCTATTTCAAATATGTTTAGAGATGATACATTTACTGGTGTTGATTTAATAGAAGGAGAATTGAAACGGTATCCTCTAAGTTTTGGAAGTTTCTTTATGATATCACGGATTTGTGGACGACGCTTATTACCAGCGCGGGCTGTCTGACCTTTTCCTCCACGGCCTGCTGTCTTACCACGTGTACCTCCACGACCAACTTGTTGAGCCTTTTTATTGGGAGTCTTTCTTTTTAGTGTATCTAATTGCATATAATTTAAATTTATTTAACTTCTTCCTTAGTTTCTTCTTTAACTGATTCAGCTACGAAAGGAACTGACTTTACAGCTGTACCTTTGTCTCTAAGCATATAAAGAGTCTTATAAGCGACACGTGCGTTGTTTAGTTTATTTTTACTACCTGAATGAAGTTTAGCAGTTACGTTTTTTATACCTCCTAAAATCAACATATCACGAACAGTACTTCCTGAAACTAAACCTTTACCGTGGTTTGGCATGATTGTTAATACTGAACTTGAGAATTTTGAAGAAACTTCATGAGCAATAGACATTTCTTTTGTAGTCTTTATTTTGAACATGTTCTTTTTTGCTTGGCGAAGAGCTTTTGTTATAGCGATAGCAGTATCTACTCCCTTTCCTGTACCAAGACCTATTGAACCTTTTTTATCTCCAATAGCTATAGCTACAGCAAATGTCATACGACGTCCTCCAGCAACAACACGGGTTACGCGACGAATAGAAACCATTTTCTGATCGAATTCTGGCTTTGGACGTTCAAAAGATGGACGTGGACGACGTGTATCACTACCTTCTCTCTTTGCACCATAAGCTGGCTTACTGAAAGTTCTACTTGTACTTGTATTCTGTTTTGGTTTAGCTGTATCCATATATTTTTATATTAAAATTTAAGACCTGCGACACGAGCAGAATCTGCGAGTGCTTTAACTCTTCCTGTATATTTAAAACCGTTACGATCGAATACGCAAGTTTTAACACCTTTTGCAATAGCTTTCTTTGCAACTTCTTCTCCTACTGCTTTGGATCTATCTGATTTTGTACCTGATTTAACTTTTATATCTGAAGCAGAAGCAAGAGTAACTTGATTTACATCATCAATAATCTGAGCATAAATAAAATTGTTTGAGCGGAAAACAGAAAGACGAGGACATTCTGCAGTACCTGAAATCTTTGCTCTGATTTTTTTCTTTAGTCTTATTCTTTTTTCTACTTTTTTATTAATCATTTTATTATTTATTATTCTAGTACCTATTTGCTAGTTCCTAGAAGCTAATTTATGCTGCTTTCTTACCTTGCTTGCGACGAATAACTTCATCTGAGTAACGGAATCCCTTACCCTTGTATGGTTCTGGTTTCTTGTAAGCTCTAACTGTAGCTGTAAATGCACCAACCAACTCTTTGTCTATACCTGTAACTGTTACATTGTTCTTTTCTGCAGTAACTGTAAGACCTTCAGGGATTGTTATCTTAACTGGGTGAGAAAAACCTAATGCTAGATTTAGAGAATTTCCTGCAACTTCTGATTTGAAACCAACTCCTTCTAGGATAAGCTTTTTTGTATAACCTTCATTTACTCCTATCACCATGTTTTTAACATGTGAAGCATATGTACCCCATAGTGAATTTACTGTACGGTCATTTTCTTTGTTTGGAGTGAAAGTGATTTCGTTGCCATTTATATGCAAAGTTACTAGACCTGGAAAATCACGTGTAAGTGAACCTTTTGGTCCTTTAACACTGAAAATAGTTCCAGAAAGTTTTGCTTCTGTTCCTGCGGGGATTATAACTGTTTGTTTTCCAACTCTACTCATATATATAAATTAAAATATTTTAAACAATACTTCTCCTCCGACCATTTCTTTACGTGCTTGTTTGTCTGTTAAAATTCCTTTTGGTGTTGAAATAACTGTAAGTCCGTAACTTCTTTTTATATCCTTAACACCTCTGTAAACACGGTTTGATGATTTTGAAATACGATCTACTGAAGTAATCTTTGGTGTACCGTCTTCTGCATATACTAAGCCTACTTCTAATATAGGAAAACCTTTTTTTGTTTTCTTTGTAGCACTCTTAAGATAACCTTCACTTACTAGGCATTCTGCTATAGAAAATTTAATTTTTGAATGAGGAACAACAACAAACTCGTGCTTTGCACGACCTGCGTTCTTTATCATATTCATCATGTTTGCTATTTGATCCATATTTTTATTGTTTAAATTTATTGCTTCTTACTACCGACTGATTGCTAGATTAGACTACCAAGATGACTTTCTTACTCCTGGAAGCATACCTTCGTTGGCAAGCTCACGGAAACAAATACGGCATAGACCGAAATCTCTCATATAAGCATGTCCGCGGGAACAACGAAAACATCGATTTGTTTCTCGTGTTGTAAACTTTGACTTCTTTAAATGTCTTGCTGTTACTGATTTTTTTGCCATATATAAATAATTAGCTTCTAGGGGCTAGATACTAGCAGCTAGTCATGAGTACGATATCTCGTTTATTTTCTTAAAGGTATTTAATCCCTTAAGGAGACAAACGGATCTAAAACTCATGTCCCCCTATACTATCAGATAGATATATATAAGTCAACTATTTATATGAATATTAATATATATCTATATTAGATTGATAATATATACATTATTTTATAATTCTAAATAATATATATACTATTCTAGACGTCTGATATCTCTTTGGTTAGAGGTGTACAATGTCTAGAATAACGCCAAAAATATAAATGTACAAAATAAAAATCCCCTTGTGGGGATTTTTAAATCGTATTTTTTATTTTTCTAGTTACCAACTTCTAGTATCTAGTTACTAACTATTATTTTTTGAATGGGATACCTATAATTTCAAAGAATTCAGTTGCTTCTGGCTTTGATTTTGCAGTAGTAACTATTGTTACAGCAAGACCAAACACATCTTTTAATTCTTCATCACCTGTTTCAGGGAATATTGTGTGTTCCTTGATACTCATTGTTAGGTTTCCGATATTATCTACTATTTTTCTTTCAATACCACGGAAGTCTTTTGTACGAGGAATTGCAACATTTATAAGCTTATCCAAGAATCCATACATGCGAGCTCCACGAAGTGTCACCATGACACCTACTGGGTCTCCAATACGAGTTTTGAAACTAGCAATAGATTTCTTTGCACTTTTAGTTGCAGGCTTTTGACCAGTAATCTTTGCTATTCTTTCTAGAACTAGTTTGTTGTGATCTTTGTTTCGTCTTAGTCCTGAGCCTGTTCCACTAGCAACAACTACCTTCACCAAACGAGGTGAAGCCATTATGTTTTTGTAACCATATTTTGGTTTTAGTGTACTATATGCTTTTTTTTCTTTTTGTTTAACTGTTTCCATTTTATTTTAAATTCGTAATTATTAATTCGTAATTACTTTAGTCTTTTTTAGCAACGTTTGATACATGTATTGGCATTGCTATTTCAAGCATCTGACTTACATCGCCCTTGTTTCTAGCTTTGTGAGCTTTCTTTCTCATATTTACACCTTCAACAATAACTTTGTTTTCAGATGGCATAGCTTTTAAAACTTTGCCTTTCTTGCCTTTATTGCTACCTGTTATAACTATTACATTGTCTCCTTTCTTTATTTTCATAAAATTATATAACTTCTTGGGCTAATGAAATAATTTTTTGGTAACCACGTTCAGCAAGTTCTCTTGGAATAGGACCAAAAACACGACCTCCTTTAGGATCTAACTTATCTTTTTCTAAAATAACAACTGCATTATCATCGAAACGAATATAAGAACCATCTTTACGGCGATATGACTTCACGGTTCGTACTACTACGGCCTGACAAACATCCTTTTTCTTAATTAATTTTCTAGGTTCTGCAACTTTTACTGAAATGATAACTCTGTCTCCGATACCAGCATAACGACGTTTTGAGGATCCAAGTACTTTGAAAACCTTTCCGATTTTACCACCGGCGTTGTCTGTTATATTTACTACTGTTCCATCTTGAATCATATATTTAAGTAGTAAGTTATAAGTAGTATGTAGTATGTAGAAAAGATTTTATTCCTTGCTAACTACTACCTGCTACTTACTACTTACTTAATTACTTTAAAATGCTTATCTTTTGATATGGGTTTAGTTTCCTCTATCTCGACCACATCACCTATCTTCTTACTGTTTGTTTCATCGTGGGCTTTGTACTTTTTTGTTTTCTTTATGCGTTTTCCGTATTTCTTGTGTTCAACAAAGCGAGTAACTTCAACAACAACGGTTTTATCCATTTTATCAGAAGTAACTTTACCTTTCAAAACTTTATTTAATTTTTGTATTTTTGTATCCATAAAATTTTTATTATCTAGCAACTATACGAGTAGTTACGGGCAACTTTGTTCCTGCTTTGCGAAGAGCTTCTTTAGCTACAGCTTCTGTAACTCCGTCTACTTCAAACAATACTCTACCTGGACGAACATCTAAACAATATCCTTGTGGATCACCTTTACCTTTTCCCATTCCTACTTCTGCTGGTTTAGCAGTAAAAGGTCTGTCTGGAAAAACTCTAATCCACATACGGCCTGTCTTTCCTAGTGTTCTTGAAGTAACTTTACGAGCTGCTTCTATTTGATTTGAACGGACACGTCCACCTGAAGTAGCTTTCAAGCCAAATGAACCAAAAGCAACAGTGATACCACGTGTATCAGGAGTAACCTTAGTCATATCAGTACGACTTGTTTGCCATTTTCTAAATTTTACTTTTTTGGGTGTTAACATATAAATTAATTAATTTGTTTTATCGTTTCTACTTGTAGCAGATGCTGCTGGTGCGGAAAAAACTTCTCCACGGTATATCCAGACCTTGATACCAATATCTCCAAAACTCATATGAGCTTTCTCACGAGCAAAATCAACATCGGCGCGGAAAGTCTGAAGAGGAATAGAACCACGTTTGATCTGTTCACTGCGAGCGATTTCTGCTCCACCTAAACGTCCTCCTAGATATATACGTGCACCCTTTACTCCACGAGCTGTCATTATCTTTTCGATTGATTGCTTTATAACGCGACGGTAAGGTAAACGCTTTTCTAGACCTTCAGCAATAGAACAAGCTACGATAGCTGCATCTGCATCAGGATTTGTAACTTCTATAATATCAAATTTGAAATCTTCAGGAATAGCTATACCTTTTCTGTTTAAAGCTGCAACCATTTCTGATTTTAGTTTAGTAACACCTTCACCTGAACGTCCGATAATCATACCTGGGCGTGATGTGTAAACCATGATTCTAGTAGCTTTAACACTGCGTTCTATTTCTACGCGAGAAATATAAAAACCACGTAACTTTTTTATTAAAAATTCACGAATAACTACATCACTCTGTAAAAGAGTCTTGTAATTTTTATCAGCAAACCAACGTGATTTCCAATCACGGAGAGTTACTAGTCTATGAGCATATGGATGGACAACTTTTGACATAAATATTTATTAAGCTTTAGCTTCTTCTTTTTTAGTTGTTGACGACTTTTTAACTGCTGGTTTTGTTGCTTTCTTTTCTGTCTTTACTACCTTTACTATTTTCTCTGCAGCTTTTTCTTTCTTACTTTTAAAGCCTGTTTGTGAGAGAGTTAGCAATACATGACTAGTACGCTTGTTTATGCGTGAAGCACTTCCACGAGCACGAGGCATACTGCGTTTCATAACTATACCCTTGTTTACAGTAACGTTATCAACAAAAAGACCTTCTATTGGGATTCCAGCTTGTTTAGCGTTAGCTACGGCTGAAGCTAGTAGTGTCTGAACTGGACCTGAAGCTCTTTTTGAAAGAGTATCAAGTATCACAATTGCATCAGCAACCCTTTTGCTTTTGATTAGCTCCGCTACAAGGCGAACCTTGCGTGGTGACTGTCTGTAGTTTTTTAAAAATGCTTTCATATATCTAAATTATTTTTTCTTCGAATCAACAGCGGCTTTAGCTGATTTGGATGCTGTTATTTCGGCCTCTTTCTTTTTCTGTTCTAGTTCTTTCTGCATCTTACCTCCGTGTCTGACAAATTTGCGTGTAAGTGAGAATTCTCCAAGTCTGTGGCCAACCATATCTTCACCAACCAATACTTCTACGTGTGTCTTGCCGTTGTGAACACCAAACACGAATCCAACCATTTCTGGGGATATCTGGCATGCTCTTGACCAGGTTTTAATCATACCTGTTTCAATAGGCTTTTTGCCAGCTATTTTTTTTAATAGCCTTTCATCTACGTATGGTCCTTTTTTTAGTGATCTTGTCATATTGTATAAATATAAATAAGCTCAGTTTGAGCTCGTGGGTCTATATTAGCAAATGTAATAATAAAGTCAACCCTACAGACTGTCAAAATAAAAACATTATATATATCTATACAAACAAAGGATTTAGTACATAGCATGAATGTGTGTATTCAAGATTGTAGCCAAATAATCAGTGTATGTTATTTATTATTTTTGGGAGAAAAATAATAAGACCTATTATTATAGAAACTGCAACAGATATAAGAGCAGCGGCGGCGGCTACATCTTTTGTATCACGTGCATAAGGGTGGTAGTTTGGACTAGTAAGGTCAATATCTATCTCAAATGCTGTATTTAGTGCTTCAGTGACAAGAACAAGGCCTATAGAGAATACAACCATAATCCACTCAATACTCGATATGCACAAAATATAGCCTAGATATATGGCTATTAATCCAAAAAATATTTGAACCCATGAATTGTGAGTAGTTTTTATGAAAATACCGAGTCCACGCCATGCATGAGTCGCACTTTTGAGTCGAGCTACTATTGAAAACCTTTTTCTTTCTGGTAATTTTTTGTCAGTAGTCATTTTTAAATTATACTCTGTATATACTTTTTAACAAAACAATATTATTCCCAACAAAAAATACCCGTAAGGGTATTTTTTGGAATATTTTAGCAATTGCTACTTCATTTTTTTAATAGTTGCGGGACCTATAATACCGTCGGGAGTTAGCTTGTTTGCCTTCTGAAAGCGAATTACTGCTTTTTTGGTAGCAGATCCAAAGAAAGTATTTTCTTTTCCTGGTGAACCAGCACCTTGGGAAGCAACTGTATATCCTTTAGCATTTAGATACTTTTGTAATTCTTTAACATCACTTCCTGATTTATTTAACTTCAAAGAACGAGATATATTTAAATTACTTGATACAACAGAAGGAGTAGTCGCATTTTGTGAAACTAAAGCTTTTTGATCTGCTAAAAACTTATTTCTGAAAGCTAGTGTTGTACCAACAGAATGACTAGTAGAAACAGGAGGAGTTACAGGGACAACAATATCAACACAACCATTAGATATAAATGTTTGATCTGGACTCACACCTTCATTTGAAGCGGAATCTTTTGAACGAATACGATAATGATATGTTGTACAAGATGTAAGACTTGGAAGTGTGACTGAGTGAGACAAAACTCTAGGTGATGTATTTGTTTCAGTAGTAGAAGTTCCATAACTTCCTGTTAATCCGTAATCAACGATACTTGAGGCTAGTTTGTCTGTAGTCCATGTAACAGTTGAAGTTGAGTCAACTGCAATTGCTGAAATAACTGGTGAATTTGTATCTATTTGGTAAATAAAATTTGCAGATATAGAATTGTTGTAAGAATCACAAGCTAATGCATAGATAGTTTGAGAATATGATATAGAAATTGGAACAGAGTACAATGTACCGCTTGAACAATTTGCAGGAGTTCCACTAGTAGAATAACGAATAGAAGTACTGTTTGATGCAGATAGAGTTATAGATTGAGTTGTATTGTATATTCCAGCGGTGGGAGAAGAAGTAGGAGCACTTGGAAAAGTAGCCCCGTACAAACCAGCCCCATGCAATCCTGCACCGTAATTAACTGCAAACGCAGGAGATAGATTTGAAAATAAAAACAAAAAAACTACCAAAAATAATATTTTATATTTAGAAAATATATTAAGCATTTTTGCTGTTGCCTCCATAAGAGTAATTACCATAGGTGTTGTTACCTTTAGTTTTTGCAACTTTGTTATTGTTTATAATTTTTGGAACTTTACTTGCTACCAATAAAGCAGTTACTGACAATACTGATAAAATAAAATCTTTTCTTGTTATTTTTTTGTCCATCATATTTATTTATTATATAAAATATATCATTAATAGTAAACACAAAATCGATTCTAAAATAATTTATAATAGAGATCATTTTTTTATAAAAACTAAAATAGTTTCAGAATTATGTTATGTTTGAACTTATATAAGCTGCCATTGCTGCGTGCCCTGCATCGTTTGGGTGCAAAGCATCAGACATATATGTTGCTGAATTTGCTGACAAGACAGAACCAGTATCTAACAGTTGAACTCCATTTGTGGAAGCAATAGTTACCAATTTGGCATTATATATATCTTCTTTTGTATCATCGCGTCTAAAAATAGTTAGCATTTTTATTTTAGAGGCTGGCCAACCTTTTGCTTTTGCAGCTGCTATTATTTCATTGTATTGAGTTTCAAATCTAGTAGTACCACTAGGGTAAGAAACTGCATCAAAAGTTCCTGCATCGTTTGTACCTGCTTCAAAAAATAAATATTTAGTTCCTCTTGTGTAGTGGGGTATATCACCAATATGTTCATAAATAGAAGTTCCATCAGGTATTGTTGGGTGTGATTGCAGAGTTCTTCCTGATATACCAAAGTTTATTCTTATGGTGCCTTGTGATGTCGAAAATATAGTACTATATCCATTAGCCCCACTGGTTGACCCAGTACCTACCGTAATACTATCTCCAAAAAAAGTCGATATCGTACTATGTACTCCTTTGTGTGATTTCATAATCCCAGTCAATAAAACAGATTGTGCATATGTTAAACCACCACCAATAGCAGCCGCAGAAACAACACCATCGTACGGTCTTGAAAGAGAAGTATCATTTAATAAATAAATTTCTGTATTGGATATATTTGCGAGAACATTACCAGTTTGTGTTTCTACTCCTTCTTGGTAGTTATATATTTTTTCATTAGGAAACACCAAACCAGTAGGTCTTGTGAGTATATGTATTCCATGACCATCACCAGAATTAACAGTAACACCCCATGAACCTGAGTTAAGCCTAAAGTATCTTTGAGTAGCGGTATAGTTTGGCATCAAGATAATACCATCTACATCAGTATTACCGATTGCGGCTTTTCCACCTGTTGCTACTGCAACAGGTAAATTTACTGCAACAAAAGGGGTAGCCCGAGTAAAATTGACAGCATTCGTAGAAGGATTGTAATTTGTTTTTAAATATTTACTTGAAGCACCTGTGGTTGTAGAGCCTGTAAAACCTTGAAATGCAGTAAATGTAGGAGATAAAATGGGGGTCAAATTGTGAGCATTTTTGACCCAATTTAAACATGAAGACTGCTGGTCAGCTAGATCAGTAAACCATAGGCAGTCCATAGTATTTAAAATACCTGTTGCTTTTAACTCAATAAAATCGAGATTGTAATCAATCTTTTTAGCTAAAGTAGGTTGAACAGTCATTCTGGCAAATAAATTTTTTGCCTCTACACAAAACATAGAATCTGGGTTTCCTTTTCCAAATGTATTTCCAAATACTCCCATATTAGTTGTAGATTTCAATATTAATATATCTGTTTGAAAGTACACTATCGGCAAGTACAGCGGTATTGACTGCGGCATAAGTAAGGAGAGTTATAACATCAGCACTTGTACGGTTGATCTTAAATAGATTACCTGCTTGGTCGGTATAAATATCATCAATAGGAACAGTCTTGTTTAGAGTAAATGCTCCTGTTTTTGTTAAGGTATAAGTACCAACTGCAGTTCTAGCCCATGTACCCAAAAGAGTATCTTTGATAGAAGTAAATGAAGGTGCACCTGTACCTGTCTGAGTAAGAAATCCTTTACAAACAAGGAAAGTTTCTTTTAAAGTTCCATCTGCATTTAAAGAAACAGAAAGATATTCATTTAAAACTCCGCCCCATGCGTCGTTGTCTTGTCCTACTACTGGTAATCGTGGTGTTGGCATATAATTTTAATATTTTTAAATTTTAATATATATATATTATATCATATTGATTTAAATTAACTAATATTTTCTGTGTATATCCTCCGCAATTTACTTGATTAAATAAGCAATTATTAATATAATGTGCTTATAATAATTAACTTGGATATATAAATATATGAACATTTTTGGACTCGGTACACCTGAATTATTTTTAATACTTATCGTTTTTCTAGTATTCTTTGGTAAGGATAAATTGCCAGAACTTGCAAGAAGTGTAGGGCAATCTTTCAATGCACTCAAAGAAGGTTTCAAAAGTGCCAATGAAGAAAAACCTACTGAAGACAAAAAAGAGTCTGTAAAAAAGTAAAAATACATCTTATTTAAATGAATTCCCTAAAGCAACTTGAAGAAAAAAGTATTTTTGAACATATAGGAGAGCTCAGAAAAAGAATATTTATAGTTATTGGTGCTATCACATTAGGCACAATAATAGCTCATATTTTCAACAAGGAAATAGTAGCTTTTGTATTGAGACCAGCAACTGGGCAACATCTTATATTTCTTTCACCTCTCGAATCTCTATTTTTTATTTTCAAAATAGATATTACTACTGGTATTATTATTGCTTTTCCTGTTATTGTATGGACTTTGTTTTCATTTATAACTCCAGCTCTACCAAGGAAAATAACAAAGCTTTTAGTGTTATTTTTTGTAACTTCAATTTTTTTGTTAATTCTAGGTTTATTTTATGCTTTTTTGGTAACAATACCATTTAGTTTAAAGTTTCTTTTTTCTATAGTTGTTCCTGGTATTGAAAACCAGATTTCTGCAGAGAGTTATATTAGTTTTTTTATAACTCAGGCTCTTATTATTGCACTTATATTTCAGGTTCCAATATTTATAACAGGTGGTATTTATCTTCGATTTTTTAAAACCAAAACTTTGTCCAAAAAACGTAGATATATATATCTAATAATAACAATAGCCCTTGCTGTTATTACTCCAACTGTAGATATCTTCAATCTAATCATTGTGCTTGTGCCATGTTTAGCTATTTTTGAAGTCAGTCTTATTGGAGGGAAAATAGTTGAGATGATGCACAAAAAAGAAAAACTTGAAATTGAGCAAATATAAAATACTGATACCCAACAAAAAATACCCTTACGGGTATTTTTTGTTGATAGAGTTTTGTTTTTTTCACATCGAGAGAGGAGCATATGAACATGTAATCATGTTCATAATGTCCGAGCGAAGATGGGACAAGGATTTACTAATCCTTATTTTGCTTTTCCAACTTTGCGTCTTGAGACAATCCACATGTTTGAGTACTTTTTTGGAGTACGTGTTTTCTGTCCCTTTCCTGTTGGCTTACCCCACATACTTTTAGCTCTGCGTAGTCCGCGTCCTTGGCGTCCTTCACCTCCACCGTGTGGGTGGTCAACTGGGTTCATGGCTGTACCACGAACTGTTGGGCGAATACCCTTCCAACGAGAACGTCCTGCTTTACCAAAGTTTTGAAGTTTGTATTCTGAGTTTGAAACTTCTCCGATACATGCCCAAGCGTTTTCAGAAATTTTACGAACTTCACTTGATGGCATTTTGATGTTTGTATATCCCAAGTCATTGGCAACTACTTGCCCAAACACTCCTGCTGAACGAGCCAATTTGGCACCATTACCAGGCTTAATCTCTACGTTGTACACAAATGTACCAACTGGGATTGTTTTAAGCTGTAGTCTATTTCCTATTGCAAGTGGTGCTGTTAAAGAAACTATAAAAGTATCTCCAACCTTCATTGACTTAGGAACGATAACATATCTCTTTTCTCCGTCGGCATAGCAAACTAAACTGATGAATGCATTACGGTTTGGATCGTATTCGATAGATGTTATCTTTGCTGGAATATCGTGCTTGTTGTACATGAAGTCAACATCGCGGTAGAGACGTTTGTGTCCACCACCTTTGTGACGAGTTGTGATACGTCCTGCATTATTTCTTCCAACTGCTCTTTTGAAACCTTTTGTTAAAGATTTTTCTGGAGTACTTGTAGTCAACACATTACGATATGAAACCGTAGTTTGATGACGCTTAGATGGAGTTGTAGGTCTATATGTTTTCATAATAATTATGCAAATGTTATCTTATCTCCTTTCTTCAAATGTACGACCGCTTTCTTTCCGCCTTGTTTTTTACTTGTGACACCACGACGTGTTACGTTTTTTTCTGCAATCTGAGTTATTGAGATTCTTTCTGGTGTTACTCCGTATACAAAGTTAATAGCTTTTTTAAGCTCATTTTTATTTGCAACTGTTGCAACATTGAAAGTATAAACTCCACGCTCAGCATCTATAGCAGACTTTTCAGTAATACGAACACCTTTTATAAGTGGGTGTGTCTTTCCTTTTTTCTCAACTGCTTCTTCATTCTTACTTATATTCTTTTTTGTTTTTGTTGTTGCCATATTATTTCTTTTCTATTTTACCACCCAAGAAAGAGATACTTTCTGTAGGTTGTGAAATGATAATATATCTATAAGTAAGTAGATCAACAGGATTTATGTTTCTTACTTCATCAATCTCTACTGTTTTAATATTTGCAAAACTCTTCTTTAGTGTGTCAGTTTTTGCTGGAGTTGTTATGTATAGGTTTATTTTCTTTCCACCTGTAATTTTTTCAAAACCAGAAACCTTGCTTAGGTCTTTGATAACTGCGACAGCATCTTTTGTTTTAATATTTTTAAGAGCCAAATCTTCTACGAATAGAATCTGACCTTTTCTGTATTTTTCAGAAAGTACTGTAAAGAGAGCTTTGATTCTCATCTTCTTGTTTATTTTTTGAGTGTAGATTTTTTCGTTTCTTGGTCCATGAGTAACACCTCCACCTTTCCAGATAGGAGAGCGAGAAGATCCATGACGAGCACGTCCTGTACCTTTTTGTTTCCATGGCTTTCTACCTCCTCCACGAACATCTGATCTGTCTTTTGTGTGAGCAACTGGTGTACGAGCATTTGCTTGCATGGCAGTTACTACTTGGTGGACTAGGTCAGCATTCCAATTTAAGCCGAAGATTGTTTCAGGAAGCGCAAGCTTGCCGACAGATTTACCTTTTTGGTTGTAAACTTCTGTTTCAAGATTTGTAGCTACTTTCACTTTCTTGACCGCTGTAGTTTTATTAGTTTTTTGTATTTTTTCTTTAATCATAAAATTATCCGATAATTTCTACGAGCGTTCCACGGCGTCCAGGAATCGCACCCTTAACGAGTAATTGATTGTTTTCTGTATCTATTCCGATTATTTCAAGATTCTTTACTGTAATACGGTCACCACCCATGCGTCCTCCCATGCGCATTCCTTTTGGAACTTTGTTGCGAAGACCACCTCCGATAGAACCTGGTTCACGTTCGGAATGTTTTTGTCCATGACTTCTAGGTCCTCCGTGGAAACCATGGCGTTTAACAACACCTTGGAATCCTTTACTCTTTGAAACACCAGAAACTATTACGATATCACCTACAGCAAAAGCGCTGACTGTGATCTTGTCTCCTTCTTTGATATCTTCGATATCACGAAATTCTCGTAGGTGTTTAAAAGCACCTCCTTCTTTTTCAGTTTGGGAAGCAAGAACATGTCCAAGATGCGCCTTTGTTGCTCGGCTTGTTTTTTGTTCTTCAAAAGCAACCTGTACAGCCGTGTATCCATCTACATCAGGACTTTTTACTTGAGTCACGATAAGTGGACCAGCGGATATAACCGTTGCTGGAACTGCGGTGCCATCTTCTAGAAAGCACTGCATCATATGCTGTTTTTTTCCAAGGATAAATTTCATATAATTACATCATTTTCACATCGATATCAACACCAGATGGTAGTGATAGGTTTGTGAGTGCTTCGATAGTTTTAGCATTTGGGTTCAAAATATCGATAACACGTTTATGGATTCTGATTTCGAACTGTTCACGAGCATTTTTAAAAACAAACGATGCTCTGTTTACAGTATATTTTTTGATTTCGGTTGGAAGAGGGATTGGTCCTACAATGGTTGCGTCATAACGTAGAGCGGTATCAATAATCTGCTTGACTGAAGTGTCAAGAATTTTATTCTCGTAAGCTCTAACTCTTATGCGCAGTTGTACAACTACATCATCTTTTCCCTTTTTTTCTTTTGGAATTTTCTTTGTTGTCATACGTTTGTAATTAAAAGAACGAAATAAACTATTTAATGATCTTTGTTACGACTCCTGCACCGACAGTCTTACCTCCTTCACGGATAGCAAAGTGCATTGTATCTTCAAGAGCAACTGGGGTTACAAGTTTAACTACAAGTTTAACTGTATCTCCTGGCATAACCATTTCTACACCTTCTGGTAGAGTTGATTCACCTGTAACGTCTGTAGTACGGATATAAAACTGAGGTTTGTATCCTGTAAAGAATGGTGTGTGACGTCCACCTTCTTCCTTTTTCAAGATGTAAACTTCACATTCGAATTCAGCATGAGGAGTAACTGTACCTGGTTTAACAAGAACCTGACCACGAGTAACATCTTCTTTCTTTATTCCACGAATAAGAATACCAGCGTTATCTCCTGCCATACCTTGTTTCAAATTTTTGTTGAACATTTCAATACCGGTAACTGTTGTTTTCATTGTATCTTTGATACCAACGATTTCAACATCTTCACCAACATTGATAACTCCACGTTCGATTTTACCAGTAACAACTGTTCCACGTCCTTCGATTGAGAATATATCTTCGATAGGCATTAGGAATGGCTTTGTAACATCGCGTTCTGGAACTGGGATGTAAGAATCAAGAGCTGCAACAAGGTCTAAGATTTTCTTTGACCAATCATCATTGTTGTCTGCTGATTCAAGAGCTTTCAAAGCTGAACCACGGATTACAGGGGCATTTGCGCCATCATAACCTTGTTTTGTAAGAAGTTCACGAACTTCTTCTTCGACTAGTTCAAGCATATCTGCATCATCTACCATGTCGCACTTGTTTAGGAATACGATTATCTTTGGAACGTTAACTTGCTTAGCAAGAAGAATATGCTCACGAGTTTGTGGCATAACTCCGTCAGTAGCAGCAACAACGATTATAGCTCCGTCCATTTGGGCAGCACCTGTAATCATGTTTTTAATGTAGTCAGCGTGTCCTGGCGCATCGATGTGAGCGTAGTGACGTGCTGGTGTCCAGTATTCATTGTGAGAAAGAGCAATGGTAATACCACGAGCCTTTTCTTCTGGGGCTGAGTCGATTTGGTCAACTCCCTTTATTTTAGCACCGTATTCACCACCTTGACGTGATAAAACCTGCAAAATAGCCGCAGTTAGTGTAGTTTTGCCGTGATCGACGTGACCAATAGTACCTACGTTAACATGGGGCTTGTCTCTTTTAAATTCCTCTGCTGCCATATATTTTTATTGGTTGATAATAAGGATAAAGTATACGAGAAAACTTACTTTATTCAAACTACCAACATAAATTATTAATAATTAATTGAATTCGCTTACCAAATAGGTAATATAATACGAATTGCGATTGAACTCAATACTATCAAATTTGAGAATAAAGTCAAGTTGATCATAGAGTAGTAAATAGCGGGTAGAAAGTAGTATGGATTAAAAAATACCTAAGTCTAGACGTCCAACGTCTATTTATGTCTAGATTACTTAATTTTCTTTGATTTGTAGGGTTATAACCTTGGTTGTTACTGGAAGACTTGCTCCTCCTGTTGAATTTGTACAATTTAGAGTATATGTAGTATTCACAATAGGTGAAACCACCAAACTTCCTGATGTTGGACTACCAACTCCGGTGCTAAAATTTACACCAGTACATGATGTTGCAAGTGGTGAATCCCAGTCGAGAACTGCAGTTCTACCTTTAAATATAGTATCTGGGGTTGTTGTAAAGACTGTATTGTCGACAGCGATAGCATCTATAACACATATTCCTCCGCTATTGTGTGTTGTATTGGCACAGACAGCTATGGGTGAAACAGAGTTAATGATATTGCTTGCTCCGTTACTAAGAGTAAATGTCTTTGGTGTAAGAGTTAGCAAATATGAGGTAGAACCAGATGTTGCTGTTGTGGGAGTTATGATATCAGTACCATCTGCTGCATTTTTAACGTAATTTGTTGCTCCAGAAATGCCGTTGTTTATTGACCAAGTCACTGGAGTACTCATACAAGATGAGCTATTTAAAGGAATTGTACAACCTGGAAAAGAGAGTGTTGATGTAGGAACTACACAACTTGTACCATTCCAACTATTTACCCCAGGAGTACAGGTGGCATTTGCTGTTGCTGTTGTTCCAAGCTGAACAGCATTGTTGTAAAGATAGAAATTTCTTGAACCATAAAATACTGGATATGTAGTTGAACTTGAATTTGCTGTAGCTACAGTAATACCAGAGGGGGTTGTAACTGCAGAAGTACCTATAGGATTGGTTGTGCTCCAGCTTATATCGGAAGTACAACTATGCCCATTTGTAGCAATATTACAATTTGAAGCTGTGATACTACCAGACGGAGCCACACAAGCTGACCCACTCCAAGATGATCCAGAAGCACATGCAGTATTTACAGTAATTAATGAAGAAGTTTTTACTGCTGTATTTAATGTGGTATTACGACAATTTATATAATAACCGTATGAACCGATTGAATTTGGAACTGTATATGTTATAGGACTAGTGATTTTGTACGCACCTGCAAGTGGAAACACTTGAGCCGATAGATTATCGAGCAATCTACATTCAAATCCAGTTGCAACAGGATTTGTACTTGCTACATAAGTAAAAGGAAGGCTAGTTCCAGGGGCTACATTGTAAGGTGTAGTTGCGCTGATATTTACAGTGATCACATTTATAGTTATCAAAGACGAATCTGCTATATAACTTGGATATGAATTATTTTTACATCTTATGTAGTACCCATATGCACCAGCTGATGAAGGTACAACATAAGATGTTATAGGGCTACTTGATTGATATACTGCAAGAACTGTAGTTTTTGCATAATCCAACAATTCACACTGTGTTGTTCCAGTATTTGTAGTTGGAGTATAAGTAATATAAGGTGCTGAACTTGGAAGAACATTGTAAGTAGTAGGTGAAGCAACGACAGAAATAGTGACACTTGATGTTGTAAATGTACCATCGACTGTATAAGAAGTTCCAGTTGCATTTGTTGCATAACCACGGTAATAGTACAAAGTGTTTGCTTGTGTCATAGGTCCTCGAATATGAGAATATGAACCAGTTGTAGTACCTCCTTCTGCATAGCAATTTGTAGTTGGAGCGGGTGATGTTCCAAAACAGGTACCACGAGTAATAGTAGTTGGATAACCAAGTGATGTCACAATAGCACCTAGAGTTGCTGCTGATTGAGTTATACCAGAAACATTTGGAGCGACCACTGTAGGAGCTTGAGCACAATGAGAGCCATTCCATGAACCTGAAGCACAAGCTGGAGCTGTTGCTGTATCTTGGCTTAATAGAATGCCGTTGTTGTAAAGATAAAATGTTCTACTTGTATTGTATTGCATTATATATGTTGTACCTGCACTTGAGTTAGCACTAGCAACTGTGATATTTGTTGGTGTTGTGACTGCTGAAGTACCTATAGGATTGGTTGTACTCCATACCAAAGTTGTAAGACAAGTACTTGCTCCTAATGCAATAGTACAATTTGAAGCAGTTATGGTACCTGTAGGATTTGTGAGTGTAGCTGTGGTAAATGTTCCATCGGTAGAATACCCTGTGCCTGTTGTATTTGTTGCATAACCTCTATAGTAGATAAGTGTAGCGGGAGGAAGTCCTGTTGTAGCTTTTGTAAATAAACCTAGAGTAGTGCCTCCTTCTGCAGAGCAATTTGTAGTTGGAGCAGGTGTTGTACCCCAACATATACCACGAGCAGATATAGAAGCAGGATCACCCAAAGAAGAAACTGTGGCTCCGAGTGTTGCTGTTGTTGTCGTAACAGAAGTATCTGTTGGAAGTGTAACTGTAGGGATATTTGTAACAATGACAACTACAGTCACACTACCTGAGACAGTTGTAGCACTTACAGAAAGAGTCCCCAAAATAAAAAAGGAGAAGATGAATAAAATAATTTTTGCAATTTTCATTATATTTATATAGTTGACCTAAAATTAATATCAAACATTTATACAACAAATTATATCATAATAAATATTTTATATATACAATATTTTTATTATATGTGGGTTAAAACTAAAACATCCCCCGACCTAAGGTCGGGGGATGTTTTAGTTTTAAACAATCACCTATTTTAATTTTCTTTAATCTTTAAATCAATAACTTTGACAGTAGCAGAAGCTTCCAAACCTCCAGGACAAAATATAGTATATAGAGTTGTCACCAATGGTCTAACATTTTTAGTACCACTAGTTGCACTGCCTGTATCGGCTAGTACAGTAACTCCGGTTCCATCTTTGATGTTACAAGACGAAACACTTGATGTCCATTTCAAATCTGAAGTCTTTCCTTTATAAATCTTTGCAGGTAGAGCAACAATAGTGACTCCTGCGTTATCGCTTGTATTGTCTACGATTCCACAAGAACAAGATTGAGAAGAAATACCTGTGCCAGTACAAGCTGCTCCACCATACAATGGTCCGATTTGTGTTTGAGTTACAGTTTGAGTTCCACCACTATTGTCGGCCCCACATCCTGTACATACTCCATAGATTGGATTTCCCCAATAACAAGCTACAGGTTCTACTACATTGATTGCATTCCAACCATTGCTACAGTTGTTATTTTCATTTGATTCAGCAACAACCCCATTTGCATCACCTTGGCTTTGCTTGTCCGCACAAGCACGGATATAGTGAGTACCAATAGTACTAAAAGTAAGACTTGCAGAAGTATCGTCTGTACCACCTGCTGTGAGTATAGGTGAAAGATTTGTAAGATGATTTGTTATTGTTCCACCACCGTTTGGTAGTGTTGAAGTTTGAAACAAATTTTTGAATTGAACTAGACTAGATGCATTACCTTGGTTTGTGATAGTTGAGTGGAAAGTAATTGGAGTATTTACAACCACGATACCAGAAGTAGGATCTGAAGCAACTAAGTCTGCTTTATTTGTTGTGTCTGGGCAAGGAAGTGCTGTCTGTATCCCAGGAACATCTGGACAGTAGTCTCCGTCTGAACAAGGAAGTGTAGTTTGAACTCCAGAGTCATTTGGACAAAGGTCTATAGAAACATTTACAGTCGCAACACCTGAGACAGTTGTAGCACTTACAGAAAGAGTCCCCAAAATAAAAAAGGAGAAGATGAATAAAATAATTTTAATATTTTTCATTGTGTTTATATAATTTATTAATAATCAACAGAAAACATTTACCAAATAATTATATCATATATATAATTTAAAAAATACCAATAATTATTTTTTTATGAGATAATTTTGAGTTGAAAAAATATACTGCTCTATAAATATTTTTTTCATAGGAATTAATGAATTTTTCTCATAAAATACCAATATTGATTCTCTATAATTATTTTCATCTACACTGCGATAGGATAGTGGCGCACAGTTTTCAGCTAGAAGAATAGCGTTACAAATCAATCTAGATGTTCTCTTATTTCCATCTTCAAATGGCTGAATATAAGAAATACCGACAAGGAGAGTTAGAGCCCTACTATATGGATCGTCCATTGTATTTACTTTTTTACAAAGTGATTCTAATGCTTCATTTATTTGATACTTATTATCAAGAGGTCTGTATTTAGTTCCTATTATTCCCACCAAGCCAGTACGTACACCACGAGCTACTCCTAAATCCAATGTTAGTAATTCGTGCACTTTTTCTATAAAGTTTAAAGTAATACCCTTATCATTAATACTTTTGAAATTATCCATAATAAAAGAAAATGCTTTTTTATGATTTATTATCATCGATGTTTCTTTTGCTGTATTTCCTTCCGCTGGAATTCCTTCTTTAATAAGTCTTTCAGTATCAAGTAAAGTATAAGTATTGCCTTCAATTTTTGAAGATTTCCAAGATAATTCAATTATAAATCTCTCCAATTCTTTTGATTGAACAATAGGAGTAATATCTTTAATCTTTTTTTTATAGTTTTCTGTTGCAACATCAAGAGTATCTTTTTCTTCGTCAGAAAAAAGATACTTAGGAAATTCTTCAAATAATGAAAAATTAAAATCACTATTCCCGTTTCTATTGTCAGGGTCTACCTTGTTGTATTCAAAAGCATCTAAAGGAAAAAACAATACTCCTACAGTAGTCTTTTCATAAACAGTAGAACGACCCTTTCCTTTTCTATTCAAATATTTTAATAAAACGAGACTATCTAAATCTCTTTTTATTGTTATTAAAGAAACCTTTTGATTAAAAGTCTTAAAAACATCTGAAGAAGATACTCCTTCTTTTGTAGGAATTTTCTCTAAAATATCAATTTGTCTTTTATTTAACTGTTTCATATAATCGTATCATTTAACTACTATAATCATATCATTATGATACGATTAAATCAATCTTATGATACGATTATTTTTTGATGTTTTCTATAAATAAAAAACCACCTTATAATTAATAAGGTGGTTTAAATTTTTGAAAAAATAGCTATTAATGAACTTTCAAATATCTCATATAATAAGTTCCTTGACCATTTTTATCTTCTTCTCTAAAAATAAAATCTGTTTGAGTTAAGCTGACTATAACCTCAACATGAGACCCCGTACTAAAAGTTGTTCTTATCTTAGTATCATTTTCAATAAGTTCCCATTGAGTTGAATTAGCCAAGAACTGACCATTATGGCTATAATTTGAAATTGTATAATTGGGCAAATAAACATCATACCCATTATTTGGAGTTGCATAATAAGTAATAGCAACAATACCATTACCCCAAGATTCCATTTTATCAAACCACCAATTTTGACCAGCATGTGTCAATAAACCAAATCTAGAAGTAGTCCAATCTCCAACAATAACAGTCTTTTGGCTAGTAGCATCTTTTGTAATATTTACAGCTCTTAACACATAAGTTGTATTTGCAAGTAGTTTAACTACAGTTTGTGAACCAATAGCAGGTACGGGCACTCCATTGAGAGTGACAGTATTTGCATTGGTAGTATTCCAACTCAGAGTCACATCGTGACCATAAGGTACAATAGCATCTTGCGACGAAATTGTAAGAGTAGCAGTAGGAGTAGGTTCTTCACCTATATTTACTGTTTTTTCATCGTGTGCAGTTTTAACGACATTTTTTGCAAGTGCAGTAAATGTAGTAGTTGAAACCAAGTTGTTGAAAGTTCTGGTTCCATTTGTAGCCACCGGTTCGCCATTTAAGGTTACGGTTTTAGCATTTATGGAAGTCCAAGATACAGTCACAGTAGAACCATAAGGAATGGTTGCGTTGTCTGGTGTTACTTTCAATTCAACATGTGGCTCTAATTCTTCTTGTGGAGCTTGTGTTAGATCGTCTTTGGTACATGACACTACTAATGCAGTTGCTATCGCAACCAACATTATTAAAAACATTTTTTTCATTTTATTTTAGTTTATGTAAGTTACAGAAATCCTTAATTAAAATAATACTATGTTTTATATATAGTGTCAATGAATATACAGGAGTTATCCACATACCAAAAACGAACCCAAGGGGTTCGTTTTTGCATAGATAAATAAAATTATATTTATAATTAATTATTTCCTATATCTACCCAAGTATAAGTAAGACTTATATATCTGTACAAGACACATTGAATACTGTATTTTGAGGAACAGAAAATCTTGGGAAGTTTTGGTCAGTATATTTTGGAAGTAAAGGATTGGTTGAGTTTATAGTTGATGGAACAGTAGTGTAATCAATATAATTTGGAGAAGTATATGATAACCAATAATTTGCTGAAAATGTTGTATTAGCTTGAGCTGCTCCAGAATTTCCACAAGATTTTGTATTTGCACCATCTTGATATGTACAAGCACAACTAGTAGTAGCAAAGTTGGGAGTCCATTGTACTCTTACTAACTTATTTGTCACGTTTAGATTTATTGCTGGAGGGGTTGGTACGTCGGAATGCCAAAATAGATTGGTAATAGGAGTATCTACAGTACCAGCATCTGCAACTTCTACTAAGACAATATTGGCACCTACTGTATAGGTAATATCATGAGAAATATCAATAGCAAATGCTTTATTTATATTAGATGAAAAGCCAACTAATATAGCAAGGACGAAGGTTATATATTTGAGATTTTTATATATTTTATTCATATTATTTTAATAATTATTGTAATTATTGGCATGACAAATACTTAGGTAAGTATTAAATGGGTCAATAGGTTGAGCTACCCCATTTATTGATTTAACTCTAAGGAAAACACCGTTAGGGTTATTGATCATATCATACAAAGGATTCATCGTATCAGCACTATTAAGAGTTATATTTGGGTTTATGGAAACCTTCGCGCCATAATTGGCTATACTTCCAGAAGCAGATGGGTTATAGATATTTGTGGTTTCGTATACTCCAACTCCTAATATTTTAGCTGCTTTTGTTTTAACAAGAGCTGAACCAGACGCTGGCATTGTAAATGTAATATCTGGAGCATCCAATGACTTAACACTATCTGCAGGAATAGTATAATTACTAATATTTTGCCATTCCCCTGCTATTTTTAAATCACCGGTTAATATGGGCCAAGAAGGCCATACAGTACTAAGATTGTTCAAAGTTCCTTTAAAAACATTTGAATAACCATTATTGGGTATATTTGCAGTAGCTATTGCAGGACCATATGGGTTGTTATTATCAAAAACTTTAAAATATCCTATATACGCATTTACAAAACCAAAATCTGTAAGTGCATTTGAATTGTTTGCATATACTGGATTATAAGACATACAAAGGTTACTTCCTGAATTGTAGTATGCACCCATTAAATATTGAGAATTATTAATTCCACCATCATTTAATGTGCTAATACTTGGGTTTTGCTGAATACAATCTATATAATTAGTACCAATACTATAATAACTACCATTTGAAGCAGTATAACCAGAAATAATATGTGGGTTAAGATAAGTAAATTTTGATTTCACACTAAGACCCAAAACATATTGATCACCTGGTGTTCCAGTAATTGTAGTTTGAGACTCAGGGGACTCGCTATCGCACATATTTGTCATTTTTCTAACTACACCAAAGTTCGGACTTAAAGCTAGGTTAGTATTGAAATGCATTACGTATGAACCATTTGTAGCAGGTGCTGTAAAGTCACGAGTGGAAGGAGTAGCAGAATATGGATTATTTGATGTATAAAAATCAAGACCAAATACATCAGTAGGATTTATAACTGAAGAATCAGGCACTTGACCAATAATAACAACACTTGCATCAGAGTTATTTTTGGCTGTTAATGTAGGTTCGATATAATCACTACTATTAGAAAAACAGGCTGGGGTTGAAGTAACAAGAGCAGAAACTGTAAAATTTTGACCTGCAGTGAAAACATAAGGAGAGATACCTGGGGATAGGTTTACAATTGAATTTACAAAACCTAAGTTTCCAGGGCAAGTATATGTATATGTATCTGCACTTGCTTTTGAAGTGAAGACAAAAGAGGAAACAATCAAAACGAAACTGAAAGTAAAATATTTAAGATAAGTTGAGAATTTTTTCATAATAATATTATTAAATAGTAATACTTGGGTCATTTTTCTTTTTAAGATAAAAACCTAAGGCAATAATAGCCAATAATACTCCTGCTGCAATCAGTATGTTTTTCATAGTAAATAGTTTTGAAGCTGGTTTGACTGGTTGTATAGGATTACTCTTGAAAGTAAAGTCTTTTTCATCAAGAATACTACCTTTATCATCTGTAATAGTAGCCTTTACTTGTGGGTTAGTACAATTGGTTTTGATTGAAAAAGGTATTGTTGTGTCTGGCTTTGCTGGATCTGATACCAAAGCTTGAGAAATAGGGTTTATACAAGCCCTACCTTGATCATTTGTAATACTTAATGCAAGTGAAATAACAGGAGCATTGGCTGATTTCACTATAGATCTTGGTGTATTTCCACCTGATACTAACCACAATATAGACATCTCTCCTTTGTCTCCACCGTAATAAATATCTTTATCAAGAGAAAGCTTGGCTATACTTGCACTTACTCCACTTAAAATATAATTTGTAAAAATAGTATTTGAAGAAGTATCAGCTCCTGTGAGCTTGATATCTATACTATAAGACTGTGGTTTCTCTCCTTTTGGTAAAACAAAAGATATATTTTTCTTTTCATTCTTTTTAAAAGATATAGCTGTGTTGTCTCCTCCTGACTGTGGAGCAATATCTCCATATGCACTTGTGTATCTAGTTTCAAAAATAGGAGTTACAGATACAGGAGTAGATTTTTCATTTAAAGCTGAGCATGTAATACGTAAAGACTCACTTGCACTTATATCTATGCTTTGAGTAAGTTTGTAATGTGGACTACCTTTTTCACCTTCTACTGTTAGGTAGCATGAGTCATTTTGAACGATAACGCCTTTTGGAGCTTCTACTAGCTTAACCTTACCAAGTGAAACTATTCCAAATGGGAAGCCGCCAGTATTTTGACTAGATAATACAAGGCTATATGTACCAGCCTTTAAAGTAGGTGCAGTATAAACGATATCTCTATTGATAGTTGAATTTTCATATAAAGTAATAGATTCATCGTAAACTTTTTCATCGGAAACATATTTGGTCTTGTCCATTATGAGTTTCACTCCATATTTTACACCTGTCTGCAATCCTTCACGATTACTAAGACCAAAAGATATATTGAAAGTATTTCCAACTTGAGATGTTATTTTTGCATTTACTATATTTACAGTTGCAACAATTGTAGCTGTTGTACTTGTAGAAACTTTGGGGGTTGTAGCTGGCACATCTGCTGCAAAAGATGCGTTGGGTGTGACAAGAGAAAACGCAACAAGGAAACTCAATATAGAAAATTTAAATAAATTCATGTTTATAAAATAATTACTTTAGTTATTAATATTTGTTTGTTAAGTATATCATTACTATTATATATATAAAAGCAAAAGTTATGCACAGTGTGAAATAATTATTTTTTTGGTTTCAAAAGTGGAGAATTTTTTGCTCCAAGCAAAAAATTCTCCACTTTTGAAATGTATAAAACACATCGATGTAGTGTTTGTGTGTTTTATTGACTAATCGCGTTTATTGGGGTAACATTCTCTATGTAAGTCCGTCCTCGAACCGGGCTTTTATTTTTCTTAATCCTTAAACAAAAGGGAAAGAAGGAACAATTTAATAGTAAGTAAAATTTAATAAAAAACGGTTATTAATTATCAATTCGTAATTTTTAATTCTTAATTCGTAATTAATTATATGTTGGATTTAAAAACAATGAAATCTGCTCTTGAGCAGCTTGAGGTAGAAAGAAAAATTCCTCGAGAAAAAATAATAGATGCTATAGAGCAAGCTCTTGCTGCTGCATACAAAAAAGATTACGGCAAAAAGGGTCAAATTATAAGAGCAAAGATAGATGTAGATACTGGTTTAATGGAATTCTATCAAATCAAAATAGCTGTAGATGATACTCTTGTCAGAATGACAACTGAAGACGAAGAGGAAGAAGAGATTTCCGAAGATGATGAGAGAGTTCGCTTCAACGAAGAACATCACATCCTATTAGAAGATGCTAAAAAAATCAAAAATGACGTTAAAACAGGAGACGAACTTATATTCCCTCTTGAAAACAAAGATGATTATGGACGTATTGCTGCACAAACTGCAAAGCAAGTTATCATACAAAAAATCCGTGAAGCAGAGCGTAGTGCTATCATAGACGAATACGGAACAAAGGAAGGAGAAATAATAAACGGATTCGTTTCTAAGGTAGAAAGAGGAATCGTATATATCGACTTCAATCGTGCTACAGGTATTATCTTGCCTGAAGAACAAATCCCTGGTGAGTTCTATCGTCGTGGCGAGAGAATCCGTGCATATTTGTATTCAGTAGAAGAAACTCCACGCGGAGTAAATCTAAAGCTTTCTCGTACGCATCCAGAACTTATAGAAGGACTTTTTGCTATGGAAGCTCCCGAAATAGCAGGAGGAGTAGTAGAAATAAAATCTATTGCTCGTGAAGCTGGAAGCCGTTCAAAGATTGCTGTATTTTCAAATGATGAGCACGTAGATCCAGTGGGTTCATGTGTAGGACAAAAAGGAGTTCGCGTAACTACTGTTATGAGTGAATTAAATGGAGAAAAAATAGATATTATTCCTTGGTCTCCTGATGCAGCTACATATATATCAAGTTCTATATCACCAGCCAACGTACTAGGCATAGAAGTAAATGATGCTGAACACAAAGCAACAGTAGAAGTAGCAACTGATCAATTGTCTCTAGCTATCGGAAAAGGAGGACAAAATGTTCGTCTTGCTGCGAAACTAACAGGATGGAGAATAGATATCAAAAGTGCTGACTCAAAAACAAACGAAGAAGAAAATAAGGAAGCTGATAGTAATATAGATGATGGGATAGTAGATGATGGTACAGAGGCGTAAATAAAGTATTAGAACTTTAAAAGTAATTTATTAATAATTTTGAAAATTATTAATAAATTAAATAAAAAAATTTATGGCAAATATAAATCAAAAACCAAGTAAATACATGTACAACCTATTGCATGTACTCCCCGCTTTCGCGAATGAAGAAAATGGAGTAATAAATGCAATCATAGAAGTATCAGAAGGAAGTATAAATAAGTACGAAATGATTACAGAATCAGGACAACTAAAACTTGATCGTGTAGGATACTCATCTCTTGCATATCCATTTACATACGGAGCAATACCTATGACTTGGGATTACGATGGTGATCCTCTTGATGTTGAAATTGTAAACATCACAGAACCTCTTGTTGCGGGCTGTCTTGTAGAAGCTCGAATAATTGGTGTAATGAAATTTATTGATGGTGGTGAAGTAGATGACAAAATAATCGCCGTTCTAAATGATGATAGACGTTCAGACCACATAAAGAACGTTGATGATCTTGGTGAATATTTCAAAACACAAACTAAATACTTCTGGGAAAATGTAAAAGCCTTAAAAAAACCAGGCACAGGAGTAGTTGAAACATTTTACGGAAGAGACGAAGCCATAAAAGTCCTAAATGAGTGCAAAGAAAAATACACAAAAGAATACGCGCCAAAACTAGAAAATTAAATAATAATATTTTCTAAAATTCTATGAATTAAAAAATCCCTCGTTTGAGGGATTTTTTAATTGATGGGTTAAAATTATTTAGAATTATTATAATTTTTAATCAAGCTAATAATGTATAAAATCTTAACCCGCATTACGCTATAGCGTAATGCGGGTTAGAATGATACAATATAATTATGTCTATAAAAAATGATATATTAGAAATATTAAATACTCCTAAATTTTATTATAAAGGTATTCCTATGAGTGCGTTTTTTCTTCCTACTCTACAAAATTACAAAAAACAATCCGTTAGAAACAAATTTGCTGAACTATACAATAACGGGTATTTAGATAAAAAAAATGAATATTATATTTTGAATAAAAAAGGGAAAGAATTTTTATCTAAAAATAAAAAATATCAATTAAAAACATTTGAACCAATAGAAAACAATGGTCCAAAAAATTTGCTTCTTCTTTATGATATACCAGAAGATAAAAAGAATGAGCGTGACTGGTTCCGCAGGGCATTGATCAAATTTGGTTTTATTATGATTCAAAGAAGTGTATGGGTTGGACCTTCCCCTCTTCCAAAAGAATTTATGGAGTACATAAAAGAGATAGGCTTAAAAGATCTAGTAAAAACATTCAAATTAGAAAAAGGATTTAAGTAAATAATTTTTCCTAACTCACTTTACGCTATAGCGTAAAGTGAGTTAGGGTGTAAAATTGTGATTATATTGTGTATTTGAAAATTATTAAATTTTAGTATAAGATGTAAAAACTATGAAAACAACAATTACAAAATTAGACAAAAGTGAGGTAGAAATAATAGGTATTTTAGAGGTAGTAGAATTCGAAAAATACGAGGGTAAAGCATTGGATCGTATCGGGGAGAGAATGGAAATAGCAGGTTTCAGAAAAGGAAAAGTTCCTGCATCTGTAGTAAAAGAAAACGTACAAGAAATGCAACTACTAGAAGAAATGGCTGAAGCTGCACTATCTAGTGTTTATGCAAAAATTTTAGAAGAAAATAAAATCGATGCTATTGGGCAACCACAAGTATCAATAACAAAAATCGGCAAGGGTTCTGATTTAGAATTTAAAATAATAACTGCAGTACTCCCAGAAATGAAACTTCCTGATTATAAAAAAATATCTCAAGAACAAAATTCAAAAGAAGATTATAAAAAAGAAATAGTAGTTGATGAAGCTGAAGTTGAGAAAACAATCCTTGAGCTTCGTAAAATGAGAGCAGAACAGACAAGACCAGCTCACGAACACAAAGAAGGAGAATCCGAAGAAGAACACAAAGCAAACCATCCAGAAATTACTGAAAGTGAATACCCTGTATTTGACGATGCATTCGTAAAAACTTTTGGAGACTTTGCCAGTGCAGATGCTTTCAAAGAAAAAATCCGTGGCAATATGCGCATAGAAAAAGAAACTGAACAAAAAGATAAACTTCGTATGGCTATAGTTGAAGAGCTTGTGAAACATACAGAAGGAGAAATACCAGAAATTCTTATTCAGAGTGAAACAGACAAAATCATGTACCGTCTACAAGCAGATGTAACAAGTGCTGGATTTAAATTTGAAGATTATTTAAAACAAATAAATAAAACTGAAGAGGAGTTGAGAACTGAATGGCGTTCTGAAGCAGAAAAACGTTCAAAGCTTCAAATGATTATCCATACAATATCTGAAAAAGAAAGTCTAAAACCAACAGAAGAAGAAATAGAAAAAGATGTTGTTCAAATAACTGCCATGTACAAAGATGCTGACCACTCTCGTGCTCGTGCTTATGTAGAGCAAATGCTAGAGAATGAAAAAGTATTTAAATTCTTAGAAAACCAAAAATAGTAGCCTCTGTGAAACGGAATATATTTCAACAACAGAGTTCAACATTTATGTTGAACTCTGTTGTTTTTTATCCACCAAGAGTACCCCATAATAATTTTGTAAAAATATAAAAAAAAATATTTTATGTTATAATCAAAACGTTACCAGTTAATTCTTCTAGTCACTAAAAGCTAGTTACTAGAAACTAATACATATGTTAATACCCACAGTTATAGAAAAATCACAATTTGGAGAAAGAGCTTATGACATATATTCTCGTCTTCTAAACGAAAGAATAATATTTCTTGGTGGTCCGATAGACGACCATGTTGCCAATCTTATAATAGCCCAGCTTCTTTATCTTAATCATTCAGATCCAAAGAAAGATATCCATCTTTATGTAAACTCGCCCGGCGGTTCAGTTACTGCTGGACTAGCAATCATAGATACAATGAATTTTATTAAAAGTGATGTGTCCACTATCTGTGTAGGTATCGCTGCATCAATGGGAGCGTTAATACTTTCTTCTGGTCAAAAAGGCAAAAGATTTTCATTGCCAAACTCAGAAGTTATGATTCACCAAGTTATGGGTGGAACAGAAGGGCAAGCATCAGATATTGCCATCAACGCAAAACATATTCTTCGAACAAAAGACAATTTGAACAAAATTCTCGCTGCAAATACAAACAAAAAGATTCATGAAGTAGAGAAAGACTCAGACCGTGACTACTGGATGACATCCGATGAAGCTAAAAAGTATGGTATTGTGGATGCAATAATATCAAAACCAAAAAGTATAAAGTAAATAAAATTATAAAAACCCTCTAATCTAGATTAGAGGGTTTTTATAATAAAAATTCTTTGCCATAGACAAAACCCTGTTTTTAGAGTATTATAATAATATCGAAATTTAAAAGTTTATATTTAAATGTTAGCTTTTTTAATGCAGTCACGATATCGATTTTTTTATGAATTACACATTCCATTTTCAGTTTTGTTCTAAATCAATCATACATGTTTTGATAAACTCCCAATACAAACGGGTGGTCTAATCTCTGTGTTGTAAAAGCGACAAAAAAGTCGCATGATAACAATAATAATCATATCTATTCTAGCTCTAGCAATAGGTGCTGGTATCGGATATTATTTGCGTCTCATTGTTTCACTTGGTCAAAAAGGTTCTATGGATCTTGAGATAAAGAAAATAATGCTAGCTGCAAAAGAAGATGCTCAAAAGGTCATTGATGAGGCCAAGAAAAAAGGAGAGGATCATCTAAATGAGGTCAACAAAGAAACACGGGCAAAAGAAGAGGAATGGAAGCACACAGAAAATCGTCTTATAAAAAAAGATGAGCTTCTTGATGGACGCCAAAGTGAAATAGATAAAGAAGTAGAAAAAATAAAATTCAAAATAGAAGAGGTTAAAAAGGTTAAAGAAAGAGTAGACAACATGGAAGCAGAAAAAGATAAAGAACTTGAAAAAATATCAAAGCTTTCTCTTGATGATGCAAAAAATATTTTATTCAAAACTATTGAAACAAAATATGAAGAAGATTTAGTTGTACGTATGCAAAAGATGGAAAGTTTGAACGCAGAAAAACTTGATCGTCGTGCAAAAGACATTCTTGCTGCTAGTATCAATCGTTTGGCTGCATCTACTGCTAGTGAAATGATGACTACGTCAGTAGCTATACCAAATGATGACATAAAAGGAAAGATTATTGGAAAAGAAGGAAGAAATATACGTGCATTTGAAAAAGGTTCTGGTGTTGAACTTATTATAGATGAAACACCAGGAGCTATTGTTATCTCATCTTTTGATCCAGTACGCCGCCAAGTAGCACGTCTTGCACTTGAAAACTTAATACTAGATGGAAGAATTCAACCAGCTAAGATAGAAGAAGTTATAGCTAAAGCTCAAGAGGATATAAATAAGATAATAAAAGAAAAAGGAGACCAAGCCGTATACGAATGTGGAATCTTTAATCTTGACCCTCGTATTTGTGCAATAGTAGGAAGACTTTATTTCCGTACATCGTACGGACAAAACGTTCTTCAACACTCCATAGAGATGGCACATATAGCAGGAATGCTTGCTTCTGAACTAGGAGCAGATGTACAGATAGCTAAAGCAGGTGCACTTGTACATGATATAGGTAAGGCTTTAGACCACGAAGTTCAAGGAACACATATAGATATAGGTATTCGTATACTTCAAAAGTTTGGTGCTGATCCCCGTATTATCACATCTATGAAGAGTCATCACGATGATTGCCCTCATGAATCCATAGAAGCTGTTATCGTTCAGGCTGCAGACCATATTTCAGGAGGTCGCCCAGGTGCAAGACGTGACTCTGTTGAAAATTATATCAAGCGTTTACAAGACCTTGAAGCACTTACAAAGACATTTGAAGGAGTAGAAAAGTCATATGCCCTATCAGCTGGAAGAGAAATACGTATATTTGTAACACCTGAAAAAGTTACAGACCTACAAGCAAAAGAAATGGCTCGTGATATAGCAAAAAAGATTGAACAAGAACTCACCTACCCTGGTGAAATCAGAGTCACAATGATTCGTGAAAACAGAATCACTGAATACGCAAGATAAAAAATCTATAAATTAAATAAAAAATGCAGTAAATTTTGCTAATACAAAATTTACTGCATTTTTTAATGATACATTTATCAAATATGTCAACAGGCTAAAACACTTGTTTTAAAATTACCTTGGTATATAATGATATCATACCTATTTATTAGGGATCGTTTGAAAACGGTCGAATTATTATTCTAATAACATTCTTTATTTGTAAAAAAAATATAGAATTAACATAATGAATAAACAAGCAATAGTAGAACTCGTTCATGAAAAACTAGGCGGAACAAAAGTTCAAGCTGAAGAAGTAGTGAATGGAATCTTTGATGCAATCGTTGCTACTTTGAAAAAAGGAGGCGAAGTATCAATAGCAGGTATTGGTATCTTTTCTGTTAAGGCGCGTGCAGCCCGTATGGCTCGCAACCCAAAGACAGGAGAGCAAGTTAAAGTAGCTGCAACAACAGTTCCAAAATTTAGAGCAGCAAAAGCTCTTAAAGACGCTGTTAAATAATTTGATTGTTATTATAAAGCAATTAAGTTAAGAAAAAACCACTCTATTCTATCTACGAGTGGTTTTTCTTTTGGTTAAAATACAAAAAATTATTCAATTAAAGTAAGTGCTGCCATAGCAAGAACACCAAGCATTATTATACCAATCTGGATTAATGAATATTTTATTTCTTTAGTTTTATGCAGCTCTGGAATCAAATCTGCAAGAGCTATATATATAAAACCTCCAGCAGCAATAGGAATAAAAAATAAAACAGAATTTTGAACCATAGATCCAAATATATAAAATATCAAAAGTCCTAAAACAGAAGCTAATGCTGAAATAAAATTAAGCCAAAGAGCTCGTTTTACTGTGTAACCTGAGTGAATTAACACAGCAAAGTCCCCTATTTCTTGAGGGATTTCGTGCAAAACAATAGCAATAGTGGAAGCAATACCTACTGGAATACTTATTAAAAAGCTTGCTCCTATTATTGCTCCATCTATAAAATTGTGGAATCCATCTGTAAATAAGACAAGCTTCCCTACAGGATGAATACTATTTATATCTTTTTCTTCACCATGATGATGCCAATGAATAAATTTTTCTAATATAAAAAACAATAAAACACCAAAAATAATAAGTATTCCTGACAAATTTGAACCTAAATTACTTTTAAATGTTTCTGGAATAATATGGATAAATGCATCTCCAAGTAAAGCGCCGATTGCCAAACTTATAAAGAAATTAATATATTTATTTAAAACACCCTCTTTTAAAGTTAGTGAAAATACTCCAATAAAAGATACTAGACTTACAATAAAAACACTTATAAATGCGTATACATAATTCATTACCATATAATATTTAATTACAAACCTTACAAATTCCAAATAATTCCAAGGAGTGTTCTTTTATTTTTTTAAACTTAGTCGACTTTTCAATTATTTTTGATAATATTTTTTCTATACTTATATTTTCTTTAAAATCTTCAACTGTTCCACATATAGTACAAACAATATGATGGTGGTGATCGTTATTTAATTCAAAGTAAACTGAATCTTTTCTTAAATTAACAATTTTTAAAATATCATTTTTTTCTAGTGAAGATAGTGTTCTGTAAACTGTGGCCTCATTTATATTTTTATTTTTCTTGTCTTTACTTAATTCACTATAAACACTAAAAGCATTCAATGGAAATTTACTTTTAGTAAATATATTCAAAATAGATAACCTAGCAGGAGTAACTTTCAAACCATTATCCTTTAATATGGTATCTATATTTATTTGATTTTTACTTGTATTATTCATACACAAAGAAGGATAACATAAATGCAAATGATTTGCAACTAAATATTGGTACATAAAAATTGTTTTTTGCTTAAAATATGCTAAGATATATAAACTAACTCGGGGTGTAGTATATCGGTAGTATCTATGTTTTGGGAACATAAGGGCCGGGTTCGATTCCCGGCACCCCGACAATAAGTAAAAAGACCACTAAATAAATTAGTGGTCTTTTTACTTATTGTCGGGGTGAGATTCAACCTTGAGGTTGAATCTTCCGGGAATCGAAAGGCTTTTGTATATTTTTGAGAAGCTTTGCTTTGAAAAAATACAAAAGGCATACTGTTCTCGTAGAGAAAGATATCCCGGTTTACGTGGTAGTCGATAAGCGTACTCACGTTCTCATCTATACATACAACTGTTATCGTAAAGAAAGATATCCCTGCTTACGCAGTAGTCGATAAGCATACTCGCGTTCCCGTACATATATGCAACTCTTCTCAAAGAGAAAGATATCCCTGCATTTATTATTGTTCACACAATAACCAATAAGCATACACTTGATCAATATCTCTCCCCTCCCTTTCTTGAAATAATCTCTAAAACCTGCTATTATAAATCTACTGCGGGATTAGTTTATCGGTAAAATAACAGTTTTCCAAACTGTGGTGAAGGGTTCGACTCCCTTATCCCGCACCATATTAAAAAAACACCTATCAAGGTGTTTTTTTAATATGGTGCGGGATAGCAAACAGACTGCTATATATGCGTAGGCGATTAGAGAATCGCGCCGAGAGGCGACAGTCGAAAGGCTTTTCTGTTTATTGTAATCAAGATTATTATTAAATATAATGCTTTCATAGTTTAATGTTGATCAAAATTGAAAAGTACCCGAAACGGTAGTCTAGACTACCCCTTATCCAAGCCACATCTATAAAATAACATTCTCCACTACCTCTACCCTTGCCTTTCTATTATATATATCCAAATATACAACAAGTAGATCAAATTGCCATTCTACATACCCAAGTCGCTTGCTGATAAGATAAGTCTCTACTACCCTTCTTAATCTTTTCATTTTCCATGGATGCATACCCTCTTCTGGCCTACTTGTTACATGTGAAACATCTAATTTAGATACATTCTTTGACTTAACCTCAATAAAATATCTTTTATCCCCTTTTTGAGCAATTATATCAATTTCACCCCATTTCTTAGTATAATTTCTCTCTAAAATCAAAAAACTATGTTTAATTAAGTAATTACATGCTACACCTTCACCAAGTTCTCCTATTTTTTGAGTATTTGATGTAAAATTCTTCATACAAATAGCTTGTTTATACATTATGTATAATATGTATAAATTTTAACATAAATTGAATCAACATAACAACCAACAGAGACATTTTATTGATATGTTACATGTGTAACACTAAATATCGTTTCACGTGAAACACTTTTTAGTTATTGGACACCAAGAATCTTCAGTGTGGGTATAAATTCAAATATATGCTTAAATATAAGGCTAATAAAATGTTCTTTTGTTTTGTCCTTCAAATATTCTATCTTTAAATATGTCTTTTATAAACAATACACACATACTTATCCACAAAATTATTAATTTTTAAGGGTTTTTACTGTGTATAAAGGACTCATAAACATCAAAGACATTTATAATGTTATATTATTATTTGTGGCCTTTAAATATTTGTGTTGTTGTAGAGGTTGAGTAGATATAATCTGGTTGAATATTATTCAATTATATTGTATGTAATTTATCTAAATAGGTAGTTTGCTTTTTTGTTCAGCACAATAATAAAGACCAGCCGAGGCTGGTCTTTATTATTGTGCGGGATAGGAGAATCGGACTCCTGTCTCATCCTTGGCAAGGACGTGTTCTACCACTAAACCAATCCCGCAAATATATGATTTTACTTTTTAAGTATACTATTTTATCTTTTTTTTTGCAATTTTAATTCGAATATATGTTGTAATTCGAATTTAAATAAAGTATAATTACTTCAATGCGTAAATGCACAAAATGTAAGATAATGAAGACGGAGGATCAGTTTAATTTTAAGATTAGATCTTTAAATTTATTGCAATATCAATGTAAAGAATGTACTAGGCAATTAATTAGAAATCATTATCAAAAAAACAAAAACTACTACCTAGAAAAAACTCAAAGAAGAAATCTAGAGTTAAAATCTATAATGCATAATTTTGTAAAGGAATATTTATTAAATAACCCTTGTGTTGATTGTGCAGAATCAGATATTACTGTTCTTGAATTTGATCATAGTAAAAATAAAGGTATTAAATTTAAAGCTGTTTCATCCTTAATGAAATCTCGTTACCCTCTAGAAAAAGTTAAAGAAGAAATCAAAAAGTGTGAAGTTAGGTGTGCCAATTGCCACAGAAGGAAAACTGCGGTAGAATTTAAATGGTTTAAAAACGAAAAGCCCTTGTAGCTTAATGGATAAAGTACTGATCTTCGGAATCAGTGATGGGGGTTCGATTCCCTCCAGGGGCACAAAATATAATGTTAAAAAACATAATAAATAACGACTTAATACCAAATTATGTTACACATGTAACTGAAACACTCGAAAACTCTGGATTCGAGGTTTTTCTTGTAGGAGGATGTGTCCGTGACCTAATAATGAATAGGGAACCAAACGACTGGGATATTACTACAAATGCAAACCCAGAAGAGATAGTTTCACTTTTTGAAAAAACAATTTATGAGAATAAATTTGGCACAGTTGGTGTTTGTATACCAAAAATTACTCAAAATGTTACATGTGAAACATCCGACACCACATCTGATAGTGTTTCACCTGAAACAAAATATCATATAGTAGAAGTTACCCCATATAGAATTGAAGCTAAATATAGTGATTTTAGACATCCAGACGAGGTAAAATTTAGCAAAAAGATAGAAGATGATCTTATGAGACGTGATTTTACTATAAATGCTCTTTCCTATAACCCTAACAAAGGACAAATTATTGACTACTATAACGGACAAAAGGATATAAAGGACAAAATTATAAGAGCTGTAGGTAATCCAAATGACAGATTCAACGAAGACGCATTGCGAATGATACGTGCAATACGTTTTTCAACCCAACTTGGCTTTGCATTAACAAATGAAACAATACAGGCTGTTGTAGATAATTCTAATCTAATAAAAAATATATCATTCGAAAGAATAAGAGATGAATTTTCAAAAATTATTATGTCCGACAATCCCATCGTAGGTATTGGTCTTCTTTCTAAACTTAATCTACTTAAATATATTATCCCTGAACTTGAAGAGGGAATTGGTTGTGAACAAAAAGGTGAACATATATATGATGTATGGGAACATTTGCTTCATGCACTTGGTCATGCAGGAAATAAAGACTGGTCGCTTGAAATTCGTTTAGCAGCTTTGTTTCATGATATTGGAAAACCTAAAACCAGAAGATGGGATGGAACAAAAGCTGGAGGAAAGGGTAAATACACATTTTATGGACACGAAGTTGTAGGAGCTCGAATGACTAAACAAATAATGAATAGATTAAAGTTTTCTCAAAAAACTACTGATTTAGTTGTGAAACTCGTTCGAAGTCACATGTTTTTTTCAGATACAGAGATGATATCACTTTCTGCTGTTCGTCGTGTGGTTGTAAATGTAGGAAAAGAAAACATCTGGGAGCTAATGAAAATAAGAGAATGTGACCGAGTTGGTATGAAAAAGAAAGAAGCGCCTTATCGTTTACGCAAATACCATGCAATGATAGAAGAGGTTCTTCATGATCCAATATCAGTTGGTCAGCTAGCTATAGACGGAGAATATATGATAAATGAGTTACACGTGAAACCAAGTCCTCGTATGGGATGGATACTGAGCGCTCTTCTTGAGGAAGTACTAGATGATCCATCAAAGAATACAAAGGACCGCTTAGGAGAAATGGTTAAATCGTTGGATACACTAGGAGATAATGAACTTAGAATACTCGGAGAGAGAGGAAAAGAAAAGAAAGACAAGCTAGAGAAAGATGAAGTTGTGAAACTCTATAAAAAACATGGTATTTAGACGAATGGTGTAATTTATTAATTCATATATAATAAATATATGAATTTCAATAGAATGGAACAAGTATTTATAAAGGACACCTATGAGACACAAAATAGCCCAACTAGCTCTTTCTTGGGACAAGAAATTGACTTAATAATCAATGAAAATATACTAGAAATTGAAAATAGTATTAATATACTAAATAAAAACCTAGAATTAGAGATCGGAAAAGAGGGTTCTGAGAAAAAATTTGTTAGCTATGACAAACACAACAAAGGCTTTTTTATCGACAATAATCGGGATGAAAAATTTAGTATTGGTCAAATAGTATCAGCAAGAAGATACGGAATAAACTTTTGCCTACCAGAAACATTGATTCAGTCTGGTGATGGTAAAAAATTAATCAGAATTATGCTTGAAAAAATGTCTGAAGATGCTCTTTATTCAAAATTAAATAAAGAATTAGCTACAGTTCTATCCGACAAAACACAAAAAAGTGATGCTTTGGTTTCAAAAGCATATGGGGAAATAGCAGAAAGATCTGGAAAAGAAAGTAAGCAATTAGGAATAATGGCGGAAAAAATCATGATGGGAGTTCTTGAGAGAATAGCTATCGATCGTTCCGATTTGGGTATATCTGTTAGAGAAGCGAATGCTTTCGAGGATGTTGAAAATAAGATTGATTTTATTATCTCATCAAAACACAAAGTAAGAGGAGTGGGTATAAACAGACAAGATTTCACTTTTGAAGAAAAATCTATTGGCGTACAATTTACAACAAATTTAAGTGCCAAAGAACACAAATATGCACAAATAAATAAAGCAAAAGAAAAGGGGGTAGACGTCGATGATATTATATATGTTGAATTAAATCCTAAAATATTGGGTGAGGCAGTTAGAAAATGGGAAACTGATGGAAAAAAAATTACAGGACCATTTGAATTTTTATCTAAAGATTTACAATCTCAAGTAATTATTAATCTTTTAAAAGGAACTATAACTGAGGAACAAGAGAAAAGTTTAAAAATAAAATAAAACAACCCAGGAAATATTCCTGGGTTATTTTATTTTATTTCAATCATTATGGGGCAATGGTCTGAGCCATAATAATCTGCTAGTGTCTTGAAGTTTTTTATCTTAGTTAAGAATGATTTATTTATAAAAAAATAATCTATTCGCCATCCAACATTTCTATCTCTGGCTCTGGTTTTCATGTCCCAGTATGTATAAACATCCTTTTCGTCTGGATATAGGTTACGGAACACATCAACCCATTCGTTATTTATAACTTTATCCAACCATGCTCGCTCTATTGGCAAGAATCCTGTATTGTCTTTGTTTGATTTTGGTCGTGCTAAATCTATTTCATTATGAGCAGTATTTACATCACCGCAGAAAACAACATTTTTATTTTGATTTTTTAAATTATTTATAAATTTTAAAAATTCATCATAAAATTCAAGTTTGTATTTTAATCTTTCTTCACTGGCACCACCATTAGGGAAGTAACAGTTTATCAATACAAAGTTTTTATAATAAGCGACAATTGTTCTTCCTTCGTCGTCAAATTTTTCTATGCCTATCCCGTATTCTACATTTTCTGGTTTTATTTTTGAATAGATTCCTACACCACTATATCCTTTTTTATTTTTGGAATATGAAAAATATGAGTTATATCCATTTAAATTTCTTGTTTTTTCATCAAGTTGATCTGGTTCACATTTTGTTTCTTGAAGACAAACAATATCTGGGTCATTAAAAGAAAACAAAGGCATAAAATACCCTTGTTTTGAAGTTGCTCTTAATCCATTTGTATTCCAAGAGATAATCTTCATATACGTACATATTACCACAAAAAAATTTAAATAATAATAGAAAATTTACTCAGGTTTTTGAAAAAGTGTTTCGAGTAAAGCCAAATGGTTGGGCCTCTCTATTACTTTGATATTTTGCTCAATTGGGTTTAGCTGGTGATTGAAAATATTTTTCATCTCGTCTTTTTTAAAAAAATGATATGTAACATCATATTTTTTAAAACTTCCGCCATTTAATGCTTTGGGTGAAAATTCAAAAAATTGTTGTGTTTCACTCGAGAGAGCAATATTTAAATAAAATCCTCCAGGTTTTAAAACACGACCTATTTCATTAGCATAAACCTCCCAGTCTTCGGGGTATAGATTTTCTATGAGACCAAAATCACATACTCCATCAAAACCATTATCGGTAAATGGTATATCGAGAGCACTACCTTCTACAAACTTTAGCTTTCCTTCTAGTCCCCAGTGTAAAACATTTTCATTTGTTTTTCTAACAATATTTGGCTCAAAATCAAGACCCACTACTCGGTAGCCAAACTCTACTAGCTTCTTTGAAAACAAACCTCTTCCAGAACCAACATCAAGTATAAGAGAATTTTTAGGTAAATGATCCATCAACAATTCTCCTCTGTTTTCAAGGGGAAGATGAGTCCAAGTATCACTTCCAGTTCTGTATGCGGTACTAAAAAATTCTTTGTGTTTTTCGTATTTCATATATGCTTTTATTATAACTTTTTATTTTTTAAATTAATAGAATTATTTTTTACTATGAAATTTCTTATGAACATCACGAAGTTGTTTGTCTGTAATATGAGTATATATCTGAGTAGTAGCAATATTGGCGTGACCTAGCATCATTTGGACAGAACGAATATCTGCACCATTTGAAAGCAAGTCTGTAGCAAATGAGTGTCTTATGATATGGGGTGTAACTTTTTTTGAAATACCGGCAACGATAGCATAGTATTTTACAATTCGTTCTACTGAGCGTGGAGTGAGTCTGTTACTTTTTCCGCTATTTTGAGAGTATTGAATAAAAAGTGGTTCATCCATATCTTTGCGGATTTTTAAATATTCGCGTATTGCATCTTTGGCTGAGTCAGATAAAAATACAACTCGGACTTTTTCTCCTTTACCACGAATAGAGAATTCATCTTTAGATAAATCAAGATCCCTATTTATAGAACACAATTCTGACAAGCGTAAACCTGTAGAAAAAAATAATTCTAAAATTGCCTTGTCTCTTAATTTTTTGGGGCCGTCGAATTTATTATCTGTAGATGCTAAAGTAAGAGGGGCAGACAATAGTCTATTAAGCTCTGCGCTAGATATTAAATCCAAACTTCTTTCCTTTATTTTTGCCAAGTCTATACGTTCAGGTGATAGGGAAGTGATACCTCTTTTCATTAAATATTTAAGAAAAGACCTCAATGCAATTAGATGATAATTTTGAGTATTTTTTTTAAGATTACCAGATTCTTGTCCACGGATTTTTACACCAGGCTGACGATTTAAATATAAACGATATTCACGAATTTTTTCATCAGATATTTCTTTTGGTTCAGAAATTTTTGCAAAATCAAAAAAACGGCCAATATAATAATCGTAATTATTTACAGTTTTCAAACTATTGCCTTTCTCTATTTCTACATGTTCAAGAAATTCTCTTTTTAATTGTTCTAAATAGGTAATCATCCAAATAGTAAATAATTGATAATAATTTTATAGATACTTTTTATTGCAACTTTTAAATCAAAATTAATTAACCAAAAAATTATAGTAGGTCAAATATTTCAATGTCGTACAATAATTGTATCATAAAAATGGTTATTTAGAGCCATATCATATGCCTCTTGCATTCTTTAACAATTTATGCTAATATACTTGCACAATGTTAACAACAAAGAAAAAGCAAAATATTATAAAAAAGAACCAGTTACATGGTACTGATACAGGTAGCCCAGAAGTGCAAATCGCTATTTTGAGTAAAAGAATAGACGAACTTGCAGGACATTTGAAAGAACACAAAAAAGACAACCACTCACGTAGAGGACTTATAAAAATGGTTGCTGATCGTAGAAATCATTTAAAGTATCTAGAAAAGACAGACAAAGAAAGATACGCTACTGAAAGTAAAAAACTAAAAGCATAACAAAAATCCCGGCATCTGTCGGGATTTTTGTTATCTTATAAATAGATAGACTATAAAATACATAATTAAGGGTATATAATATAAATGTTGTTTAAACAACATTGGTCGATGTAAATTTTTAATACAATTAAAATATATGAGTCCCGTTAGAAGCCGCGGTCATGGTTTCTATAAAAAGAACGGGTTTATATAATATAATATAATAATTTTAATTAAGTAGGTATGTGAGTTTTCTAAAGACCACGACCTGCTTCTAACGGGATGAGCGTAATAAAACACAAAGAACAAAGAGTAGGAGTTTTTATAGATACATCAAATCTATATCATTCTGCTAAAAATTTATATAAAAGAAAAGTAAACTTTGGTGCAGTTTTAAAAGATGCAGTTGCTGGTCGTAAACTAGTTCGTGCAATTGCATATGTTATCACAAGTGAAGGAGGGGAAGAGAAAAATTTTTTTGAAGCATTAACAAAACTTGGAATAGAAACCAGAACAAAAGAATTACAAATTTTTGCTGGTGGAGCAAAAAAGGGTGACTGGGATGTTGGACTAGCAGTTGATGCCATGAAGATGGCGCCCAAGCTAGATGCTGTCGTATTGGTTGCTGGTGATGGAGATTTTGTACCACTTGTCGAATATTTACAGAGTACATCTGGGGTTCAAGTAGAAGTTGTATCATTTGGAAAAAGTGCGTCTATGAAACTCAAAGAACAAGCAGATGATTTTCTAGATCTATCAAACAATTACCGTAAATATTTAATATACTAAAATATCAATATAAAAAGACCTACATGCGAGGTCTTTTTATATTGATTGATAATACGAGTATTTTATGTTAAGTTAAGAACAAATATATTTTGTAAATTAAAAAAATCCGTTTGCGCGGTAAGTTAAATGAAAAAAGATATGAGTTTATTTTCGGGTACTTTTATTTTTATAATAACAGCTATTATTATTTTGTATGTTTGCATAGATGAAATGAACCACAACCCCTACTTGTATCTACTCTGGGGATTTCATATTCTTGGTGCAATACTATTAGGTAATTATTTTTATCATGAAAAACCAAATTATTCTTGGTTAAATTTGAAAGAAGGAGAAGTTTTTGAAATCGAGTCGGTTGGTGCTGATTTTGCACATCCAACAATTTTTAAAAAAACTGCGCCGGCTGTTGTGAGAATCAATAGTTTTGGTATCACAATCCTTATGCTTCCAACAGCAAAATATTACTGGGATAAAAATACACCCAAAAAAGGAGACCGTTTTGTGAAGGTCAATGATGCATTCCGCAAATTAGATAAAAAATAAAAAACCAAACCTGTATATTACTTAAAATAATATACAGGTTTTTTTTATTAGTAATTTAAATTGTTTTTAATTTTAATAATTTGTTTGTATTAATAGGCACAAACAGGTGAAATAGTTTTTATGCATTTTACCAAATGTGTGTTATAAATATAAGTATTAATAAGTAATTTTGCTAGTCTTCAGACGGTTAGATTTGAAGCCATAAATATATGGATTTCAATACTAGGGTCTGAAGAGTAGCTCTTAAAATAATGCAAAGCAAAGAATATGAAGTAGAAATTGGTGGTAAAAAAATCATCGCTTTATTTAGTGATTTAGCAAATCAAGCAAATGGTTCTGTGATTTTAAAAAGTGAAGGAACTGTAGTTATGGCCACTGCAGTCATCTCAAAAGACGGAAGCAAGAACATGGGATATTTCAATCTAACTGTTGAATACCTAGAAAAGTTTTATGCTGCCGGAAAAATATTGGGAGGCCAATACAACAAAAGAGAAGGTCGTCCAAGTGACCAGTCTATTTTAGCAGCAAGAATGATAGACAGAACTATTCGTCCTCTTTTTGATCAACATATCAAAAATGCTGTTCAAGTTATAGTTACTGTAATTGCAGTAGGAAACACTGACCCAAAAACTCTTGGAATCAACGCTGTTTCAATAGCTCTACATATATCAGATATACCATGGAACGGACCTATTGGTGCTGTACAGATAAGTAAGACAAAAGAAGATCCAACAATAAAAGTAAACAATTATATTCCAAGTGCAGATGAAGCAGTTTATGCGCTTGATCTGCTTGTTTGTGGAAAGGACAAAACTATAAATATGATAGAAGCAATGTCCTTTGAAGTGAGTGAAGAGGATATGAGTCAATGTTTTGACTTAGCTTCAGTAGAGATTTCTAAGTGGGAAGATTTCGAAAAGACACTTAGAAACGAATTAGGAAAAGAAAAACTATCATTTCCAAAAACAGAAATGGGTGCAGATATAATTTCTATATTTAATGAAAAGATAAGACCAATGCTTGAGGAAAAACTTTTCAGTAAAGAAAGCAAAAAAGTTACAAGTGAAGCTGAAACTCTATGGGGAGAGATACTAGATGAAAAATATAAAGATGCAAATGATGATAAAGAAAAAAATGTAGCTGAAGATTATCTACATCACTATCTTGATGGTGCGTTTCACAAGATGGCACTCCTAAAAGGAATTCGTGCAGACGGAAGAGAAGTAGATGAAATAAGAAAAATTTATGCTAAAGCAGGAGGAATATCAGATGTATTGCATGGCTCTGGTATATTCTATAGAGGTGAAACACATGTTCTGTCTGTACTTGCTCTTGGTGGACCAGAAGATATGTTGTCTGTTCAAGGTATGGAGTCTGAATCAAAGAAACGTTTCATGCATCACTACAACTTCCCTCCATATTCTGGCGGTGAAACAGGACGAGTAGGAGGCATAAACAGAAGAGAGATGGGTCATGGATTTTTGGCAGAGAAAGCATTAACACCTGTTATCCCAGAAAAAACTTTATTCCCATATACTATTCGCGTAGTATCAGAATCAACTGCATCAAATGGTTCCACTTCTCAAGCTTCTATTTGTGCAGCTACTGTAGCTCTTATGGATGGGGGTGTACCAATAAAAACTCCTGTTGCTGGTATTTCTATCGGACTAATGTCAGATGAAAAGGACACAAATAACTATGTACTTCTATCGGACATTCAAGGACCAGAAGATCATTATGGTGATATGGACTGCAAAGTTGCTGGAACAAAAGATGGAATCACAGCTATACAATTAGATGTAAAAGTGGAAGGTGTGAAACTATCAATATTAAAAGAAGCTCTAACTCGTGCTCGTATAGCTCGACTACAAATACTAGAAACTATTACAGCTGAGATAGCGTCGCCTCGTACAAATATATCTCCAAAGGCTCCAATGATTTTAACAATCAAAATCAAGAAAGATCAGATAGGTCTAATAATTGGACCAGGTGGAAAAAATATAAATGCTATTCGTGAAAAAACTGGGACTGATATTACAATAGAAGAAGATGGTACAGTTTTTGTTACAGGGAAAAATGGGGGAGCAGAAAAGGCTGTTGAAATAATAGAGAGTATGACACATGAATATAAAGTAGGTGACATGGCTTCCGGTGAAGTTGTAAAAATTATGGAATTTGGTGCTTTTGTAAAAATAGGACATGACACAGAAGGACTTGTTCACATCTCAGAGATAGCACCATTTCGTGTTGAAAAAGTTTCTGATATTCTTAAAGAGGGGGCAATCGTTCCTATTAAAATAATTAAAGTTGACGAAAGAGGACGCCTAAATCTTTCTATCAAAGAAGCGGATGGTAACTTCTTTAAACCAATAGAACCCGTAAAAGTTTAAAAACTTTTACGTTAAATTTCACTCGAGTAGATGCACTGTTTGAATCCAAAAATTCACTGCCAATTATGATAGAATATAATCATGAGTTTTATTTTTGAAAAAATATAAAATTATTGTTTTATAAAAAACTAAAAATAATGGATGAAAATCAACCACAACAGAATACAGAAAAAAATATAAAAGTTCTAAGAACCTATACTTCTGACATGGCAGATGCTATTAGAACCAATGAAGTATCTGTTATTAAAATTGCATTAGCTGAAAAAGAAAAAAGAGAGAGGGAAGAAGTTTACAAAGAAGCAGAAGGAACAAACACCTCAAAAACTTTTCTTATAATAGGTGGAGTAGTTTTGATAACACTAGCAGTCGTTGGTTCATATTTTTTAATTAGACAAAAAAATATAAATGATGCACCTGTTGCTACAATAAAAAACATAGATACTTTTATTGCTTTTGATGCATATCAAAATATAGATATATCAAATGTGACAAACACAAATGATATGTCAAATATCATAAAACAAACACCCTCTCTTGGTGGAGGGTTAATAAAAGTTTTATTTCCTACAAAAAATACAAACGAAACAGTAACATCAAATAAATTTCTTTCTGCACTGGGAATAAATCCACCAGGTGCACTCACCAGATCACTATCTGATAAATATCTTATTGGAAAATATTCAAATACAAATATTACACCTGGTAGTGACAACGCTACTGTATTTATAATTCTTGAAAATAAAGATTATAACTTAACTTATGCTTCCACTTTGGATTGGGAAAAAAGCCTATTGAGGGATGTTTATGTTTTATTTAATATAAACATAACTGACCCAGATTCTTTGGTTTTTTATAAACAGTGGCAAGACATCGTAGTAAACAACAAAGACGCTCGTGTTTTATACGGGGAAAACGGTGAAGCAATACTTTATTATGTTTTTGTAAATAAAAATACTTTCGTTCTTACAAGCAACATTGAAACACTAAAAGAAATCATAACAAGATTAATAACAAAAAATGCTACATCAGTATAATTATTGTTATTTATATTATTAATTGTTAATATATAAATATGAATTTTGTCGCATACGACAGATAATCAATTTAAGCTAGAAAAATATTATAAACAAATAACAATAAATGGTCATACTAAAACACCGTTTATAAAAATATAATGAATCTAAATATCTACAAAAATAAATTAGAAGACGAAAAAAAGTTATTAGTAGAAGAACTGGGTACTCTTGGTAAAGTAGACAAAACAGGGGATTGGGAAGCTACTCCAGACACAGATATCGTTGCTCAAGATGTTTCAGATGAGGCTGATATGTCCGAAAGAGCAGAAGACTACGAGGAACGCTCCATGAAACTTAATTCCCTAGAATCAAGACTTTCTGATATAAATAAAGCATTAGAAAACATAGGTGCTGAATCATATGGTTTTTGTGAAAATTGTAAAAAGGAGATAGAAGAAGATCGCTTAGAAGCAAATCCTGCAGCTCTTACATGTAAAGAGTGCATGGAAAAGGTTTTTTAATATTATTAAAACCCCCGAAATAGTTATTTCGGGGGTTTTAAATTTATATGTCATTTTCAAGAATATATTCTGCTCAAACACACCTATTAAAAGGTAAAATAGTTACTATAGAAGTTGATATCACAAAAAATACTTTGCATTCTTTTACATTAGTAGGATTACCAGACAAAGCAGTAGATGAGTCTAAAGATAGGATGAGTTCAGCTTTAAAAAATTCCGGTTATAATTCTCCTAAGAATCAAAACCAGAAAATTGTAATATCTCTTTCTCCTGCTGATCTCAAAAAAGAAGGTCCGTATTTTGATTTAGCTATTGCACTTGCTTATCTGCTCTCAGCAGAAGAAATAAATTTCAATCCAGATGGAAGAATATTCTTAGGGGAATTATCTTTAAATGGAGAACTTCATCCAATAAAAGGTGCTCTACCTTTAACTGAAGTTGCCAAGAAACTTGGATATAAAGAAATATATTTACCTTTTGAAAATGCATACGAAGCTGCTCTTGTAGATGGAATACAAGTATATGGTGCAAAAAATTTAAAAGAAGTAATAGATCATATTTATATTACAAAGAAAGATAAACACGGTAATGCTCTTGAAAAAGAAAGACCAAAGTTGTCAGCATTTCCAAAAACAGAAATAGAGCACAATGACAAAAATAACGGTATTGATTTTTCTGACATCAAAGGGCAAGAAGGTGCAAAACGTGGTCTTGAAATTGCTGCAGCAGGTGGACACAATATAGCGATGTCTGGACCTCCTGGAACAGGGAAGACAATGCTGGCTCGAGTATTTTCAAATATACTCCCCAACCTAAGTAGAGATGAATGTTTAGAAATTACAGGGATACATTCTGTGGTTGGATTACTGGATGAAACTCTTGTCACAGAATCTCCATTTCGTGCACCTCATCATACAGCTAGTTATGTATCTATGATTGGTGGAGGTGTATATCCCAAACCAGGAGAAGTAACCCTTGCTCATAAAGGAGTATTGTTTTTAGATGAATTTCCAGAATTTGAAAAAAGGGTTTTAGAGGCACTAAGACAACCGCTTGAAGATAATATTGTTTCTATTTCTCGCGCAAAAGGTTCAGCTGTTTTTCCTTCCAATTTTATTTTAGTTGCAGCTATGAACCCATGCCCTTGTGGTCACAAGGGGAGTAAACAAAAAAACTGTATTTGTAAACCAGGTGATTTAGACCGATACAAGAGAAAACTTTCTGGTCCTATTATGGACCGTATAGATATTTGGGTTACAGTTGGAAACATAGATTACGAAAAACTTTCAAGCAACATACAAGAAGGTGACAAAACAAATACAATAAAAGATAGAGTTCAAAAAGCTCGTGAAGTTCAAACAAAAAGATTCAAAAACTCAACAAGAAAAATAAACACCAATAGTGAAATAAATGTTAAAGAATTAAATATTTATGCACCACTCGATGATGAAACCAAAAAATTATTAAATACGCATGCGGAGCGATTACAACTCTCTGCTCGTGCTTACCATCGTACTATTAAATTGGCTCGTACTATTGCCGACCTAGAAGGCTTTGAAAATATTTCATCGTCTCATGTACTTGAGGCTCTACAATACAGACCAAGAGAGATTAAATAATTACGAATCAAAAAACTAAATCCCCCGAAGCTTTCGCTTCGGGGGATTTAGTTTAGTTTGATTTATTTTTTGCTGAGTGTGGAGCAGTATCCATAGTAATGATTGGGGGGTTTAAATTAACTCTTTTTTTCTTTTTTGCAATCTTCTTTTTCTTTTTTGTAATCTTTTTAACTGGTGATTTTTTTGCAATAATTGGTTTTTTAATAGAGGTTGTATTCTGTGCTAAAACAATCGGCTTAGTAACAACTGACTCTATAGATAAAACTTTATTTTCTTCTTTGGGTTTATCAAAAGAACCATCAGCTGAAAATATAAAGAGTGATGAAATAACTGCAAACAAAATAAAAACTATTTTAATAATTGATTTTTGTTTCATAAATTATAGTCCATCACTATTTAAAGGTAGATTTTTGTAAGGATTTGACATTCCTCCACGATATCCGATATGCACATGATTACCTGTTGATTTACCAGTAGACCCTACATATCCTATTATGTCTCCTTTCTTTACAGATTCTCCAGCGATAGCAGTGACTTTACTCATATGCCCAAATATTGCCTGTGCTCCATCATTAAAGTCTATAACTACGTACAATCCATATCCTCCGTTGTAACCATTTCCATCTGCAATCAAAACGTTACCATCTTGGATAGCATATATAGGTGTACCTTTTGGTGCCGCAAAGTCATAAGCATTATCGTCATGTAGTTTTTGGGAAACTCTTCCTGTTCCACTTGGGAATGGCCATATATATCCACCTAAAATACCTTTACCTGTTGCGGTGTTTGGAGCTTGGGTAGGTGTAGGAGTTTGAGCCTCTGTATCATTTGAACTTTCTTGTATTTGGGTCTTGGGTTGAGGTTGCTCTTTTTCAACCTTGTTTTCTGCTTTTGCAATAGTAGGTTCGGCCTTCTTAACAATAGCTGTTCCTCCTGGAACTATTATTGTTTCTCCAGCTTGGAGTCCTTTATTGATAGAAATATCGTTATATTCAGCGATATCGTTGGTATCAGCCTTGAAAGCTTTGGAAATAGAAGCTAAAGTATCGCCTTTTTTTATTGTATAAGAGACACCATCAACAGGAAGAATAACAAGTGTTTGTCCTACTTTCAGTACATTATTCTTTATAGTGGTATTTGCATAAATAATAGTATTTTTAGAAATATTAAACTTTGCGGCTATTTTACCTAGAGTTTCACCTTCCTTAACCTTATAAGTTATGATTTTCTCTGATGATGAAACATAAGAGTTAGTATCAGTTTCTACAGCTTGTATATTTTCAGATGAAAGAGCTTCATTATCTACAATAATACTAGGTGTATCTTTTATATTTTTAGTATCAGGATTAACTGATGATTCCAAAAGGGGTATTGTTTGTGAATTTTGAGTTATACCTCCTTGTGGCTCCACGGCATCAGCTGCGCTTGCCTTAAGACCCAAAACTTTTGTTGTTAAATTTGCAAAATCAGTAAAAAAACTGGCATTTGCAGTTTTTGGGCTGAAAGTGACAATAGATAATAGTATAAAAAAAGAACAAACCTTTATAATAGAAGGCTTGTAAAATAACGATATTTTCATCTTAAGGTGTCCATTTTTACTTGAACAAGCTTTAGAATCTTTTGTATTGAGTTGAATAAGCCTAAATTAAGTAATTAAACTAATTTACCCCTATATTAGGAATCACAGTGCGACCGCTTGAAGCGAGAGCTGTGATTATAAGTAAAGCTAGAGTAATTGTTACAATCGTTTCGGAAATGCTTGAAAATAAAGCTTTTTAAAGGTTTTCTGTAATAGCAAGACCTATACCAGAGGCCCTACATATTAAGGGTAGCCCAGATGGGTTTGTTAGTCAACAGAGTAATCCACAGGTAAGTTATTAGAACACATATCATATATTTGGCTAAAAAGTTAAAAATGGGTATTTAAATAATTGAGACTAAATAATAAATTAAATAAAATGCTACAATACAATTCATGCAATATATTGAATCTTTGAATGAAAAACAAAAGGAGGCAGTTTTATATACAGAAGGACCTCTACTTATAGTAGCTGGTGCTGGTGCAGGTAAGACCAAGACTATAACTCACAGAATAATCCACCTCATACACAAAGGAGTAGATCCTAGGTCAATACTCGCTGTAACATTTACAAACAAGGCATCCAAAGAGATGAAAGAGCGTGTTATGGCAATGCTAAGCGACAAAATGCACGGTAATGATATAAAAATAGATAATTTTGGAAACATAGAAAATGCTCCGTTTGTCTCTACTTTCCACTCTCTTGGAGTTCATATTATAAAAGAAAACTCTCACTTAATAGGTCTCAATAAATACTTTGTAATAATGGATGAAAGTGGTGCTTTGAGTATTATTAAAAGTATTATGAAAGCTCATGATATAGACCCCAAACAAAATGAGCCAAGAAAAATAAAATCTATTATTTCTAAATCAAAAGGTGATTTTATTACAGTTGATACTTTTAGTGCCAATGTTACAAGTGCATTTCAAAGCATAGTGGCTGTAATATGGAGAGAATATGAGGCCCAACTAAAAAAAGAAAAGGCTTTAGATTTTGATGATCTTTTGCTTGAAAGTGTTTTGATTTTAAAAAAGTATCCTGAGGTAAAACACAACTACCAAATGAGATGGAAATATCTTCACATTGATGAGTACCAAGATACAAATGAAGTCCAATATGAAATGACAAAACTTTTGGTTGGAAAAGAAGAAAATATTTGTGTGGTGGGTGATACAGACCAAAACATTTACAGTTGGCGTGGAGCAAATATTAAAAACATGCTTCATTTTGAAAAAGATTTTCCTAGTGCAAAAATAATACTATTGGAACAAAATTATCGCTCTACAAAAAATATAATAGAAGCTGCAAATAATATTATAGAAAAAAATCAGTATCGTGTTCCAAAGATTTTATTTACAGAAAATGTTGCGGGAGAAGAGATAAGTGTCTGCGAAGCATTCGATGAGCAAAGCGAGGCACTCTTTGTTGCTTCAAAGATTGACGAATTAATAAAAAATAATAAACCTGAAGACATCGCTATTCTTTATCGTGCAAACTTTCAATCTAGAGTTATAGAAGAAGCACTACTTGACCAACAGATTCCGTATCAAGTTCTTGGTGTAAAATTTTTTGAAAGAAAAGAAATAAAAGATTTACTTTCGTATGTTCGTGTTGCGTACAACAAAGACAGTTTGTCTGATATAAAAAGAATAATAAATATTCCAGCTCGTGGAATAGGAAAGGTAACCATCGCAAAACTTTTTTCCAATCAGTTAAATGAGTTGCCAAAAGGTACACAAATTAAAATCGACAATTTTTACAAAATAATCGATGACATACGAGAATATATAGAAACACATATTCCTTCAGAATCAATCAAATATGTAATAGAAAAAAGTGGTATCAAAGACGAGTTATCTCACGGCACAAGCGACGAGCAAGAACGCTTGGAAAATATGATGGAATTAGTAACACTAGCTATTAAATACGACAACCTGCCAGATGGCATTGGCATGGAAAAACTTCTTGAAGATGCATCTTTATCTAGTGATCAAGATACTCTTATGCATGAAAATAAAGGTAAAGGGGTAAGACTTATGACTGTACACGCATCAAAGGGGCTCGAGTTTAAATATGTATTTATTACGGGACTAGAACAAGATTTATTTCCTCACATCAAAGACCGCATGAAAAGAAAAGAAGACACAGAAGAAGAGCGTAGATTATTTTATGTAGCTCTCACTCGTGCAAGAGAGAAATTATTTTTATCTTATGCAACACTGCGTACTATATATGGTATGAAGCAAGTAAACAGACCTAGTGAATTCATCTACGATATACCTGCGCACCTTACAGTCTTCGAACAAGCTCATAGTTCAAGTAGAGAAAAAATAGTTTACTTGTAGAGGTTCAATATTCAGTCATAATACTGAATACACAGATAGATCTATTTAAAATATTGTAACCCTACAAATAAAAATAGCTCTCCTCAAAATACGCGTATAATTTTCTGCTGAAAATTTACTATGCTCGGGCCGCCGCCCTGTGCAATGTATTTTTCAAAGACTATTTTTATTTTTCGTGATACTCAACAATAAGTTATAGTTTGTTTTTAAAATAATCTTATCAGAGGGGCTTGTGAGGCTGTCGAGCCGAACACTGAACGAATTTCTACCAAGAAATTGGTGTACCCTCTGAGAAGAGCTATTTAAAAAACCAACATTATTCCAAAAGACAATTTTTTATTTTATCTCCTCATAATTAGTGCTATTATACTTATATGTTTCACAAGGAGAAAAAATCATTTGAAACAAAAAAGTTTCACAAAGAAAAGTTTCATACTGAAGCTCCTATTTTGCGCGCCAAAAAATCTTTAGGTCAAAATTTTCTAAAATCTGAACCTGCATTAAACAAAATGGGTGAAGCTGGAGAAGTAGGTGATACTGACACAATACTTGAGATTGGTCCCGGTAAAGGGGCATTAACTACAAAACTACTCCTAAAAGCACACAAAGTTATAGCTATTGAAAAAGACCGTGAGCTATTTGAATTTTTAAAAGAAAAATACTCCGTAGAAATAGATTCTGGCTCACTTATGCTTATAAATGGTGATATATTAGAAATAGAAGTCAAAGATTTTGGATTAAAAAGTGGTCAATACAAGATAATTGCAAATATCCCTTACAATATTACAGGTGCTATATTCAAAAAGTTTTTATCGTCGCCCGACCAACCCAAAACAATGATTTTGCTTGTCCAAAAAGAGGTAGCCGAGAGAATAGTAGCTCGTGATGGCAAAGAAAGTATTTTATCTCTAAGTGTGAAAGCTTATGGTACCCCTAAATACACAATGAAAGTAGCAAAAAGGTTCTTTTCTCCTTCACCCAAGGTAGATTCAGCTATTATATCTATAACAGGCATTTCAAAATCAAATTTTCGTAATGAAATAGAAGAAAAAAACTTTTTTGACGTCATCAAGTCTGGTTTTGCTCACAAAAGAAAAGTTCTTCGCAAAAACCTAGAGAGCCTAGATATATCACCATCTCAAATCGAATCTATATTTAAAAATTTAAATATAGATTCCAAATCTCGTGCAGAAGATATAAAATTTGAAAAATGGTTGGAAATATCTCGTAATATATTTATAAACATATAGGATAATTAAAATAAAAGTTGTATAATATATTTATAAAATTTTTGAGAGTTAAGTTATAATTCTTAATTTTTTGCAAGACTCAATATCTATGAACAAATATAAAAAATATCTTCCAAGTAAAAAATTTATATTCAATATTCTTATAATACTTGCTCTTATCGCTATTTATTTTGGAGTAAAAGGTGCGATATCTTTATTCAAAAATAAAACCGGTGGAAAATACAAAGGTGAGCCTATCAAAATGACTATTGGTAGTATAAACGAAAAAGATGGCAACAAAAACGGCATCGCGGACTGGGAAGAGTACTTATGGGGACTTGACCCATATAAAAATGGCCCTGAAAATAAAGATTTTATACTAGCAAAGAAAAAATCCTTGGAACAAAAAGGTATCATAACTAGCTCAGATGACACAATTTCAATAACTGAAAATGAGATTCTCTCAAAACAGTTTTTTGCTACTATTATGTCTCTACAACAAACAGGTCAGCTAGACGAAGAATCCATAAAATCAGTCTCTGAATCCATAGGGCAACAAATAGTACCAATACCCCTAGAAAGCGCATACACACAAAATATGCTCAATATTAAAGCGGATTCAAGTAAAACACACATGGACTACATAGTTTCGCTAACAGCTATTTTAAAAAAATACAAAAACGATGACCTAGGAAGTGAGCTATTGCTTTTATCTCAAGGAGTAGCAAACAATGACCCTCAAGCATTGTATTCTGCCAAAACAGTAGCTCTCGCATATAGAGCTTTTAGTGAAGAGCTTGTAAAAGTACCTGTTCCCAGCTCTTATGCTCTCGCGCATTTAAATCTTTCAAATGATTACGAAAAAATAGCACAATCCATAGAAGGATTAACTCAAATAATAACTGACCCTATAGTAGGTATGAGGTCTCTTCTTAATTATAAAAAATACACCGATGCAATAGGTACTGATTTAAACGATATTGCTAGTAAAAGTAATTAAAAATATGATACAATAAAAATCATGGATAGAAAAAATATATTTACATTCAAGACAATATCAATTTTTTTTATAATTTCTATAGTTATTTCTTTTTCTCAATTTTCTTTTCCTTATGTAGCTAGTGCAACTGGTGACGGCGGTCTAAATTGGGACAATCCAAATAGTGGAGATAATCCATATCAAGTAAATTCTGAAAATATACTAAATACAGACACCCTGATGGGTGTTGTTGGTTGTACTGGTATTGTTGATAAAGTTTCAACACAAATGACAGATTTTATAAAAAACCAAGCAAACAAACTTTTGGATGATTTTATGGGGTCGGAAACTGTTGCAGGTGCACAATCCACTGTTTGTCAGGCAGGAAAAGATGTTCTTACCAACGTTGCTGGATGGATACCTTACGTAAGTGATGCTGCTGCTCCACTTGTTGACTCTATAGACTGTACACGAGTAGGCAAAACTATAAACAAATCACTTGAAACAAAAATAGATAACTCAATCTCAATAGATGAAGCAAATAAAAAAAGAGAAGATTGTTTCAACGGACTAGCAACAAGACTAGCACAAAACCAACTCGCTTCTATGACCCACCAGACTGTAAACTGGGTCAACCATGGTTTAAATGGAAACCCCATGTATGTCCAAAGTGTTACAAAGTTTACAAATGGTATAGAAAAAAATGTATATGACCAAGGGGTTCAAAGGTTTTCAAATGGGGCATTTCCATATGGTAAGGATTTTTCTAGATCTATCGTAACCGGTTACAATGCAGGTGCTCTAAAGTACGGTGCGGCCAACTTCCTCGATTCACTAACTTCTGATTTAGCAGCATTTATAACAGACAAAAATTCCTATGTAGACACAGGTACACCAGAAACAGCACTTCAAAGATCACAAAGAGCAAACAACAATTTTGCAAATGATTTTTCATCAGGCGGGTGGGATGGATATATGGCACTAACTCAAAAAGAGTCAAACAATCCTCTTGGATTCAATATGCTGGCTAGCCAAAAACTAGCAGATAGAATAGCTCAACAAACATCTGAAACAAAAGATGAAGTCGCTCAAAACAACGGATTTTTGAGTCAAAAAACATGTGCTGAATGGCAGATATATGATGGTCCAGGTAAGCCAAAAATTAAATCTGATATTGGTCCAGCAGAAGCACCTTCTTTTGCAAATAATTATGCAAGTTCATTAAATGAGCAGTATGTATTTAGTCCCAATAAAAGTAGCGCTAATCCAAACTACGACGTTTGTACAAAGTGGAATGTAGTTACACCTGGAAGTATCATAAAAGACAAACTTTCAAGTTATATAAACTCTCCAGATCGTCAATTAGAAGTAGCAAAGACTATAAATGACTCGCTTAGTAGTCTGTTTTCAAATCTTTTAGATAAATTTAAATCAAACGGACTAGCTAGTCTTTCAGATAATACATATACATACAACAACGAAAATATTGGTGTTGGTGGATACGGGTCAAACACCTCAAATGATTACTTGGGTGACAACACTGGGGCAAACAACTCAGGTTATAGTGGATACACAAATAGTCAATTTGATCTAACTCGTGACCTTGGAAACACATATATACATACACCTACCATATCACTAGGCAACTGGAATGCTTATACAAATGAGCCAAACTTATATATAAATTTAGCTCCCTATGACGAAGCAAATCAAAGATATTATCCTTCAAATTATTACTACAACGTAACAACAGATGGAAATACCAAGTTATTCAATAACGGTTACACAGGATGGGAAAAAGGTGACAGGGCTTTTTGGAATGGCAAAGAATGGCAAAACTGGAAGTGTGGAGGGACAATAAAAGGTGTTTGTAAAAACCAGACAAGTCCAATAGATAAAAGAGGTGTAATACAAATACAAAAAGACTACATAGTCGCAACAAAAGAAATACTGCAAATACTACCAAGTGTAATGCCAAAACTTGGTGAGCTTGAATATTGTATCCCTGGACCAAACCCATCATTTAAAGCAAATACAGGTCAAACAGCTAGTTATTTTATAAAATATGCTCAATCAATAGAAGGACATCTATTTGATAATAGTGGCGGTTTAACATTTTCATACTGGACTGCGGACAAAGAAGGAAAAGAATCTTGGGAAAATTATTTCAATAGTATATTCCCGATTAATCCAGACAAAAGTCCAACTGAAAATATAGCTATTCGTGCAGAAAATAAAAATAGTGCACTATGGAAATCAATACTTACATCACTACCAATGACAGAAGTTGCTAATCATTATGCAATAGCTTATGGTGATAATGATGGCAGCCGTGAAATCAATGCAATGAATGTAGTTACAAATTCTGTAAAAACAAGAGTGCCCAAACTCATAACAATGGCTTATGAAAAATATGCTAAAGCTTTTAAAGATACCTATGAAACAATGCAACATGAGTTTAACGAAAGTGAGAAAATATCAACTCTAATAAAAAACACTGCATATGTTCCAATGGTAGAAGAAGGATACAATATGACAAAAAACATTGTTAGAAAAAATGAAGATGTAAACACAAAAAAAACAAACTATGCAAATGATGCAAGTACAGCTAGTCTCAACACTTCGAAACTAAATGGTATCAAGAAAGAAGTAAGTATAATCATAAAAGCTGCTCAAGATCGTCGTGATGCTCAATTGTTGTCACAATTAAATAACCTAAATCAACTTGCAATAAATGCTTGTGTTGCGACAAGAAAAGAATGTGAAAATGATACAAATAATGCTCAGTGTTTAATTGACTACAAAAATTGTATAAAAAATGCAACTAGTGCAGGTAATATCTTAACCTTTGCTCAATACAAAACAAAATACGAAGAATGTTTTGCCGAAGAAGATATACTTTATTATGACCCTTCAGATATTATCGGTTCACATGAAGACGGATTAAGATGTACAGACGGGTTAGACAACGATATGGATGGACTAGTAGACTCACAAGACCCTGATTGTAAATAAATAATAATTATTTAAGTAAATATATGGAAAATACACCCCAAAAAAGTAAAGCTCTAATAATAACAATAATAATTGTTATATTACTTTTGGTATCCGGGTATTTAATCTATAACAACAGAGATTCTTTTGGTGTAAAAACATCTACAAGTGTTGGAAAACTATTTTCACCGCTTATAAATAGTTTATTCAAAAAAAACGTACCCTTGGTAGCAGATAAAACACCAGAGTGTACCAACAAAGCAGTCAACCCTCCACTTTGTACAAACTTTGTAGACGGTACAGGCATACCCACAGTTATGGCTACAGCTAGCCCTTCAGAAGTTGCACCTGGTAAATCATCGACTATTAGTTGGACTTCAATCAATACTACTTCTTGTAATGCCGGCGATGACAAAGTACTTCCTGCAACAGGAACATTTGAAACAGGAGCTTTGTCTGACAGCAAGTCTTATACAATAATCTGTACAGGAGAGTTTGGTGATGGGGTAGACAACGTAGTTGTGAGTGTAACTGATGGTAGCAATCTTTTGCCAACAGTTGCCGTTTCTGCTAGTCCTCAAGCTATTGCATCGGGAGCGTCTTCTACTGTGAGTTGGACTTCAACAAATACTACTTCATGTCAGTCGGGTTTCGGCAACGGAACAGGTACAAGTGGATCATTTAAAACTGGTACGCTTTCGTCAAATAAGTCTTATATAGTCACATGTATGGGGGACTTAGGATATGTAAGTGGTAGTGTATTTGTTAATGTTGGAGGAAATATAAAACAATGTTCCGACGGGCTAGACAACGATACCGATGGTCTTGTAGATACACTCGACCCAAATTGTCATACAGGAGGAGACTTGACTAAAGCATACACTCCAGATCATTTTTCAGAATCAAGCTCACCTGTGAGTATGAGTCCAGATTTAATATCTGGTTTTACTACTCCAGCTACTGCTCTTATAAACACACCCGTAACTCTTACATCTATCATTAGAAATGATGGCAAGGGTTCCACTGTAACTGGTTTCTCTACCTTTTTTACAATTTCAAAAACAGCCCCAACAAGCAACAATATAAGTACAAATGGGAATGTTGAATTAAATGTAAATCTACCAGTACTATCAGCAGGTACAAACAATACTGCAAAAGTTTTATATACTTTTCCTCAATCGGGAACTTACTATATAAGAGCTTGTGCCGACAAAAAATCTAGCAGTGATGCAGGTCTTATAATAGAATCAAGTGAAGACAACAATTGTGGTCCTTGGACTACATTTACTGTATCAAATTCATTACCATCTGATGGTGAAAAGAAACAATGTTCCGACGGATTAGACAATGATGCCGATGGTCTCACAGATGCACTTGACCCAAGTTGTCATACGGGTGGTGATATAAATAACTCTTACATAGATACACATGATTCTGAAGTAACTTACCCATCAGTTGTTTATCAGTGTAACGATGGCTTAGACAACGACATCGACGGCAAAATAGATACACTAGACCCGAATTGTCATGCAGGTGGTGATATAAATAACTCATACGTAGCAACACATGACTCTGAAATAAACTCAGCTCCAAACGACCCTACAGAAAACAAGTGTTTGCTTATAGAGCAGAACCCTTTGACATTTACTGATTTAGAAAAAGCAAAACTAGCACAACTTCTAAGAAAGTACTATATAATAGCCCCAACATTAAAAACACAAACAGATATAGATATGATATATAGGGAGATAGATACTCTAAAACCTTATGTTGAAAACATAGATGACCTTATAAACCAGTGTTATGCACAAACCACAAACAAAGCTGGCACAGTAAATCCAAACTACACAGGACCAACTGCAAGATTTGGTAACCCTTGGTACAAACCTACTGAAAGAGGTCCTTACTACGTACAAAACCCAACACAAAAATATATATTTAAATGCCACAATGACCCTCTAACCTTAGATGTTCCCATTGTTCCGTTGATAAATAAATCACTTGAACCTGAACCAAGAGATATATATTTTATGAGTGACTATACTATCAATTCGACATACACTCATTATAATTACCTTTCAGCTACTTCCTCCAACACAGGAGGAACAAACTGTAGTGATTACCCAGATGGAACAGCAGCAGACTACGAACAAGTATTAAATATTTGGTAGTTATTTTATCAAATAAAAGTTCAATATCGAGATTTTATTCTGAAAAATTGTTATAATAATCAGTGTGAAGAAATTCTTACCATACATTCTAATACTTTCAGTTTTTGTGCAATTATTTGCGCCATTTACTTTGGGTCTTGGAATAAAAAATACTCCAAAAATACAAAGTATCAAAGTAGAAGCTGCTATTTTGTACAGTTATAATAAAATATCATTTTCTGCTGCAGGTGTATCTGAAGTATTATCTACAAGTACTCCAAAAATACTAAATGAGTGTAATGCAGATAGGACAGCTGATGAAGCAGCAAGTAGTTCACAGACAGGTATTTCTTATAGTCAGTGTAAAGAAGCAGTTGCTAATGCTCAAACTACTACTGTAGGTGCATTATCTGGAACAGGGGTAACACCAACACAACAAGAAAACTCTGGTGGACTTCCGCCTTGTGGGATTACTTCTGGAGACGGGTTGAAAGGTTGCGGTGCTCAACTTTTATACTATATATTTTTTGTACCTACATCATTTGTTTTTGGACTTTCTGGTAGAGCATTAGACTTTACTTTTATGTATTCTCTTAGCGATGTTTCTTATCGTTCAGAATTTGTACTTAGTGGGTGGGGAATAGTAAGAGACTTTTGTAATATGTTTTTCATATTTGTTTTACTATATATCGCTTTTGGAACAATCTTGGAATTACATAGTGTTAAAACAAAAGAAATGATTATCAATGTAGTTATCATTGGACTACTTATAAACTTCAGCTTGTTTACAACCCAAGTTATTATAGATACTTCAAATATTTTAGCGCGAGTTTTTTATAATGATAAAACAATAATCACAGGCACAGTTCAAAAAGATGAGAGTGGTAACCCTCTTCCTGTTGTTAGTGAACGGGGTGATCTTGGAGAAATTAAATTATCTGAAGCAATAGTTTCAAAAGTTAATCCGGTTGCTATTATAACAAGTTCCGCTGAAGTAGGAAAAATTAAATCAAAAGGGCTTGATACAAGTGAGACAGATAATAGTGGCGGTATATCTATCGGTGGTTTTATTATTGTTGTTTTTCTCTCTACTGCGATCAACATAGTAGGAACCATAGCATTTGCATCATCTGCTCTTATTTTCATAGGCAGGGTGGTAATGCTTTGGCTCTCTATGATACTAGCTCCTCTCGCATTTTTTAGTTATATAGTTCCACAGCTTCAAGATATAAAAATGATTGGTTGGAAAAAGTGGTGGCCAGACCTACTTTCAATGGCTTTTGTAGCTCCGGTGTTTGCTTTTTTTATGTATTTGATTGTCGGGTTTCTAAGTAAAGGACTTGGTGTTATGGATGCAATGAATACACCAGGTGGATTAAATGCAAGTGGTTTAACTTTTGTCTTAAAAATAATAGTTCCGTTTGCATTTATAATGATCCTTCTTATGAAAGCAAAAGATGTAGCAGTAAGTATGTCTGGTCAAATAGGAGAGTCTCTATCTAAAGCTGGTGGTGCTGTAGGAGGAATCGCTCTTGGTGCTATGACTGGTGGAGCCGCACTTGCTATGAGGGCAAGCGTTGGAAGACTTGGAGGTAATATTGAAAACAATTCATACTTAGCTAAAAAAGTAGCAGATGGTGGACTAAAAGGTAGAATGGCGGCAAAACTTATAGATATTGGTAGTGGTGCAAATAAAGCAAGCTTTGATGTTCGTAATACAAAAGCAGGGGCTGCTACAGGCAAAAATCTTGGAGTAGATTTTGGAAAAGCAAAAGAAGGTGGATACAAGAAAGCAATAGAAGACAAAGCAGCCAAAAGAACAACAAGACTAGCAGAACTAAAAACTATGGCGACAAGAGGTGATGAAGTTGAAAAAAGAAAGACTGAAGTTGGTAAAAAACTTGTTGAAAATAATAATTCACATAAACTACATGAAATTGAAGACAAGTTAACTAAAGCCAAACAAGATATGGCTGAAACTGCAGATCCAGCAGAAAAAATGAGACTTTCTAATGAAATAAAAGAATTAAAAGCAGAAAAAACTTCAATCAGCCTGGGTGGTAAAACCGGGAAAAAGAATCCAGATGGATCAGATGAATATGCTACAGATAACGGAAAGATAGGGAAGACATATATTGAATCTCTAGTAAAAGCAAAAACTGAGGCAGAAGCTAAGGTTAATAAGATTGAAGGTGCTCCAACAGCTGAATACAATCTAGATATGGAGAGAATTGCTAAAATGAAATCTGATGCAGAATCTTCCCCAGGAGGAATGACCCCAGAAAAAGAAACTAAAATAAAAGAAGCTAAATATGTAGCGGATCTTAAATTTAGAGAATCAAAAGATAAATCTGAGCAAGATCTACAAAAAGCAAAAACTGATCTTCTGAAAGCTACAAATGAAGCTAATGCTGCCTTGGCACTAGAAAGAAACGGTACAGGTAAATCAATAGCTTCTTTTGGTTCAGATATTAAAAATATTACGCACAAGATAGAAGATGTAAAAAATAAAGTTGCAAAAAACCAATCAGATTATATTGGAAGTACAACAAATAAAATCGCAAATATTTTCTCTATGTCGGGCAGGTCAGTAAGAGGTACTTCTGAAGCAAGAGACAATATGATACTTGGTATACAAACAAAGAGTTCTGAAAGTCATGGAGGTGGGGGAGGACATTCTGCTCCAGTAGCACCTGCACCTAAGCCAGCTGCCGTCCCAAAACCTGCAAGCTCTGGTCATGACAGTCATGGAGGAGGACACCATTAAAACATATGAATGAAATAACAAAACAAAAAATATTAGATGAAATAATAAAGCTGCCCAAGATAAAACAGGTTGCTATTAACTCTGTAGATTGGATTAAAAAAACAGACGAGATTAGCAATCAGTTTGGTCTTATAGATGAAGAAAACGAAAGAATTCAAATTGAAATTGGTTTAATTCTTTCTGGTCTTACTGATATAGAAGATTTTGATTATATTTTACAAAATGAAGTTGGTTTAAGCGAAGAAATAACTAAAAAAATAATAGCTGAAATATATAAAAATGTTTTTGATCCAATATTATCTATAATTAGTAACGACATAAAGAATAATATAGAGTTTACAAAAACGCCATGGGACCAAACAATTAATTTTATTATTTCTGGTGGAGATTATTCCTATTTTATAAAATAATAAAATTAATTTTATTATTAAAGATTGAGTAAGTTTGTATTATAAACTATAATTAATAAGATAATTCCACTTTCAAGGAACTATTATATATCAAGATGGATACCAAAGTTGATTTACTTAAAATTCAAATAGAAGAAGCAAGAGCACTCCTTTCAAAAGAAAGTCGGGAGGCTATTGATAGTGTAAATTGGAAATTGGTTATTCTAGAGATGAATAAAAAATACAGCCCCGAGCAACTTGATGATCTTTCAACAGAAACTGAATTACTTCTATGCGGAATTTTAAAACCAGAAGAATATCAAAAAGAAATTCAATCCAGAATGAGAATAACTAATGATGATACAAACATCCTACTCGGTGAACTCGATAGATTAATTTTCAAAAAAATTGCCGAGGAGTTAAAGAAAAAACTAGAAAGAACAGCCAAAACAGTTTTTGAAAAAAAACCTTTGATTTTAGACCCTCGTTTTATTACTATGCCAAAAGATATTCAGGAGGCGATAGCAGGCTCTGACTGGAAAAATAAGCTTTACGAGATATCAAAGAAATACAAATTAAACATCGAGCAGATGGGTATTATAGAAGATATAACAGTAAAAGTAATACAAAATGTTATACATTCAGATAAATACGAGGGTGAAATAATTTCTAAAATACCACTACCAAAAGAAGAAATTTCAGACCTAATAAAAGATGTTAATGAAAATATTTTCATTAACATTAGAGAGGTTATGAAAAAGAATGAGCAAGAAAAAATAAACGGTAGTGATATGAAAGTAGAGAGCGAGGACAAGGTTCCTGTTCCTCCTTATGCAAAATCAAGTATAGAGCTCCCAGCAGTACAAACAACAATACCCAAAATAGAAGAAGTTATAGAAATTAAAAAACCAACAGAAAGCGTAGCACAAAGTGCTAGTATAATAAAAAAAGAAGATAGGCTTGATTACATAGAACATATAACTACAAAAATAGAAACTCCTGTTAAAATAAAAGACGAGCTAAAAGATGCATGGGAAGTAAAACCTAGTATTCCTATTCCCAAGTCTCCTATTGTAAATACACAAGCCATATCTATGGGGGACAAATTAAAAAGTATAACTATGAGTGATCATACTGTTTCAGACTATTCAATTCCCAAAATATCTACTCCGTCTCCTTTACCTTCAAATACTGTTTCTTCACCAAAATCACATGACCCTTATAGGGAAGAGTTTTAGAAAATTAAGAATTAATAATTAGGAATTAAGAATTTAAATCAAAAAAAATGAAGTCGGACAATATCGTAAGAAGTAAGAGTTATGCCTTCAGTCTTAATATAATAAAAATATATCAGGATTTAACTAAAGACAAAAAAGAATTTATTCTTTCAAAACAATTAATTCGATCCGGAACATCTATTGGGGCAAATATAGAGGAGGCAATAGGGGCACAATCAAAAAATGATTTCATCTCAAAGATGAGTATTTCATACAAAGAGGCAAGGGAAACACTTTATTGGTTACAGCTTTTATCAGATAGTGGTTTTCTAAACAAGGAACAATCTGGTACACTTATGTGTGAATGTGAAGAATTATTAAAAATACTTGGTTCGATTATAAAAACATCCAGATCTTAATCGTTCATTCGTAATTATTAATTCCTAATTCGTAATTACCCATTATATGCAATTCAAAGTACCACAATTTATTGACGTCGAGGACAAATTATTTGGCCCTTTTACTTTTCGCCAATTTATATATATTGTTGGTGGGGCTGGTATGGCCTTTGTTGTTTATAAATTATTTCCTTTGTGGATTGGTATATTTTTAATAATACCCATAGGTGTATTGTCATTTCTTTTGGTATTTTACAAGATAAATGAAAAGCCATTTATCTATTACCTTGAAGCTGCCTTTAATTATTTTATTTCTGGTAAATTATATATATGGAAACAAAGACTTGTAAAACCAGAAATTAAAGAAAAAGAAGAATCTTCTACTCCACAACTAGTATCTGTTGTTCCTATGGTTACATCAAATAAACTAAAAGACCTTTCGTGGAGTTTAGATGTGCAGGATAGTAATAGAGGAGAGAAGGAGTAAATAATTATAAATTAATAATTAGGAATTAGGGAGTAAGGTTAATAATTCTTAATTATTTGTAATATGGTACAATGTTATTAGTTATAAATTCGTAATTATTAATTCGTAATTATTTTATATGGCAATAGATGCAAAAAGCTCTCAGGAGTTTGTACCAATTAAAGAAGTAAGAAATGGCATCATCATACTAAAGGATGGTGGTCTTCGTTCTATACTACTAGCATCTTCTCTAAACTTATCTCTTAAATCAGCAGACGAACAAACAGCTATCATAAGTGAGTTCCAAAATTTTCTCAACGGTTTAGATTTTCCAACTCAAATATGTATGCAATCACGCAGATTGGACATACGCCCATACCTAATGACCCTAGAAGAAAGATTAAAAGAGCAAACAGAGCCTCTTTTAAAAATACAAACCAAAGAATACATAGACTTCATAAAATCATTTACTGACGAAGTAAATATAATGACAAAAACTTTTTTTATTGTTGTACCTTACAGTGCAAATGTTATAAAGTCTAGCAATAAAATGATGGATAGTTTTATGGGAAGCGGTGCTCCAAAAAAACAAATAGAAGATACAAAAAAGGCAATGGATATGGCTTCATTTGAGGAGAAGCGTACACAGCTCGACCAGAGAGTAGGTGTTATTATCAGTGGTCTTGGTAGAGTAGGCATCAGAACTTCTCAACTTAAAACAGACCAAGTAGTCGAGCTTTTTTATAAAACATTTAACCCTGGCGACACTAGCCAAGGAATGAAACTACAATAATATTATACTGGTCCCGTTAGAGATTATATATGTTTTATTACACTTATATATTAAAAAGTAAAAAAGATGGTAATATATACACAGGAAGTACAAAAGATTTACGGAAACGCCTTCTGCAACACAACAATGGTTTGTCTACTTATACAAAAGGAAGAGGTCCGTTTGAAATTATTTATTATGAAGCATGTAAGAGCGAGAAAAAAGCTCGGTCGAGAGAATTATATTTAAAATCGGGAATGGGTAAGCGTTATCTTAAAAACAGATTAGGCGCTTCCTATCTCTAACGGGATGTCAATATTTTCATCATTATTTGGAAAAGGGGACGATCTTAAAAATAACCGAAGTATGGTTATGCCTGTTTTGCCTAGTGAAATCTACAAAGCTGCAACTCTTGAGCTACAAGATATTATTGCTCCTTCTGCTCTTCAAATAACACCAAAATCTTTAAATCTTGGAGATAAAATAGCTAGAACATTTTTCGTAATATCATACCCAAGATACCTCAGTGACAACTGGTTTTCTCCAATCATAAACCTGGACAAGGTTTATGATATTTCTATTTTTATTCATCCTATAGATACAGCAGAAATAATGAGATCTTTCCAGAAAAAAGTAGCTGAGGTTCAAAGTCAGATTTCTATTCGTGAATCAAAAGGTCTCGTTCGTGACCCGATGCTAGATACAGCATACAGAGACCTAGAGGATTTGAGAAACAATCTAATGCAAGCTCAAGAGAAAATGTTTGATGTCGGGCTTTATATCACTGTATATGCCGAGAATGACAATGATTTATTTAAAATTGAGAACGAGATAAAATCTCTTCTAGATTCAAAGCTTATTTATCTTAAACCTGCATTATTTCAACAAAATGAGGGCTTCAAAAGTGTCATACCATTAGGTACAGATATTTTAGGTATACACCAAAAACTAAATACTGAACCTCTTTCAAGTATTTTCCCATTTGTATCCTTTGACCTAACAGAAGATAGGGGAATACTATATGGGGTAAACCGTCATAACTCTAGTCTTATACTTTTTGATAGATTTTCTTTACCAAACTACAACTCTATTACCTTTGCTACAGCTGGTGCAGGTAAATCTTATGCCACAAAACTAGAGATTATTCGTACTTTGATGTTTGATACAGAAGTTATTGTTATAGACCCTGAACGCGAATACGAATACCTAGCAGAAGCAGTGGGAGGTAGATATTTCAACATTGCTCTTTCTTCAGACCACCACATAAACCCTTTTGACTTACCAATACCTACAGGAGATGAAACTGGTGCTGATGTACTCCGTGCAAATACCATAAATCTTGTTGGTCTATTTAGAATAATGCTTGGTGGACTTACACCAGAAGAAGATTCACTTGTTGACTCTGCTATTACTGAAACTTATGCCTTGAAAGACATAACAACCAATTCAGATTTCATGAATATTGAACCTCCAATGCTCTCAGACTTTGAAGTAGTTCTTTCTGGTATGGAGGGAAGTGAGTCTCTTATGCAGAGATTGGTAAAATATACTCATGGTTCTTGGGCTTCATTCTTAAACCAGCCTTCAAACGTAGATATAAATAGAAAATTTATTGTTTTTTCTGTTAGAGACATGGAGGATGAGCTTAAGCCTGTCGCAATGTATATAATCACTCACTATATTTGGAATTCTATCCGTAAAAATATCAAAAAGAGATTGCTCGTAGTTGATGAGGCTTGGTGGATGATGAAATCAGAAGATACTGCTTCTTTCTTGTATTCTATTGCAAAAAGAGGACGTAAATACTATCTAGGTCTTGCTACTATCACTCAGGACGTAGGAGATTTTATGAAAAGTCCTTATGGTATACCTATTGTTACAAACTCATCTATTCAACTACTCTTGAAACAATCCCCAGCAACCATAGATGTATTACAAAAGACTTTCAACCTCACAGATGAAGAAAAATACCTCTTACTTGAAGCAAATGTAGGCGAGGGTATATTCTTTGCTGGGCTAAAACACGTTGCTATTAAAACAATAGCTTCTTATACAGAGGACCAGATCATTACTTCAGATCCATCACAAATACTTGCTATTCAAAAAGCCAAGAAAGACTTACTTTCAACAAATTCATAAAAATAGACGTCCAACGTCTATTTATTATAGGTATTATTTTGTGTAATTAATAAAATTATTTATCTCGTAGTGCCCCTTTGGGGTAAAGAGGAAATAATTTTATTAATTACACAAAATATGTATCAATATCTTTAATTTTCTTGTTTGATTTACAAGATTATTATATAATATATCTAGTGAAATTCATGAAAATAAAATTTTTTATCTTTGGTATTTTTATTATAGGAATAATAAGTATGCCTTATTTTTCTTTTGCTGAACCACAGATTCAAGTACAAGAAGGGGAAATCAGCGTAGAAACAATCCCTAGTAATCCTCAGCCATACGAAGATGTAACTATAAATATTTCTAGTTATGCTACTGACTTAAACAAAGCAATAATAACATGGCAAACTGGGGGTGTTACAGTTCTCGCTGGAATAGGAAAACTTAGCTACTCTTTTAAAGCACTTGGCCCAGATACAGCTAGTGTTATAAATATAAATATTCAACCAGTTGGTTCTGTCACAACCATAAACAAAAAAATTGTAATAGTTCCATCAGAAATAGAAACAATGTGGGAGTCTGTTGATGGATATGCTCCACCATTTTATAAAGGAAAAATATTACCAACTGTTGGTAGTTTTATACGTGTTGTAGCTATCCCAAATACATCTAGTATAAAATCTGGCAATGGAAGTATTTCTTATACTTGGAAAAAAAATGGAGAAGTAGACCAATCAGTTTCTGGATACAACAAAAATTCGTATCTTTTTAAAAGTGATATGTTTGACCAGAAAAATGAAATAACAGTTGTTGCTTCTGCTGTTAGTGGTAATTACAGTGCTGAAAATACTACAGAAGTACAAGCATACAAACCAAAAATAGTTTTTTATAAAAAATCTCCAACAGAAGGTGTTCTTTACAACAATGCACTAGATAAAGAAACTTTTATGCTAGAAGATGAAATGACTCTTGTTGCTGAACCGTATTTTATGTCCCTAAAAGGCAATAAATCTGATTTTTCATACAACTGGAAAATAAATGGTGAAGATGTTGATACTCCTTCTAGAAAAACAGAGCTCACAGTTAGACCGTCTTCGCGTGGAGGGTATGCAACAATTAATTTCAAAGTTGAAAATATAAATGAATTGTTTCAAACAATAAGTAATGAATTATTAATAAATCTATAATATGAAAAAAAATAAATCTCAAACAAAAAATAAAAAATTATTTTATATATTTATATATTTATTTATATTTTTTTCATTAATAAAAACAGTTAGCGCAATAACAGACACTGTTTATTATTTTACTATACCATTGAAAGGAGCTACAGAGCCCTACACATCTCCTTATTCTGATACTCATAATGTGTCAAAAAATATAGCTGCTTTTCAGACTTGCAATAACGACAAAAAAGTAATGGTTAATTCAGAAATTTACGGGGGAACTGCACAAGAAAAAATACTAGAACTAAAAAAAGGATGCTTCTATAAAATACTAGATAGTCAAACTCACGCAGAACAAGTTACTCCTGCTGTTGTTATCCCCACAGAGACACAAGTTGTTACCATAACACCAGGAACAACTTCTTCAGGTACATTTTCTGAAAAAGTTTATAATCTCCTCGCTCCTATAGGAGGAATGAAAACAGCACCAGATAATATTGGTACTTATTTTAATTCAATATTTAATATCGCCATAGGTCTCTGTGCTGTGCTCGCTGTTATAATGATTGTTATAGGTGGTGTTCAATATATGGGTAATGAATCAATTTTTGGTAAAACAGAAGCAAAAGGTAGAATAAAAAACTCAATACTTGGACTACTTATAGCACTAGGTTCTTATGCTTTATTAAACACTATCAACCCAGACCTACTAGGAGGGGGAGGGGTAAAAATCGATCCGGTTACTGCAGGAATAGAAGAAGAAGAAATACCAATACTATCAGACGAGGGTTCTTTAGCTCCAACTAAAAATAGTTTTGATAACTGCCCGGGTGGAACAAGAATGGTACAAACAAAAACAGCTAATTTTAGATTTTGTTCTGCTTACGCTCCAAAACTTCAACTTATGATTGCTGATGCTTTTAATTTAGGTGGTATAACTTTATCTGGAGGGGGATATAGGTCACTTGATGAGCAAACAGCACTAAGAAATAAAAACTGCCCAGCCCCAAAGTTAACAGTTCCCGCTAGTTCATGTAAACCCCAAACAGCAAAACCAGGAACATCAAACCATGAGCAAGGTCTTGCGGTTGATTTAAAATGTAACGGAAAATTGATTAATTGGGATAATCAAAATCCTAAATTTGAAAAAGTAGCCAGCACAAAAGAATGTTTTACTTGGCTACAAAAAAATGCGATAAACTATGGATTCAAGAATTTACCCAAAGAAAATTGGCATTGGTCAACTGGACCTAATGCTGGTCATTAATTTAAAAACATATGCCACAAAAAACAAAAATCATTTTTATAACAACATTTATAATAGTAGGGATAATTATCCTTGGTTTTTACTTTTGGTCTAGCAAGAATCCTAGTGTTAGTACTACAAACACCCAATCATCTTGGTATCAAAGTTTTAACCCTTTTGGTAATGGTAGCCAGGTTGCAACAACACCTATTACAAACAATGAAACATCAACTGAAGTTCAAAATCAAGACCAAGGAACATCTACAACACCAGTCAATAAGTTCTACCAAATAACAGACTTTTCTGTTGCTGGTGCCACCTTTTTGGACGATATAAGACCAATAGCAGTTAATCCAAATACGCAAGTAGTACAGGCTCCTGAGCCAGCTAGGGTAGTAATATCTCCTGATACAAAAGCGGGTAGAATTGAAATTCAAAAATTTCTAAATACTACACTTTCTCTAAAACCACAACTAGCAACAACTGGGGTTTTAGATAAAAAAACAGTAGATGCAATAAAATCTTTCCAAAAATTAAACAACTTGGGAGTTACAGGAAAAATAGATACTTTTACAGCTCCATATTTTACAAAAATAGCACAAGGTGGGGCAACAACACCAATAAGAACTACAGAGATAGCTCCTTCTATAAGATACGTAGAGAGGATGAACGGCCACATATATAAAATGTTTTTAGATACAAAAAACAAAGAGAAGATTTCAAATTCTACAATTCCAAGTATTTATGAAACTTTTTTTGATAATACAGGTAATACTTTTGTTTACAGATATCTCTCAGAAGATAAATCTATAAATAGTTTTATGGCTTCGCTTGGTGCTCCGTCTGGAGAATTTTTACCTCAAAATATTTCTGATTTTAGCACTTCTATCGATAAAACTAAATTTTTCTATATAACAGAAAACAACAACGGTGCATCTGGTGTCGTCGGAACATTTGGAAACACAAAAAAAGATATAGTTTTTAATTCTCCTTTTACAGAATGGCTATCACAATGGGATAACAATCAAAAAATATATCTAACAACAAAACCATCTTATACTGCAAATGGCACTATCTTTGTTTTAAATACAACAACTAAAACTACTACAAAGGTTTTTGGGGGAGTACCTGGGCTCACCACTTTAGTAAACCACAATGGTTCTCTTGTTTTGTTTAGCACATCTACATCTAGTGGCCCCAAACTATCAATTTTTGATATTAAAAAACACACTACAAAAGAACTAGATAGATATGGTTTGTCAGACAAATGTGTATGGAGTATAGACAATATAACCATTTACTGTAGTGTTCCAAATGTTATTAATGGAAATCAGTATCCTGACTCTTGGTATCAAGGATTGGTTTCTTTTGATGATTTTTTTATAAAAATAAATTCTACAACTGGAGATTCTGAAACAATAGCTAATTCAACTTCAGAAACTCCAGTAGACGGAACTAATTTATTTTTAGACAAACAAGAAAAAACATTATTCTTTACAAATAAAAAAGATTCAACATTGTGGGGGTTGGGGTTAAATAATTAAGAATTAATAATTACGAATTAGGAATTAGGAATTAGGAATTGGAATAGGGGAGAGAACAATAATTAAAAATTAAAAAAATAATACTAGATAAAAAATACCATGACACTGTCATGGTATTTTTTATTCCTAATTCGTAATTATTAATTCTTAATTACTCTCTATGTATTTTATAACAACTCTTCTCGTAGGTCCGTAGCCCTCTGACTCTGTTTTGATATCTTTGGCGCCTTCCAAGAACATGTGTACTATTCTTCTTTCAAATGCGGGCATTGGATCTATCTCTATATTGCTTTTAAAATAACGGGCTCTCTCTGCCATCATGTGAGCTATGTTCTTTAAATTCTCAAATCGCTTTTTTTGATAACCGTTTATATCGATAAATATACTTGGTCCTTTTTCTTCTGTTTTTATTGTATCTTTTTCTACAATCTTTTGAATTATATGGTTGAGTGAGCGTAATGTTTCCCCATCTCTACCTATCATAAAGTTTGAATCTGGTGTTTCTATCATACACCAAAGCATTCCACTCTCTTCTGAAAAATCACACTTTGTAATAGTACAAGCTGTATGTTTAAATATACTTTCAACTGCCTCCTTTATTTTATCTTTATACATATATGTTTATATTGCATTTTTAGCTAATTGTTTTCGAATATACCATTCTTGAACAATAGTAAAAGTATTACTTGTAATCCAATATAAAGCTACTGCTGCTGAAATCTGCCATGCTATAAAGGTTATAAAGATAGGGAGGATATATCTTACATTCATTTGCATACTGTCTGACAGTTGCTCTTGGAACGTTTTAGGGGTATTCAGATCAACTTGACCAACAATTTCGAGTTTGGATTTGATTGGAGTTGCAAGATATCCTTGTATAAACTGTGTTAATCCTGCAAAAAAAGCTAGGATCATGCTTCTTTGACCCATTTCTATTAATCCCAAGAAATTTGTGTGCAGGTTTGTTGGTGTTGATATAAATGAATATATTTTACTTGGGTCAATAGCAAGTCCTCTATAAAAAACAAAGTAAAGAGCAAAAATTACTGGTAATTGTAATAATACAACTAAACATCCTGAAAATGGGTTTGTTCCATATTTTTTATATAATTCAAATGTTTTCTTTGCTTGTTCTTCTTTGTTTGGAAAGTCTTTTTTGATCTGTTTTATCTCTGGTTCCATTCTCTTCATTAATATTTGGCTCTTTATAGATTTACGAGTGAGGGGAGATAGGGCCAATTTAACAATAATTGTAACTAAAATAATAGCAAAACCAACATCACCAAAAGTAAGGTTATTTATGGCTAAAATTAGTATGTTATATATTGGCTGATAAAATATAGTATTCCATAGTCCTGACATCAGCCTATTGTATCATAAAAAAAAATAATTAAAAATTAGGAATTAAGAATTTTGGTTAATTGGGGTTTTTAATTCCAGATTTAGCAAAACGCCTCATTCAGTAGAATGACCTATTGGGTACTAGTAATTCTTAATTCCTAATTATTAACTATCTTACCGGGTCATATCTATTTTTCTGCCAAGGATGGCAACGAAATATCCTTATAATACCTCGTAAAACCCCTTTAAAAGCTCCATATTTTACAATTGATTGTTTGGTGTATTCAGAACAAGTTGGTAAAAAAACACACGATGAGTGTGATTTTAAGGGTGTTTTTTGGTATATGTTTATAAGCCAAATTATTGATTTACCCATTTTATATAATATTTATTTTATTCAACAAAGAAACCATACTTTCCTTAATATCTTTGTTTTCAGCAATAAGAGCTGGTTTCTTATACATAAAAATACCGGAACCTGATTTTACAGGAAGAGAACGTAGTATGTTATAACCAATCCTTCTATATTTATTTCTTTGTGTAGCTGTTTTAAATATACCCTTTGGTGCCACAACTGCGTAATGAGGGGATTGTGCTTTTATAAAATAAAACAAAAAAAGCGAGTTACTAAAGGTTTTTCCATCCTTTAGTAGGATATTAAAAACTCCTTTTGTAACCCGTTTTTTCTTTGAAAGCATGTTTATTTCTTTACTGATACGTTTGCTCTACCTTTTTGACGACGAGCAGTATTTACCTTTCTACCGTTTGGTGTTTTAGCACGAACTAGAAATCCGTGTGTTTTAGCTCTTTTTCTTTTATTTGGTTGGTACGTTTGAGACATATTGGATAATATATACTATATTGTCGAATATTGCAACATAGAAAGCAAAACATATCCACATGATATCAACATGTTAATTAAGATATTTTATTGTTGGGTAATTAAAAAACAATGTATAATGGTCCTTATGGATCCCGTTAGAGATATGTTCGTTATATTCTAATGGTGGTTTGTATAATTACTAACTGTATAAATAATTAATAATAATCAATATGATACGTCCCACCTTTGGGGGACTATCTCTAACGGGATGGAAACAAAAGAACTCTGGAATAAATGTCTATCTGAAATTGAATTAGGTATTTCAAAGGCAAATTTTACTACTTGGTTTAAAAATACCTATATAATCAAAGAGGATAGTGGTGTTATTCATGTTGGGGTTCCAAATGAATTTGTTAAAGATTGGCTATATAACAAGTTTCATAAACTTATTTTAAAAACCCTTATTAGCAACGAAGAGAGTATTCGTGCTGTTGAATACTATATACACAAGCAAGATTCCAAAAACGACGCTGAAACTAAGAACGAAGAAAAAGCTACCCCAAAAACTCCTATAAATATAAACAAAGAACTTCCACTCAACGATTTATATGTAAATAAAGACGATAATTTAAACCCAAAATATAATTTCAATTCTTTTATAGTTGGACCATTCAATGAGCTGGCATATGCTGTATCTCAAGCAATAATATCGAACCCTGGGCAAAACTATAACCCGTTTTTTGTATATGGTGGCACAGGATTAGGAAAAACACATATGATTCAGGCAATAGGCAACACAATAAAGATAAATTACCCTTTAAAAAAGATTTATTATGTCAGCCTAGAGAGATTTACAATCGATTACATAAACTCAATTCAAAACAAAAACCCAAACTCTTTTAAAGAAAAATATAGAAAATATGATGTTATCATTATGGACGATATTCAATTTATTTCTGGTAAAGATAAGACTCAAGAAGAGTTATTTCATCTTTTTAATACTTTATACGAGAGTAACAAGCAGATAATATTTTCTTCAGATAAACATCCCAATTTTATCCAAGGGTTAGAAGAGAGACTACAGTCTAGATTTGCTTCTGGTATGACAGTACAAATAGTTGAGCCTGATTACGAATCAAGAGTTGCTATTATAAAAGCAAAATTTGAATCCACAAACTGTATTATAGAACCAGAAATAGTTGCTTCTTTAGCAGAGTCACTCGAGGGGAATATAAGAGAGCTTGAGGGTAGTTTAAATACTGTTATTTGCCAGTCTCAATTAAAAAACAGATCCCTAACAATAGCTGAGGTTAAAATGCTTATAAAAAATAACATTAGACCCAAAAAGACTGTTGCTATTAAAGATATTGTTAAAATTGTTTCTGATTATTATGGTTTAGCCGAAGAAGTTATATACGAAAAAACAAGAAGAAAGGAAATAGTTAGAGCCCGACAAGTCGCAATGTATTTACTCCGTGAAGATTTCAATATCTCATATCCATTGATAGGTCAAAAATTGGGGGATAGAGATCATACAACAGTAATTCACTCTCACCTGAAAATAAAATCTGATCTAAAAACCGACCCGTCATTATTACAAGAAATTGAAAAGATTCGAATAATGTTTAAATAATAAGTATGTGGATAAAGTGTGTTTATAAAAAATAAAAATGTGGAAAAATATTCGTTTATTTAAAATCCGGAAAGTAATTAACAATTAATTTTATTTCTAAAAAACATAATTTAAAAAATACCTTTATTTTAAAAACATATTTAAGTAATCCACATATCCACACCCATAGTAATAATAGTAAGTATTAATATATAAGTTATACAGAGTAGGGGATACAATTGATATCATCTACAAAACAATATTATGAAAATAGAATGCTCAATAGATAAAATTAAAAAAGCTCTTATATCAGTAGAAAGAATAACTGGTAAAAATTTAACACTCCCTGTACTCGGATCTGTTCTTTGGGTTGCTTCTGGTAAAACATTGAAACTTAGAGCCACAAATTTAAATATAGGGATAGAAATAGAAATACCAGCAAGAATAGAAAAAGAAGGTATAGTTGCTGTTCGTGGTGATATTTTGTCTTCTTTGTTTTCAATTCTACAAGGGGATTTAATGGTTAAGTTTGAGTTGATAAATGGAAACTTACTTGTCAAAACAAATACAAGTACTATTTTACTTAAAAGTATTTTACATGAAGATTTTCCAACTATACCAATAGTAGAAGGGGAAAGTTTTTTGATACAAAACAAGAAATTTATTGATGGTATAAAATCGGTTTATTATAGTGCTTCTATATCAGAAATAAAACCAGAAATTGGAAGTGTTTATATTTATCCTGAAGATGATATGTTGGTCTTTGTATCTACTGACTCATTTCGTTTAGCAGAAAAGAAAATAAAAATTAAACAAAAATTATCTTTTGGTGGTATTTTAATACCTTTTAAAAACGTAGTTGAAATAATAAAAGTTTTTGATGGAATAGAAGATGATTTAAAAGTAACACTACAAAAAAATCAAATATCTTTCTCTGTAGAAAATATTTATCTTACCTCTCGTGTTGTTGATGGTAGTTTTCCAGATTATAAACAAATTATACCTAAAAACCCTACAACAAAATCAGTTGTTTTAAAACAAGATTTTATTTCATCACTAAAGATTTCAAATATATTTTCAGATAAATTTAACCAAGTAGTTTTAACTATTAAACCTAGTGAAAAAGTTTTTGAGATAGAATCTAAAAACACAGATGTTGGTGAAAATACAACACTTATATCAGGAGCTCTTTCTGGTGATAATGTTTCGGCCAACTTTAATTACAAATATATTTTAGATTGTTTTCAATCTATTACTGGTGATTCTTTAAGTATTGAATTAAATGGAAACAACAAACCAATGATTATAAAAGGGGTGGGTGACCCATCTTTTATGTATCTAGTTATGCCAATGAATAGATAGAGTAATTAATAATTAAGAATTTTTCACAAATGGATTATAATCAAATATCTAATTTTTTAGAAAAATTTAAAAAATTAATTAATCAAAAAGAAGACACTAAAAATATTGTTATAAAAACAATATCAGAAGAAATACGACACCCTATAGATAGTGATCAAATAAAACTGAAAGGTGGTTGTATTTATATACAAGGATCTCCAATTCTAAGAAGCGAGATTATGATTCACAAAAAACAAATACTTTCAAAACTAAAAGATATTTTAGTAGATATATATTTCACAGATATTAAATAATTTTTTAGTTATTTTCTACGCTAAAAGATATTTTTTGCTCACCTTTATTTCCAAAATTATCTACACCAATAACACGTATAGTATTTAAAGTAGAAATATCGTTTATGTTGTTTGGAATAAATGATGTTGAAAGAGGGTACGATTTTATTGATGTTAAATATGTATTGTTTATAAAAACATCTAATTTTACAATAGGATTTTTGTTTGATGAAGAAACAGAAATATTTATAGTCTCATTTTTTTTATATATTTTGTTTTCAATTCCACTTATTTCAAAAGTGGGTTTTGATTGAGATGTGTGTATGTTGTCTACTGTGTTTGGTATATCAGATGAAGTTACTGTTTTGTATTTAGAACTATTTATATTCCACCATTTTTGTATACCGTACTCCCAGTTTTTAAACTGTGAGTCATTTTTTTGTGGTGATGTAAATGCATCAAGAGGATTGTTTTTATTTATCCAATATAAAATAGTATGAACATTGGTTATAGATGTTTCTTTTTTTAGTTCTTCTGGAGTGTATTCTGTTGCTAATCCATTAGATATAGAATCAATTGTGAAAGTTTCTCCACCTTGCCAAAAACCACGAAGAATAGGTGGGATTGTTTGGTCTATAGGTTCTTGTTTCTCAAAAGATTCTACTGGTAGGTTTTTTAGTGCTTCGGACATTACAGCATTCCATATGGGCCCAGCAAGAGCTGCACCACCTTTTTTCATTGGTTTGTTGTCATTGTTACCTACCCACACACCAACAGCCACAGAAGGCGTATATCCAATAGTCCATGCATCCTTGTTGTTGTTTGTTGTACCTGTTTTAACTGCGACTTCTCTGCCTGGTATGTTTAATATTGAATGTGCTCCAAAAGTAGGAGTTCTCGCTGCATCATCAGACAATATACTAGAAAGAATATGTGTTGTATTTGGTTTTATTATTTGCTGAGAAGCAAGCTCAGTTTTTTCTAGTATATTTCCAGATCCATCTTCCACAGATATTATTCCAGTAGTTGGGTTTTTAATACCATTATTTGCAAAAACTCCATAAACAGAAGTCATATCAAGTAGGGTTGTTTCTCCTCCTCCAATAACAAGAGTTAAACCATACAAATTGGGGTCATTTTTTAAAGTACTTATACCTAAATTATGGGCTAGTTTAATAGCATCTGAAACACCAACTAGGTATAGAAGTTTTACAGCTATAACGTTTATAGATTGAGCAAGAGCATCTCTTAGTGTCATGGGACCACGGAAAGCATTGTCATAGTTATCTGGTGAATAACAAGTAGTTGAATTTGATGATGCTGAAGGGTCACAAGAACTATTAAATTCAGTTTTAACATCAAATAGTGTTGTTTTTTCTGTATAACCTTTTTCAAAAGCAAGTGAATATATTATAGGTTTAAACGAAGAACCAGGCTGTCTAGAAGCAGTTGCCACATTAAAATTCCCATCAGTTGTTTTATCAAAATAATCTCTAGAACCAACCATAGAAAGTATCTGCCCAGTTTTTGGGTCTATAACAACAACTGCCGCATTTTTACCATCCCAATTTTTTTCGTTTTCTCTTGCTTTAACCAGTGCCACTTCCTCAGCCTTTTTCTGTAGATTGTAATCTAGTGTAGTTATTATTTTTAAACCCCCGCCCTCAAGAGCATCAACACCATATTTATTTTCTAAATAATCTTTAATATAAAAAACAAAATGAGGTGCCGCTATGTGCATAGGTTGTTCTGGTAAAAATGTAACCAATTCATTCTTTGCTTTGTTGTATTCATCTTCTTTTATAAAACCTAAATCTAGCATTCTTTTTAATACCAAATTTTTACGTTCATCGAGTTTGTCTTTATTTTTACGATATGGAGAATAATAAGTTGGACCATTTGGAATAGCTGCTAGATATGCGGACTGAGCTAGTGTTAAATCTATTGGATTTTTACCAAAAAAAGCGATAGAAGATTCTTTTATACCGTATATATTTCCTCCGTATGGAACTTCATTTAAATAAAGAGCAAGGATTTCGTCTTTAGTCATAACTTTTTCCAACTTAAGAGCCAGCATCCACTCTTTTACTTTTCTGGTTATAGACAACTCAGGTGTTAAAAGAGTATTTTTAATTAGTTGTTGAGTTATAGTTGACCCACCTTGAACTTTTTTGCCTGTTAATTTTGTCCAAATAGTCGCACGGATTATAGATGAAATACGAATACCATTGTGTTGGTAAAATTCAGAATCTTCTATTGCAACTGTTGCGTTTAAAATATTAACACCCATTTGCTCATAAGGGATAACAGTTCTTTTTATGTTTTCATGTACATCGTAGAGCAAAATAGTTCCAGTTCTATCGTATATTTTTGACGAGCTCTGAATTTTTCTTTCAGTAAAAGATTTAAAATCTGGTAATTGTAGTGTACTAATCCAAGCAATCAGAATACCAGTAAAAAGTAGACCAATCCCTAAAATAACTAAAATAATGTTTTTAATATTGAATTTTTTGATATGTTTTCTCATATTCTGATATCATATCATAATATTTGTTTTTGCGGACAAAGATATATTTATGTGGTAAAGTATAGCTATGAATAGCAATACAAAAAACGATGACCTATTAACTAGAGGTATTTCTGCTGCTTATCCATCCAAGGATTTTATTTTAAGTAAAATGAATCGCGGAGAAAAACTAACGATATATTTAGGAATAGATCCTACTGGACCAACACTTCATCTTGGTCATGCAATCCCAATTAAAAAACTAAGTGAATTCCAAAAAGCTGGACACAAGATTATCTTATTGATGGGTGACTTTACCGCAATGATAGGCGACCCAACAGACAAAAGTGCAGCACGAAAACAACTTACAAAAAAAGAAGTAATGGCCAACCTAAAGAATTACAAAAAACAAGCTAGTACTTTTTTGTCTTTTAGTGGTAAAAATGCTGCCCAATTCAAATTTAACTCAAAATGGCTCAGTAAAATGAATTTTGAAGATGTTCTTTCACTTGCTTCACAAATGACAGTCCAGCAAATGCTGGAAAGAGATATGTTTGATAAAAGAATAAAAGAAGGCAAACCAATATACATAAATGAATTCATGTATCCTCTTATGCAAGCCTACGATTCTGTTGCCATGAATGTAGATGGAGAGGTTGGAGGTAACGATCAGACATTCAATATGCTTTGTGGTCGCGATCTAATGAAGACAATAAAAAATAAAGAAAAGTTTGTAATAACTATAAAACTTCTCGAAGATAATTCTGGAAAAAAGATGGGTAAAACAGAAGGCAATATGATAGCCTTCTCAGATACACCAGAAGAGATGTATGGAAAGATTATGAGCTGGACAGACGGAATGATAGTGCCAGGATTTGAGCTTTGTACTAATACAACAATGTCAGAGATAGAAGATATGGCAAATGAACTTTCCTTGAACTCTGTTAATCCCCGTGATTTAAAAATGAGACTAGCAGAAGAAACGATATCTATATACCACGGAGAAAAAAAAGCAAAACAAGCAAAAGAAAACTGGGAAAATACTTTCTCTAAAAAAGAAATTCCAGATAATGTTGAAAACATATCAGTAAAAAAGGATGAGAGTTTAATAGATATATTTTTAATAAATAAAATAGTTGATTCAAAAGGAGAATTTCGTAGATTGGTGGAGGCCGGCGCAGTAACAAACCTAGACCTAGACGAAAAAGTTTCTTTGTATACAGATACAGCAAAACAAGGAGTATACAGAATCGGCAAAAAAAGATTTTGTAAGATAAATATTATATAAATAAAACCCCGACATAGTGTCGGGGTTTTATTTATTATAGTTCTGGTTCTTCTAGTCCTTTGACTTCATCACCAAAGAGGTCTTCTTCCTCCTCATCTGCGTCGTCTAATTCTAGGTCATTATCACTATCAAGTAAGTCGTGGAAATTTTCATCGGAATCACTTTCTTCAAGGTCTTCCTCTTCCTCTCCATCAATACCTATTTTTAATTCTTCATCATCAAGATAACTCATAAATTTAAAATAAAATTATAATTTACTATTTGTATCAAAATATAATTTTCTTTGCAACATTTTTGTTTGTGGATAAACCCGATAAAATATAAATATTGAATATACTCAATATAATCTTTTAAATACGGCTTATTTTATTTTTTTACAAAATCTGCATTTTCACAAGCAAGACAAGTGAGCCCTATAGCGATAGCATCTATCTCATCGTCTGAATTTATATCGGCATTCATATCTATAAGTTTTGGAACCATAGACATCACCATACTCTTTGTAGCTTTACCATATCCCGTAACAGCAACTTTTATTTGTGGAGGTGTGTATTCATAAATAGTAAGATTATTTTTTGAACATACATATATTATAGTTCCTCGTGCTTCAGCTACACCCATAGCAGTTTTTTGGTTTGTAGTAAAATATAGTTTTTCTATTGCCAGTGCTTCGGGTTTGTATTTTTTTATGATTGTTTCAATTTCAAGACCTATGTCTCTAAGTCGGTGGGGGAATGGAATCTTTGCTGATGTTTTAAAACAATTTGAGTACACCAATAAATCCTTCTTTAAGAAAGTTTTTTCTATGATAGCTATTCCAACTCTTTCAAAACCAGGATCGATTGATAGTATTTTCATAATTAAGTTAATAATTTTATAATATAAAATAGTCTTCTCAGAGGGTACACTAATTTTCTGGTGAAAATTCGTTCAGTGTTCGCGCCGACGCGCTCACAAGCCCCTCTGATAAGATTATTTTAATTATAAAATAAATTTGTATATCATAGTATTAAACTCCTAATTCGTAATTATTAATTCTTAATTCTTAATTTTCTATAAATTCATAACCCAAATGTTCATAACCTTTTTTTGTTACAACTCTTCCTCTTGCTGTGCGGTCGAGTAATCCAAGCTGTATTAAGTATGGTTCTACAACTTCTTCTATAGTAGCTTCTTCTTCAGAAGTAGCTGCAGCAATAGTTTTCAAACCTACTGGACCGCCATTAAATTTAGAAATTATTATATCTAGTATTCGTCTATCAGAAGAAGACAATCCAAGCTCGTCTATTTCAAGTAAAGCCAATGATTTTTTGACAACATCTTTTGATAGTATAGCTTTATTGACCTGGGCATAGTCTCTGCAACGCTTTAGAAAATAATTTGCAGTACGAGGTGTAAAACGTGAACGCTTAGCTATCTCGTCTAGAGCTTCATCTTCTAGTTCTACCCCAAGTATTTTCGCAGAGCGATTTATTATTTTTTTGATTTCATCATTGGTATAAAATTCTAAACGAAACACTCCACCAGAGAATCGAGAACGAAGAGGTGAGGACAGAAGTGCTATGCGAGTAGTAGCTGCTATGAGAGTAAAAGGGGGGAGCTCTAGTTGTATTGTACGAGCAGATGGACCCTTGCCTATAATGATATCAAGTACACCTGACTCCATAGCTGGATAAAGTATTTCCTCTACCATTTTATTTAGTCTATGTATTTCATCTATAAAGACAATATCTCCTGGGGATAGGTTGGTTAAAATAGAAGCAAGGTCACCAACTTTTTCAATAGCTGGACCAGACGTTATTTTGATTTGTCTATTTGTTTCTTTTGCTATTAAATGAGCGAGTGTAGTCTTTCCAAGTCCCGGCGGTCCGTAAAATAGTATATGTTCAGCAGGGTGGGAGCGTTCTTCTGCTGCAGTGAGTAGTATTTTAAGGTTGGCTTTTATGTTTTCTTGACCTATATAGTCCGACCAAATACCCGGACGCAATGTTTGGTCTAAGAATCCCTCATCTTTATTTGTTTTGTTTGGGCTTGACATTATAAATTTATTATGATATACTCTTTAAAGAGATTTATTATGGTTTTATTATAGCATTTTAATCAAGAGGATATAAATCTCTAAGCAATCGGCCCCGTGCTCTATATCTGTGCATAGGACGTACTGGTTTAGTTAAATTTACTGGTTCTATCCTGTAATCCTATATTACTTTGTAAGTGTATGCTCTCAAAGGATTGTTTAGAGATTTATGTTTTCTTAAATAAAAACCCCTCGATTAATCGAGGGGTTTTTATTTTATTTAAATTATTCTTCAAGTAAATCTACGACACTTCCAACTTCTTCTAAGGAGGTTATTCCTTTGAGTACTTTTATAACACCATCTTCTTTCATGTTTAGAGTTCCTTGATGAGCAGCTATTTTTTTGATTTCTCTCTCACTAGGATTCTGAGGTATTATCGCTTCTATTGCAGCATCGTTATAGATAGCCTCAAAAATTCCCATCTGTCCATGAAATCCTGTGTTATTACATTTATCACAGCCAACAGGATTGTATAGTTTAAATGGCATAGTCAAATCGATTCCATAAGTAGAGAAATCTTTGCTATTACTTTTTGCTGCCTCTATCACATGGTTTATAGTATTTGTTTCTTTTTCTGTAATTTCTTTTTCCTTCTTACATTCATTACAAAGTTTTCTTATTAATCTTTGAGCAATAGATAAAGATAGTGCAGATACTAAAGTTTTAGGGTTTATGTCTAGGTCTATCAGACGAGGAATAACTCCAGCAGCATTATTTGTGTGTAGAGTAGAGAAAACCAAGTGACCAGTAAGAGCAGATTCTACTGCTGTTTTGGCGGTTTCTGCATCACGGATTTCTCCGACCATGATAACATCAGGGTCTTGGCGGAGTGCAGAGCGTAGTCCTTCTACGAATGTATATCCCTTTTCATCGTCAGTTTGAGTTTGTGATATTCCCGGCAGGTGGTATTCGATAGGGTCTTCTATTGTAATAATCTTTATTTCCTCGGAATAAATTCTTTGTAAAAAAGAGTAAAGAGTTGTAGTTTTACCAGATCCAGTTGGACCAGTAAGAAGGATAAGACCATTTGGCTTTTTTATCTCACTCATAAAAATCTCAAACAATTTTGCCTCAATACCCATATCTTCAAGTTTTACACGGATTGATTTTGGGTTAAGGATTCTCATTACTATAGACTCTCCATAAGCACCAGGCATTATAGAAACACGAAGACTGATTTCACTTTGATCAAGAAATATACTAAAACGACCATCTTGTGCAATAGCAGAATTTGTAATTTTTAATCCAGAAATAAGTTTTATTCTAGAGTTTATAAATTTGTGAACAAAAGGAGGAAGTTCTATAACTTCATGCAACACTCCATCTAGACGTAGTCTCAATCTTACTGTTTTTTCTTCTGGTTCAAAGTGTACATCAGAAGCATTTATCGCAATCGCTCCAGCCAAAACAATTTCAAGGATATGAGAAGTTGTATGTGTTTTACCTGCTTCAGCTTCAGTGATAGCCTTTTTTATATCATCCATGTTTTTTATTCCAGCCATGAGTGTCTTGAGTACATCACCAGAAATAGTAACAGTACCTCTACCAGATTCTGAAGCATAAGATATTTCTTTGTATCTTTCCCATGCTTTTTCTAGACTAGCAATAGATGCCATATAAAAATGGGGAATATACCCATGGTCTTTAAAATAAGTAGTCAGGTTTTCCAACTTGTCTGGTTGTGGAGATCTAACTGCCACGTGAATATTTTTACCCACCAATTTAAAAGGAGCAATCTCCAAAGAAGCAGCATCTTTTTCTGGCACAGAACGTAGTGCATTGTTGTCTATTATTACTCCAGATAGATTTATGGGTGGTACTCCATATTTTGCTTCAGCTAAAACTTGTATCAAGTCTTCCTCTTCTTGTTTTCTAAGGTCTACAAGACCCTTTTTTTGTTTATCGTCATCAAATTGAATGCTCATATGCCGTTATTATATCGTATAATGGGGTAATGTAGATACTTGACAAGAATGTTTAAATATGATACTATTTATACAAATGTTAGGTTTTAAGTTTGTTATATTTGTTTCTCAAAATCCCATTCTTGGGAATAAAATATAACAAACTTAAAACTTTAAAAAATGAAAAATGTATTAATTTTAGTATCAGTCCTAATGTTTGGACTATGCGCAGCTCAGGATCAACCCTTGATGCCTTACGGTAATCACAATCCAAGCGAAGTCAAAAGTTTCGCTTTGGGCGGAACATCAAAACAAATTCAATACAAAAATTATCTTTTGTTAAAAACAGGAGAAAGCGGTATAAGAATTTTGTTTCAAAAAGTTCGTGTTGTAAAAGACACATTGCTTCAAGCAGGGAGTTATCAAAACTCATGTTGGAATGTTCAAAAAGGGTTAATTAAATTCTATGAAGGCCGAGAGTATGCTGGCGATGTAACTGTTTATGAAGATGGTTCTAGAAAAATCATTTTATACAAAAACGATTGTGCCAACTTACTTAACTGTAAAACTGAGTATTTTACTTTAAACAATGCAGATCTTCCTTATGAAGCACCAAAAAAGGAAATCCAAATTGTTTATGTTGATAGAGTTGTTGGTAATACTTACCAAAACCCTAGACCAAGAGTAAATGTCTCATGGGGAATAAGCTGGAATACTCCAAAACCTTGTTATGGTGGAAACACTTATAACAATACCAATGTTAATTACAATCAGGGTTCATATAACCCACCCCGTAATTATAATGGTGGATATTATAGCGGATCTAGTTACACCCCACCTCGTAATTATGGTGGACCTGGTGGTGCTCCAACTCATACAGGTGGTGGACCTGGTGGTGCTGGTATGAATTATGGTAACAATGGCTATGGTGGTAATTCCGGCGGTGCTGGAATGAATACCAGTTCTGGTGGTTCTGGTAGAAGCAACAATGGCTACGGACCTCGTCGTTAAAATTAATCATTAGTTCTTTAAATCTGATTGTTGTGTTTCTTGCAATAACAATTAATGTATTTCAAAAGCAAGATAAGTAGGGAAAGAATATTCTTTCCCTTACTTTTTTAAGTCTTTAACACTTCTAAATTGTTGAAGGTTTAAAATTGTAAGACATGTAATGAAGGTTTTATTTATCCAAAAGGGTAGATATTTTACTTGACATTTGTTGTCGTTATGATATAATAATACTATTACTTAAATTAAGTTGGTCTATGGTCTGTATGGCAACATATAAAATCATTTACCGAATAAAATAATATGAAAAATTACATGAAAAAAATAATAGTCGGAATATTCAGTTTTGCCCTTCTTTTTGTTGGACAAAATGCTTTTGCAACTGGTATTTGGAATACAGCATCAAATGACTGTCCTACTATAAACGTAGCAAATACAAATACTTCAGCAGGATGGGGCGACCCATGTTGGAATGGCACAAACATAAGTGCTAACCCAGGAGATATTATAAATGTACGTGTTTATTATCACAATACTGGAACTACTACAGCAAACAATACTCGTTTGGTATTAAATGCGCAGACTGGTTCTTCTACTAGTCACTCATTTACAACAGATATTACTTCTTCACAAGGTGGTATGACTTCAAATTCAGTATCAGTAAATATACCAACTTCCCAAACACTTACATTTGGTTCTGTTATTTGGTATACAGGAAATACTCATCCGACTGTAACTCCACTGCTAAACGGACAAGATGGTTCTGAAATTCTAAGTACACAAGGTTTATACATTGGCGACATAACACCAGGTTGGTCATCACAAGGTTCAGCAGTTGTTAGTTTTGTTGTTGGAAATAATACAACACCAGTTTCAAACTGTTCAATCAGTAATTTCTCATCAAACCAACCTTCAATAACAAACGGAAATCCAGTAACTCTTTACTGGAGTACAAGTAATTGTACAAACGTAAATATTTCAAATCTTAATTACAGTGTTCCTGTATCAGGATCACAAACAGTTTGGCCTACATACACAACTACATATACATTAAATGCATATGGTACAAATGGAGGTACACAGACACGTTCTGTAACTGTGTATGTTGATAACGCAGTTTCAAACTGTTCAATCAACAACTTCTCAACAAACCAAAGTTCAATAACAAACGGAAACTCAGCAGTTCTTAACTGGAGTACAAACAACTGTACAAGTGTAAACATTTCAAATCTTAATTACAGTGTTCCTGTATCAGGATCACAAACAGTTTGGCCTACATACACAACTACATATACATTAAATGCATATGGTACAAATGGAGGTACACAGACACGTTCTGTAACTGTGTATGTAAACAATGTTGTTGTACCTGTTCCAGTATACAATGCAGGTGTTGTTACAACAGTTGCTACAAATATTTCTCAAACAGGAGCACAAGTAAATGGTCTTATAACAAATTCAAACTATGCTAATGCAAATACATATTTTGAATATGGAACAGATGTTTATCTTGGTCTGAAATCATCGTCACACACAACAGGTAGTAATACTTCTTTTAGTGAATACCTAACAAACCTAAGTCCTAAAACAATTTATTTCTTTAGAGCAGTTTCTGAAGGTTCAAATGGAGTATCACGCGGAGCTATTGAAATATTTGAAACACTTGGAAACGCTCAACCAGTAAGACCAATAATAGTTCAAGGTACAACAGTAGTTGGTAGTGCATCTCCAATCATGCTTAAGATTGAAAATCGTTACCAAGCAGTTGGAACAGGAGATGTTGTTGATTACGTAGTGTATTACAAAAATATTGGTAAATCAAAATTGGTAAACCCAATGGTTCAAGTATTTTTTCCAAAAGGAATAACTGTTACAAATGCATCACGTGGAACTTATTCAGCTGATAGTAATACATTATCTACGCCTATTGAAGATCTTGTTCCTGGAGCAGAAGGTGTTATCTACATACAAGCAAAAGTAAACTCAATGGAGTCAAACTTAGCTCAGGTTGTTACAACAGCTGTTCTTGTTTACACAAACCCAAATCAAGCACAAGAAAATGCTATGGCCTATGTTTTAAACAATCCAAAGACTGATGGAAATGTTCTAGGAGCTGCCGCTCTCTTCGGAAATATGTCTGGAATTAGTCTTGTTGGTTTATTGCTATTAATTATATTTATAATGCTATTAGCACTTTTAGCTCGTTCATTGTTTGGACGTCGCAATGTTGCAACCGCTCCTATAAATCACTAATAATATTAAAACATTATTTATACACATACCCCAGCTTAGGCTGGGGTATGTTAGTATATATTTATGAAAGAGATAACTATAAAAGATTTAGATACCGTAGCCTCCGGTATACTAAAGAAAGCTCAAAAAGCAAAAATAAAAAAGGCGACAGTTCTCGCTTTTGAAGGCGACTTAGGTACAGGTAAAACAACAATAACCCAGACTATTTGCAAGATTTTAGGTGTTAAGGAAAAAATAATTTCTCCAACTTTTGTAATAATGAAAAAATATATTATTGATAATGGTAAATTTAAAAACCTAATACATATAGATGCTTATAGATTAGAAGAATCAAAAGAGTTACTGAGTTTAGGCTGGGAAGAAATAATTTCAGAAAAAGAAAATCTAATTATTATTGAATGGCCAGAAAAAACAAAAGAAATAATACCAACCGATGCTATCAAAATAAACCTAACTCATATAAATGAATATACCAGGGGAATCAGTTTTTAGTATTTAGATATTTCCGAAAAAATGCTGCAAATTTTGCAGCATTTTTTTGTTTCTGAAAGTGCTATAATCAAAATATGGCTAGCAAAAAAATAAACAAAAAAAGACTAATATTGCTTGATTCTCATGCCATTATACACAGAGCGTATCATGCTCTACCAGAATTTATGAACTCTCGTGGTGAGCCTACAGGGGCCATATATGGTCTAGCTACTATGCTATTTAAGATTATTACTGATTTGAAACCAGACTATATAATAGCTTGTTTTGATTTACCCAAAAAGACATTTAGACATGAGGCATATGCAGACTATAAAGCTGGTCGTGCAAAGACCGATGATGCACTAGTAGCACAACTCATACGCTCCCGTGAATTTTTTAATGCCTGTTCTATTCCATTTTATGAATGTGAAGGTTTTGAAGCAGATGATTTGCTGGGTACTATTGTAGAACAATTAAAAGATAAAAAGAAAGAAATAGATATAATTATTGCTTCTGGAGATATGGATACTCTTCAGCTTGTAGATGACAATCATGTTCAAGTTTACACTCTCAAAAAGGGAATCAATGACACTATTTTGTACAATGAGAAAAAAGTTTTTGAACGTTTTGGTTTTAGTCCAAACAAGTTACCAGACTACAAGGGATTGCGTGGCGATCCGTCAGATAATATTATTGGTATAAAAGGCATTGGTGAAAAAACCGCCACTATTCTTATTTCTAAATACGGGACTGTCGAAAATATATATAAAGCAATATCTAAAGATAGTAATGAAGTAAAAGAAAGTGGTGTAACCGAACGCGTTCTCACTCTTTTGAAAGAAGGAGAAGAAGAAGCACTTTTTTCTAAAACGCTTGCAACTATAAGACCAGACGCTCCTATAAAATTTGAATTACCAGAAAAAAATTGGAAAGAAGCAGTCGATAAAAACAATGTCGCTGAATTTTTTAGAGATCTTGAATTTAAAAGTCTACAAAATAGGTTTCTAAATGTTTTGGATGGAAATAATAGTATTGAAAAAAATACAGAAGATGGTAAAGAAGACTCATCAACTAAAACAGAAAAAGTTGCTTCTAAACCTCTTTCAGAAGAAGATAATTACAAAATAAATTGCGCAAAAATAGCATACTGGTTGCTTAACTCAGAACGGTCCAATCCAGATTTAGATGAGGTTGTTCATTATAAAGGAAGCTCCAATTTAGAAGGTGCTATTAATCTCCTTGAAAATGATATAAAAAAAGAAAAATTGACATATGTTTATGAAAATATAGAAATCCCAATTATATCTATAATCGACAATATGGAAAAACAAGGTATTTTAGTCGATGTCCCTTATTTAAATAAAATATCATCAGAATACCATAGTGATTTAGATATATTAGAAAAAAATATTTGGAAGGAGGCAGGAGTTGAATTCAATATAAATTCTCCAAAACAAATAAGTGAAATCCTTTTTACAACACTTGGTCTTTCTACAAAAGGAATAAAGAAAAGTGCAGGAGGAGCTATCTCTACTCGTGAAAGTGAGCTAGAAAAATTAAGAGAACTACACCCAATCATTGGAGAAATTTTGAAATACCGCGAGATTCAAAAATTACTCTCAACTTATATAGACACTATACCAGCACAAGTAGGAGAGGACGGACGCTTGCATGCACATTTCATACAGACAGGTACAACCACTGGTAGATTTGCTTCAAACAATCCAAACTTACAAAATATTCCTATTAAAACAGAGAGAGGTAAAAATATAAGAAATGCTTTTGTTGCACCAAAAGGATATGTACTTGCTTCATTTGATTATTCTCAAATAGAGCTTCGTGTAGCTGCACTAATGTCACAAGACCCATATTTTATTAAAGCTTTCAATGAAGGACACGATATTCACTTGGCTGTTGCTATGAAGGTTTTTGGTGTTGTAGAAAAAGATGTTACTGCCGACATGAGACGTCGAGCCAAAGTGATTAATTTTGGTATTTTGTATGGGATGGGAGTCAATGCACTAAAAGATAATCTTGGGACTGACAGAAAAGAAGCGCAGGTGTTTTACGATAATTATTTTGCACAGTTTCCAACTATTGCAGCATACCTTGAAAGTATAAAAGAATTTGCAAAGAAAAATGGATATACCGAAACATTATTTGGACGTAAGAGATACTTTCCAGGAATAAAGTCCCCACTACCTTTTATTAGAGCAATGGCAGAAAGGATGGCAACAAATGCTCCTATTCAGGGTACCGCTACTGCTGATATAATAAAGATAGGAATGAAAAATGCTGACGAACAATTGAGGGCTTGTGGTTTTACAGATGAAGTCAGACTTGTTCTACAAGTCCATGATGAATTAGTCTATGAAATAAAAGAAGATAAGATAGAAAAAGCTCTTAAGATAATAGAAAATGCAATGAAAGACGCTATACCTGAAGAGTTTTGTAGTGGTATAAATACGGTTCCTCTCTTAGTTTCAGTGGTTTATGGTAAAACATGGGGAGATTTAAAATAGTGGCATAAACTTATTTCTAATGATAGGATATAAGATATAACCTTTATTTATGAAGTTAAAAGCTGAAAAATAAAATGAAACAAAAAGAAAAGAAAATAAAAAATATATACAAGAATACAACCCACTATATTTTGGCTAATTCATATTTTATGTTTTTACCAGCTATTATTTTGGGTGTATACTTTGATACATTTTTAAATAAAAAAATATTCGCTGAGGGTTTTCACCAAAGTTTTGGATTTATTTTATTGATGGTTGGTTCAGTTATTATATACTGGGCACAATCTGTTTCATCTAATTACAAAACAAGAATTCATAAAAAAGAAGGAAGTTCTGATTTTGAGTTTGGTCCATATAAATACTTACGTAGTCCAACGCATTTTGGAATCGGTATAATGATATTGGGTTTTAGTTTTATAATAAATTCACTATTTAGTGTTATTTTTACGATAATAGCTTATACAATAAGTAAATTCTTTTTTCTTAAAAAAGAAGAATTACTACTAGAAAAAAAATACGGAGAAATTTATCGCGAGTATAAAAAGAAAGTTAAAAACTGGATATGATTTATATTCTAACTGGTAACGATTATAAAAATAAAAATATATATTTAAAAAAGCTGTATAAAAATGACCAGCCATTTTTTATATCTGATGCAAATACAACCAAAGAAGAACTTTTCGATTATGCTCATAGTGTGAGTCTTTTTGGAGGATCACCAATAGTTGTAATCGAGAATATAATAAGAGATGAAGAGATAAAACTAAATACAAAAGATATATCAATACTATGTGAATCCTCAACTACCTTTGTCTTTTTGGAAGAAAAGCTGCTAGCTGCTGATTCAAAAAAATACAATAAAACTGCTACAATAGAAGACTTTAGTAAAAAAGAAATAAAACAAATACCAAAAATAAATATTTTTGGTATCGCAGATGCTTATGCACGAAGAGATAAAATAGGTGCCTGGGTTTTATACAGAGATGCTGTATTGTTGGGTGTATCTTCTGAAGAAATATCTGGAATAATTTTTTGGAAAATAAAAACCATGTTACTAAACGGTACTAAATTTTTTTCATCAAATGAATTAAAGAGACAATCATCAGAGCTTCTTTCTATCTATCATAAGGCACATAGAGGGGAGTGTGATTTTGTAGTAGGGATTGAACAATTTATTCTTTCTTCTCTTAGTAAAGGGATCTAATTTATTTTTTAAAAAAATACAAAAAGAAAAGGCCTAGGAGTCAGCTCTCGAAATTTCAAGGGTTGGCTCCTAAGCCTTTGTGCTTTTTAAAAACAAAGAACTTTCTCACTTTAATGATGTGAGTATAATGTACTAAAAAATGATTTATAAATCTTTTCGTATTTTGAAACCCTGTTCGTAGGGTGAACGTAGAAAAGATTACTTCAAAGGTGTCTTGTTGTTATTATATAAATAAAACATAAATTAGGCAAGGCAAAAAGGGGATAACTATTTAACTTTTTGATAGATATTGATTTTAAAGCTCAAATGTGGTATTTTTTATAAATCGTTCAAGTTTTTAATATCCTCTCGTAGCTCAGTTGTAGTGTTTTCAACTGAATACTAAGATAAGGTATATTATCGTTTAAAATCAAATATATTTTTGTTGGCTAGTTGTAGCGTTTCCAACTGGCTATGTGAATAATATATAATATAGTTTAAAACCAAACATCCTCTCGTAGCTCAGTTGGTAGAGCAGCTCCCTTTTAAGGAGATGGTCGTAGGTTCAATTCCTACCGAGAGGACAATTATAAAAACCCCAGTTTACTGAGGGTTTTTATAATTGTCCTCTTGAGTGAATGAACTGCTTCATTCACGTGTAGGAATTGAAGACCCATTCGTTTTTCGGTGCTAACCGAAACGAATGGGTGTACAGAATCAGTAAGATTCAATAAGGCTACTGCCGGTCCTACCGAGAGATCTTCTTAATACACGAGAGTGACCAAAAGTGTACTCACGTTTCCTACTTATTTAATAGTAGTCAATAAGGCTACTGCCTGTCCTACCGAGCCTGTCGTGCCCGTATTCTTCCTTGATAAAAAAACCATCATCATATAAACTTCCTTAATAACTATTATGAAAAAACAAACAAATTCTATTTTAATACTTCCAGATATAAGATCAGCACTAAACATTGGAGCTATGTTTAGAACAGCTGATGCTGTAGGAATATCAAAAATATATTTAACAGGTTATACTCCAAGACCCACAGATAACTTTGGTAGAATACAAAAAGACATAGCAAAAAGCGCCCTTGGTGCAGAAACATGGATTCCTTGGGAATATAAAAAAAGCCTAATTACTTTACTAAACAATCTTAAAAAAGATGGTTATACTATTGTTGCTATCGAACAAGACAAAAGATCTATTGATTATAGAAAGGTAAAAAAACTAGAAAAAGTTGCCATTGTCATGGGGCCAGAAGTTCTTGGTTTAGATAAAAAAATATTAGACAAATGCGATATTATCGCTCAAATACCAATGTATGGGAAAAAAGAGTCTTTAAATGTTTCTGTAGCTTGCGGAATAGCTTTGTTCGGTATTTTAAAACATTAATTGTTTGGACCATAGCCACTATTAGTTTTTGGTAAAATATGAACAGTTTCAGGTACTAAAATAGGGCTTGATGGAGCTTCTTTTTTTGCACCACCAGCTAGAATCCAAAGTATAAAAATAATAACTACAAATATAAGAATTTCAATCCCAAAGTTTATTTCACCACGAGTATATATATTATTTTTTGCTTTAAGTTTTTTTTCAGTCATAATTTTTTAATTTTAATTAAATAATTTTTGATGTGTATCACAATAATGAGCACTGCGACCATTTACAACTTTTCTTAGTATAACACCTTTACAACCCCTTTTCACACATTTTGTATTTTTCTTTTGGTATACATTATGATGATTTTGAAAATCACCCCGAAGACCATGTATGTTTCTATAATCAGACATTGAGTCACCACCAAAATCGATTCCTTTTGTTAATACTTCTTTCATTCCATCATATAGTTTTAATAATGATGCATTGGGGATACTTTTTGGTTTAGATTCTGGGTGGATACTAGAAAGCCAAAGCATCTCATCTGAATAGATATTTCCAATACCAGCAATTACAGATTGATCCATTAGTGCAGTTTTTATTTTCCAATCAGGTTTCAAAAGTAATCTATCTTTAAATCTTAAAAAACTAAAAGATTTTTCAAGAGGTTCAGGTCCAATATTTTTTAAGTGAACAGTGTTGTTTAAATCAGATGTTGGTATTAGTGTTACTTTTCCAAACTTACGTGAATCACAAAAAACTAGATGTTTACCATTTGAAAAGGCAAAAACAACATGTATAAATCTATTGTACGGATCAAATAGAGCAGCCCGCTCATTTTTATCTGGATACCATTTATTTTCTTTTTTATCAAAAACATATTCACCGTACAATAAATGGCCAGTCATCTTTAAGTGTATAAGTATGGTATGACCAGAAGTAGTATTTATAAGGATATTTTTTGCACTTCTTTTTGCATTTAATACCTCCTCTCCAATTATTTTCTTTTTAAAATTATTAAAAAAAATATCATTTTTAATAGTATCTTTGAATTGTTTTATTGTTTGATTCTTTTTAGCAAGGTCTGTCCAAACAGAAATAATTTTAAATCCTGGTAAAACTTTTTGTAGTCCATTTACTGTTGTTGTGACCTCTGGAAGCTCAGGCATAATAAAATAATTAAGAATTAAAATTAACGACTACTAAGAACACGAAGAGCTTCTTTTATGCGAGCATTTGTACCTTCTATTGTAGAGGGGACTTGTTTCATTGCTTCGCGAGCCTCATTTTGAGAGTAACCTAGAGATTTTAGAGCTTCGATAATATCACTTTCATCTCGAAGTAGTCCTGGGGTGTCGTTGTCGTTTTTATAATCTTTCAATTTGTCTCGTAGTTCAATAATTATTTTTTCAGCAGTTTTTTTGCCAATACCAGAAACTTTATTTAAATATCCCATATCTCCCATAGCTATAGCTCTCTTGAGTGTATCAATAGGGGCGATTGCTAGTATAGATAATGCTGATCTTGGACCAATACCAGAAACATCAAGGAGTAATTCAAAAAAAGACATTTCATTTATAGTTTTAAACCCATATAAATCTATGGAGTTTTCTCGTACAGCTGTATGTACCCAAAATGAAGCATGGTCTCCTAAACCTGAAGATAAAAGAGTGTCCGCTGTTACAGATAATTTATATCCAACACCAGAAACATCTACAACTATAAATTTTGTGTCCATATGGACGATAATGCCTTCTATTCTTGCAATCATAAATATATTATACTTTTTTTATTTAAAATTTACACCCATTTACATAATATAGATTTTCTGTTAATATACTTGTATTCAACATTATCTCCCGGTTGGGGATTCCTCATTGAGGGGCTGGTGTCTCGGCTAAAATTGAAAAATAAATTCTTAATTAGTAATTATTAATTCATAATTAAATATAATATGCCAATTACAAAATCAGCAAAGAAAGCCCTAAAGGGATCACTTGTTAAAAAAGCAACAAATGACCGTAATAAGAAAAACATAAAAGAAACTGTTAAGAAAATTGAAAAGTTTCTTAAAGAAAAGAACAAAGTTGAAGCAAAGAAATTATTACCATCTGCTTACAGTGTTATAGACAAAGCTGCAAAGAGAGGAGTAATAAAAAAGAATACTGCTTCCCGTAAAAAGGCTAGACTTTCAAAGATAACAAAATAAAAACCAAAATAAAAAGACGTCCAACCTCAAGAGAGCCCAGAGGTTGTACGCCTTTTTATTTTTAGTATAATTAATCTATGACTAAAGAAACAAAAGATTTATTGTTTTTCTATGGTTTAGAATGCCCACATTGTATGGTCACAGAAAAAAGTGTAGACAAACTCATCGAAGAGGGTATTAATATTAAAAAAATAGAAATTTGGCACAATAAAGAAAACGATAAGATGATGGAAGAATTAGACATAGGGGAAAACATGTGTGGAGGCGTTCCATTCCTATTAAACCAGTTTACTGGTAAAACTATTTGTGGAGAAGCTACATACAAAGAGGTAAAAGATTGGTCAGAAGTTAAATAGATAAAAATAAAACCCCAAACGGGGTTTTATTTTTATCTATTTATTGTTTTGGTGCTACCACTTCTTTATTTGATTCTACTTTTGCTTCATCTATCGGAGCTATTGTTTTATCAAATCTTGCTTCAAAACCATTACCCCACATCATTCCTCTTCCATAGTTAGAACCACGAGAGTAAGATCTCATTTCTCCCCACTGTGTTCCCATACAGAAAGCGATAATAATAAAAACAAGAATCAATAATTTTTTCATCATATGGCATTTTTTCATACAACAACTATTTACCCCATGACCACAATTCATTTTTTCTTTATTCTCACAACAATTATTTTCCATTTTAATAAATTACTTAATTAAAGTTTATAAACTTCGACATGTTTATAGTGTATCACAAATACAAAAACACAATGAGCTTGCGATTATGGTCTATTTGGTGTAGATTTATAACGTGATAATATGGTCCCGTCGTTCAATGGATAGGACGATAAAAAAGCTTAGGTAAACCTAAGCTTTTTTATATTGTGATCCCGAGCAAGCCAATTGCTTGGCTTGCGTGCAGGAATCGAAGGGCTTTTCGTTTTCCGATGTTAATCGGAACGAAAAGGCATACTGTCCTCGTAGAGGAAGATTACCCTACCGAGACCTCTATATGTCTTGCGTGCAGGCGATTAGTAAATCGAACCGGGAGGAAATCGAAAGACTTTTCGTTCTCTGGTGTTAACCAGAGCGAAAAGTACCTGCCTATGTAATAGGCGATATATGTACTCGCGGCCCTGTATCTATGGTATAATAAACATATGGAAAAATTTAACATTTTTAATAAAACTGAAGTAGATAATTCTGCTAGCAAAAAAGAAACTGAAAATAATCTATCTGTAAAACTAGAAGACAAAATATCTTTTGTAAAAGAAAACAATGTTGAAACTTTTGAAGATTGGTCTCAGAAAACATTTGAAGAAAAAATGTCTATTTTGGTTAACTTAGATGCTATACCATATAATTTTGACCATTTCGACAATAATTATGTTGAAAATTTAAAAAATAAAATAACAGAAGATTTTAATAAAGATAATGACAACGCATCTCTAGAATTAGATAGAAATTATGATTTTTTTATGAGATTAATACAGTATCCTAACTATATAGAAAAATCAAAAATACTTTACCCTGGGGAATCAAAGAGTTTAGCAGAGGGTATGGAAAATTCAGATTTTAAAAAATTTTATGAATATTCTGAACATAAATACCCAGAAGAATTATTGAATCTTAAACCAGAAGTTATAGAATGCCTAAAAAAAGAATCTGAAAATAACAATAAATTGATAGAGATATTATCTCCCTTAGATGCTTTGAAAAATAATGGAATTAAAAATCTATCCGAATGGTACAATAAAAGTATTGATGAAAAAAGAAAAATATTACAAGAATCCCCAGTATTTTCTGGGGGAAAATATAAGGCTAGTCTAGGTAATAAAATACAAACTATACTAAAGGTTGGTAAAGATAAATATAATGCTTATCTAGACCAGTGTTTTTACTCTACCATGAGTTCTCTTTCTCAGGCTTTTTATTTGGAAAATCAAACAATAAACCAAACTCTAAATAAAGAACAATTATATGAAAGTCTCTATAAGAATTATAAAGTTAAAATTAGCAAAGAATATGAAAATAAAATTAATAAACTTGAGAAAGAATTTGAAGATATGTCTCATTCAACCCATAAAGAAACTGAGGATGGGCATCTTTTAAAGATAGAAGAGTCTATTAATGAATTAAATCAAAACATATCAAATATGGAAGGAGATGAAAAGTATAAAATATATTTAAAAAAATATTCAGAACTCTCATTCCTAAGGGAAGTTTTTAAAGAAACTGATAATTATCTATCAATTAATTCTAAAAATATAATTAAATTTAGAATTAAAGTTCTAGAAAAAATAATTAGTCAGTTCTAATAAATATAATAAAAAGCTTAGGTTTACCTAGGCTTTTTATATTTCTATTAGAACCCCAACTTTTCCATAAATACCATTGATTTTGATTCATCTATTTCTGAACGAGGTGTTATTTTAAGTAGATTTTCTTTTATTTGAGATTCCAATTCTTTTGGGAAGGGAATAGTGTATATTGGTAAAATGTAATTACTTGTTTCTATTAGTATTTTTGCATAAGGTTCAGTATCTATATTTTTGATATTGAAACTTTTTATACTTTTCCAAATATGAAGATCTTTTCCCATAGTGAGCCCTTTTGTTTCAATGATGTAAGTTACATCATTGGGGTGCCTAAAAGTAAACATAATTAAAGTACCACCAGATATTAAAATAAAAATTGCAAATATATTGCTATTGAACCAGAAAGCAATTCCAGCTGCAATAATCGTGATAAGTCCAAGAGACCAAAACCAATCGTTACTACGTTCTTTGTGTGAGTATTCAGGAGCGGACCATTCTATTGTGTCTATTTTTATTTCATCCATATTTTTATTATATCAACACTCTGTTTATAAAGAAAGACTAAAACATTTATTTTGATTAATATTGAACCATTAACCCAAGAGATTATTTAAGAGAAGAGACTGCATTGTAAACCGCATCTTTTACACCAGCATCAAACATACTTGGAATCACTCTTTGTGGAGTAGGGTTTTCTACAACAAGAGCGAGGGCTTCTGCTACTGTTATAAAAATTTTATTTTCAAATTGGGGTATTTTATTATCTAGCATAGCCTTAAATGCTCCTGGAAATACAAGAGAATTATTTATTTGATTTGGATAATCAGAACGTCCGGTTGCTATTACGTATGCACCACCCTCTAAAGCTTTTTCTGGGGTTATTTCTGGGTTTGGGTTTGCGAGTGCAAAAATGATTGGTTTTGGAGCCATACTTTTTACCATATCTACACTTAAAACATTTGGTTTTGATAATCCAATAAAGACATTTGCATTTTTAATAGCAGTTTCTAATCCGCCTTCTTTTTCTTCTATTGTACTTCCATTAAGTAATTCAATTTTTTCCTTGGTTAGATTTTCTCTTTTTGAAGTTATAATTCCCTTACTATCACAGAATATAGTTTTAGTTATTCCGTAGCTGTGGAGCAAGCGTCCTGTGGCAACCCCAGCAGCACCAACTCCTGATATGACAACGATAGCCTCGCTTTTATCTACGTCTACTATTTTTAAAGAATTGATAAGTGCAGCAAGAGTAACTGTCGCAGCTCCCCATTGATCATCATGCATCACAGGTATGTCCAACTCTTTTCTTAAACGTTCTTCTATTTCAAAACATCTTGGAGCAGAAATATCTTCAAGATTTATTCCTCCAAAAACTGGAGCAATTAATTTAATAGTTTTTATAATTTCTTCAGTATCTTTTGTATCTAGACAAATAGGGAATGCATCTACTCCACCAAACTCTTTAAAAATTGCAGCCTTTCCCTCCATGACAGGGATTGCAGCAAGTGGACCCAAGTCGCCAAGACCTAGTATTGCGGTACCGTCAGATATTATAGCAACAGTATTTTTCTTGAGCGTATAAACGCTAGCTAGGTCTTTATTGTCTGATATTGCAAGACAAACACCAGCTACTCCAGGAGTATATGCTAAAGACAGGTCGTCTTTGTTTAACAAAGGAACCTTACTTTTTAGTTCTAATTTACCGCCATTTTGTTTGTGTAATTCAATTGATTTTTCGTAAAGATTATTCATATATTATTATAATAACACAAAAAATCCCTCCATGTAGGAGGGATTTTTAAATGTATATATTACTTCTTTTTTATAGTTTTTGTTTTTTTACCAAGAGCCTCTTTTTTAAGAGATTTCCAGTGTTTCTTTATTTCTGATACTACTTTAACCAATTCATCTTGGTCTACGTTTTTAAGTTTTGCATATTTGGCTTCAGCTGCATCTATTATTTGATGATACACTGGTTCTGTAAGTTCTTTTGCATTTTCAAACTTTTCTATTATTTCACCCTTCATTTTTACTGACCAACCACGTATTATTTTACGATTCTTTTTTCCTTCTGGTCCAAATAGTACATAAGCTGCAGCACTAAGAGCAGCAACTCCTGCTCCTATTCCCAATGCTTGTTTTATACCCAATCCGCTTTCTTTTTTCTTTGCCATAATTTTTCATGTTTAACCCTCGCATATAGCTGGGCAAGTTAATAATTTAAAACAATTCACTAAATTGATTTTTTAGAATGCCTTTCAGGCTCCTTTTTTATTTTTTCTTTACCAAAAATAAAAGTGAATAAAGGGCTCTGTCTTATATGGCTTCCTATATCTCTAAGTCCATTATCTGTAGCCTCTGTATATTTTCTAAGTATTACTGATATTTTATAAAAATTTATTAACATTTTTATAAAATAAAATAGTGCAACAAGAAGAAATATCGTAATAATAATTACAGAAATAGAAGTAATAAAGAAAAATATATCCGACCTTAAAATTGATTCCATGTTATTTATTATACCACAATGTGTTAGGGGTCCAACCCCTAAAGAGGGTCTGTTAGGGGTTGGACCCCTAATTTAACTTAATATTGACATATACCCCCTAGGGGTATATCATAAAATGATGAATGAAAAACAAAAACTAATGCGTAGGTTAAAGATAATAGAGGGTCAAGTTCGTGGTCTTCAAACTATGGTTGAAGACAATAAATATTGTATAGATATTATCACTCAGACATCTGCGGTAAAACAAGCTCTTTCTTCTGTTGAAGATGCTCTCATGCAGAGTCATATTGGGACTTGTCTTATAAATCAAATAAAAAAAGGTCAAACCGATAAAGCAACCAAAGAGATATTAAAAGTTTATGGACTTAAGAGAAAGTAATTTGTTAATTATATTTTAAAATTTATGATAAATAAAAAATATAAAATAAAAGGAATGCACTGTGCTTCGTGTGCAGGAGTCATAGAGAGAACCTTCAAAAAAATTGATGGCGTTTCTTTTGTAGAAGTAAACTATACAACAGAAGGAGTCAAAATTTTATTTGATGAAACAAAAATAAAAATAAATGAACTTTCAGAAAAAATAGAACCGCTAGGGTATTCTCTTGTCTTTTCAGGCTCAGATGAGAATAGCTCGTCTGTTGTAGATATGGACCAATCAAAAAAAGAAAAGATACTCGAGCTAAAAGATATGAAAAATAAATTAATATCAGTTATTCCATTGGCACTTATTAGTGTTTTTATTATGTCATGGGATATCCTTGCTTCATATAATAAAATCCCAGAAATGAGTTACACAGTAAAAGAATTCTTTCACCATCTTCTTCCTGTCATGGCTACTTATACTTTATTTGTTGTTGGTAAACCTTATCTACTTGGATTTTATCGTTTTGTACGTTATGGCAAGGCCAACATGGACACACTCATAGGTATGGGAACCATAGCAGCTTTTATCTATAGTTTTATTGTTTCTTCTTTTGAAGATCTATTAAAACCATTTTTAAATGTAGAAAGTACATATTTTGATGTAACTATTGTAGTGATTGCATTTATTACATTAGGTAAATATTTAGAATTTCGCTCTAAAATAAAAACAGGAGATGCAATAGAAAAACTTTTAAATTTGGGAGCCAAGACAGCATTTATAATATGTGATGGGAAAGAAATTGAAGTATCTGTAAATGAAGTAAATCATGGAGATTTAATTATTGTTAAACCAGGAACAAAAATACCTGTTGACGGCATTGTCACAGAAGGATATTCCTATGTTGATGAATCTATGATAACAGGAGAGCCAGTACCAACCGAAAAGAAAATTGGAGATTTGGTTATAGCTGGAACACTAAATACAAACGGGTCTTTTATTTTTAGTGCAACAAAAGTTGGGTCAGAAACACTTCTAGCTCAAATTATTAAAATGGTTGAAGAAGCACAAGGAAGTAAAGCTCCTATTCAGGCCCTAGCAGATAAAATATCAGCAATATTTGTACCTATTGTTTTAGTTATATCATTTATATCACTTGGGTCATGGCTTGTAATTGGTTCTAGCTCTCTTGGGTTTTCACAAGCACTTTCTTATGGGTTGATGTCTTTTGTGGGAGTTCTTGTTATTGCTTGTCCTTGTGCTCTTGGGCTAGCAACTCCAACTGCCATAATAGTTGGAGTTGGAAAAGGAGCCAAAGAAGGAATTCTTATTAAGGATGCTGCAACACTTGAGAAATTATATAAAGTCGATACTGTGATTGTTGATAAAACGGGAACTATAACAGTCGGTAAACCAAAGTTGGTGGATATTGTTAATCTTTCTAAAAATACAGAAGATAAAATTATTTCTATTATTGCAGCATTAGAAAATAAATCAGAACATCCTATTTCTCGCGCGATAATAGATTATTCAAAAGAAAATAAAATTGAAATTTTAAATGTTTCAGACTTTTATAACATCGAGGGAAAAGGATTAAAAGGATTAGTAAACAATATTGAATATTTTGTTGGAAATATAAAACTTATACAAGATTTAAATATTGATTTCAATTACTCGCTAATAGAAAAATATACATTACAAGGTAAAACTCCTGTTATTCTCGCTACAAGAAAAGAAGTTATGGGTTTTGTGATGGTGGCTGACGAAATAAAAAAAGAATCAAAACAAGCCGTAGAAGATCTTCATAATCTTGGAATTAAAGTTGTGATGGTAACAGGGGATGATAAAAAGACGGCAGATTATATAGCCTCATTGGTGGGTATAGATAGTGTAATTGCTCATGTATTACCAAAAGACAAATTAGAAAAGGTAAAGGAATTACAACAACAAGGGAGAATAGTCGCTATGGCGGGAGATGGGGTCAATGACGCTCCTGCGCTCGCTCAGGCTGATGTAGGTATTGCTATGGGCACCGGTACTGATGTCGCGATAGAATCAGCGGGGATAACACTACTAAACGGAGATATATCAAAACTAGTCAAAGCTATTAAACTTTCAAAAATGACAATGCATGGAATCAAACAAAACCTTTTCTGGGCTTTCATATACAATATAATAGGTATTCCAGTAGCTGCAGGACTTCTATTCCCTATATGGGGGATAGTGCTTAACCCGATATTTGCTGGACTAGCTATGGCTTTCTCGAGTGTTTCTGTTGTCGGAAATTCATTACGATTAAAAACAAAAAAATTATAATATGAAAAAATATATATACCATGTGTCAGGTACACACTGCGCATCATGTAAAATTCTTATTGAAGATGTTTTAAACGAGCAAGATCTTATAGATAAAGCTGTCGTTGATTTAAAAAAGGAAACTATTGAGATAGAAACTGAAAGTGATAAAAACAAATTTGAAATCGCAGAAATATTATCAGATAAAATAAAAACCAATGGTTATACTATTTCAGTAGAGAAAATAATTATTGATAAAAAACCTGACGATACTATTTGGATTGCTATACTACTTGGACTTGTTTTTCTTATACTGTTTTTCCTTTTGCAAAAATCAGGAATTTTAAATCTTGGTATGGGAGGTAGTACCACGCCTACAACTAGTTTTATTATCGGGATTATTGCATCACTATCTAGTTGTCTTGCTATCGTAGGAGGACTAGTGCTTTCTCTTTCTGCAAAAATATCACAAGAAGATGGAAAGTCAGCAAAAAAACCATTTATACTTTTCCATGCAGGAAGATTGGTTGGGTTTGCGGTACTAGGAGGAGTCTTGGGTCTAATAGGTGAAGCTATTGGGATAAACTTTGTACTATCTGCTATTTTAGGACTTATTGCATCTCTTGTTATGATTATACTTGGGTTAAATCTTTTGGGAATTTTTAAGAAAAATAAAATAACTTTGCCAAGTAGTATTTTTAAATTTTTTAGAAAAGTAGAGCATACAATGTTTGCACCAATATTGATTGGTATTGGTACTTTCTTTTTACCTTGCGGTTTTACTCAATCAATGCAAATAGCAGCACTATCTAGCGATTCATTTATATCAGGATTTATGATAATGTTTTCATTTGCACTTGGAACTCTACCTGTACTCGCACTTCTTTCTTTTGGTTCAGTATCTTTTGCTAATTCAAAACATGCTCCACTTTTCTTTAAAGTAGCAGGAGTTGTTGTTGTTGGGCTGGGAGTGTTTGCACTTCTGGCAGGTTTGGCTGGAGTAGGTATTATTAATCCATTGTTTAATCTATAATTAAAATGTCTCACAAATTATTTATTAATCAATTAAGCACAAAATAGCTCTTCTCGAAATACGCACATAAAATTCTACTGAATTTTTGTTATGCTCGGCTCGACAGCCTCCGCAATGTATTTCTCAAAGACTATTTTGTGCTTAATTTAAAATAATTTGTTTTGCATAAAAAAATATGAAAAATAAAACAGCTTTAATTATTATTACGTTAGGACTTATTGTTGGGATAGGAATTATTTTCCTAGGTGGTAGAAATGAAGGCGATAATACAAACAACTCAAATACTATAGTAGAGCAAGTTCAAAACACAGAGATAAAAGATGGAATACAATATATTACAATTAAAGCAGGTGGTGGTTATTCACCGAGAATATCAGTTGCTAAGGCAGGTATTCCAACAAAGCTTGTTGTAAAAACCAACGGAACATATGATTGTTCTTCATCTCTTAGAATAAGTTCGATTGGTTATCAAAAAATTCTACAAAAAACAGGAGAAGAAATCATCGATTTAGGTATTTCCAAGACAGGTGTTCCAATAAGGGGAGTATGTGGAATGGGTATGTATAGTTTTGTGGTTAATGTAGAGTAGGGGAATTCGGATCTTACAAGAAAGCACCGCAGTTTGTTTACTTATTAGTATTATAAAAAAAAGACCCAAAGGGGTCTTTTTTTTATAATACTAATTAATCTCTTTTTTATTATTTACAGATTGCTTTCTGTTCGCTTTCCATCCAATTGTGTAAAAAATAAGTAAACAGGGTATTAGAATAAAAATAATAGCCCATCCAGATAAATCATCTGAATTCATAAGGAAAACGAAACAAATAAAAGTAGCTATGAGACCAAAAAACCACATTGTTATAAGCTGACCTTTAACTATGTTATATATATTATTATACTTTGATTTTAATAAAAGTACAAAAAATAAATAAACTTATTTTTAAATTATTAAAATAAACATATAATAAAACTATTATGGAAAGATTTATAAATATATTAGATTTAATTACAATTATAACTTCAGTCGCAACTCTAATTGCCCTAGGTTTTACTATACATCAATCTAATTTAACAAAAAGAGCTCTTCTTGAGACTAAAAAGAGTATTGAACAAGATAAAATAAATCGCCAACTTTCGCTACTTCCTGAAGTTGGATGGGTTATACAAGTCAGAGTTGAATTAGAGCAATGGCAAAAAGAATTGGAGGATAAAAATTTAAAATTAAAGGAATATTTATTAAAAAAAGACATAAACATTCTAAAAGAATTATCTAGTACAACAATAAATAAGCCTGGTGATTTAAGATTATCTAAATTCCAATACGATAAAATGCCAGTTTGGCTTTCTGAAATTTGGCTTTCTGGTGCACAATATTATTATGATGCAATAGCCTCAACGTCATCACCTTATATAGATACAGATGAAAAAGTAAGATTTAGTTTAATAGAAATGTTATCTAAAAGATGTGAAGAAAATATTTTTTCTATAAAAGAGTTACTTAAATATTTATCAGATATGATCCCAGAAGTTATTCTTGAAACACCAGCAAGTGTTTCAAATCATGAATTTTTCAAAAGCTGATACAGCTTTTTGCATGGTGAGACCGTGAGTACACTTTTCGCCCACGACTAAAACTTTTTCGCCAAAAAGTTTTGTCTGGGCACCAGCTCATCTATTTTTCTTGCTAGAAAAATATGATTCCGCTGTTAGAATCTCACTCAGACGTGAAGCAGTTTACGTCTTCGCCTCCGCAAATAAGAAAAATCCCCAATCAAAATTGGGGATTTTTCTTATTTGCGGAGGCGGTGAGATTCGAACTCACGGACCGCGTAAACGGTCTCCTGTTTTCAAGACAGGTGCCTTCAACCTCTCAGCCACACCTCCGTATATTATTAAACCTTCGATTACTACGTATGTGTCTTCGAGCCTTCCCAGGCTCTTCCTTATAGCTTGTTCGCTTTCACTCACAATAGCTATTTCTGACATTAATCAGAATCAGATGATATATGAAGCAGTTCATATATCATAGCCACACCTCCGTATTTTCTCTTTTTACTTACGCTATATACACTACTTCATTTTAACCTTTTTTTCAAGTCTTTGGCCAAAAACAAAAATAGGCCATATGGCCTATTTTTGTTTACTAATTTAAATTATAGAACCGATAATCTTTTTTATATCCTTTTTGGTTTTCTTTGCAATATAAAATATATAAAATATATCTAGAATTGCAAAAGTGTTTAATAATAAAAGAGCTATAAACCATGGCTTGTTTCTTGTTCTAGCAGCTGTCCAAAGAGCATAACCCTTCCAAGGAAGTACCCAAAGTAAAGAAAAAATAATGACCAATACATTGTTGCTAAATAATGTTTTCATAATTAAAATAATAACAGAAATATGTTTTTCTTACAATTATGATAATATTGAATTATGCGTTATTTAGGAATTGATTACGGTTCAAAAAAAGTAGGATTATCACTTTCTGATGAAGAAGGGAAAATTGCTTTTCCTTTTAAAATAATCCCCAATAATCTTGAACTTGTAGATACTGTTCATAGTATTTGTGGAGAAGAAGAAGTTTCTGCTATTGTTTTGGGTGAATCTACTGATGTGTCTGGAAAGCCAAATAAAATAATGGGTAGCATTGAAGAATTTAAAAGAAATCTAGAAGGAGAGCTAGATTTACCTATTTATTTTCAAAAAGAATTCATGACATCTATTTTTGCAAGAGGTAATGAAGGAAAAAAAGAAAATAATGCCCGTAAAAATAAAAAAGAGAAAGAAGAGAAAATAGATGATTCTGCTGCCGCTCTCATTCTTCAAAGGTATTTAGATAAAATTAATAATTAGATAAAATAAAAATATGGAATATGTAACTTACGAAGAATTTAATAAAATGGATATAAGAGTTGGAACTATAAGAGAGGTTGAACCTATTGCAGATACTGAAAAGCTTTTGTGTTGCCAAGTGGATTTTGGAGAAGTAGATGAAAATGGAGATAAAAAACTAAGACAAATTATTTCAGGAATTCATTTATATTATCCAGATGTAAGTGTTTTAATAAATAAAAAAGTTTTATATATAATAAACTTAGAACCAAGAAAAATAAAAGGATATGAAAGTAATGGCATGCTTATGGCTATTGATGGAATGGATGGAAGCCCGGTTTTTCTTGTTCCAGAAGTAGATGTAAATACAGGAAGTAAAGTTAGGTAGATTATTATTTATATAAAAATAATGGGAATATTTGATCCAATTTTAATTATCAAAGCAGTAGGAATCATAGGGATTGTGCTCATTGTTTTTGCTGAAACAGGATTATTTTTTGGATTTTTTCTTCCAGGTGATTCTCTTCTTTTTACTGCAGGAATTTTTGCCTCTCAAGGTTTTTTTAATATACAAATACTTTTGGTTGGTTGTATTCTTGCAGCTATTATAGGAGACAGTGTTGGTTATTGGTCTGGTAAAAAGTATGGACGACAGTTGTTTGACCGCGATGCTGGTTTCTTTTTTAAGAAAAAAAGGTTATACGATGCTGAACTTTTTTATGAAAAATATGGCAAATCAACCATAATAATTGCACGTTTTGTTCCAATGATAAGAACTTTTGCTCCTATTGTTGCTGGTATTGGAAATATGAAATACCGTTCATTTGTATCTTACAATATATTTGGGGGTATTATTTGGGTATCTGGGTTATTGCTATTGGGTTACTTTCTAGGTGGGATAATACATGATCCAGAAATTTACATTATCCCAATTGCTGTTTCAATAATTATTTTATCTTTTATTCCAATTTTTATTAAGATGATTGTTATGAAGTTTAAAAAGTAAGGCTTTAAGGAAGTGTTTTTTTTGATTTTATAACCGCCTGGACGCAAGACACTTAGAGGTTTCGGCAGGAACGCGAGTACGCTTATCGAACCTTACCCAGTAGGCGAATGTACTCATTCGCAGGTTCATTACACCTTTTTCGTTCATGAGTACACTCACAAGGAAAAGGTTTTAGATTTCCTCCCGGTTCGATTTACTAATCGCCTGCACGCAAGCCAAGCAGTTGGCTTGCTCGAGGGCACAAACAACAAAAAACCATTATTTCAATAATGGTTTTTTGTTGTTTGTGCCCTCGGCAGGAATCGAACCTGCAATAACGGCTTAGAAGTCCGCAGTTATATCCATTTAACTACAAGGGCAAATATTTCATTTTCAAATACGGTATGTTCGGTTTATATCTTACCCTACAAGGGCAAATATTTCATTTTCAAATACGGTATGTTCGGTTTATATCTTACCCTACAAGGGCAAATATTTTATTTTCAAATACAGTATGTTCGGTTTTTTATATCTCGCAATACAAGGGCAAGATGCTTTTGAGAGTATAGCAAAATAGTATTTTTTTTCAAAGGTTATACGATTTAAAGAGACTTGGTCACGGATAATTTTCTAGTGAAAAATGAGAAACTTGAACCTTACAGGTTCTGTACACCTTTCGTATCGTACTCGCTTCGCTCCGTGCGATATACTCAAGGTTTTTCAAGTCCCTCACATAAAGCATATTATGCTTTATCATCGCGCACAAATGAAAACAACATACCGAGGCATGTTGTTTTCATTTGTGCGCGATGAGGGACTTGAACCCCCGACCTTCTCAGTGTAAATGAGTTGCTCTACCAACTGAGCTAATCGCGCAAATCTTTTGGATAATTGAATAATAGCATATATATATAATATTTCAACTATATGCTAAGATATGTTTATGAGTATAAAAATTCTATTTGAAGACAAAAATCTTTTAGTCATAGACAAGCCAGCAGGGGTTATGGTTCACTCAGACGGAAAAGTAAAAACCAAAACAGTTTCTGACTGGATTCTTTTAAATTACCCAACTCTTAAAAACGTAGGAGAACCTTTTTTGATAGAAAGGGAAGGTGGTAAAAAGGAAAAAATATTAAGACCAGGTATAGTTCATCGTTTAGACAAAGAAACATCTGGAGTTTTAATTATAGCTAAAAATCAAAAAACATTTTTATTCTTGAAAGAACAATTCCAGAGTCATAAAATTAAAAAGATTTACAGAGCCTTTGTTTATGGCTTTGTTTCAGACCCTAAAGCTTCTCTTGCTACTGGTAAAAGAGGAGTTATAAATGTCGCGATTGGTCGTTCTCAAAAAGATATTCGCGCTTTTACTGCTGGTCGTGGTGCTCGTGAACCACTCAGAGATGCAGTTACTGAATATATTATTTTAAATAAATTTACAGATACAAAAAATACCGAAGAAAAGAAAAATGTAGAACACCAGTTTTCTTATGTAGAGGCTTACCCTAAGACAGGTCGCACTCATCAGATACGAGTACATATGAGATATATAAACCACCCAGTAGTTTCCGACCCTATATATCGTGGAGCCAAGGATTTATCTCTAGGAATGAAGAGGTTGGCACTACATGCACACTCAGTAACTTTCCATTTACCAAGTGGAGAGTTAAAAACAATAGAATCCCCATTACCAGCTGATTTTAAAAAGGTTATAAAGACATATATAGATAATAAATAGGATTCTTGCTTAAAATGACTATTTATGATAAAGTAAACCCCATGGAAATAACGAAAAAACAATTTACCCCAGTTTCACAGGAAGACCGTAAAAAGCTTGATTTTAAAGCTGGTGATACTGTTCGTGTCTGGAGTAAAATTTTAGAAAAAGGAAAAACTCGTTTACAGGCATTTGAAGGTTTAGTTCTTTGTCGAAAGCATGGAGCAGAATCTGGAGCAACATTTACAGTTAGAAAAGTTGCATCAAGTGTTGGAGTAGAGCGTGTTTTCCCATTATATTCTCCCAATATTGATAAAATAGAAGTTATAAGAAAAGCAAAGACACGCAGAAGTAAATTATATTTCATAAGAACAAAAGCAGTTAAGGAAGTTAAGAAGAGACTAAAGAGTATAACTCTATCTGCCAAAAAAGCACCTAAAGAAGTTGTAGTAGAAGAAACTAAATCAGAAGAATAAAAATAAAATACCCCTATGAGTTATACTCATAGGGGTATTTTATTTGATTATTGAAAAAATATAAAAAATAAATTATACTCAAGCAGTATTTTAAAAAAGCGCAGGTGTTGTAACGGTAGCCAAGCTGCCTTGAGGTGGCAGTGCTCGCAAGGGCGTGGAGGTTCAAATCCTCTCCTGCGCACAAATATATAAAATCCCGAAGTTAAAACTTTGGGATTTTATATATTTGTGCGCGCGGGCAAAGCATATGTGCGCTTTGCGAGAGAGGACTTGAAAACCTTGAGTGTATCGCACGTAATGAAGAAAGCACGATACGAAAGGTGTACAGACCCAGTAGGGGTCAAGATATGTACTCGTGGTCCTCTTATAATTTATTTTTAATAATTATAAAATATATGAAGCCTATAAAGGTTCTGTAAGAACCAAGAAATGTGCTCGCGGTCCTCTTTTTTAAAAAGTTTTAATCGGGTTCAAGAAACGTAATCACAATAATATTTCTATTTTCAACTTTTATACCTTGAGCTTATGTATCAAAATGATATAATAAAAAAGTATGATAACTACTGAATTAATTTCTTACATAAGAAAACAAATCAAAAATAATATATCAGATGATATAATTATATCTAAACTTACTAAAGCAGGATGGCACAAAGAAGATATAGATGAAGGTATTTCAAGTGTTCACCTTGAATTAAAACCAGAATTTTACATATTTGATTCTAAAAAATATATCACCAATAATAGTGATATTAAAAATACAAACAAAACTCTTGATCAATATCGTGAACCAGTAATGGATGGAGATATTATTGATTTTGATGTAAAAAAAGAAGAAAATACTGTTGAAAAACACAATATAGTAAATCCTTTAGTAGAAATACCAAAAGTAGATTCTGCTGTTTTTGAAATCCCTAAATTGGAAACACCCATAGAAGAAGCTGTTAAGATAGAGACCCCATTGGTTGAATCATTTAAAACAATAACTCCAAGTGCTGATGTTTCTAAAATAGAAATTACGAATATTGAACTTCCTAAAATTGAAAAACCAAAAGAAGAAATTTTTGATATTGAAATACCAGATATTAAAACTCCTATTGCTGATATCCCTAAAACAGAAGACTCTAAGGCTGAAATACCAAAAGTTGTAGAAACTTACGATTTTGAAATACCAGCAACAGATCCATCTGTTGCAAAATTACCTGAGAGTGAAATTGCGAAAGCTGTAAATACTCTTACAGATAATTCTAAGATAATACCAGAGACTTCACCAGAAGAATTTCCCGTAGATACATATAAACAAGAAATTGCTGCACCAGAGATATCTAAAATAGAGTCTCCAATTAAAGAGATCAATAAAATATGGACACCTAGAAGAGTTCCTGTGATCGAAAAAATGCAATCCGAAGATACTGCTCCTAAAGAAGAAAAAACATTAAACCAAGTAATAGTTCAAAATCCTGAATTATCTATAGGAGAAAAAGAAAATACTATTATTCAAAACCCAGCTACTGAAATTCCAAAAGAAAATATAGAACAAGATGTACCCAAGAATATACCAGAAGGGGACGATATTATTTTAAATCAAGCACCAAGAATTCCAACAAACCCATTTTATTCCACAAATAGTGTTGATTTACCCAAATCTGAAACACCTACTGTACCTAGCGAAACTTCAAAAAACTTTTTATTTGATAACCTTCCAAAGACCGCTATGCTATCTTCTTATGAGAGTGATTTTTCATCTGCAAATAAAGAATTAAATGGAGTTGTAAAAAAGAAAAATTTTAAAACAATTTTATGGTTGTTATTGTCCATTTTGATATTATCTGGTATTGCATGGGCTTTCATTGGTGGTTTTATAAATATAAATAATATTCCTTTTATTAAAAAAGACCCAAAGGTTTTATTATTAAATAATTCTAAAGTTTTAGCATCTTTAAAATCATATAAAACAGAAACAAATATTGAGATATCATCTCCGTCGTTTGCAAATATTTCCTCAGGCCTGATAAGTGGAGAAGCTATTCCTTCAACCGATAAAGATTCATTTTCAATAAAGACACTTGGCTCAATCAATCAAAACAATAAAGGCGTATTTTCTAGTAATTATATAACTGTAAAAAGTTCTTTATTGAGCAAAGAAATCACTACGGGTGTAAACAATAACAACTCCGATTTATTTATTACTATTTCTGATTTAGGTCAAATAATAAAAGAAAGTGACGGAGAACCTCAAACTATTAAAATAAATGAAAAAGATTTTAGTTCGGTACCGTCTTTGTTTTCAGCTGACGTGGAAGCATCACTAAAAAAGATAAATCTTTATAAGATTTTATCAAATGGAATGTCTTCATATATAGACACTAAAACAATGAGCGTGTATGACGAATTTATAAACAATGTAAAAATAACAGAAAAGGGGCAAGAGGTTATAAAGGGAGTTGATACATATCACTATACTATAAACACAGAAAGACCATTGATAAAAAAGCTTCTAAATAAGATTGCCGATGATTTTACTTTAAATCTTTCTGTAGAAGATAAAGATAAATTAAATCAAATACTTGGATCAACCACAGTGGAGTCTTTTGATGTATGGGTAGGGAAAGGGGACAATAATATTTATCAAACAAGTGTAGTTTTAAATATTCCTCTATCAAAAATTTTATCTTTCGAAGATAAAAGTATTGGTGATAATCAAGTAAAGTTTGCATGGAAAACAACATATTATGATTTTAATAAAATTAATGATATTTCTACTCCAGAAATATCAACTCCATTTGCTGACTTTGTTAAATCAATAAATGAAACTAAAATAAAAAATGATGTATCTACTATGAAACAATTGGCTACAAGTTTGCATAATGCAGAAGGAGTTTACGGTAAAAAACCAAATATGATTGGTAGTTGTATGAGCCCAGTTTCTGGATCACTATTTTCACCAATAGGTCATACAAAAGGTTCATCTACAGCAGTTAGTTCTATTTCTGAGCTGTTAAATAAAGTTTTAAAAATAACAAATAATTATGGTTTCTGTTACTCTACCCCAAGTGCATGGTCATTTACAATTCCAATTTCTGATAATTATGATTCTGCAAGTATTCCAGTTGGTGGGTATCAGTCATTCTTCTGTATTGATAATACTGGTTCTACAAAAAATATTATAGCTCCTCCTAAAGGGGTTACTTGTGAATAATTATTTATAAAATCATACTTAAGACTAGCCCTAGATTTATAGTCAGTTTTCTGGTATAAATGTGTAATAACTCTAATATATAAATAGAGTAAATTATGGTGCCTATAGTGTAACGGTTAGCACTAGAGTTTGTGGAACTCTCAGTCAGGGTTCAAATCCCTGTAGGCACCCCATATTAAAAAAGCCGCATTAGCGGTCTTTTTTAATATGGGGTCCTAAGCGACTAAACTGCTTTAGTCGCGTCAGAGATTTGAAAACCTTGAGCCTGGATTTTGAAATGTTAATTTCAAAATACGCGAAAGGTGTACAGAATCTGTAAGATTCAAAAAGTGTACTCGCGGTCCCTGTAGGCAACCCCCCCCCGAATCAAGGGTTTGTTTATATACCGACATACTTACATTTTAAATAATTTTGGTTAATGAACATGTTTGTATAATTTATAAAAATTATACGTGGTATAATATAAATTATTAATAAAGTCTTAATTTTATTTTAATATATGGATTATTTTATAAGTGCTTTAAAGAAATATACTATTTTTAGTGGCAGAGCAACAAGGTCAGAATACTGGTATTTTGTTTTATTTACTTTTCTTTTTTCAATTGCGGTATCTACCCTCGATTCAATGATTGGAACACCCAAAATATTTAACAGTTATGGTTTATTGTTTACAATTTATTATTTAGCAATACTTTTACCAAGTATTGCTGTTGCAGTTAGAAGACTTCATGATGTTGGTAAAAGTGGATGGATGCTATTTTTATCATTAATTCCTCTTGTAGGTGCTATTTGGATTTTTATACTTACTGTTTCAGATAGTAATCCTGGGGAAAATAAATATGGACCTAACCCAAATACACAACCACTTCAACCATTATCACCTGCTTCGACTACACCACAACCCGAACAACCAATTAATTAATTGTACTGTCAATTATATTTCATAAAAAATATCCATTATTAGTAATGGAATAAATTGCACTTAATGTGAAAAAAATCCTGCATATTTTTTTGTCACATTTGCACTATTAATTATCGGGCTAAGTAGCTTCGTATTATATATAGATACTATACTAAACATTAGTGTTAATAAGGATAGGGTAATTTATCTCTTTTAGGCATAAAAGTCTAAAGATAGTAAATGAAACTTTTTTTATTTGCTGTAATCACATTACAATTGTATACTGTCGAATATAATATGAAAGCATACAAGAGGTCAGTAAAAATTATAGCTAAAAATTACAAGGTGGACCCAGATGAGATTCTCCTTTTTCTTTGGATTTATTATGATAAAAAACATAAATTTAATTATCTAAAAAATGAACATAGTGTTGTAAAAAATGAAGACCTCAAGTTTATTAAAGACATAGTTGTTCCTTCCATTAAGAAAGATAAGGTTCAAGTTAAAAATAATCAAAAAGAAGTAGAACAGGTAAAGATAATATACAAAGATTATAAATTTTCATCTGTTGGCGAACCAGTAAATATTGAGAATTATATTACTAAACCTGAAATTATGACAATATACGAAGAATTAACAGCAGATTTAACAACACAGGATGACCCGATTTATCCAGTGGGTATTAGAGACCACGATTTATTAGATAGTGCATTATTTCACCCTCAAACGTCATTTGAGGGAAAATTGAAATACCCAACAGTTCAAACCTCTTCGGCTGCATTAATGTATGCAATTTCCAATAATCATGCTTTCCATAATGGGAACAAGAGAACATCAATAGTTTCAATGTTGGTATTTTTAGATAAGCATCATTACAATCTAACTTGTGATGAACCAGAGTTATTTAGAATATCAATTGATTTAGCAAGCCATAATTTAGTTGATGAATATCATCGTTATGCTGATGCTGAAATATTTGAATTATCTTCTTGGGTTAAAAGATTTAGCAAAAAGATTTCAAAAGGTGAAAGACAAATAACATTAAGAAAATTCAAAAGAATTCTTGTTAAATTTAATTGTATTATTTTAGATAATGGTAGGATACAGAGAATAGAAAAAGTTAAATTTTTGGGTATTCAAAGAGAAAAGTCTTATATGTCTAAAGAATCTATAGGTTCAACAATTTCTGATGGAAACGAAGTAAGCAAAAAACTTATTAAATCAATAAGAGAAGATTTACTCTTGACCTCAGAACATGGAATTGACAGTAATGTTTTTTATGAAGATGCCGAATTTACGAGTAGTGAATTCATACATAAATACAAAGGATTACTTAGAAGACTTTCAAAAACATAGCCGTGTTTGTTTAGGAATACATATTCTAAATGATTAAAACAAAACAAACAGAAGAAAACTTAAAGAAATACTTATATGAAGAACTTGAATCACTTCAATTTTTATGTGATTCATATGATGATGGTAAAACTTTTGTAGCTAAGTAAATGGCTACAGTTATTAGAGTTTTGTTGCATGATACAGAAAATTCACACTCATTATTGTCTCAATTAAACATGAAAAAGATTATGTTTTTTGATTCATGTACTAATGATGATTTTTTTAGTAAGGGGTATATTGGAAGTTTTGTTGGAATTGTAGGTATTTCCTTAGGAGATAATTCAAGTTATACTCCATATTTAGATGAAATACCAGCAAGTTTTTTTGGATTGGTTCCATTTAATGATTATTGGCAAAGAATAATTATTAAAGATTCTAAAAAAGAATGTTTTACTAGAGAATATTTAATTCTAAAGATAACAAATCAAGATGGGGAGCTCACATCGGTCCATCTATTGATAAAAAATACGCTTCTTTAATAAGAGAAAATACTATGGGCTGGAAAGTAAGTAAAAACGATTCAAAAATAGAAGATTTAAATGGAATTGAATTAGCTACTGTTAGACAAATTTCTCATGAAATATTAAAAACACTTATTCCTAATTATACAAAGAAAATGGTTATAGGAAATAATGGAATAACCATTGGGGGGATGGGTATATCTGTTTTATATAGTGAAGAAGAAAATAAAACCAAAAAAGTTGGTAGAAATGAGAAATGTTCGTGTGGAAGTATTTTAAAATATAAGAAATGTCATGGTAAATAAATAGATTATGAATCAATTAGGTTAAGATAATCTACATCCTTTAAAAATGAGAGTCGAAGTTCTACGAGTGTAGGCACCCAGCATTTTCACCCATATAAATTAATGGTTATTTTTTACATTTCCATTAAGATTAGCATCATGATACAATAAAAAAATGGACCTATCAATACCAATTCAAGATACAACTCTTTATATTAGAGTTGCTGGTTTTATAAAAACTAAAAATGGACTTTTGTTTGAACAAAGTAAAGACGGAGGGTATATTTTTACTATAGGTGGAAAGATAAAATTAAACGAAAATTCAGAAGAAGCAATTAAAAGAGAAGTTATGGAAGAAATAGGGTTAAAAGTTGATGATATTAAATTATGTTCTATTATGGAAAATTTATACAGTAAATCAAATAAAAAAACACATGAGATTTGTTTTGTTTATATTGTAAATAATATCTTCGAAGGTGATATCCCAAAGGGTTTTATTGAAGTTAAATTAGATGACATTAACAATTTTGATGTAAGGCCAAGCTCGATGGTTAAAATTTTAAATGATAAAGATACTTTATTTAAACATATAATTCAAAATTAAATGGAAAAATTTCCATCAAAAAAACAAGAAATATTGTTTGCTAGTCATCTTGATGATATAGATGATTTAGAAAAGTATGGGAGAGATGCCCCGCTAGAAAATTCTGAAAGAAACAAAAAAGATTTAGAAATAGTTGTGAATGCTATTGTAGATAAAGTGCATAAATCAAATAAAAAAGCAGTTTTGCTTGTTACTTCTTCAAGAATAAGAGCAAAAGAAACTGCAGATTTAGTAGCTATTGAAATTAAAAAAAGATTAGAATGTGAGGATATAAAAATTAGATTTGATATAGAAGATAATTTAAAAGCACCAGAGCAAGGTGAATTTATTTTACCAGAAGATTACAAGGCGGGTTCTTATTTCGAGGGGTTAAAAATTGCATCTGATATTTTTTATAATGAATCATTAAAAAAAGAAGACAAAAATGTACATTATAAATATGGTGACCCAGTGTTACAAGATAATGGAAATTATAAACATCCAGAACTTGTAGCATATTTTAATAAATATGGTGAATCATATGCTGAATCAATGATTAGATTATTGACTTCAGTAACTAAAACAAGTAAAAAAATAGAAAAGATAAATTTATCTACGGAAGTTGTTATAATCTCGCACAGTTTTGTTTATGAGATATTTAGAGGATTGAGTATTTTGGCTAAAAAAATTAAAGATGAAGGAGTAATTATAAAAGAAGGAGAAATACCAAATAGACTATCTGAAATATTTGAGAGTAGGACCAGTATTTTAAAAGACACAGCTTATGCTCCTATAGATATTACAAATTTAGGAGATAAAGATTTAATGACAGTACTAGAAAGAGAAATTAGTTTTTTTAAAAAAAATAATTAAAATGAGAAAAGAATTATTATCGCTGAAAAAAGATATATCTTTAATCTCGTGTAAAAATAATTTAGTTTGTGTTTTGATTTATGGTTCAATCTTAAAAGATGATTACAAAGCAGATGATCTCGATGTGATAATAGTTGTAAAAAAAGTAGATTCAACGTTGAATGAAATTTTTAAATTATTTTCAAATGTCTTTAACAAACTTGATATTCATACATATTCGCAAGAAGAAATATCTCAAGGTCTATCATTCTATAGTAGAGAGTTTATATTAGAGTATCTCGCGAATGAAGGGATGTGTATTTTTGGAAATAATATATTTAAAAATGAATTTTTAAATATTAATGCATATCAATATAAGCAAAGTATGTTAATACGATCCATAGAAAGAATTCAGATGGTTAGAAAAAAATATTTTATATCATCAGTTGGTCAAGATGAAAAATTAAAATATTTAAAAAAATATTTTTTAAGGATATCAAAAAGTATATTGATATTGGAAAATAAAGAAAATAATGATTCTCTAAAAAATTTGACCCAGGAAGAAGTCAATCAAAAATTATTTACTTCGGGAGTATTAGATTTCTTAATTGATTCTAGTCATTTAAATAATTTAGATGACTGTTTTAATTTATTTGATAACATTTCTAATGTTCTAACAAGGTGCAAGAAAAATATTGAGACATGAGTATTTTTAAGTAGTAGTAGTAGTTAATTTTTTAATTTAATGTATAAAAAAATTGACTGAGATTTATTTTAAAATATTTTATCAATAATCAACAGTGTTACAAGAATCTTTGGGTATCTCTTTTAAACATAAGAGTATAGGCATCCAGCATTTTAATCTTATAAACAAAAGGTTATTTTTTGATATCCTAACATGGTTTTAGCTGTTATAATATAAATTATGAAAATTATTTTATTTCCTTTTATTTTTTTTGCACTAACTGTATTTACTCTTATTGGCTTGGGGCATTTTGTTGTTTATAAAAGTATTTTAATTGTTTTTAATATTACAAATATTCGTTTTATCAATACCCTAAGAATTTTGTTATCAATTGGAGCGGTTAGTTTTATCACCGCGACTCTCTTTACTCAATTAAATTATACAAAAATAGGGTTAATTTTTTACGAAGGAAGTGCAATCTGGTTAGGAACTTTGTATTTTCTATTTTTGGCTAGCGTGATTATTTTAATAATTTTTGGAATTAATTCATTTTTTGGCTGGTCACCTATGGTCTTTCGTATAATTGGTATATTTTTATATATTATTGCTATTGGTTTTAGTGTATATGGTTTAATTAATTCATATCAAATTAGAACTACTAAATACACTGTATTTATAAATAATTTACCAGAAAGTTGGAATAATAAAAATATTTTAATGTTTTCAGACTCTCATTTTGGAAATATACGCAACCTTAATTTTGCCAAAAAACTTGTTAAAAAAATAAATGAACAAAACCCAGAGCTTGTTGTTATAGCAGGAGATTATTTTGATGGACCCAAAACTAACAGTAAAGAGATAGCAATGTCTTTGAAAGATATTCACACAGAAAAGGGGATATATTTCGCTCCAGGAAATCACGAGGACTATGGTAATATTTCAGAATTTAATTCGTCTCTTTCTTCGGCAGGAGTTGTTATTCTCTCAAATAAGATTGTTGACGTAGACGGTCTACAAATCGTGGGAGTTGATTATACAACAGGATCAAACAACACACTGCTTGCTAGTACTTTAAAAAGTTTAAATATAGTAAAAGATATACCAAAAATTTTAATTAAACATGCTCCAAATAATCTTCCTGTTGTTGAAAATTCAGGTTTTGATCTTGTTTTGTCAGGTCACGTTCATAATGGTCAAGTATGGCCAGGTCCGTTGCTTGCCCGAAAGATATTTAAAGAATTTTCCTATGGATTAAATTACTTAAACCAAATGTCTGTGATTACTTCAAGTGGAGTGGGAACTTGGGGTCCACCACAAAGAATCGGAACACAAAGTGAGATTGTTTTAATAAATTTGAAAAAGAAATAGAATATTTTGATATTTTATACCTCATTTTTTCTTATTGTACTTATTTGATTTAAGAAGTATCATATACATATATAATATGAAAAAAGTTATAAAAAATACAAAAACTATTAAGAAAAATAAAAAGATAGTTATGATCAGCGGGGGATTTGACCCAATTCATATAGGCCATGTTCGCTATATGCAAGAATCAAAAAAACTCGGTGATATTTTAGTTGTTGTTATAAACAATGATAACTGGATTCATCTTAAAAAAGGCTCAGAATTTATGCCAGAAAAAGAAAGACGCGAAATAATAGAAGCACTTAGTTGCGTAGATAAAGTAGTTATATCTGGTCACAGTAAAAACACCAAAGACATGAGTGTATGTGAAGAAATCAAAAAAATTAAACCCAATATTTTTGCAAATGGAGGAGATAGGTTTGCAGACAATATACCAGAATTCCAGCTTTGTAATAAATTGGGGATAGAAATGGTATTTAATGTAGGTAAGGGTGGCAAAGTTAGAAGTTCTTCTGAATTAATAAAAAATTATTCCCAAAAAATAAAAACAAAAAAGTAGACTTATGTTTAATATTAAAATTCCAAAATCAATTATTCCCATTGTTTTATTTGTAATTATTCTCAACATTTTAAGAGTTATTTTTTGGGGTAAAGTATCCTTAATTTTTATTTTGTGGAATATATTTCTTGCATTTATACCTTTTGTTATAAGTTCTCTTTTGTTGTTGTATTCAAAAAAGGAAAAATTTAATAAAATAATACTCTTTTTCGGCTTATTTCTATGGCTTTTATTTATTCCTAATGCACCATATATAATTACTGATTTTATTCATCTTGGTTCTACTCGGTCTATTCCTCTCATATTTGATATATTGCTTATTTTTAGTTCAGCGCTTATTGGGTTGATATTCTTTTTTTATTCTTTGTTTCAAATTGAGCAAATTATAAAAAATAAATATTCAAATAAAGTTACATCTATTATAATAGGTTTTGTTATAATGCTTGTTAGTTTTGGTGTTTACCTAGGTAGATTCTTGCGCTTTAATAGTTGGGATGTATTTGTAAATAATAAATCACTGGTTATAAGTATATGGAAAATTTTGACTGACTCATCTGCTTACAACGGATTTTATTTTTACACAGGTCTTATTTTTTCTTTTTTATTGATATTTTATTGGACTTTTAAAATTCAAATAAAAAATGATTAAAATAAATAAAAAAATTATAGCTTTTGACCTCGACGGAACTTTAGCTGAGAGCAAACAGCATTTAGAGGGTGATATGTCAGAATTGATATGTCTTTTGGCTAAAGAAAAAATAGTTGTTATTATTACTGGTGGTTCATTTGAACAATTTAAAAAACAATTCCTACCTTTTTTAAAAATATCTGATAATGATGAATTTATTGTATATAAAAACCTAATATTACTTTCCACTAGTGGAAGTCAGCGATACCAATATGATGAAAAATCCAAGGATTGGATAATGACAGATATTAAAGAATTTCCTGAAGGGGTAAAAAACGATGTTATAAAGTCACTAAATAATATAATATCCTCAAGCAATTATGATATAGGTAGTGTGGTAGAAGGAGATATGGTTATAGAAGATCGTCTCACTCAGATTACAATGTCGGCCCTTGGGCAACATGCTCCAATAGAATTAAAAAAACTATGGGACCCAGAGCAAGTAAAACGACAAGAGATCAAAAGATTATTAGAGTCAGAACTACCAGATGTAAGTATTATAATAGGTGGTACAACATCCCTAGATATACTTCCAAAGGGTTTTGATAAAGCAAAGGGTCTCATTAGATTGCTTAATAAACTTGAAATGACCAAAGAGGATATGATTTTTATGGGCGATGCTATCTTTCCAGGAGGAAATGATTATTCAGTATATGAAGCTGGGATAGAAAGTATAAAAGTTTCTGGACCAATAGAATCAAAAGAAATAATTAAAAACTGGATAGGTTTATAGTTTTTAATTAAAATTAATGACCCGCATAATAAATTATGGGGCTTATAAATTAATTGTTGACATATAAAATTATAAATGTGTGTTATACTCAAAATAATGAATGATAATCTTAAAATTTACCAAGAAGAAAGACCATGGGGTTTTTTTCGTAGATTTACACACAATACTCTCTCTACTGTAAAAATAATTTCAGTAAAACCAAATGAACAACTTAGTTTGCAAAGCCACAAGAAAAGAGAAGAGTTTTGGCGTGTTGTTGGTGGGAGTGGTATGTTTCAAATAGGAAATGAAAGATATGATGTTGAAATAGGAAGCGAGCAATTTGTCCCTGTTGAAACAAAACACACAATGAAAGCCGGAGATAATGGTATGGAAATACTCGAGATAGCACTAGGAGAATTTGATGAAGAAGATATAACTAGATATGAAGATAAATACGGTAGAGTCTAGTTTTTATGAAAATATCAAAAAATAAAATAATAAAAGAACCTAGTTTAAAAAATAAATCTAAAATTGTTGATATTATTCCTGTAAAAATAAAAAAATCAAAAGGAATTGTAGAAAAGATAAAAAAAGTTTTAACTTTTAAAAAAATAAAAAGTACAAAAAAAATTCTCAAAATTAAAATTATCCCTAAAGCAAATAAAGTTTTAAAAGAAAAAAATATTAAATTAAAAAAAGTTCAACATAATCCAATAATAGAACCTAGTTTGTATTCATGGGAATCAAAAGCCACATTTAATCCAACAGCTTTTGAATATGATGGAAAAGTTCATATTATATATAGAGCAGTAGGGGAGGATGACTCATCTGTATTGGGATATGCTTTTTCAAATGATGGGTTAAATATTGAAGGTAGACCAACATATCATATCTATAAAAGATTTTTTAATTATACTGAATCTGGTCCCAAAATAGACTACCTATCTGGTGGTGGGTGGAGTGGAGGTTGTGAGGACCCAAGAGTGGTACTTATTGAAGATACCATCTATATGATATTTACAGCTTTTGACGGATGGGGTTCAGTTCGTTTAGCATTAACATCTATTTCACTTTCTAATTTTAAAAAGAAAAAATGGAATTGGAAAAAAGCAGTTATGATTTCTCCTGTTGGAGAGATAAATAAAAACTGGGTTCTTTTTCCAGAACGTATAAATGGTAAATTTGCAATAATCCATAGTGTTTATCCAAATATTTTAATTAGTTGTTTTGATAGCTTAGATGAGCTTGATGGAAAGACATTTATAAAGAGTAACAATACCAGGCCTATTGACCACAGTCGTGGTTGGGATAGTTGGTTCCGTGGAATCGGACCATCACCAATAAAAACAAAAGATGGTTGGCTTATTTTGTATCATGCTATGGATCATAAAAACCCAGATAGATACAGGCTAGGTGCACTATTACTTGATTTAAATGACCCAACAAAAGTTATATATAGATCAAAAAATCCTATCCTTGAACCAGAAGAAGATTATGAAAACAATGGACATAAATGGGGGGTTATTTATTCTTGCGGAGCAGTTGTTAAAAACGGAGAATTATTTGTATACTATGGAGGAGCAGATAAATTTGTCTGTGTTGCCTCTATAAACCTGAAAGAATTGATTGATGACCTTAAGAAAGATGTAGATATAAAATTAGTAAAAAGTAAGAAAAAATAAAAATATGTATGTAGTAAAAAGATTTGAAGATAACCCTATACTTACTCCCAATAAAGATCATTACTGGGAAGGGTTTGCAGCATTCAATATGTGTCCTGTTAAAAAAGGTAAAACAATATATGGTTTTTATCGAGCTATTTCTGCTGTAGATAAAATAGTAACACAGAAACAAACTTCAATTATTGGTTTTGGTAAGAGTAAAGATGGTGTTCATTTTACAGACCGAGCACCTTTTCTTGAACCAGAAGAATTATTTGATATGCATGGATGTGAAGACCCAAGAGTAACTCATTTTGAAGGAAAATATTATATATTTTATACAGCACTTTCAGGTTTTCCTTTTTCATCTGATAATATAAAAGTAGCGGTTGCTGTTTCCAAAGATTTAAAAAAGGTTGATGAGCGCCATCTTGTAACTCCTTTTAATGCAAAAGCTATGACACTTTTTCCTGAAAGAATAAATGGAAAGATAACAGTTATTTTTTCTGCTTATACAGACAAACCACCAGCAAAAGTATCTATTGCTCAATTTGATAAAATAGAACAATTGTGGGATAAATCTTTTTGGGAAGAATGGGAAAATAATATAGATCAACATACTGTAGATTTTCGTCGCAATGAATACGACCATTTAGAGATAGGTTGTCCTCCTATTAAAACTAAATATGGTTGGTTGCTTATATATTCTCATATTCAAAATTATTTCCCATCACCTGACGGAGCAGACCGTGTTTTTGGCATAGAAGCATTATTGCTTGATTCTAGTGATCCATCAAAAATAATAGGTAGAACAAAAGAGCCTATATTGGCACCAGAGGAATCATATGAATTATCAGGTTATATTTCAAATGTTGTTTTTCCTACCGGTGCTCTAGTTGAAAAAGACAAGCTCAGTATTTATTATGGAGCAGCCGATACTACTACATGTCTAGCACATGTTTCCTTGAGTGATTTGATATCAAGTATGTATATAGAAACTGCTGTTGACTATAGTTTTAAAAGGGGACTATCAAATCCAATAATAAGCCCGAAAGGTGAAAACGGATGGGAATCAACTGCAACTTTTAACCCAGCAGCTATATACTTAGACAACAAAGTTCATATTTTATATAGAACTCTTTCTAATGATAATACTTCATATATAGGATATGCTTCGAGCCTTGATGGTTTTATAATAGACGAGAGATTTCCAGACCCTATATATGTACCAAGAGAAGATTTTGAGATTAAAAAGATACCTAATGGAAATTCTGGATGTGAAGACCCTCGTATTGTTCAAATAGAGCAAAAAATTTATATGTGTTATACAGCTTATGATAGTATCGGACCACCAAGGGTTGCAGCTTCCTCTATTTCCGTTTCAGATTTTATTGCTCATAAATGGAACTGGAGCAAACCTATTCTTATCACGCCTCCAGGACTAGATGATAAAGATACTTGTATTTTTCCTGAAAAATTAAAAGATGGCTATTTTGTTATTCATAGAGTAGGGAATGAAATATGTGGAGACTATTTAAAATCACTTGATTTTGAAAAGGAGACAGTTAAAAAATGTGTTCGTATTATGGGACCACGCATGAATACATGGGATAGTTTGAAAGTTGGAATTTCTGCCCCACCAATAAAAACAAAATATGGATGGTTGTTGCTTTATCATGGAGTTTCAAAGAGTAATAATACTTACAGAATGGGAGTTGTATTGCTTGATTTGAAAGATCCAGCTATTGTAATAGCTCGTTCTTCTGATTCTATTTTTGAACCAGTAGAAGAATATGAAAAAATTGGAATTGTAAACAATGTAGTTTTTCCTTGTGGAATGGCAGTTAAAGGTAAATTGTTGCATATCTATTACGGGGGAGCAGACAAGGTTGTAGGTGTAGCTACAATGAAACTCAGTATTTTATTGGGAGCTTTGGTTCGTGGAGTAAAACTCAACAAAAAATAATATATTTGAAATTATTCACTTATATGTTATAATAAAAAAAGTTTAAAACCCTTTGTTTATTTTTAGTGTTTCAAAATATTCTTTGTCTTTAATGTGTAAATTTAGAAAAGTAGTATTGAGATAATTATAAGTTTATATAAAGAAATTTAAATATTTCTTATTTTTAACGTCATGGAAAAAGATTATTCAAATCTGCATAAAGCACTTGTTATCAAATATTTTTGGCAAGTTATGCGTAATTTTAAAATTGCGTTTTTTGTTATTATATTTGGTTCTATATTTTCTGCGGGTTTGGATATCTATATACCACTTCAATTTTTAAAACTTTGGAATATTTTAAATACAAACAATTTTAACTTAGTCTCGAATGCCCAAAATATTATTATAATGATATTTATACTTGGGTTTATTCGTTGGATTCTTAGGAGAACTGTAGGTTTTACAAATTCGTATTTTCAATCTAGCGTCATGGCAAAACTACGAGAGCAGGCATTTACTAAAATGATCGGACATTCAAATGCCTTCTTTGCAAATAATTTTGGAGGTTCACTTACCCAGAAAATAAATAAATACGCCAAGTCTTTTGAAAGATTGATGGACAGGTTAGTAAATGATGGACTTCCACTTTTAGTAAGATCAATAGGAACAATCATTGCAATTTATACATTGGTCCCTAAATACTCATATGTTTTAACCGCTTTTTGTTTGGTGTTTATGGTAACAGCATTAGTTTATACAAGATTTAAACTTAAATACGATATTATTGCTGCTTCTGCTGATACAAAAACAACCGGAGCATTGGCTGATTCTATAAGTAATCATTCCTCTATTCAACTTTTTGCCGGGCATGATTACGAGGTGAAGCGTGTGGGTAGTGTGATTGAAAAGCAAAAAGTAGCAACAGTTTTTAATTGGTATTTATGGGAAGGACTAGGATCTATTCAAAGTTTTTATTTTATAATTATGGAATTTATTGTTTTTTGGATGGCAATAGGGGACTGGAAATTGGGAATGGTTACATTACCGCTTTTGGTCCTTATTCAAAATTATTTAGGTCGCTTAACAGAAAATCTTTGGAGTTTTGCTAGTATAGTTAGAACTTTCTATGATGGTTTTGCTGATGCTCAAGAAATGGCACTAGTTTTAGATATGCCATATGGGGTAGAAGACAACACAATAAACACTCTAATGAATGTAAAAGGAGAAGTGGTGTTCGACAATGTTGTTTATGTTTATGACAAAAATAAAACAAAAATATTTGATAATTTTTCTATTAAAATTACAGCTGGTCAAAAAATAGCTATAGTAGGTTCGTCTGGTGCAGGTAAATCAACATTTGTGAATCTTCTTATGAGGTTGTTTAACACGACATCAGGAAAAATATTAATAGATGGAATAGATATTAGTTCTATCTCTCAGAAAAACCTACGTGAGCAAATTGCCTTTGTTCCACAAGATCCAGTTTTGTTTCATCGTTCATTGATGGAAAACATACGTTATGGTAGAAGAGATGCTACTGATGATGAGGTCAAAAATGCAGCTCATTTGGCTCACTGTGATAAATTTATAGATAAGTTACCAAACGGTTATAATACTTATGTTGGAGAACGGGGAACCAAGCTTTCCGGTGGAGAGCGTCAACGTGTAGCAATAGCTCGTGCCATACTAAGAAATGCACCAATATTGGTTCTAGATGAGGCAACATCAGCCCTTGATTCAGAATCAGAGGTTCTTATTCAGGACGCACTTCATAATCTAATAAAAAATAAAACAACAATAGTTATTGCTCATCGTCTTTCAACTATCAAAGAAATGGATAGAATAATTGTTATTGAGGATGGAAAAATAATAGAAGATGATACCCACGAAGAACTCATAAACATAGATTCTGGTGTTTATAAAAAACTTTGGAACTTACAAGCAGGAGGATTTAATAAAGATGAAGAGGTAATATAGAATATCTATTGATATTTTGGGGTTATGAAATTAGTTGTTTAAATTACAACCTCTTTGTTTTTATTTAATGATTTTATAACAAAATAACCAATTATAATAAAGGTAAGAAGAGGAGATACATAAGAAGGGATCTTCATTCCAAAAGCATCTACAAGCATTACTACTCCTAGGATAAAGATAGAATACATAGCTCCATTTTTTAAATATGAATATTTTTTAATCCTATCAATATTTCCTATGGTAAGTTTACGTAAAATAAATGCACCAAGTCCATTTCCTAATATAATAAGAGGAACAGAAAGTGTAAAAGCAAAAGCACCAAGAACTCCGTCTATAGAGAAAGTAGCATCTATTATTTCAAGATAAAGAATTTTACTAATATCACTCATTTTATTTTCTTTGTTTAGTAGCTTCTGTTCACCTTTTTCAGCATTTTCTTTGAATCCATGAGTTATAAAAAATGCAGTTGAACCAATAACAGCAGAGAATGCAAGCATTGGGTTTATTTTTAGTGAATACCAAACAATAGTTGCTAGTAATATAGACACAACTGCAAAAAACCAAACACCATTTTTATAGAAGAATTTTTCATGGCGTAATCCGAAATTCTTTGTTTCAAGAAATAACCAATGAAAGAATAAAAACATTAAAAATACACCACCACCTAGAAGTAAAATAGGAGCAGATTTTTCGATGGCAGTATGTACGCTTGGATCATTTGAAAATGCAGCCGTAAAAGAACCAATCGGTCCAAGTTCTGGCATTGTAGCCCAAATTATAACCCATGGTAAAAGTCCTCTAATGATAAAAACGGCAAAAAAGAAACCCCAAAGCATAAACCATTTTTGAGCACGCTTGCTCATTGTGCTTAAAACCTCAGCATTTATAACTGCATTGTCTATACTTGAGATAATTTCAAAAAGACAAAGACCTAAAACTGTGATTATTATTGTTCCTATTTGCATATGTGAGTATTATACATTTTTTTAGTACAAAAAAAAGCCATAAAAATATTATTTTTTAAGTTTTTTAAATATAAAGTAACTGTTCTTTTTTAGAATAAAAAATATCCTTAATTGGTAGTACTCTAAGGGCACTTTTTGAGGATTTTGTGTGTAAGGGTTGACGGATTTCTTATATTTTTACATAGTGTTAATTTTGTTATAAATTTGCTTGCGGTTGAACTTCAAGCAAGGGTATAATAAGCGTCCAAGTATAGAACTAGGCAACATTATTAATTAAATTAAAAAAATATGTCTTCAAAAAAGAAAGTGCCAAGTAAAAAGATAATAGTAGATAAAGAAAAAAAATCAGTGAAAAAAAACATACTAAAAGTTATTAAGAATAATTTTATTAAGGGCGTTCAGAAAAGAGATGGAACAATTGTTCCTTTTGATGCTGGAAAAATTACTAATGCTATTAATAAAGCTATGCTTGCAGGAGGTGAAGGCTCACAAGATGAAGCAGTAGAAGTTACTAAAAAGGTGGAGTCTGAAATTTCTAAAATATCCAAGGATAACAAGGATTTTACACCAACAGTTGAGATCCTTCAGGATACGGTAGAAAAACAACTGATGCTTTGTGATTATATTCAAACATCTAAAAACTACATTCTTTACAGACAAGAAAGAGCTCGTCTTCGTGCTCACGGAGTTTCAGTTCCAGAGAGAGTAAAAAAGTTAACAGACGAGAGTAAAAAATATTTTAGAAATCCTCTTTCTGAATTCGTGTATTATCGTACCTATGCAAAGTGGATAGAAGAAGAGGGAAGACGTGAGACATGGATTGAAACAGTAGACAGATATATAAACTTTATGAGAGGTAATATTGGTAACGCCCTCAAAGAGTCTGAATATACAGAAGTCAGAGAAGCAATTCTAAACCAAGAAGCAATGCCATCAATGAGATTACTACAGTTTGCTGGAGCAGCAGCTGAGAAGACAAATGTATGCGCATACAACTGTTCGTTCGTAGCACCATCTACATTTCAAGATTTTGGAGATATTATTTATATTTCAATGTGTGGTACAGGAGTAGGGTTTTCTGTTGAAAGTAAAAACATACAATCATTGCCTCAGATTAAAATTCAATCAAGTAAAAAAATATCTACATACGTAGTTCCCGACAATAAAGAGGGTTGGGCAGATGCTTTTGTTTTTGGTATGAAGACTTGGTTTGATGGAAATGATGTAGATTTTGATTTTTCTTTGCTTCGTCCAGCTGGAGCACGTCTTAAAATAATGGGAGGCAAAAGTTCAGGTCCACAACCACTTATAAATCTTCTTGGTTTTACACGTGATCGCATTTTACGCAGACAAGGAAGACATCTTCGTAATATAGACGCCCACGATATCATATGTAAGATTGGCGAATGTGTAGTTTCTGGCGGAGTACGTCGAAGTGCTCTTATCTCACTATCTGATTTAGACGATCAAGATATGCGTGATTCCAAAAATGGACAATTTTGGGTTAATGAAGGGCAACGTATGCTTGCAAATAACTCAGCTGTGTACAATACAAAACCAACAGAAACAGAATTTCTAAAAGAATGGATTTCTCTTATGGAATCAGGTTCAGGAGAAAGAGGAATATTCAATCGTGGTTCTCTATATACTTCACTTCCTAAACGCCGTGTTGAAGTTTCGAAAGATTATATTGGAGAAATGGGAACAAATCCTTGTGGAGAAATTATTCTTCGTTCAAGACAGTTTTGTAACTTATCTGAAGTAGTAGCTCGTGCTGAGGATACAGAAGAAGATCTAATGAGAAAGATTCGTGTTGCTACAATTCTTGGAACATACCAATCTACTCTTACAAAGTTTGGTTATTTGTCTAAAGAGTGGCGCAATAACTGTGAGGACGAAAGATTGCTTGGTGTTTCTGTTACCGGACAATGGGATTCAAAACTTTCACGTGATCCACAAATGCTAACCAAACTTCGACTTGAATCTATTCGTGTAAATAAAATATATGCTAAGCGTTTTGGTGTAAATGAATCTACTTGTATTACAGCTGTTAAACCTTCTGGAACGGTTTCTCAAACAGTAGACTGTTCATCTGGTATGCATCCACGACATGCACCTTACTATATTCGCCGTGTTCGTATTTCAGCAACTGATTCACTTTTTAAAATGATGAAAGACCAAGGAGTACCTTATAATCCTGAAGTTGGTCAGACTCATGATGATGCAAATACTTTTGTTTTAGAATTTCCAATGAAAGCACCAGCAGATGCCATATGTAAAGATGACATATCTGCTCTTGATCAACTTGAACACTGGAAAGTAGTAAAAGTAAATTATACTGAACACAATCCATCTGTAACTATTTCAGTTGGAGAAAATGAATGGATTCAAGTAGCGCACTGGTTGTATCAAAACTGGGATATTGTTGGAGGACTTTCATTCCTACCACGTACAAACCATGTTTACCAACTTGCTCCTTATGAGGCAATAGATGAAAAAACATACAACGAACTAGTTAGCAAGATGCCAGACTTTGATTTTTCTAAAATTGTTACTTATGAAATAAAAGATGAAACTGAAGTAAAAAGAGAACTCGCTTGCGTTTCTGGAGTTTGTGATATAGTCTAAAAGAATTAAGAATTAAGAATTAAGAATTAAGAATTAAGAATTAAGAATTAAGAATTAAGAAGAATTAAGAATTAAGAATTAAGAATTAAGAATTAAGAATTAAGAATTAAGAATTAAGAATTAAGAATTAAGAATTAAGAATTAAGAATTAAGAATGAAAAACTGGTCTAAATATACAATAGCTTTTTTTACTGTCTTTGCCTTTAGGCTCATACCTTTTCGTGCTCCCAATATAGAGCCTATTATGAGCGTTGTAATGCCTTTTGGTAAGGTATATGGGGGATTGATGTCATTTGTCTTTGGTTTCTTTAGTATCATACTATATGATTCTGTAACATCAGGAATAGGTATCTGGACACTCATTACAGCTTTGTCATACGGAATAATGGGATTAGGTGCTAATTATTATTTTAAAAACCACTCTGGTTGGAAGAGTTATGCTAGTTATGCAGTAGTGGCCACAATACTCTACGATGCAATGACAGGGCTTACTATTGGACCATTATTTTTTCATCAGTCATTTATAGTCTCGTTGGTTGGGCAGATTCCATTTACAGTTCTTCATTTGCTAGGAAATGTTTCTTTTGCTATAGTGCTCTCACCAGCTATAGAGAGATGGGCAGTCAAAGCAGAAAAGAAAGTTGTTGTTGTAGAAAAAGTTGTGCTCGTAGGTTAGTTGTATTTTTAAAATTTTACCCAATATATTTGGAAATGAGGTTAGATTCCTCTACTGTGCCGCAACGGTGATGCTCCCAAGGGAGACAAGTCCGGTCTTAATATAATGGTGTTCCCGAGCAGGAGATTAATATCTTTCAATATTTTTAGATAAAAAGCCCTTGCTCACGCATGGGCTTTTTATTATGGTTTTAATAAAAAAAAGATGAATCCCGTTAGAGACGTGTACGCAATTTTAAGGTAAAAATAAAAACTTTAAATAAAGTAAATATGAATAAATTATAATTAATAAGATACGTCCCGACAATAGAGGGACTATCTCTAACGGGATGAACAAAAAAACAAAAAAACAATATTTATTAATTGGATTAATATTATTTACAATAATATATATATTATTTGTATTTTATCGACAAAAAGAATTACCTATTTTTGTTACAAACCAGCAAAATCATAATGAAGTAAAAATAGAAACAGAAAAAGAAGTATTAATAAATAATGAATCAATTAAAAAAAGTAAAAGTTATACCCTAGAGACTAAAACTATAAAAGTTTCACTAATAGTTTCAGACAATAAATATAATACTGAAATAAAAGAAAATACTTCTGTTTTTGAAGCAATGAAACAGATAGAAAATGAAAGTGGAATTAATAATTCATTCAGTTTTAAATATATAGACAATGCGAGTTTGGGAAGTTTTATAACAGAGATAAATGGGATAAAGGGGATACCAGGGAAATATTGGATTTACTATATAAATGGAAAATTGGCTTCAGTCGGCGTATCAAATCAGGTGTTAAAAGAAGGAGATATTATTAATTGGAATCAGGAGGGAATATAACATTATGAAAAATATTTTAAAAAAATCTATAGTTTTAACCAGTTTAGTTTTTGTATTTTTTGTTTACAATTTTACATTTGCTGATAATGATCCAGCTACAGACACAGCAGTACCAGATACATCATTTAATATAATAATTAAAGATAATTGTACTGCAATAGATACAAACGGCATAAATCATATTTTTCCTGACGAAAGTTCTCCTAGTAAATTTTTAGGTATTTGTGCTCTTGTTGCGGCACAAGAAGCTAAATATATTGATAGTTTTGAATTGATAAATGATCCAAGTATGGGTCTTTATGTTAAGAGTATAAACAATATTGTTCCTAGTGCCACTGAATATTGGGCTCTTTGGGTAAATGGTGGTTATGCTAATTGTGGTATTGGATGTCTACCTGTTGTTGCCAACGATAAATTGTCTTTTATTCTTAGCGATTGGAGTGCAGGAACTGAAAGTACTAAAATTCTATTAAACATTAGTGCCTTAGAATCTAGTGTTTTAGATGTTGTTCCTTCGGTATCTGTTCATTTAAAAATAATATCAGGAACAAATTCTTTGTTGGACAAAGATATGTCTGTAACTGCTTGTGATTCCGACAATGACAAATCTACACCAGATACTATAACTGCATACTGTTCAGTATTGCAATCAGGACTTAAAAGTAATTGGAATTGGGCTTGGGCACCCGGTGCTTTTGTGGACTCAATCGGTGATATAGCAGGTTATACAAACAAAGATAGCTCCAACAATGATGTTTATCACTATTGGAGTTGGTCATCAAATGGAAACGTAGGCATGACAGGTTTAAATGAATATATACCAAAAGAAAATGATGTAATTTTATTAGAATTTATTGATCCACAAACAGAAGTTGTTGCGCCAGAAAGTGGTGGAAATGGAGGAGGTTCTGGTTATGTGCCAGTAGATAAAGTTTTTTCAGTTTTGAATGCTCTAAATTTTTTATCCAGTAATCAAAATAGTGATGGTTCATTTAGCTCTTCTATGTACACAGACTGGGTAGCTATTGCAGCTTCTGCGGGGAATAGTCCAACATTGAAATCAAGTATATCCAACTATTTAAAATCAAACCCTATTGTTTCATCTAGTATTACAGACTACGAGCGTCGGGCTATGTCGCTCATGGCACTTGGTGTAAATCCATACAATGGTACTTCTGTAAATTATATAAATAAAATAATCTCATCTTTCGATAAAACGCAAATAGGTGATTCTTCTCTTTTTAACGATGATGTTTTTGGTCTTATTGTTTTACAAAATGCTGGATATACTCAAAATGATGAAATAATAAACAAGACTATTTCTTTTATAATTAAAAATCAATTCTCAAATGGTTCATGGGGTAGCGTAGATATGACATCAGCAGCCATAGAGTCTCTGAATAATTTTAAAAGTATAAGTGGAGTGAGTGAAGCTATCTCAAAAGGAGAGTTATATTTAATCTCTGAGCAAAAAAATGATGGTAGTTTTGGAAATCAGTCTTCGACTAGTTGGGCTATTCAAGCATTATCTTTAAATACTACTTACAATACACAAATAGAAAAGTCTATAAAGTATTTAGCAAATGATCAGCATATAGATGGGGGAGTAAATTCTAGTGATACAATAATCAATCGTATTTGGTCTACATCATATGCAGTACCAGCTGTACTTAAGTTGTCTTGGAACAATATTTTACAATCTTTTTCAAAAGAAGAAGATATTAAAACAACAGGAACAGAACAACAAGATAAAATTGCAACCGATGTATATCTAGATAAAGATGCACTTAAATCAGAATCAGATAAAAATAATAAATCTTTTGATATTAAAGAAGAAAAAGTTTCAACTATAAAAATAACAGAAATAAAAAAGGCAAAAATACCCAAAAAAATAGTAGATAAAAAAATAATAAAAATTACTAATTCAAATAATAATTTACTTTCTGCAAGTGCAGATGGTTCAACTCAAGACCCAAACACATTTTTTTCTATAATTCATAAAATAGTCATTAAAATAAAGGCCCCATTTTCTTGGCTATGGTATCGTCTAGGTTTTTGATACAATAGATAAATGAAAACAAAATTTATTATATTTATAGTATTAACAGTTCTTATTGTCGGAGGTCTTGGAATTTATTCTGGAACAAGAACACAAGGTCCTGGAAAGTTGGATGGGTTTGCTCAGTGTTTGAAATCTTCCGGTGCTGAGTTTTATGGAGCATTTTGGTGTCCTCATTGCCAAAAACAAAAAGAATTATTTGGTTTTTCTAAACAATATCTTCCTTATATCGAATGTTCTACTGCAGACGGCCAAGGTGTAAATCAAATCTGTAAAGATAAAAAAATAGAGGGATATCCAACATGGATTTTTGCAGACGCAAGCCGTCTATCCGGAGAATTATCTCTCGTTACTTTAGCAAGCAAAACACAGTGTGCTTATACTCAATAATATGCCAATATACGTAGATATAATAAATAAAATACTTTCTATTGGGACAATTATTATTCAACTAATAATCATACTTTTAGTATCGAATTTAATTTTTGCTCGCAATCGTAGTAATAAAACTTTAATCTTTTTCAAAAGATATACATTTATCTTTGGATTTTTAATTGCACTTGGTGCAGTCGTTACTTCATTATTTTATTCTCAAATAGTAGGATACCCACCATGTGAACTTTGTTGGATACAAAGAATATTTTTATATCCACAGCTAGTTCTTTTTGGAATGGAGTTATATAAGAAAGACCGCTCGATTGTTGATTTTAGTATTGCTTTCGCGTCTCTTGGTTCTCTTACTTCTTTGTATCATATATATATAGAAAATGGAGGAACATCTAGTCTTTCTTGTGCAACCCTAAACCCAACAAGTACTACCGAGGTATCTTGTGCTATTAGATATATTTATGAATTTGGTTATGTGTCTATGCCAGTTATGGCACTTACTCTGTCATTATTTATTATTTCAATTCTTTTGAATTATAAATATATTTCTAGGTTAAATTAAATAGACGTCCAACGTCTGGTTTTAGTAAAAAGGTCATATTTTATAAATATGACCTTTTTACTAATTAACTCCTTATAAATACATGATTATTTGTTTTAATGAAGTAAAACAAGGATTATATGGTATAATAGTAATATGAATAGAATAGTTGTTGCTAATTGGAAAATGAACCCCCAATCTCAAAAAGAGGCAGAGGTTCTTTTTAAGGAGTCATATTCTTTAGCAAAAAATATCAAAAATACTAAAATAATTCTTTGCCCACCATTTCCATTCCTTTTTGTTTCTAAAAAATTCAAAAACAAAAATATTTCTCTTGGTTCTCAAAATGTATCAACTAAAACAGAGGGGTCTTATACTGGAGAAGTCTCACCCAAAATGCTAAAAGATATGGGTGTTAGCTATACTATAGTAGGGCACGGAGAGAGTCGTCGTCTTGGAGAAACCAATGAAATTATAAATCAAAAAATATTAAACTTACTTAAATATAAACTTACACCGATTCTTTGCGTTGGAGAGAGTGTTAGAGATGCCAATGGGTCATTTCTTTTATTGGTAGAAGAACAAATCAAAAAATCATTGATAGGAGTTTCAGGTGCTCAGATGAAAAATATTATTGTTGCTTATGAGCCAATATGGGCAATAGGAAAGAATGCAACTCGAGAAGCAACAAAAGAAGAATTTATGGAAATGAAAATTTTCATAAAAAAAGTAGTTTCAGATATTTATACTCCTAAAATAGCACATAGTATTATTATTATTTACGGTGGTTCAGTTAACCCTCTAAATACTAGATCTTTTATACAAGATGGAGGAGCTGATGGTTTACTTGTGGGTCGCGACAGTATTAATCCTAAAAAATTCGGTGCAGTATTAAGCGCCCTAAATTAAATAATATGAAATCAATAAAAGATTTGAAAAGTTTGGCAGGGAAGAGTGTTATCTTAAGAGCAGATTTTAATGTTCCAATAAAAGATGGTAAAGTTCTTGACGATTTTAGAATCAAAAAAGTTATTCCAACAATCGAGTATTTACAGAAAAAAGGAGCAAAAGTTATTATAATTTCGCATATTGGAGATGAGGGCAAAGAAAGTCTTCTTCCTGTTGCTGTAAAACTAAAAAAATCTATTAAAGAAGTTGAATTTATTGGAACACCAATTTTTTCAGATGAAACTGAAAAAAGAATAAAAGCTCTGAAAAATGGAGATATAGTTTTACTTGAAAACCTTCGCCGAGAAACAGGAGAAAAAAAGAATTCACCTTCATTTGCAAGAGCTCTATCTCGTTATGGTGAAATATATGTAAATGATGCATTTTCAGTTTCTCACAGAGAGCATGCTTCTGTTGTTGGTATTACCAAATATCTTCCTGGTTATGCTGGTTTTCAATTTATGACAGAGATAGAAAATCTATCAAAAGTTTTTACTCCAACACATCCATTTTTATTTATTTTGGGAGGTGCAAAATTTGATACAAAAATTCCTCTAATAAAGAAATACCTTAGAACAGCAGACACTATATTTATAGCAGGTGCAATAGCAAACGACTTTTTTAGAGCAAAGGGTTATGAGATAGGTACATCACTAGTTGGTCCTGTAAATTTTCAAGTTCCTCTTATTATGAAGAGCAAAAATCTGATACTTCCTATTGATGTTGAAGTTACTAAAAATTCAAAAAATCATTTTACTAGAGCAAGTGATGTAATGCCAGACGAAAATATTGTTGATGTTGGTCCACAAACAATTTCTCAATTGAAAGACCTAATAAATAAAGCAGAATTTATTTTATGGAATGGTCCACTAGGTAAATACGAAAGTGGTTTTGGGGGAGCAACAGAAGAAGTCCTTAAACTTATTTCAAAGAGTAAAGCAAAAAGTGTAATAGGTGGAGGAGATACTGCTGCTCTGGTAGCAAAACTAAAAATAGAAGATAAGCTGGGTTTTGTATCTACAGGAGGTGGAGCTACTCTTGATTTCTTATCAAAAGGAACACTGCCAGGTATCAGAGTTTTAAAATAATATTAAAATAAAAAACGCCTTAGATGGCGTTTTTTATTTTAGAAGCATAGTATTTTTCTTCTTCCTCACTTTCATATTTTATATTTATAAGTTGAGGGAGGTTATCGTTTAACAAACGAGGCATTAGGTGTATGTGAAAATGGGGTACATCTTTACCCACAACAACCATTTGGACATAATCGCAAGGTATACCTTTTCTCATTATATTCATAATTTTTTTGGCTGTAATAAAAGTTTCAGAGATTAATTCATCTGGGGTTTCATGCATCCAAACATGATGTTCTTTTGGTATTAAGAGACTATGCCCTTTAACTACTGGATTGTTGTCTAAAAAGCATAAAAAATTGGAGTCATCGTATACTATATGACTTGGAATTTCTTTTGCTATAATTTTACAAAAAATACAGCTTGCCCCGTCAGAATTTTTGATGTCGTTTATGGTCATAATATATTTTTTAATTCCCGAAAATATGAGTAATAATGAAAAATTCATTCGGGGTTATTATTCATGCATACATTATATGGTACAATCTCTTGTATGCCAAATAATATTGAATTGCTTGACCTTTTACTGACAAATAGAGGTATACCAATAGAGGAAAGAGACCGATTTTTAAATCCATCTTATGAAAAGCATCTTTATGACCCATATTTAATGAAAAATATGGAGCGTGTTTGTGTGCGTATTTTTGAAAGCGTAGAAGCAAATGAAAAGATAGTTGTATATAGTGATTATGATTGTGATGGTATTCCCGCGGCAGTAATAATGCATGATTTTTTTACAAAAATTGGTTATGCTAATTTTTCTATTTATATTCCAGATCGTCACGACGAAGGGTATGGTCTACATCGTGATGCCATAGATAAGTTTATTGATAATAATGTAAATCTATTAATTACTTTTGATTTAGGTATTACTGCTGTAGAAGAAGTTGCTCATGCACAAGCATCTGGCATAGATGTAATTATTACAGACCACCATTTACCACAAGCAGATATTCCTAGAGCTTACGCTATTTTAAATCCAAAACAGATAGGTTGTATGTATCCAGATAAAATGCTCTGCGGAGCTGGTGTTGCCTTCAAACTCTTACAAGCATTAATAATAAAATATGGTGAATATTGGAAAATAAATAATGGTTGGGAAAAATGGTTACTCGATATGGCAGGAGTAGCTACTCTTTCTGACCAGGTTCCACTCATAGATGAAAATAGAGTTCTCGCATATTTTGGTTTGAAAGTTTTACAAAAAGGAAGACGTCCCGGCCTTGTGGAACTTTTCAAAAAAGCATCTGTTGATATTACAAAACTAAACGAAGAAGATGTTACTTTTACCTTGGCTCCACGCATAAATGCAGCATCTCGTATGTCAGACCCTTCAAAAGCGTATGGTATGCTCTCTACTACTGATCTTGTTGAAGCTCGAGTACTGGCAGATTATTTGGCAAAAATAAATGATGAAAGAAAAATAGTTGTTGCTCATATAATGAAAGATGTAAAAAATATTTTACATAAAAGAGAGATAAAATCACTAATAGTGATAGGTAATCCAACTTGGAGGATAGGGGTTTTAGGGATAATTGCATCAAAAATAGTAGATGAATATAAATGTCCTGCTTTCGTTTGGGGAGGCGATGGAAATGGAGATATAAAAGGATCGTGTCGTGGTTATGGTAATGCGAACCTTGTAGAGATGATGACACTACTCCCTGAAAATAGTTTACTTGGTTTTGGGGGGCATAAAGGTGCTGGTGGGTTTTCTGTCTCACACGAAGAGGTTCACTTTCTAGAAGAAAGACTTGTTGCTGTTTTTAATAATAGTGTAATAGATGAAAAAAATGAGAAAGAATATTTTATTGATGCACCTATTGCAATAGATGATGTTAACATTGAAAATTTTAATATCATAAACAAGCTTGCTCCATTTGGAATGGGTAACCCTAAACCCACTTTTTTATTTGAAGGGATAAAAATATTTTCCATAAAAGAATTTGGAAAAGAAAAAAATCACCTTGAGTTATCATTTAAGACCGATAGGGGACGCATCGTAAAAGCTATATCATTTTTTAAAACTAGATTAAGTTTTGACCCTGCACTTGAGTTGGGCTCCGTTATTAATCTCGTTGCAACCTTTGAGAAAAGTACTTTTGCTGGCCGTACTGAACTAAGACTAAGAATTACCGATATTATATAATGTTTTTACACATATTTAATACAAATACGTAGTATTTGTTGCTATTTTGATATATAATTATACTTAGTATTATTAAAATATAAAATATAAAATATGGAATCAAAAAGTATAAAGTTTTTCAATAAACTCTCATTTATCACACTATTATCTACGTTTTTATTGTCACTCTTTTTCTTTATACCATATGTTTCCATGAGTTTAGACGATAGTAAGGGGTTTATCATTTCTTTTGGTGTTACACTATCTTGTTTTTTCTGGCTTATATCTCGATTGGGAGAAGGAAAATTTGTCTTTCCTAAAGACAGATTGATTGTTTATGCGGCTTTGATACCTTTGGTTTTTTTAATTTCATCATTTTTTTCGTCATCATTAAACTCTTCACTTTGGGGTAATGGTTTTGAACTTGGGACATTTGGTTCAATCCTTATAATGTTTTTGTTATTTTTTTTATCGTCAATATTTTTTCAAACAGAAAAAAGATTATGGTATTTTATTGGAGCATTATTTATTGGCGCGTTACTTATTTCAATATTTGAGATTTTTAATATAGTTGTTATTTTAGGCAATCTTCCTGGGGGATTCCTTGTTAATCTATCTGCTGGCAATTTGATTGGAAACTGGAATGATTTTGCTCTATTTTTCGGATTAATTATTTTGTTGTCTATATTTAATTTGGAATTTCTAAAATTAAATAAAATTTTTACCACAATTCAATATTTCTTGTTAGTTACTGGATTGATGTTTATTGCCATAATAAACACACCATTTGTATGGTTTTTGGTTGGAATATTCTCAATAATTATATTTGTATATAGTATTTCTACTCAGCATTCTGGTATGCATTTAGTTCACAAAGGAGATGGCAAAAAAAGATTTCCTTTTAGTGCACTTGTTGTAGTACTAATCTCTTTTGTTTTTTTGGTTGGTGGGGGTGCTGTAAGTAATCTAGTATCTAAATATATAAATATTTCAAATTCAGAAGTTCGACCTTCTATTTCAGCTACTTCTGGTATTGTTTGGAAATCCATTAAACATAATCCTTTATTTGGAACAAGTCCGAATACTTTTTCTATGGATTGGGTTTTGTGGCAACCAAAAGAAGTAGCACAGACAATTTTTTGGAGTATTGATTTTCCAAATGGAGTTAGTATGCTGTCTACTTTTGTTGCGACTACTGGTATTGTTGGTTTGCTTGCATGGGTAATTTTCTTTATTGTTTTTGTGATAAGGGGAGTACAGTCATCACGCATAGCATCAAAAGATTCACTTTCAAATTATTATATTTTTTCAATATTATTGATATCAATATATTCATGGATTTCTTTTATTTTCTATTCTCCAGGTGTTTTGATTTTGATGTTGGCTTTTATTTCAAGCGGTGTTTTTATAGGAATATTGGTTAGTAAAAAGGTTGTAAGTGTTAAAGAATTTTATTTCTTAGATGATCCTAGAAAAAGTTTTTTCACAATTCTTTTGTTGGTATTTTTAATGATTACTACATTGTCTGTAACATATTTACAAATAGAAAAGTTTGTTTCTATTTTGTATTTCTCAAAAGCAATAAAAACAGATAATACAATGCAGTCACTTTCTATTTCTGAAAAAATGATTAAAAGTGCAATTTCTCTAAACAAAAGTGATGTTTATTATAGGGCACTTTCTCAAATATATGTAGGACAAATAGGACTTTTGGTAAAAGACAATAAATTGTCTAGTGATGTACTTAAATCAAACTTACAACAGTTGATAAACTTGTCATTAAATTCTGCTTCTCTTGCTATAAATCAAAATCCAAAACAATATTTAAATTATGTGAATATGGGTAATATTTACAGCTCTCTTGTTTTGTTTTCTGTGGATGGTAGTTATAGTAATGCATCTAATTCATATAAAAAAGCACAAGAGTTAGCACCAAATAATCCATCTATTTTTCTTGATCTAGCAAATCTAGAAATTACAAATAAAAATAATACCGAGGCTAGAAATTTTATCGAGAAAGCTCTAGTTATTAAACCAAATTACACTGATGCATTGTTTCTTCTTGCCAAGATTGAAGTAGATGAAGGAAACATGTCAGCTGCTGTAAAACAAGTAGAGAAAGCAAGTGCAATAAATCCAAATGATTCAACTATATTTTTCCGTCTTGGTTTGTTGAGATACAACAATTCTGATTATATCAATGCAGTTAGTTCATTTGAACAAGCAGTTTTGATTGATAATAGTTATTGGAATGCCCGTTATTTCTTGGGATTATCTTATCAAAAAGTTGGAAGAAACAATGATGCTTTAGTTCAATTCAACATTTTAAATAAAATATCACCCAATAATCAGGATATAAATGCTGCTATTGATTCGCTTTCAAAACCAGCTGTTTAAAATTTATACAGTATGAATAAAAATATTGAAATATTTACAGACGGTTCATCTCTCGGTAATCCTGGTCCTGGTGGGTGGGGTGCTGTTGTTGTAATTAACTCTGAGATTGTAAAAGAGTTTGGTGGGTATGAATCAGAAACTACAAACAATCGTATGGAGCTCCAAGCTGTAATCGAAACACTAAAACATATTATAAAAAAGTATCCCGATGGACCTGTTATTATACATACAGACTCAACTTATGTTCTTCTTGGTATAACATCTTGGATTCACAATTGGGAAAAAAATAATTGGAAAACTGCAAATAAAAAACCTGTTCTAAACAAGGATTTATGGCAAGAACTTATCACTCTTGTGAGAGAGTTTGGGGTCAATCTATCATGGCAAAAAGTGAAAGGACATTCAGGGCATATATATAATGAAAAAGCTGATGAAATTGCAACAAAGTGTTCATCGGGACAAAAGATACATACAGCATAGTATCAAATAATTTTTGTATAAAAACACAATTTACTTAACATTTTGTATAAAATATGCTCTAATATAATTGAGTATATAGCTATTTATAAACAAATAAAAATCAAAAAAAATGGGAAAATCAGAAGATTTACCGGAAGGTACGAACGAAAACAGTTCAGAAATAACGGTAGGTTATTTTTGGGAAGTAAGCAAAGATAGGGATGGTAAAAAATCTTATTTTAAAAATTTAGGTATTTTTCAACAAAGTGAATTATTGTCGAACTTAGATACTTCAATAAATCCATTGTTGGCTCTTAATTTTTATTCTTCAGGAGATTTATTTATACTTTCTAATTCTGCAAATTTATTTTTTCGCTCATCATTTAATTAGATTTTTAATTTATTAAAAACTACAAGATTTTATAATCCTGTAGTTTTTTTATTTGATGTTATTAATAATAAATTGATATACTTATAATACTTTGAATAAAAAAGAAATTATTATAATAATTATTTTATTTATTATCGCAGTTGTGCGTTTTTTGTTTTTTACACCTAATATACCTTTATATAACAATGCGATAGGGAAGATTGTAGATATAGAAGGAATAGTAAATGATGACCCAGATATACGGTTAAAAAATAAGCATTTAAACATAAAAATACTTGATAAAGATATAAATATTTTAGTCATAGTGGGAAGAGATACAGAAGTTTCTTATGGAGATATTGTTGTTGCAAGAGGAGTATTGGTTGAGCCAGATAATTTTATCACATCTTCGGGAAAAGAATTTAATTATAAAAGATATTTAGCAAACCAAGATATTTATTTTATTATTAAAAATGCAGATATAAAAATAATCTCGCACGATAATGGTAGTAAGATAAAATCGCTATTGTATAAATTAAGAAATTCTTTTATGGAAAATATTAATCAGGTTATTTCAATACCAGAAAGTGATTTAGCAAACGGGTTAATACTTGGAGAGAAGGGAGGTTTTGATGAGGAAATGAGAGATGAGTTTATTGAGACAGGTACTATACATATAGTTGCACTCTCTGGGTACAATGTTTCTATAGTTGCTGAGGGTGTTATGAAAACTTTTAGTATGGTATTATCACAAACCCTATCTATTATTTGTGGTATTTTTATTATACTTTTATTTATACTTATGACCGGTGCTAGTGCTACTGCCATTCGTGCAGGGATAATGGTCACTATCATGCTTGTTGGTCGTATGACAGGTAGAAGCTATATGGCAGGTAGGGCGCTTGTCATCGCAGGTTTACTCATGTTTGCATATGATCCTAGAGTTCTCGCGGATATGTCATTTCAGCTGTCATTTGTAGCTACAGGCGGAGTTTTGTATTTAACACCAAAAATATTAAATTGGTTTAAATTTCTACCAATGCGTTTTGGTATAAGAGAAATGTTTTCATCTACCGTTGCTGCAACTATTGCAGTCTTGCCCCTACTTCTCTATCTAACTGGTATTTTTTCTTTTGTTTCACTTCCTGCAAATATTTTAATACTTTTGTTTATTCCAATAGCGATGCTCTTTGTATTTATAACAGGAATCTTTGGTTTTATCTTTACACCACTGTCTGTTATTTTTGGGTATTTATCCTATCTAATACTTTTATATATTCTTTCTGTTATTCATTTTTTTGGAACACTATCATTTGCTAGTGTTACCATTCAAACCTTTCCACTTTTTCTAACTGTTATTATTTATATATTTTTATTTTGGTGGATATTTGGAAAAAAATTAGGAATTAGGAATTAGAAAATTCGCAATCACAATTTACAATCACAGATTAAAAATCAGTAATTTTAAATTGTAGCCACCACTCTAACCCAACTTACGCTATAGCGTAAGTTGGGTTAGAGTGGTTAATTTGCTGTTTATAAATATGAGCCAAATTGACTTCGTCAATTTGGCTCATATTGTAATCTCTAACTCCTATTTTTTTTGATTCTTGATTTAGAATTATATTTTTATAATTCGTAATTTTTTTCTGCTGCGTTCCAGTTCAAATTTTCAAAAAATGCTTCTATGTATTTTTTCTTCTCACTAGTAGGGTAGTCATAAACATAAGCATGTTCCCACATATCTAGGCAAAGTACGGGAGAAAGCCCTGTGAGGTGTCCTAGGTGCTGTTCATCTACCCACTGGTTCATCAGACGACCTGTTTGTTTGTCATTGTATAAAATAACCCAACCAACCCCACGAGTCATGGCCATACCTTTGTATTGAGTTAGCCAGTTTTCAAATGAACCCCATTCTTTTTCTATGCTTTTATATAGTTCACCATTTGTATTTATTTCTTTTTTACCTCCTTCAAAAGAAGCAAAATAGTACTCATGGTTTCTCATACCATCAAATTCAAAAGCAAAACGTCTGTGAAGTTCGCCAAGTACATATGCATTTCCTTCTCTGTCTTTTTCGTATTCTTCTATTTTATTTATAATTAAATTTGTATTAGTTACGTATCCTTTGTATAGCTTCAAGTGCTCTTCTATATTTATCTTGCCTATTCCAGCTAGTTCGGGGATAGAAAATGTTTTGGGTGTGTATATTTCTTTCATGTAAATTAAAGTTTAATGTTAATATGTATATTATATCATGAAATACCTCAAGAAATATTTACCATATATTTTAATAATTATTCTTTTATCTGTTGGATTTGCTCTTCTATTTAACTCTTTTCAAAATCACGACAACAAGTATTTAAAGGTTGTGTTTTTGGATGTTGGGCAAGGGGATGCTATATACATAGAAGCACCAAATGGAAAACAAGTTCTAGTAGATGGTGGACCTGATTCTAAGCTACTTTCGAGCCTATCGAAAGTTATGCCTTTTGCAGATAGGTCTATAGATATGATAATAGCAACACATGGAGATATGGATCACATAGGAGGATTTCCTTTGTTGTTAGATAGCTACAAGGTTGCAAGTATTATAGAAAATGGAAATATATCTAATACTAAAATATTTTCAAGTTTGGAAAATAAAATTATAAAAAATAAAATAAATAAAATTATTGCACATCGCGGCATGCATATTATTTTAGATGAAAAGAATAATATTTATATTGATATTTTATATCCAGATCGTGATATATCAAAACTAGAAAGTAATGATGGATCAATAGTAGGAAAGCTAGTTTATGGAAATAATTCTTTTATGCTGACAGGAGATGCAAGTCTTTATGTAGAGAATCTAATAGAATGGAATGAAAGTGATGCGACAATACATTCAGATGTTTTAAAGCTCGGACACCATGGTGCAAAAACAGCATCAAGTATTTTGTGGCTCGAGAAAGTAAATCCAAAAGTTGCTATTGTTTCTGCTGGAAAGAATAATAAATACGGGCATCCAAGCGAAGAAACATTAAATAGACTATCGTCTTTAAAAATACCATTTATGAATACATCTGAAATAGGAAATATTTTATTTAAAAGTGATGGAGTAAATTTGGTGTATTAAGAGGAATAATTTATTTTTAATCAAAAATAGCTCTTCTCAAAATACGCGCATAAAAATCTGTTTATTTTTTGCTATGCTCGGCTCGACAACCTACGCAATGTATTTTACAAAGACTATTTTTGATTAAAAATAAATTATTTAAAGTAACTTTAATCATCAATAAAAAATCCCCTCGATTTATTCGTGGGGATTTTTATTTAATGATTCCTGCTTTCTTTAATACTTTGTAAGCACCGTTTTTGTTGATTGTTTTGATTGCTTTAGTAGATAGTGTAAGAGGGAAGTACTTTTTAAGTTCAGGAACATATATTCTCTTCTTTTGAAGATTGGTATATTTACGAACCATACCTGTAGGGTTGAACTTGGTAGCACGAACAACGTTGGAGTATCCTCCTGCCATCTTTGAGCCCTTTTTAGTTATATCACAAACTTTCGCCATATGTAGAGGTATGCTATCATATATATCATGCCTATGCAAGTACAATTTATAGATGGAATATTTTATGTGTCAGTTTTGATCATGTCAATCGTGATTCACGAAGTGGCTCATGGGTATTCTGCGTATCTTCTTGGAGATGACACTGCTCGTCTACAAGGACGACTTACCTTAAATCCTCTCAAACATTTAGACCCTTTTGGTTCTGTTATTTTGCCTTTGTTGCTGTATCTATCAACCGCAGGGAGTTTTTTAATAGGTTGGGCTCGTCCTGTGCCTTACAATCCAAACAATTTAAGAAAAGGTAAGTGGGGCAATATGATAGTAGCCTTTTCAGGAATAGCCGCAAACCTAACTATTGCTATTTTCTTTGGTCTCCTTATAAGATTTGCGCCAATATTTGGAATACCTGCATACAATCCAACACCATTACTACTACATCCTTTTTATAAAATTTCTTCAATCATAGTAATAATGAATTTAGTTCTTGCTCTGTTCAATATTATTCCCATACCACCACTTGATGGTTCAAAGATAATATTTTCATTTCTTCCGTTTAAATATCGCTACATAGAAAACTTTTTAGAAAGATGGGGGATGTTTTTTTTACTTTTCTTTATACTATTTTTATGGAGTAGAGTTTCTCCAATTGTGTATGTTGTTTTTTCTCTACTAACGGGGATTTATTTTTAGTGTTATCCACTTTTTAGGTTTAAAAATTATAGGTTTTGTGCATAAATGGTGTATAATATAATTAATGAAAAGAGATTCCATCTATTTTAATTTTATATCTAAACACTGGCCAAAATTTGTAGCCATAATTCTCATTGTTATACTTTTTGGTGCATACTTTAAAATCTTTGCGACTGGAAGTCCTTATGGACCTGGAGAAACTTTAGACCCAGCTTGTGCACCAGGAGATCCAAATTGTTTTGTTAGTATTTTTCCATCTGGTGGTATTCTAAATCAAAATCTTGTTTCCAACGGAGTTGGTGGCGTATCATGGGAAAGTGATTTTTCTGATCTTCTGAACAAAAGTGTTACAGGAATTACACTCGCAAATGGAGCTACTCATACTCCAACATCTGCTACCTCAATGCACGATTTCATAAAGAAATTATTATTTGTATACGTGGCTCCATCTGGCAATATTATTGCATCCAATACAGCTACCACTACAGTCAGAGAAGTTGGAGATTCAACAAACATTTCTTTGGGTTGGTCTCTATCTAAAAGTCCCGCAGATAGTGATGGAAACAGTTTCTATATTTACGGAGCAAGTTCTGTGACTCCTTCAAATGCAACATACTCTTCTGGTCCTCAGCCTTCAACTATTTCAGGTGGGGCAGCTAGTGGTTCTGGTACTTTGGTTTATATTGCAAACTCAGCTGCATACAATACTCTAAACGGCACAGCTACATTTTCATTTACAGCTTATCCTTGTAGCGCACTCCAAGCAGCAGCCGGATCTTGTACTCAGTCTAGTGGAGCTGGTTCTGTTGCAAGTGGTGTAAACCCACCAAATGTTGTCGCTGCTACATCAACTGTGGTTTATAGATCAAAAGTATTTTATGGTTCATCTACACAATCTGACGGAACACTTGTAGACTTGAATACTCTTACATCTGTTGCTCTTGCTAGTTCTACAGCTAGAACATCTATTCCTGCAAGTCGTACATTTAATCTCTCTGGTGGAAATTATATTTACTTTGCTTGGCCTCAAGCTTTTGATGCCGGTACAATCTGTAAGCACGATGGGCTAGGAGCAGCCGATTGTTTCTCTACACCACTTGGATATGTCTCAAACTTTGTTCGTACGCAACAGACAAGAAATGGTATTCTTTACTGGGTTTATAGATCATACGATATTAACCCAAGTGCAACCTATACAATCCAATAAATTATGAAAAATTACATGAAAGATAAAAATTTTTTAAAGATAATAATACTAATTACAATAATTATTGTTTTGTGTATATTCTTTTATCAAAAATATAAAATAAATTATTCTCCAGACACAAAGATTCAAGATATTTCATTTGCTGAAAATAAAGATTTAAATATCAATAGTGGTACTTTGCTTGGTGTTGGAGAGAAGACAACAACAGATGTAAATACAAAAAATACAGAAAGTGACACTATAAATAAAATAATAAAAGGTAATGGAAAAGTATTTTATGGTTATAGTGCAGAGCCCGACGGAACCCTAGTCAAATTTTCAAACCTTACACCAGTTTCCTCTGTTTTCGGAACTTCAAGAACTTCTATAGGTACTCAATCATTCAATGCCAAAAGTTCAGAGTATATTTACTTTGCTTGGCTAAAATCATTTGAACCCGAGCAGGGGTGCAGTCACGACGCATCTACCTATACTACTTGTTTTATGACACCTATCGGAGCGTATCCTGTAATGGTTAGATCTGTGCAGTCTTACGACTCTCAAGAGTATTATGTTTATAGATCAAGAGACACAGGAGTTTCATCTGTGTTCACGATAAAATAGTTTGCAAGTTATATAAATAATGAAAATAATAGACCTTAAAACAAAAATATTTTTTATTACAACCGTCCTACTTATGGTTGGTTCATTTTCATATCGAGCTTATTCTCAAAACGGAGGTCTAGCTGTACCTACTACTCTCGGAGTAGGGAACGGTTACTTTGCTATCGCTGATACAAACTACCTCCAAGGAGGACACATGCAAGTAGCAGATATGACAGCTCTACTTGCTATCACAAGTGAAAGAAGATCTCTAGGAATGATAGCAACTGTTATAGATACCGACTCTGGCACAGCAGGAAATCAGACAGCAACTTATCGTCTAGTTACAAACCGCGGAGGGTACCCAGCTTGTACAACAACTGTCACTGACTCTTCTTTGGATGCCAATCAAAATCGTTGTCTTACTTTATCTTCAGATTGGAAAGTTGTTATCCCATCTGTCTCTGGTATTGCGGGTCAATTTCTCACTACCAACGGTACAGATATAGCATGGGGGACAGTAGTGTCTTCACCTATTACAGTACAAAACACCACATCACTTTTTTCTACAGGACTAACAGGCTCAGGATCAAGCTCGTCTGCTACTTACTCAAACTTCTTTGGAAAAAATGCAGGAAGTGGTGCGACCAATGCTGATAATTCAAACTTCTTAGGTTATGGAGCTGGGTTGAATGGAACCAATGCCTTCTCGTCAAACTTCTTTGGAAATAATGCTGGAAGTGGTGCCACTGGCGCCTCTAATTCAAACTTCTTTGGAACAAATGCGGGATTGAATGCAGCTTCTGCCTCCTTCTCAAACTTCTTAGGCTATGCATCTGGATCAAATGCAACCAATGCGAGTAGTTCCAACTTCTTTGGATCAAATGCAGGAGATGGTGCAACCAATGCTGCTAAATCAAATTTCTTTGGATTAAGTGCAGGAAGTGGTGCAACTAATGCAGATAATTCAAACTTCTTTGGAGACAATTCAGGGTTTGGTGCAACTGGTGCTAATAGCTCCAATTTCTTTGGACCAAGCGCAGGTAATAGTGCAACTGCTGCTGCTAACTCCAATTTCTTTGGAACAAGCGCAGGAAGTAGTGCTACTAACGCAGCTAACTCAAACTTCTTTGGAACAAACGCAGGATTGAATGCAACTGATGCTACAAGTTCAAACTTCTTTGGACTAAATGCAGGAAGCGGTGGAATTGGTGCTTACAACTCAAATTTTTTTGGAGAAGGTGCTGGCCTAGGAGCTATATATGCTTACGAATCTAACTTCTTTGGAAGAGATGCAGGTAATGGTGGAGTAAATATAATTAGTTCAAACCTTTTTGGTAGAAGTGCTGGGGAGGGAATTTTAGGTCTTGATGGTTCAAATTTTTTTGGAGATAGAGCTGGTAAAATTGCTGAAGGTGCATCTTATTCAAACTTTTTTGGACAAACAGCAGGATATGGAGCTATAAATTCTACTTACTCAAACTTCTTTGGGTATAGTGCAGGTAATAGTGCAAATGGTGCTAGTAGTTCAAACTTCTTTGGACCTTCCTCAGGAATTTATTCTAATAATGCTTCTAATTCAAACTTTTTTGGATCAAATGCAGGAAGAGGAGATTCCAATAATTTAAACAATTCTTATGATTCAAATTTCTTTGGTTATTATGCGGGAAATCATGCAATCAATGCCGCCAATTCAATATTTATTGGTAAAAATTCAGGATACAATGATACAGTAAACAATACTGCAGTGTATGATGATACTACCACCTTCGCTGATACATCCATTCTCCTTGGTCACAATACAAATACTGGTGGTTTCTCAAATAGTATTGCAATAGGTGCATACTCAACCAACACAGCACCCAATCAGTTTGTGGTAGGTTCTGATAACAGACCTATAAATTCTATTTTTATTGGCGGAAACAAAGGCACAGCATCAGTAATTGGTACAATCTTTATGGGAAATAACGCAGGATTGAATGCAGCTTCCGCCTCAAACTCAAACTTCTTTGGTACAGACGCAGGAAATGGTGCAACTAGTGCCAACAACTCAAATTTCTTTGGATCAAGCACAGGTTTAGGTGCAAATTCAGCTTACTCATCCAACTTCTTTGGACCAAGTGCAGGAAACGGTGCAACAAAAGCAAATGATTCAAACTTCTCGGGAGCGAATGCAGGACTTAGTGCTACCGATGCTTCTTATTCAAACTTTTTAGGACTTAATTCTGGACTAAATGCAACTGCTGCCAATAACTCTAACTTCTTTGGACAAAATGCAGGTGACGGTGCAAATGCAGCCGACCACTCAAACTTCTTTGGTACATTTTCTGGTCAAAATGCTAGTGGTGCCAATAATTCAAACTTCTTTGGAAATTTTTCAGGAATAAGTGCAACTAATGCTTACAGCTCAAACTTCTTTGGTACATTTTCTGGTCAAAATGCAACTGATGCCAACAACTCAAACTTTTTTGGAAGTTATGCCGGAGATGGAGCAAGTTTATCTAACCAATCAAACTTCTTTGGATTAAGTGCAGGAAGAAATGCAACTGTCGCCACTGCCTCAAACTTTTTTGGCGTAAGTGCAGGTGAAAATGCAACTGCTGCAAATAACTCCAACTTCTTTGGATCAAGCTCAGGACTCAATGCTTATAATGCTTATTATTCTAATTTCTTTGGAGCAAATGCAGGTGATGGTGCCACAAATGCAAATGGCTCAAACTTCTTTGGAACAGATTCAGGTCATGGTGCAACTGAGGCCAGTAGCTCAAATTTCTTCGGTTCTTCTGCGGGAACAAACGCAACAAATGCCCTTGCGTCAAACTTCTTTGGACCAAGTGCAGGAAGCACAGCTACTTTTGCATTTAATTCAAATTTCTTTGGTTCTTCTGCGGGTTATTCTGCAACCAATGCTGCCAACTCAATATTTATAGGTACTAATTCAGGTAATAATGATCTTGTAAACAATACTGCATTGTACAATGAGACTACTACCTTCGCCGACACCTCCATCCTCATTGGTCATAGTACTAGCACTGGAGGGTACTCAAATAGTATTGCATTAGGTGCGTATACAACCAATACATATTCCAATCAGTTTATGGTAGGTTCTGCTAACAGACCAATTAACTCAATTTTTATTGGAGGCAATCAAGGCACAGCATCTGTTCAAAATACAATCTTTATGGGTAATAGTGCGGGTAAAAATGCAACTAGTGCAGATAATTCAAACTTCTTTGGAACAGATGCAGGAAGTGGTGCAACTGGCGCATCTAATTCAAACTTCTTTGGAGTTAATGCAGGACTTAATGCTTCTCTTGCCAATGTTTCAAACTTCTTTGGAATTAATGCAGGGAATAGTGCAACCAATGCAAGTGGTTCAAATTTCTTTGGATCATATGCAGGAAATGGCGCAACCAATGCTAATAGCTCAAACTTTTTTGGATCAAATGCAGGTGACGGAGCCACAAATTCTGATGCTTCCAACTTCTTTGGTTATCTTGCGGGGTATCATGCTAGTTCTGCTCCATATTCAAACTTCTTTGGTACAGATGCAGGAAATGGTGCAACCAGTGCAAATAACTCAAACTTCTTTGGTCATAGTGCAGGATATGGTGCAACCAGTTCTAATAGTTCAAACTTCTTTGGTTCTAATGCAGGAAAGCTTGCTACTGGTGCTAGTGCATCAAACTTCTTTGGTGCTGATGCGGGATTATCAGCAACTAGTGCCTATGGCTCAAACTTCTTTGGTGTAAAATCGGGAATAAATGCAACCAATGCTAATAGCTCAAACTTTTTCGGGTATTGGGCGGGATGGGGTGCTACTGGTGCTTATGCATCAAACTTCTTTGGAGTTAATACAGGAGTACTAGCAACCGGTGCTTCGAATTCAAATTTCTTTGGTTCTAATGCAGGAAATGGTGCAACTTATGCGAATCAATCAAGCTTCTTTGGAACAAGTGCAGGAAGTAGTTCTGTCAATGCCCATGATTCAAATTTCTTTGGATCATATGCAGGAAGTAGTGCTAATTCCGCTAACAACTCAAACTTCTTCGGATTAAACGCAGGAAATCAAGCTGGTTCTGCTGCTTATTCAAATTTCTTTGGAACAGATGCAGGACATAGTGCAACTAGTGCAGCCAACTCAATATTTATAGGTACAAATTCAGGCTTAAATGATACCGTTGTTAATACTTCTGTATATGACGATGTAACTACTTTTGCCAATACTTCAATCCTCCTAGGCCATGGTACTGGTACAGGAGGGTACTCAAACAGTATTGCAATAGGTGCATACGCAACCAATACAGCCGCAAATCAGTTTATGGTAGGTTCTGTTAACAGACAGATCAACTCAATTTTTATTGGTGGCAACCAAGGTACAGCATCTGCTAATGGTACCATCTTTATGGGAAACGGCGCCGGACAAAATGCAACTAGTGCTTTTTCTTCTAATTTCTTTGGGGCACTTTCAGGATATGGTGCAACCTCAGCTAACAACTCTAATTTCTTTGGAGGAGCTACAGGGTATAATGCAACCTCAGCTATTAACTCAAACTTCTTTGGTCCGAATGCAGGAAGTGGTGCAACTACTGCTTCATATTCAAACTTCTTTGGAAAAAATTCCGGAAGTGGTGCTACTTCAGCCAATAACTCAAACTTTTTTGGTTTATTGTCAGGGTATGGTGCAGCTAACGCTATTAACTCAAATTTCTTTGGAAGTAGTGCAGGGTACAATGCTACAAATGCTGCCAACTCAATATTTATTGGTAGAAATTCAGGATACAATAATACAGTCAACAATACAGCTGTATACAATGACACTACTACATTCGCCGATACTTCTATCCTAATTGGTCATGCCACGAGCGCAGGAAGCTTTTCAAACAGTATAGCAATAGGTGCATACGCAACCAATACAGCCGCAAATCAGTTTATAGTAGGTTCTGCCAATAGACCGATAAATACTACTCGTATAAATGGCTCTTCTTCTACTCAGTGTACTATCACTACTGGTACAGGTATCGCTTGTACTTCAGATGAAAGACTAAAGACAAATATTATAAATCTATCTGATAATACTTTAGATAACTTGTTGAAAGTAAAAACAGTTACTTATAACTGGTTGGAAAATCCAGCATCTCCACAACAAGTTGGATTCCTCGCTCAAGATTTGGAGCAATATTTTCCTCAACTCGTAGCAACAGATTCACAAGGGTACAAGTCCGTGTACTACGCGCAGATGACACCTATCATAGTAGAAGCGATAAGAGAGATGAATCTAAAAATAACAGGAATAGCTGATATGACTATACAAAATACATGGAGAGATAGTCTCTTTGCATGGTTATCTAATGCGGCAAATAAGATAACTCGCATCTTTACTGGAGAGATTTGTCTTACTGACCCAGATGGTTCGTATGAGTGTATCAACAAGACTGATCTTATTAAATTAAAACAATTAATTCCATCAACATCAGGCTCATCTGCAACAACAGGTGCAACATCAATAACAGATACAACAACTTCAGATACACCTCCTGTTGACGCTTCAGTTGTCGTTCCTGGGGATACAAATATTCCTCCTGTCGAAGTAGTACCACCAGCAGTAGAAACTCCTGCTGCCGTAGTTCCACCACCAGCAGATACTACTGAAACTCCTGCTCTGCCAGTTTTATAAATATTTAGTAAATAATATATTTAATGCAAATAAACTATAAAAAATATCTTAAATATATTTTCCTTTCGATACTTTTGTTGGGGTCGTTTCAAGTTAGAGCATCCACTACAAACGGTACGATAGATAGTACAAATCACACTGCTCAGGTGTGTGAGACAGCGGCATGTTTAGTCACTGTTACTTCACCTATAAATTTTGGTTATTTTACAAATAATCCTGCATCAAATGTTCATGTTACTAGCGATTCTCTTTCTGGTTATATCTGGGGAGCGTCTTTCGGTTGGGTGGTTCTAAACTGCTCAAATACAACAAGTGGTTGTGGTAGTATAAATGGCAATTTTAAAGTCGCAAACAATACTAGTGGTCAGTTATCTGGATACGCATGGGGGCAGACTTCAGGATGGGTGAATTTTGGTCCATTTTCAAATAGCTCCGCAACACCTGTTGTTATAAATAATTTAGGTCAATTCAACGGGTATGCTTGGAGTCAAAACAATGGTTGGATAAAATTTGACTGCTCAAGTCCTAGCTATTGTGTTACTACAGACTGGCGTCCTGGTTCAGATGTTGTGGTAGTAACTCCACCCGACAACAATGGGGGAAGTATATCTTTCTGTGTTCTTCATCCAACCGATCCTACTTGCTTGCCTTCGTCATGTATAGGTTCAGATTGTAATCCAACCAACCCACCAGTTACTTACCCGGTACTTCCTGTTGTTCCAAAAACAATTCCAAGTATAGATACTACCACTGTTGAACCTGTTTTAAATAATATTAATCCACCTGAAATATTTCAATCGAAAACCAGTGGTTTCGTAACCAAAATAATAACAGAAACAAGTTATCTTTCTTTGTTTCCTGTATTACACACCAAACTTTCTTCATTGTTAAAAATATTTTCTATAATTATTTATCTTTTGATTTTATGGCTCTTGGCTTTTATTATTTTAAAGAGAAATCATCCATGGGGAGTTGTTTACAGTAGTGTTACAAAATTACCTATTGATATGGCAAAAGTTGTTTTGCAAGATTTACAAGGCAACAATATTGCAACAGCTATTACAGATATTGATGGACGTTATGGATTTATGGTTCCTGAAGGTAAATACAAAATAATAGTTATTAAAAATAATTATCAATTCCCATCACAAAAAATAAAAGAAAATATAGACGACGAGTTGTATATAAATATATATAGAAGTGAATTGGTAACAATCAAAGAAGGGGAGATTGTTAAAAGAAATATTCCTATTGATCCAGTTGTATTTGATATGGATGAATCTAAAAAACAAGATCCAAAAACAAAGAAATTCTATTCTACTTTTGATTTAATAATGTATCATATTTTGATTGTAGTCTTTTATTCTGGGTTTGCGTTGTCATCTGTATCAGTTCTAGTTTCAGATAATATATACAATCTAATAATTTTCGGTCTATATGTTTTATTGTTTATATTAAAAGATTTTATTTTTGATCCTAGTCCTTTGGGTTATGTTACAAACAAGAGAAATGGCAAACCAGTATCATTTGGAGTCATGAAAGTTTATTCTGTTTGGCTAGATCACGAAATAGCAAAAAATGTTGCAAATAAATCTGGCAAATATTATTGCTTGGTACCAAACGGAGATTATTATGTAAGGGTAGAAAATATAAATGCAGATGGAACTTACAGTGTTGTGTATACTTCAAATCCTATTAAAATAACCAAAGGTTATATAAATAATAAGTTTAAAATATATAATACAGATGGTTATAACAAAAGCCCATTGTCATAAGGGTGGATTACTCAAGTATTCAAAGAGTATCCTTTTTGTAGGGCTTGCTTTTTTGTTTCTGTTATAGTAAAGTAGTGTCACTAGTCATTTACGACTATTTTTGTTTAATTATGCCTACAATCAATCAATTGGTTCGAAAGAACCGTAAAATAATAAAAAGAAAGTCAAAGGCCGTAGCTCTTGCTCGCGGTTTTAATTCTATTAAAAATAAGCCAGTATTTTATCCTGCTCCATTTAAGCGTGGTGTTTGTACTAAAGTATCAACAACTACTCCAAAGAAACCTAACTCAGCTCTTCGTAAGATAGCTCGTGTTCGTCTAACAAATGGAATGGAAGTTACTGCTTATATTCCAGGAGAAGGTCACAACCTACAAGAACACTCAGTTGTTATGATTCGCGGAGGACGTGTTAAAGACTTGATCGGAGTACGTTACCACATAGTTCGTGGTCGTCTTGATACAACAGGAGTTGAAAAGCGTCGTCAATCCAGAAGTCTATATGGTACAAAGACACCTAAAGCAGCTGTAAAAAAATAATTCCTAAATAATATGCGAAGAAAAATAACAAACAGAAATATAGTAGAACCAGATATAGTTTATAACTCTCAAAAACTTGCGAAGTTTATTAACAATATCATGGTACACGGAAAGAAGGAGACAGCTCGTAAAGCTGTTTACAAAGCTTTTGAAATAATCAAAGAAAAGACAGGTAATCCAAATCCTCTAGAAGTGTTTGATACAGCTATCAAAAATGCTGGTCCTATGGTTGAAGTTCGTTCTCGTCGTATCGGTGGTGCAAACTACCAGGTTCCTCGTGAAGTTAGACCTGAAAGACGTACTGCATTAGCAATGAGATGGATAATACTAGCTGCTCGCGGTAAAAAGGGAGCTCCAATCCACGAAAAGCTTGCTGAAGAACTAATACTTGCATCTAAAAACGAAGGAACTGCTGTTAAGAAGCGTGATGATACTCACAAAATGGCAGAATCAAACAAGGCGTTTGCTCACTTTGCTTGGTAGAAAAAAATCCCCATCTGGGGATTTTTTTTATGCCAGTGCAAAGTGGAGCATATAGGTCTTAGCTTTATGAAATAAAGCTTTATAGTCGGAGTCCCTCACTTTCTTGATAATAAATTCAAATCTAAATTAAAAAATCCCTCATACAAAATATGAGGGATTTTTTGTTGCAAATTTACTTTTTTTGTTGTATATTCAGAGGACAAAAGACTTAATCGTCGCCTACATATGAGTGGGTAAACCTGACTTTCGGCAGGCAGGTTTTATTTTTATTAATTATATATATAAACATGGAAAGAGATTATCCGTTAGAAAAAGTTAGAAATATAGGAATCATTGCCCACATCGATGCGGGTAAAACAACTACAACAGAGCGTGTGCTTTTTTATACAGGAGTATCACACAAAATAGGTGAAGTTCACGATGGGGAAACTACCACAGACTGGATGGAACAAGAAAGAGAAAGAGGCATCACTATTACTTCTGCTGCTGTTACTTGTTTTTGGACTCCAACATACGCACTTACAGACAAAACAAAAAAACACCGTTTCAATATTATCGATACACCAGGACACATCGACTTTACTGTTGAAGTAAAGCGTTCTCTTCGTGTTCTAGACGGAGCTGTTGTTGTATTTGATGGAGTTGCTGGAGTAGAACCTCAATCAGAAACAAACTGGCGCTATGCCGACGAAGCCAGTGTTCCACGAATCTGTTTTATAAACAAACTAGATAGAACAGGTGCATCTTTCGAACACTCATATGCTACTATTTTAGACCGCCTAACAAAGAAGGCTATTCGTATGCAGATTCCTATTGGTCTTGAAGAAAACCACGATGGAGTTGTAGATCTTCTAAAGATGAAAGCTTATTACTTTGAAGGAGAGATGGGTTCAAGAGTTATTGAAAAAGAAATTCCAGAAGATATGATGGCTGATGCCAAAAAATACCACGCAGAATTGATTGAAAAAATAGTTGAACAAGACGACAAAACTATGAATGAGTATTTTGAAGGTATCGTTCCTGATTACGAGACTCTAAAGAAATTAATGAGAAAGGGAGTAATAGCAAACGAGATTTTCCCAGTGTTTGCAGGAAGTGCTTTGAAAAATAAAGGAGTTCAGTTGGTACTTGATGCTGTTATTGATTACCTTCCAAGTCCAACAGATATTCCTCCTATCGGAGGTATTGATCCAAATACCGATGAAATTATTGAACGTAAGGCTTCAGACGCAGAACCTTTTTCAGCTCTTGCTTTCAAGGTTGCCACAGACCCATTCGTAGGACAAATAATTTTCTTCAGAGTTTACTCAGGTAGTCTTTCTGCTGGAAGTTATATTTACAACCCTCGTACTCGCAACAAAGAACGTATTGGACGTATTTTGAGAATGCACGCAAACGATCGTGAAGAAGTAAAGAAAGTTTATGCAGGAGAAATCGCAGCAGCGGTTGGTCTTAAAGATACTATTACTTCAGACACAATGTGTGAAGAAGAGCACCCAATCGAACTTTACCGTATTGTATTCCCAGAACCAGTTATTTCTCTACGTGTTGAACCAAAAACAAAAGCAGACCAAGAAAAAATGGGTATGGCATTATCTCGTCTTGCACAAGAAGATCCTACTTTCCGTGTTACTACAGATGCTGAAACAAACGAAACTATTATTGCAGGAATGGGAGAACTCCATCTTGAAATCATTGTTGATCGTATGAAGCGTGAATTTTCTGTTGAAACAAATGTTGGTAAACCTCAAGTTGCATACAGAGAAACTATTACTGGTGAAGCTGGTGTAGAAGGTAAATACATCAAGCAATCAGGAGGAAGAGGAAACTATGGTCACGTTAAAATCAAGATCAAGCCAATGGATATGTCTATCAAAGATGAAGACCTACCAAGAAACACAAAGAGAGAGAAAGGATTTGAATTTATCAATACAATCAAAGGAGGAGCTATTCCACAAGAATACATTCCTGCTTGTGAAAAAGGATTCAAAGAAGGTCTTGATCGCGGAGTACTTGCTGGATTTAAGATTGTTAACGTATCAGTTGAACTATGGGACGGAAGTTACCACGATGTCGACTCAAACGAAATGGCTTTCAAAATCGCAGCTTCTATGGCTATGCAAGATGCATGTAAAATGGCTCGCCCAGTTATCTTGGAACCTATGATGAAAGTTGAAGTTGTTACTCCAGATAAATTCATGGGAGATGTTACAGGAAGTCTGTCATCAAAGCGTGGACTTATAGAAGGAATGGAAGCTCGTGGTATGAACCAAGCTGTTAAAGCCATTGTCCCTCTATCAGAAATGTTTGGATACATGACAACTCTCCGTTCTATGACAGAGGGTAGAGCATCATTTACTATGGAATTTACTCGTTATGATATAGTTCCTCAAAACGTTGCAACTACAATTATAGAATCAAGAAAATAATTTAAAATTTTTAAAATGCCCGCTCAGACTACTGTCTGAGCGGGCATTTTTCATTTCCTTTATATTTAAAAAAATGTTAAAATATAAAGATATTATTAATTAATTTTTCTAAATATGAAGAATCAAATAGAAAAAAATGGTATCGTATTTTCTTTTATAATTGTAGCTTGTGTTATAGGTCTTTTTGTTTATATCATTATGAACAATAAAAAATATGAACAAAATTTACCCGAAGAAGTATCTTCAGTAAATCAAAATGAAGTTCAAGACATTACAACTGATCCAACAACTACAACAGAAAAAGAATCTTTACCACCCAAAAATAAAATGGAAACAAATTCAAAAACTTTAAGCAACTTTACTCCAGTTTCTAAAACAGCAAATCTACAAAAGATTGATGTTGTGGTTGGTACTGGCGCAGAAGTAAAAGCAGGCGCTACGGTTAGTGTGCATTATACAGGAGCAGTAGCAGCAACAGGTGTAATATTCCAATCATCAAAAGACTTTGGTCCTACTCCAGTAACATTTCCACTTGGCCAAGTTATAAAAGGATGGACAGATGGTATCCCAGGAATGAAGATAGGTGGTACTCGCAGACTTGTTATCCCAGCAGCTCAGGCTTACGGATCAAATCCTCCTCCAGGTTCAGGTATACCAGCAAATGCTGATTTGGTTTTCGATGTTGAGTTAATTTCTATTCAATAAAATTATGAAAAAAGTTAAAGATTTATTTATAGATAAAGTTATTAAGCAAAAGCGTATTTGGATTCCGCTTGTTATTGTTTTATCACTCGGATTGTTCTTTTTCTTTAGGTCAAATAATAATGCAAAAAATACAGTTACCGATTTTGCTAAATATACTGATCTAAAGCAGACTATTCTTGCAACAGGACAAGTAGTTTCAAGTACTGATCTAAATCTATCTTTCAACACAAATGGTGTAGTTAAATCAATCAAAGTAAAAGTGGGGGACAAAGTAAAAGAAGGACAAGTACTCGCTACTCTCGACCAAGCTTCTGTACTCGCTACTCTTACATCAGCTCGCGGAGCACTAGCTGCGGCGAATGCTAGATATAAACGTACCCTAGAAGGAGCAACAAATGAAGAGATAACTCTTTCACAACTTGCACTTTCAAATGCAAAGAGAGATTTGGAAAATACAAAAACCCAACAAGATACATTGGTTAAAAATGCATATAGTAATTTACTCAATTCATCTCCAGAAGCAATTCCAGAAAATGGCACAAGTGACTATGTTGCTCCTATTATTAGTGGTACTTATAACTTGGGAGTAGAGGGAGCTATAAAGCTAAAGTTTTACTATAGTAATAGTGGTACAAGTTACAGTGTGACTGGGCTTGCTCAAGGTAGTGGTTCAAGTAACTCTATAATAGCTCAACCTATTGGAGATTCTGGTTTGTATCTTCGTTTCCCATCTAGCAATATTAGTGTTACTGATTGGAAAATTGAAATACCAAACAAAAAAGCATCAAATTATTTAACAAATTACAACGCTTATCAATCTGCGCTCAAGACTCAAGCATCTGCTTTGTCTTCCTCTCAATCACTAATCGATCAAAGGGGAGCCGAGCTCGCATTAAAGCAAGCAAACGCTCGTGCATCTGATATTGATTTAGCTAAAGCTGATATTATTTCCGCAGAAGGTCAGGTTCAACAAGCTACAGCAAAATACAATGACACTGTTATTGTTGCTCCACTTGGTGGAACTATAACAAGTATAGATATAAAACAAGGTGAGCTAGCATCTGCTTTGAAACAAGTTATTGTTCTTCAAGATGTTTCAAATATTTATATTGAAGCAAATATAAATGAAGCAAATATTGCTGGTGTTAATATTGGTATGCCTATAGATATTAGTTATGATGCATTTGGTTCAGATAAAATATTTAAAGGTAGTATAACAAAGATAGATCCTTCATCTACACTTGTTTCAGGAGTTGTAAACTATAAAATAACTGCAAGTGTTGAACAAGCGAGTGATCTACGTCCAGGTATGACAGCAAACATGACTATTAAGCTAAAAGAAAAAGATCACGTTCTAACTATTCCTTCACGTGCTATTATCTCAGACAATACTGGCAACAAGATTGTTCGTGTTGTAGACAATACAAGAACTAAGTCATTTAAAGAGGTACCTGTTACTACTGGGTTAGAAGGAGATGGAAGTACTATAGAAGTTATAAGTGGCTTGAAAGAAAATGACGAATTTGTTGTTTTGATAAAAACTAAATAATTTTTCTTTTGTAAATTTTACTTAATTAAATTTATACATCAAATAAATAGTTAAATATAGAAAATAAATTATTATTAAAATTTTAGTATCTCGATGTTGATAGAACTTAAAAATATTGTAAAAAATTACGAAAATGGTGATGTAATAACTCACGTTCTTAAAGATATAAACCTGACTGTTGAAGAAGGGGAGTTTATCGCTATCATTGGTCCATCTGGATCAGGTAAATCTACGCTCATGCATACTATTGGTTTTTTGGATAGACCTACTTCAGGTGAGTATATCTTTGAAGGTGAAAATACAAAAGACCTAGATGATGACCAGTTGGCAGTAATTCGTAATAAACATATTGGTTTCGTTTTTCAATCTTTCAATCTTTTGCCTAGAACATCAGTTTTGGACAATGTAATTCTACCTCTTTTGTATAGTGATTCAAAAATCGGCCACGAGAAAAAAGCCAAAGAAGCCCTAGCTGCAGTCAACCTGACTGAGAGAATGAACTACATGAGCAATCAGATTTCTGGTGGTCAAAAACAACGCGTAGCTATAGCTCGTGCTTTGGTTTGTAATCCAAAAGTTATTTTTGCCGATGAACCTACAGGTAACCTAGACTCAAAAAGTGGTAGTACCGTTATGCATATTTTAGAGAATCTAAACAAAGAAGGTCGCACTATTATTTTAGTTACTCACGATTTAAATGTTGCTAATCATTCAAAACGTATAGTGACTATACGCGACGGAGAAATAGTATCAGATCGCAAAGTAGAAGAAAAAGATAGAGTACACTCAAAGCAAATAGAAGACTAAATGAATGCAAAACTTTTTATCTGAAATTAAAACAACTGTTAAAAACTTACTTTCAAGAAAAGGAAGAACTTTTCTGACTATTTTAGGTATTATTATCGGTGTCGCTGGAGTTATCATTATCATGTCTCTTGGTGCTGGTGCACAATCTCTAGTGCTTGGACAAGTAACCAAACTAGGAACCAATCTAGTAGGGGTACTCCCTGGAAAGAGCAATGAAAATGGTCCTCCAGCTTCTGTTTTTGGTATTCAAATAAAAACATTAAAATTACGCGATGTAGAAGCAATAAAAGATAAGGGCAATGTTCCTTATGCTACTGCAGTTGCAGCTACCGTTCGTGGTAGTGCAACTTTGATATCTGGAAGAGAAAGTCTAGATACTACTTTTACAGCTACAGATGGGAGCTATCCAAATGTTCAGAATGTAGAAATGGAAAAAGGTCAATTTTTCTCTGAAGAAGAAGGCAGGGCAGGTAACAATGTTATGGTTCTCGGGTATGACGTAGCAACCAATTTATTTCCTTATGGTGATGAACTTGGAAAGATTGTTAAAATTAAAATACCAAACAATAATCCTGCTGTGACAGGAGACACAGGTAGTATTCCATTTAGAGTTATAGGAGTTCAAAAGAAAATGGGAACTGTGGCTTTTCAAAACCAAGATGACCAAGTTTTTATACCTTTTTCTATAGGACAACGTCAGTTACTTGGTATAGATTATATTCAATTTCTAAGACTGAAAGTAAATGATTCTCAAAATGTAAAAACAACAATAGATGATGTCGCTCGTGTTTTGCGTGAACAACACAATATTAAAAACCCAGAAGATGACGATTTTTCTGTTCGCGATCTAGTAGATGCAATAAAAATTCTGACTAGTATTACAGGTACGCTTAGTATATTTTTGAGTTTAATGGCAGGCATATCGCTCATAGTAGGAGGTATTGGTATTATGAATATTATGCTTGTGACAGTTTCAGAGCGTACACGCGAGATAGGTCTTCGAAAAGCAATAGGCGCAACCAAAAGAAATATAAGAAATCAATTCCTATTTGAATCAATAGTCCTGACTCTTTCAGGTGGTATTTTAGGTATTATTTCAGGAATATTAATTTCTTATTTGATTGCACTCGGAGCGAGGTTTGCAGGTTATGATTGGGCTTTTATTATCTCACCTATGGCTATAATACTCGCTGTTTTTGTGTCTATTCTTACCGGAGTTATATTTGGTCTTTATCCCGCATTAAAAGCAGCTAAGCTCGACCCAATAGTTGCATTACGTTATGAATAACAATATCAAACAAGCTATACGTGGTGTTAAATCAAATCCTTCTAGGACTTTTTTGACGACTCTCGGTATTATGATTGGTATAGGTACTGTTATCCTTGTACTATCAGCAGGAGAGGGTTTTAAGAGTTATATAAATTCCCAAATAGATGCTTTTGGTTCAAATATTATTACTCTTGAAACTTCACTTCCTGATTCTACAAAGGCACGTTCAAACTCTGGATCAGGTTCAAAACAAGCAAATTCTTCTGCTTCAAATGCTATTCCAATCACAAGTTTGAAAATGAGAGATGTAGAAGATATTAAAAATATTCCAAATGTAAAAAATGCATACGGAGCTTCTATCGGTCAGCAAATAGTAACATATAAAAATGTTTCAAAAAATGTTTTTATTTTTGGAGCAAGTGCAGATAGATTTGATATTGATAAAGGAATCATCGAAGAAGGTAGAGGTTATTCTTCTCAAGAAGACAAAGCTCTTGCCCAAGTTGTAGTACTTGGTAACACGCTAGCTACAAGTTTATTTGATGGAGTTGATCCCGTAGGTAAGTTGATAAGAATAGGTAATTATAATTTTGAAGTTATCGGGGTATATGCAAAGAAAGGAGGATTTGGTCCTATGAATGACGACGACCAAGCTTTTATTCCAGTCACAACTCTTCAAAAGAAAATTCAAGGCATAGATTATCTTATTTATTCAGTTATAGGATTGATAGACAATACCAAGGCAGATGCCACAGCTCTAGACGTAGCAGATATTGTAAGAAAAAATCATTATATTACAGACCCTATTCGTGATGATTTTAAAGTTACTACTCAGTCAGAGAGTTTAGGAACTTTCGATACTATATTGAGCGCAGTTACATTTTTGCTTATTGCTATTGCCTCTATATCTCTGCTTGTAGGTGGGGTAGGGGTTATGAATATTATGTATGTCATAGTGACAGAACGTATCGGAGAGATAGGATTAAAAAAAGCTCTTGGTGCTCGCAATCGCGATATTATGTATGAATTTTTAGTCGAATCAATACTACTAACTATCATAGGTGGTGTTATAGGGGTTATGGGTGGAGCATTCGGCGCATTTGTTATTTCTAAAATAGCACAGAGTCTAGGATTAGCATGGAAGTTCATAGTACCTATTTGGGGTGTAATTATTGCCGTTTCTGTATCGGGTATTATAGGTATTATATTTGGAGTATTTCCTGCACAAAATGCAGCAAAATTAAACCCCATAGAAGCTCTCAATAAAGAATAAAAAAGCCTTCTAATAAAAGAAGGCTTAATTGAATTAAAAATTAACCAGCAATCGCAGGAGAGATTTCTTTCCTGTTTTCTTTTCCAAACAAGTATCTGGAATTTTCTTTCCATTTACTTATTTGTTCTAAATCTTTGATATCTTCAATTTCAAGAAGAGAAAAGATGTTTATATCTTTTAGTCCTTTGTTTAGATTGAAATTGTAATCAAAAACGCAATACACGTCTTCGCATTTTGCGTAATTGTGTTTAATATAATGCAAGGCCTCGAATGTATGTTTCCCTGTGCAAATATTATCTGTTACAAAAGCAACTTTTCTACCCTTAACCTCTTCTGGCATTTTTTCATTTACTACCCATAAAAATGGAAGTCTAAGAATGGATGCAACTTCAAATGCAAGGATTGGAGATGTGCTTCCAGCAATAATCTCGATTCCTTTACCTTCTGCAAGTATTTTCATAGCAATTTGTTTTGCCAATGGTTCTATTAGGCTAGGCTGCATCATTTTGTAGTAGTCCATAAATAAAGGTGACTCTGTTTTGAGTTCTCTGATTGGCATTCTTTTTTCTAAAATACGAATTATCTCTTCACCGAAAATAAATTCTATTAAAATGTTTTTGGGCATTAATTTTTCTGTTTCCATTTTGCTGTTAATTTTGTTATTGATGAGCACTTTTTATGTACTCTATCACTTTATGGATATTTGTCAACACTCACAGATTTATATGTGAATATTGATTTCAATCATATAGATTTGTTAAATATAGTTGATTCTCAGATCAAGAGAGCTAGTTTATAGAGACCGTGCTATAATAAATATATGGGTCACACTAAATATTATTAACAATAACCAATAAGATATGTCTTGTCTTTGATGAGCTATCACAAAAAATATGGAAACATTTTTAAATGAGAAAAAAATAAAGAATTCAATTTTTGCATTAATAATAGTAATTTCTCTACTTACAGTAGTAAAACTGTACAATGAGATTAAATCTAGTGCTTATGTAGGTCGTGGAAATCAGCCAGCCAATGTTATATCAGTAAGTGGAACAGGGGATATTCTAGCTGTTTCAGATATTGCATCATTAACAGTAAATCTAAATAAAGAAGGTAAGACAGCAAAAGAAGCACAAACTCTTCTAAATGAATCAATTACAAAAACATTAGCTTATCTAAAAGAACAAAAAATAGAAGACAAAGATATTAAATCAGAATACGGAGGTCTCTCACCAAAATATTCTTATGGGCAAGTAGCTTGTCTTGTTTACCCATGTCCAACCCAAGAACCAAAAATAATAGGTTACACAGCTATGCAATCTATAACTATAAAAATACGTGTTGTAGACAATGCAAGTATCGTACGCACAGGATTAACAGCTATTGGTGTGACAGATATAAGTGGTCCAACATTCTCTATAGATGATGAAGAAGCATTTAAAGATCAAGCACGCTCAAAAGCTATAATAGATGCAAAAGCTAAAGCCGAAGTTTTGTCTAAAGAACTTGGAGTTACTCTTGGTAAGGTTGTAAGTTTTTCAGAAAATACTGGTAATAATTATGGAGTATATGCAAAAACCATGGCAGTAGATAGTTTAGTTTCTGCTCCCGAAGCACCTGTTCTTCCCAAGGGAGAAAATAAAATAACTTCAAATGTATCTATAGCTTACGAGATAAGATAGTTTAAATCATAAAAATAGACGTCCGACATCTGCTACGGCAGGTGTCGGACGTCTATTTTGTTCTACATTGCGCTATCTCAATAAAAGTGTTAATATATATTTAATACACCCCCGGGGTGTTTTTTACTAGAACTAAGAAAATATACAAGTCCCTGTTAGAGATGTGTGATTTATTTTCTACATAGATAGTAAAAACAATTATAAAGCTTATATTATTAACAATATTTAATTAGATACGTTTCAACTTTGGCGAAACTATCTCTGATGGGATGAATAAAACTAAAGAATACATAAAAGAAGTAATAGCAGAAGGTAAAAATGTAACCTGGCCAACTCAAAAACAAACAATATATTTTACTATTTCTGTTTTAGCAGTATCTGCTATAGTTGCGTACTATCTAGGTTTTCTAGATTTTATATTTGGACAAGGTCTTAAATTATTATTAACAAGATAACCTTCCTGCCGGTAGGCAGATTTTTAATATATTATGGCAAAACAAGAATTAAGAGGAGAAAGAAATTGGTACGCAATTCATACTTATGCTGGTTATGAGAATGCAGTTATGCGTAATTTGAAACAGCGTATAGATTCACTTGGAATGAACGATAAGATATTTTCTGTTGTTGTTCCGGTTGAAAAGAAAATAAAAATAAAAGCTGGAAAGCGTGTTGAAGTTGAGGAAAAAGTTTACCCAGGTTATGTACTTGTAGATATGATAGTAGACGACAACTCATGGTACGTAGTTAGAAATACTCCTCGCGTAACAGGTTTCGTAGGAGCAGGGGTAAATCCAGTTCCATTGGCCAAAAATGAAGTTGATGAACTTTTCAGTAGAATGGAAAAAGTTGATTCAAAAAATAAACACCAGATAGATACAGAAGTAGGAGAGATGGTTCGTATTGCAGATGGTCCATTTAAAGACCTTGAAGGCAAGGTTAGTGATGTAGACCGTGAACGCGGTAAGATAAAAGTCCTTGTTTCAATGTTCGGACGTGAGACTCCAGTTGAGCTAGACTTCCTACAAATCAAAAAACTTTAAAATTAAAAAAATGGCATTATCTGCTTTGTTGCAGGCTCCGGTTGCTTCCGCAATGTATCAATATACATTTTGGTCGCAATCCTCGCCTGCGCCTCGCATCTAATGCCATTTTTTTAATTTTACTATTAGTAAAATAGCATCATCTTAATAGACGTCCGACACCTGTACCAACAGATGTCGGACGTCTATTTTGATTCAATTATAAAATATTCATAATGCCCATCTTTGCCTCGCATCTAATACTATTTAATCGATTTTTAAAAATCTTAAACTAATTAAAATACACTTATCCTTACTACCTGCTACTTTCTCCTTACTACATTGTATTATGAGCCCAATTATGTTATATTACACCCGTTACGCTAAGCTTCAATTATTAAGTATTTTCTAGAAAATAATCACTAGATTCTTAATTCCTAATTATTAATTCTTAATTATCTATTTATATGGCAGCAAAAAAAATTATAAAGAAAGTAAAATTACAAATCGCAGCTGCAAAGGCTACACCAGCTCCACCACTTGGACCTGCACTAGGACAAGCCGGAGTAAACATTGCCGAATTCTGTCAAAAGTTTAACGCAATGACTGCCGCTATGGCAGGGGAAACAGTTGGAGTTCTTATTACTGTTTTTGAAGATAGAACTTATGATATCAAAATCAAAACTCCTCCAGTTGCTGGACTAATATTAAAAGCAGCAGGAGTAGAGAAAGGTTCAGGAAAACCAAACGTTTCAAAAGTAGGTACTATCACAAAAGCTCAAGTGAAAGAGATCGCTATTAAGAAAATGCCCGACCTTAATGCTAAAAACATAGAAGGAGCAATGAAAATAATAGAAGGTTCAGCTCGCTCAGCAGGAATAACAATAGTAGACTAATACTCAAATATAAAAACCACCCATCCGGGTGGTTTTTATTGTTTTTCGTCAGGTATTTTAATATTTTATAGATTACCAAATCAAACCCATAGGTTTAGACCGGTAAAGAAAGATTAATCACTGTAAATTTCAAAGGCCGTCTTCCGACGGCCTTTGAATGGGTAATCCCAACTGTATATTTTGTATTTGCTAGTACCTAGTCTCTAAATCCTAGTTACTAACTTTTATTTCTGTACTCTTTCTACATATTCACCAGTTTCAGTATTTACTATAACCTTGTCGCCAGTTTCTATAAAGAAGGGAACTTGAACTTTTACATCATTTTCAAGTGTTGCAAGTTTACCTCCACCTGAAGCAGTACTTCCTTTTATTGATGGTGGACAGTCTTTGATTACAAATTCCATTTTGATAGGAGTAGATATCTTTATGATTTGTTCCTCTCCATCATTATCCCAGACTACTGCAGTTGCATTTTCGTTGGCTTTTAAGAATTTAGATGCATCGCCAATGATTTTTGCTGTAATTGTAAAACGGTCTTTTGGATCAGTAGGGCTTGAGAACCAAAATTCATCTTTACTAGCATATAAGAATTTAACTTCTTTTTTACTAATATCTGCTTCCTCTGCCTTGTCTGATGCATGAAATACTGTATTCCAAGTACGTCCAGATAGTAAACTCTTTAGCTTTACCTGATTTTGAGGCTTTCTTTGTTGAGTACGGGCTACATGGTTTTCCATAACTTCACATGGCTCATTCTCGTAGATTATTATTTTTTTTGTACAAATTTCACTGTATTCAAGCATATATAATTAGTTGCTAGCGATTTAATAATAAGTCGATTATAACAGAATGTACTGCTATTCTCAAGGCAATATTTAATGGGTATATTAGAGGTCATTGAGCCTATGAATCGTTAGATTTCTAGCATATAATAATTTTATAAATAAACTAACTCACTTTACGCTATAGCGTAAAGTGAGTTAGTTTATTTTATTCAATATATTTTTTAAATGCTAAGTATTTACTATGGCATATGTAAGCCAATCTATTGATTTTACCATAGGTTATTTTAGTGAATCAGTATAGATATTTAATAAATTAAAACAGGGGACACAAATAAATACAGAGTGGGTTGCCTTCGGCAACCCACTCTGTATTCCTAATTCGTAATTATAAATTCTTAATTCTTCTTATTCTTCATCTCCTGAACTTCCACCAGTACTTTGTATCTCTCCAAATCTCAATCTTACTTCTTTTAGTATTTCATCAGAGAGTTTTTTGTTTCCACGAAGAAAAGTACGAGCTGCATCATATCCACGACCTAGTTTTATTTCTTCTACCGGTCCTTTTTCTTTTTGTTTTGCAGTTCCAAGATAAGTGTATATAGCTCCACTTGATTTACTGATAACTCCTAGTTTTTCGCCTAGAGCCATTATTTCTCCTTCTCGAGAAATTCCTTCACCGTAAAGTATATCAAACTCTGTCTGTTTAAATGGGGCAGCGACTTTATTTTTTACCACTTTTACTCTTGTTCTACTTCCTACTACTTCTTCACCTTTTTTTATCTGAGCAATACGGCGAATATCTAGACGGATAGTAGTATAAAACTTCAATGCCTTTCCTCCTGGAGTTGTTTCAGGATTACCAAACATGACTCCTATTTGCATACGAATCTGGTTGATAAATATAACTACAGTTTTTGAGTGGGCAACTATAGCAGTAAGCTTTCTAAGAGCTTGAGACATTAGACGTGCTTGTTTACCTACGTGTGATTGACCCATATCTCCCTCTATTTCATCTTTGGGTGTTAATGCTGCTACTGAGTCGATAACGATAACATCTATCTTGCCAGAGCGAATAAGACTCTCTGTAATCTCTAATCCTTGTTCACCATTGTCTGGTTGAGATATAAGCAGGTCTTTTATGTTTACCCCTAGTTTAGCAGCATAGTCTGGATCCATTGCGTGTTCAGCATCTATATAAGCACATACACCACCTTTCTTTTGAGCTTCAGCTACTATGTGTAGTGCTAGGGTAGTCTTACCAGATGATTCCGGTCCATATATTTCTATCATACGGCCTCTTGGTACTCCACCTACTCCTAGAGCCATATCTAGCCCTATTGAGCCAGTAGGAATGACATCTATGTCTACCTTTGGAGCATCTCCAAGTTTCATAATTGCACCTTCTCCAAACTTTGTTTGGATTGATCTAATTGTATCTTCTATTGCACCACCTGTTTCTTTTGGAGCCTTTTTTGCTTTTTTTATCATATATGATTATGTTAATTAATAAATTACTAACTAAATTTAAATTTAAAATATTCTTATCAAAGGGGGTTGTGAGTTTGTCGAAACGAACACTTCAGAAAATTTTTAGTAAAAAATTTTCGTACCCTTTGGAAAGATATATTTTAAATTTAAATTTAGTTTCCTTATTTCTAGTTACTAGTTGCTGCTAATGCTACTGCTGGCACACTTTCTTCTTTAACCATTTCAAACTTTTTCTCTGCGGTCTTTCCAAATTTATCTTCAGCGCTAAGTGTGATTACAGAAAATCCAGGAAGCACTGCTATCGATTCAGAAAAGTTTCCTTTTTTATCTATAAATATTTCTCTACCGTTTAGAGATAAGTATATAGCTTTCTCTGCTTTGCCAGACACTATCGTTAGGGGAGAGTCAACACTTTGTACCATACTAGCTTCTATTTTTACTCCATGGAACATAAAGAACATTTTTTCATAACCAAAAATCATAATAATAGAAAATAGTGTTACGCAGGATATTGTTCCTAGCCACCATTTCATATTTTTATTTTTTATAGTTTTTAATTGCATAATTGTATCTGTATTCTTATTGTATTTTAATTCCTAATTTTTTACCCCTCTTATTGTTTCTAAATTCCTAATTCCTAATTATTCCTTACCCATAATCATATCATCTGTATTATTCACTCCTTTTTCTAGTACATCTCTTGGTTTTGCTCCATTACCAGCTCCTATTACATGACGTTCTTCTAGCATATCTATGAGTTTAGCTGCGCGAGCGTATCCGATACCAAGTTTTCTCTGTAGGTATGAAGTAGATGCTTTGCCTGCCTCTATAACTGTCATTCTTGCATCTTCATATAGGTCATCATCTCCATCATCTCCACCGATACTGTCATTGAAAAGATTGTTTCCTCCTTTATCTATACTTCCAGATAGTTCTATTGTACTAGGTATTTCATCTATATAAGCCTTACGTAAGTATTCTACCACTTTTTTAACTTCTTCTTCAGATATAAATGCACTCTGTATTCTCTCTGGGTGAGGAGTTTCTGCACAAGAGTAGAGCATGTCTCCAGCACCTAGTAGTTCGGCACCACCATGGTCTAAAATAGTTCGGGAGTCTATCTGTGATGACACCTGTAGAGCTACACGAGTAGGAATATTGGCCTTGATTAGTCCTGTGATGACATTCACAGATGGTCTCTGTGTAGATAGTATTAAGTGTATTCCCACAGCACGAGACATCTGAGCAAGACGAACGATAGCACTTTCTAGCTCTCTAGGGTATGACTGCATTATATCTGCAAGTTCATCGATAAAGATAACTATATAAGGGAGTTTTTCTATAACCTCATCTTTCTTTGCTTTTCCATAAACATTAGATTGGTATGATTCTATATTTTGCACAGAATGAGCTTGGAGTAAGTCGTAGCGTCTATCCATTTCTTTTGCTGCCCACTTTAGAGCCAAGATTGTTTTCTTTGGGTCAGTAATAACTGGAGTGAGTAAGTGGGGGATTTTGTTATACAAAGTTAGTTCTACTCTTTTTGGATCCACTAGTATTAGTCTCAAATCTTCTGGTCCATTTTTGTAGAGTAGGGAAGTGATGATTGAGTGTATTGTTACAGACTTACCAGAACCAGTTGTTCCTGCTACTAGCAAGTGTGGCATTTTTGCTATGTTTCCAAATACTGACTTTCCAGATAGTCCACGTCCGAGTGCGACAGTGAGTGGCTTTGCAGAGTTTTGGAATAAATCATCAGATAGAAGTGTAGCGAGTCCAACCATAGATTTTACTTTGTTTGGTATTTCGATACCCACAAGTGACTTTCCAGGGATAGGTGCTTCGATACGTATAGTACGTGCAGAGAGTGCTAGTGCTAGTTCATTTTGAAGTCCTACTATGCGTGAGAGTTTTACTCCTTGTGCAGGTTTCATTGCGTAGCGAGTAACAGTTGGTCCGACAGTTACTTCATCCATTTCTACGGATACACCGAAGGTGAGGAGAGTTCTCTGTATTATATTCATGTTGCCTTTCATGTCTCCTGTGTTTGGCTTACCCTTATCTTTTTCTAAGAGAGACATTGGGGGAGGTATGTAGTCAGTAGTAAATTTCTTTACCTTCATATCTGATTCTGCAGAATCATGTCGCGCAGTGTCCTTTGAAGCGCGACCTTCTTGTTTTTCTTCTACGGGGTTCTCATCGTATTCTACTACATTTGTTTTTACTGCTGATTCTTTTGTCTCTATTTTATTTTCTTCTAATTCGTAATTTTCTTCCCCTTCTTCATTATCGATTTTTGGTGTACGAATATCTCTCTTCAAAAAACTCCAAAACTTTTTAAATAGTTCTACCAAGTTTGGTCTCTCGTCACACAAGATAATAAGAGAGGTAATGAGTATTGCTCCAAGCAAAAGTATCCCTGCATATACTCCGAAAAGTTTCAAGAATGGCCATGCGACAATACTACCTAGATACCCACCAAAAGTTATATTGACCGATGCCTCTTTTCCATTGGCTGCGAGGTCCATTATTCCTAGTGTAGAGAGTAGTGTAGCGAGACCAAAGATAGCGTGAATTTTTGCAACTTGTGGTCTTTCTTTTTTCAAAAAAGAATATCCTATCACTACTAGAAGTACAGGTAGGAGAAAGTACCCAAGCCCAAAGAATGCACTCAATTTATCGTAAATAAAATCGCCCACAGGACCAGCCATTTTGAAAACAGATAAGGTTATCAAAAGACCGAGAAACATAAAAGTTATACCCCAAATACTCATGCGAATCTCTTCTCTCATTTCTACTTTCTTAATATTTTTATTCTTCCTATTTCCTTGTTTGGATGTGCTCTCAACATCTTCTTTTTCTTTATCTTTTTTTGCCATTTCTCTTGGGATATTTCCTCGGTAAGTGGGGTCCTATCTTTTGTTAATTAAGTTAATAATATTTAATTTAGTAATCTAAAAAACACTCAGTAATTTGTCTTAAAACCATCTCAATTTGGATCACAATTTGTGTATGCATTATAGCATATCCATCTATTAAAATCTTAAGACTTCCAACATCAAAATTGGCTTCGGGTGTTGTTCATCTAGGGATTATATTAATGTAAAAGTTATCCACACTTAAGGTCAATTACAAATTAAGAATTAACAATTAAGAATGTGATCAGGAGCTCAATTTTAGACGTCGGACACCTGTTTACTAATAGATATCCGACGTCTAAAAAATGAACCTGTGTTTCGTATTTAAAATTCCAAATTTTCAATTATTTTATAATTATTTCTGTATTCAATTCTTAATTCCTAATTCCTAATTATTAATTTTATACACTCATTTTTCTTCCTATTGCACTCAAGAAAAATGAGTGTATAATGGACACATTAAAGACATAAGTACTCATCAAGTGATACTAAAAAGACATGATAAATAATCAAAAAGACATACAAAAGACAAGCTTAAATACATACGGACATTCTGATGTCTCTGATATAAAATCATTGTCAAATATACATGTTTCTCATTTTGCAAACAAAAAGACAGAGAAGCTAGTGACAGCTTTGTATTTGGTTTCTGATTGCATGGACACAGACGATGCACTAAAGGGGAAGCTTCGTTTACTAGGTGTAGAACTTCTGTCCGATATATATAAGCTCTCTACATTGTCTCCAGTAGAAAAGCATTCTTATATTTCTGTATCACTAACTCACATATACGAACTACTTTCTTTTATAGAGATAGCTCATACTATAGGTTTCATCTCAGAGATGAATACTTCAATACTAAAAAAAGAGTTCTCTATACTAGCTTCTGATTTGAAATCAAGCCAAGAGAAAGACAAACATTTTACTTTCAAATTGGACGACAAAATGTTTCATCTGCCAGAGGAAAATGAGAGCGAAATATCTCTCGGAAATGTAGATAGTTTTAATCACAATAAAGAGCAATTTTCAAACAACAAAGGGACATCATTAGATGGAATGTCTCTTACAAATCGCAAGAGTCCTTTATCGCTTTCTTATCCTCAAAAAATAAAATCTTATGAGACAAATCTATCAGACAGAAATGACCGAACAGCAAAAATATTGAGCATGATAAAAGATAAGAAAGGCATACAAATCGGTGAAGAGGGAATTTCAATAAAAGACATATCACTGGCATTCACGAACTGTTCAGAAAAGACAATTCAACGCGAATTAAACACCCTCATCTCTAAAGGACACATCAAAAAGACAGGTGCAAAAAGATGGAGCAGGTATAGTATAATTACGAATTAAAAATTATGAATTATGAATCATTAAAACACTCCCCAGAAAGCGGAGCTTTCTGGGGAGTGTTTTAATGAATGTCTAGGTGGATATTTAATCCATATGTAATCACAAAACAGGGGTATAGCTGAGTATCACCCTCAAGTCCCACTACGGCCTCATTGTATGCTCGTATTTCTAATTCTTAATTCCTAATTTTTAATCCGTAATTGGGTCATATATGTTGCATATTTAAATGACTCCATATATAATATTTATGTGTATTACCCCTGGTATTTTATTGCTAGATGTGGTAGTATATAGTATCCCTATGTTCTTGTTTTATATAAGTACATTTGGGAAGAGAAGATCATTGAAAATTTAATACTATAAGTTGTTAATACCAAATAGCTTGTAGCCGGAATTATTTATTTTGAATTCTTAATTAGTGGTCCTTTGTGGATTCCTAATTCCTAATTCTTAATTTCTCAATTGAGTTCTCTCTGGTCAGATCCGTTTTGTTTCTTTTGTTTTTATTTTTTATTCTCGTGCTGCTTTGATAGAGGAGCGCAAAAGAATAATCTATATCGATACTCGATTCAAGATGTGGTATCGGCCCTGTCGACAAGGCAGATATGCTTGTCTCGTCTTTTCTTTACTTTCGTAAGAAATTCTTTAGAAGGGTAAGGACAGGCAGAGTTATTTAGTTTAGTTTACAATTCTAAATATTATTTCTTTAAAACCATTGCAACTTTTTTTGATAGAGAAAGAGGTCATGGTCTAGAGTTCTGTTATTTAGAGATTAGTAAAAGATAATTATTAATTTTTATTAATTATTAATTCTGAGTTGTTTATCAATTCCTAATTATTAATTCCTAATTCTTAATTCTTATTAAATACACACACATTAATTTTTTTCTTTGAGTACATTATTATTAGTCGTACCCAGAGATTAGTCGAAATTAATTTAAACGTGTATACAATTATAAAAACATTATGTTCAAAAAATATTTAGTAGGAACATTGGTTGCATTTGCTCTTGTTACAACAACAGCATTCGCTTCTTATGATTTCGGTACTATGACCCTAAAGGTTGGTAGTAAAGGTGAATACGTAAAGACTCTTCAGACTCTTGTAGGTTCACCAGCAGACGGTTCTTTCGGTAAAATGACAGCAGCTAAAGTTAAAGTTTGGCAAGCAGCAAACGGTTTAACAGCTGATGGAATGTTTGGTAAAGCTTCAATGGCTAAAGCAAACGCAGGTTCAACTACAACTACAACTACAACTACAACAACTACTACAACAGTAGCAGGATGTACAGCAGGTGCTTTGTTTAGTTCAACAACAGGTGCATCATGTGGAACTACAGCTACAACAGTAGCTACAGGTAATACAGATGGATCACTTACAGCTTCAACTTCATCATATGTTGCTTCTCTTATTTCAATTAAGAAAGGTGAAACTAAAGATGTAGCAGCAGTAAGATTACAAGCAACAGCAGGTCCAGTTAAGGTTTCTCGTGTTGATGCACACTTCTCTGTAAGACCATGGTTGTTCTTCAGTACAGTTACACTTCATGACAACAGTGGAAAAGTTCTTGCAACAAAGACTCTTTCAAGTTCAGCTGATTCAACAGAAATAACAGTTGGTTCTGACTATCTAGTAAGATTTGATGGTCTTAACTACACAGTTACTCCAGGAACAAATCCTGACTTAGCTGTTAGTGCATCAGTTCTTTCTGCAACAGACAAGATTATAACAACTCAAAATGTTACTACTACTTTGAATGGAATAAGAACAACAAGTGAAGTTGGTTACTTTGATACTATTAATCCAGTATCACCAGCAGGAGAAAATACAGTAACATTAACTGCAACAGGTTCTGTAGCAGTTATATACTCAAGACTTAGTCCTTCATCACCATTAGCAGGCCAGCAAATTGTTTCTCTTACACAAACAACAGCTGGTGCTACTCTAGGTGTGTTCAGTATTAAGGCATCAAACAACACAGCAACACTAAACACATTACCAGTTACTTTAATTGCTGGAACTAAAACAGACTTCAGTAATTTTAGATTAATAGTAAATGGAACAGATGTTGCAGGTGGATCATTAAATACAAGTACAGGTGTTGTTACATTTAGTAACTTAACTGTTCCTTTAGCATTAGATGTTTGGACAGACTTTACTATCAAAGCTGATATAAAGGCACTTCCAGGATCTGCTTCAGTTGCTACATCATTTGATGCAGCTAATATTACTGTAACAGATGCTAACTATGGTACAGCAACATTAACAGCTGGTACTCGTACAGCAAGTACTCTTACTCTAACTACAAACGCAGTTGCCCTAAGTGCTTCTTCAGCAACCCTAGGTGCAGCAATTGTACAAGGTAATAGTACAGTTGGATACAATGCAACATATGTATTTACTCTAACAAACAACAGTAACAACGACTTGTATGTAAGTGCTACACCACTTACATTTATGACAGTTTCTGGTACAGGTTATGCTACAGCATTATCAAACGTAACTGCATCAGCACCATCAACAATGGTAGGTGATACAGCAGGCGTTTCATATGTAATACCAGCAAGTTCAGCTCGCACATTTACATTTGCAGCTGCTCTACGTGGTGCATCAAATTCAACAACAACAATTGCTGCTACTGCAATCAATTATGGAACAGCTTCAGGAACTCCAACTGGCGCATCTATAACTAATGGTCTTACAGCACTTACACTTACAGCTAGTTTCTAGTCTGTAGATGTTGGTTGGATTGGTTTAATCTAAAAGTTTAAACCAGGATATATAACCTTAAATTTATACAAAAAACCATCCTTTATGGGTGGTTTTTTGTATTTTACAGTGTATAATAAATAACATGAATTTAATTAAATATAATTATGACAGTACTTTCGCGAATAATGTATTAAAATATGGTAGTTTGATATTGGTTTTAATATTACCTATTTTTGTACTCGGAAATGTAACATCTATATATACAAGCCCTAAAACATATTTATTTTACGGAGTTGTAGAAATTTTAACGGCATTTTGGATATATACTCAAGTTGTAGATATATCATACAGGCTAAGTAAAAAAACTTATTTATATTTTCTACCCTTATTTTGCTTTATTTTTTGGATGACCCTCGCAGGTATTTTAGCTGTAAATACACATCTATCATTCTGGTCATCACTCGGAAGGGGGACAGGGCTTTTAACTCTATACCACTCTCTTGCTTTTGCACTTATTATTGCATCTTTAGTAAAACGGAATGGATCTGAATATTTATATAAATTAATGAACTGGTTTATATCTGGTGGTTTTATATTAACTCTTTCTGTATGGACAGGAGATGAAGGTTTTCATTTGTTTAGTTTTCTAAAGAACAGCTCAGGGGGCGGTTTAATGGGTAATTCTTCTTTAGCTTCAGCATATTTAATTTTTATTTTAGCATTTGGACTTTTTATATTAGCCTCAAAACCTACTACCATTTTAAATAAATGGTTGATAGGAATAACTATCGTGTTAATTCTATTGTCCCCACTATTTATTAGTATATATGGCTTTTTTATGGGATATGGAATTTTGGGTAGTGCACGTGGATCTTTAATAGGAATAATTGTAAGTATTGCAGTAGCAATTACATTTTATTTAGCATTATCAAAACAAAAAGTACTTAGAGTATTAGGTGTTATTGGAATTATTCTTGGGATAGCAATTTTCTATTTTTCATGGATTCAGTTAGTAACACCAAACACTAAACTACATAACAAATTTACTGAAGTTGCGTCTGGCACCAGATTCGTTTTTTGGGATGTAGCACAAAAATCTATGAACGAACACCCATATTTTGGATATGGTCCAGAGAACTATATGATAGCCTTCCAAGAACATTTTTACCCAAAAATATCTGATAATGAATATGGGCATGAAGGCTGGACAGATCGTGCTCATAATATTTATTATGATACTGGTGTGTCAGGAGGATACCCAGCTCTTATTTTCTATTTTCTATTTATATTTTCTATATTATATGGTTTATATAATTTACGTAATAATAAAATATTAAATAATACCCAAATTGCTATTTTAGGAGGATTCCTTTTGGGTTATTTTTTTCAAAACTTATTTGTTTTTGATTCTTTGAATTCGATTATGACCCTGTTTGTATTAGCTGGAATTGTTTTTGTTATACAGGATGAAGTAACTCATAAAAAAAATATAATTAAATCCGCAAATTCAGTTACTAAAAATTCAATTGCTACAATATTATTTATTGTTTTAATAATATCTTTAATATTTTTTGTGATTAGGCCAGCTCAAAAAGATTTTAATTATTATCGTGTTATTAATATGCCAGTTAATGTAAGAGTATATCATTTTGTAGACTTATTGGGAGGATCTCGTATTGGTGAAGATTTGGATATTGGATTAATAGCAAACAATCTTTATGAATTATATAGTGCAGATCCAATGAAATTAAAAAATGATAGTAAGTTATTACCACTTGCTATAAATGATATAAAAGGATTTTTAGATTATGCTGAGGTTGTTTTAAAGAGAAATAAATCAGATGTTAGATTGGATGTCGGTGTTGTTTATTTATATAACACACTTAATTTTTTTACAGGAAATCCTTACAATGAAACCTTGGGAAATCATCTATTTAAAATTTTAGAAGATGCACAAAATATAGCACCTAAAAATCCACAAATATATCGTGCCATGGCTCAGATTTATGTATGGAAAAATGATTTAAATGGGGTAGCTGATGCATATAAAAAGACAATTTCTCTCGACCCTTCTATTGTTAGTTCTCATGTTAGACTTATTCAATTTGCTGCAATTATTAAAGACCAAAAATTGTATAATGAAGCAATAATACAATCTGAAAAAGATATTCCTGGTTTTATTGAGACTTATAAAAAAGAATTAAACATAACACAAGCTAAATAGTATGAATAATAAAAAACGAGCACTAATAATAGGTATCACAGGTCAGGATGGTTCATATCTAGCAGAATTACTTTTAGAAAAAGGGTATGAAGTTTAAGAACTTGCAAGGACAGTCCTTACGTAAGGGTAATAGGTTTAATATAATTAAACAATGCTAAGGAAAGGTCCATTTATCACTGGAGAATATTATCATATATAAATTAGAGTAATTACTTGACTTTAGTAAAAGTATAATGGTAATATATAAGTACATCTCTTGTTGCTTCGGTGGCAGGACGCGAAACCGCAACGTAAGTTGCGGTTTCTGCATTTTACTAGTATTATATTGAAATGAGACTCCACGTATACATAGACGGATTTAATCTATATTATGGTTGTTTTAAAAATAGTAAATATAAATGGCTTAATATCAATAAATTATCTTGTTTACTTTTCCCAAATCATGAAATTTCAAAAATAAAATATTTTACAGCTCTGGTAAAAATAAGAGAAAATGATTCTGATTATGACAAGCCAAATAGACAACAAGTGTATCTTCGTGCTTTAAAAACTTTACCCAATGTTGAAATTATAAAAGGGACTTTTTTAACTCATTCTATTTTGATGAAGAATGCTGAAGAAAAAGGATATACAAAGGTTATAAAAACAGAAGAGAAAGGAACAGATGTTAATATAGCATCCCATTTAATAAATGATGGATATAAAGGTCTTTATGATATGGCTATTGTTATTTCCAATGACTCTGATTTAGTAGAACCAATAAAAATAGTAATAGAAGAATTAAATTTACCTGTAGTTGTTATTAGTCCATATGAAAAAAACACAATAGAATTAAAAAAGATCGCTTCTTTTGTTAAAAAGATTCGCGAAGGAGTTTTGAAAGAAAGTCAGTTCGCTGGTATTATTTCTGATTCTGTTGGAGATATAGTATTGCCAGAAAGCTGGCGATAAATATTTTTCGATAATAGTAATTAATAAATAAACCATAATAAATTATGAAAACAAAAAAACGAGCACTAATAATAGGTATCACAGGTCAGGATGGTTCATATCTAGCAGAATTACTTTTAGAAAAAGGGTATGAAGTTCACGGAATGATAAGACGGTCATCAAGTTTTAATACCGAAAGATTGGAAAAAATATATCAAGACCCCCATACCGACAATAAAAATCTAATACTTCATTATGGTGATCTTTCTGACTCAAATAGTATTTTAAGAGTAATAAAACTAAGTAATCCAGAGGAGGTATACAATCTTGGAGCACAGAGTCATGTGAGAGTAAGTTTTGATATTCCAGAATATACTGCAAATGTGGACGCACTTGGAACTCTTCGCATGCTTGATGTAATAAAAGAAGCCAATCCTAAAATAAAATTCTATCAAGCAGGTTCTAGTGAAATGTTTGGAAAAGTATCAGAAGTTCCTCAGAGTGAAAAAACTCCATTTAATCCACAAAGTCCATATGGTTGTGCCAAAGTTTTTTCACATATGATATGTAATAATTATCGTGATTCATATGGTATGTTTATTTGTAATGGAATACTTTTTAATCATGAGTCCCCAAGACGAGGTAGAACCTTTGTAACCAAAAAAATAGTAGAAGGTCTGGCCGATATAAAACTTGGTAAAAAAGAAAAGATATTTCTAGGAAATCTAGAAGCAAAGAGAGACTGGGGTTATGCAAAAGACTACGTAGAGGCTATGTGGCTCATGTTGCAGCAAGACACCCCAGATGATTATGTTATATCGACAGGAGAGACTCATACAGTGAGAGAGTTTGTAGAAGAGGCTGCTTCGCTTGTGGGCTATAAAATAGTATGGAGAGGCGAAGGTTTAAATGAAGAGGGTATAGACGAAAAATCTGGAAAAGTGTTGGTGAGTATCGACCCCACATATTACAGACCATCTGAAGTAGATATACTTTTGGGTGATAGCACAAAAGCAAAAGAGAAACTAAACTGGGATACAAATATTAAATTTAAAGATTTAGTTGTTTTAATGATGAAAGAAGAGTTTGAAGATAGAGGTATTTCAAGTAAGGATTATTTAGTATAAAAATATATTTCTATTTATGATTTATCACGTATGAAATAAAATATGTTCTATACTTACGTACTAAAAAGTAAAAAAGATGGTAAATGGTATATTGGATATACGAGTGACTTACGGAAACGTTTTAAACAACATAACAAAGGTAAATCAACTTATACAAAAGGACGAGGACCATATGATATAATATATTACGAAGCATGCTTAAATAAAGAAGACGCACTGTCGAGAGAATTATACTTAAAAACAGGAATGGGAAGAAGATATTTAAATTCACGTTTAAAACGATTCCTATTTCATACGTGATGGAAAAGAATTCAAAGATATATATAGCAGGACACAGTGGGCTCGTAGGATCTGCTCTTATTCGTGAACTAAAAAAAGATGGATATACAAATATAATATCCAAAACTCATACAGAACTAGATTTAACCTCGCAACTAAGTGTGGCTAAATTCTTTCAAGAAGAGAAGCCAGAATACGTATTTCTTGCCGCTGCAAAAGTTGGTGGCATAGTTGCCAATAATAGTTACCCAGCATCATTTATAGCTGAGAATCTAATGATGGAGACCAATATAATAGACTCTGCTTATAAGAACAATACAAAGAAGCTACTATTTCTAGGCAGCTCGTGTATATACCCTAGGATAGCTCTACAGCCCATAAAAGAGGAGTATTTATTAACAGGAGAACTGGAACCTACAAACAAGGCGTATGCTATAGCAAAGATAGCAGGTATAGTTATGTGTCAGTCATATGCAAAGGAATACGGTATGAATGCGATAAGCGTTATGCCTACAAATCTGTACGGGGAAAACGACAATTTTGATTTAGAGAGTTCTCATGTACTTCCAGCAATGATAAGGAAATTTGACGATGCTGTGAAGAATAATATAAATGAGGTGAATCTTTGGGGTAGCGGTAGTCCAAAGCGAGAATTTTTACATGTAGACGACTTAGCTTCTGCTTGTATTTTTTTGATGAATAATTATTCGAGTCCAGAGATTATAAATATTGGTACAGGAGAGGATTTGTCTATTTTAGAACTGGCAAATACTATAAAAGATATTGTTGGATACAAAGGTAGTATTGTATGGGATTCATCGAAACCAGATGGAACACCTAGAAAATTGCTCGATATTTCCAAATTAAAAGCACTCGGATGGAGTCCTAAAATAAATTTGAATGATGGTATAAAGAGAACTTATGAATGGTATAAAGAAAATATAAATAAATGATTATTACAAAACTAAAAGGTGGAATGGGGAATCAAATGTTTCAATATGCTCTAGGTAGGGCTCTTTCTGTTAAATATGGCACTTCCTTAGGACTAGATTTAAGTTTTTTGTTGGACAGAACTCCACGTCCAAATTTTACATTTAGAGAGTATGATCTAGATATTTTTAATATAATAAATGTTGATCGTGTATCACAATCAAAAATTCCTTTTTTGTATAGAAATTTCAATGGTAAATTTGGTTTATATTTTGATTATTTTAGAAGGAAATTTTTTAGATTAAGAGGTATAGAAAAAAGTTTTAACTTTGACCTAACTATTTTAAATATTGGTTCAAATGCTTATCTAGATGGATACTGGCAAAGCTATAAATATTTTGCTGATATAGAAGATATTATACGTAAAGATTTTACTTTAAAAGATGAATTATCATTAAATATTAAAAATTTAATGGAAGTAATAAAAAAAGAAAATTCACTATGTATTCATGTGAGAAGAGGAGACTATGTAGGAAATTCAAATCACGAAATAGTAGGAAAAGAATATTATGATAAAGGTATTAAAATATTAAGTGAAAAAACAAAAATAGACAAAATATATGTTTTTTCTGACGATGTAAAATGGTGTGAAGATAATATGAAATTTGATTTTCCTGTTATGTTTGTAGGAGAAGAATATTCAGGTATAAAAGCAGAAGGGCATTTTTCTTTGATGTCTGCGTGTCATAGTTTTATAATACCCAATAGCTCGTTTTCATGGTGGGCTGCATGGCTTTCTGTACATAAAGACAAAATAGTTATTGTTCCCAAAAAATGGTTTGGAGATGCAAGTATTAACAGTGATGATTTAATACCAAAAGAATGGATAAGGATATAATTATGGATAAATTAGTATCAATCATATTACCTACATATAATGGCTCAGGTCGCATAGTAGATGCGGTAAAGAGTATTATTAGCCAGTCATATGATAACTGGGAGCTTTTAGTGGTAGATGATGGTTCTATTGATAATACAGAGTTTGTGATTGATAATTTAGTAAAAGATGACAAAAGAATAAAATATTTCAAAAATAAAATAAATCTAGGAATTCAAAAAACTCTAAATAGGGGCTTAAAAGAAGCAAAGGGGGAATATATTGCCCGCATTGACGATGACGATGAATGGGTAGATAAAGATAAGCTTCATAAACAAGTTGAATTTTTAAATAACAATCTGGATATTGTTTTAGTAGGTACAGGGGTTGTTGTGGTAAATGACAATAATAATGAATTATTTAGATATTTATTACCAGGAAGTGACAGAGAAATAAGAAATAAAATTCTAGGCAAAAATTGTTTTGTGCACTCTAGCGTAATGTTTAAAAAAGATGCAGTTCTGGGTTTTAATGGATATGATGAATCAAAAGATACACGACATGTCGAGGATTATGATTTGTGGCTTAAGCTAGGAACAATAGGCAAGTTTGCCAATTTACCTATATATGCAGTTAAATTTACCTCAAGAGAGGGTAGTATTAGCTCAACCAATAAAATAGATCAATTTAAAAAAGATATAAAATTAATTAAAAATTATAAAAATAAATACCCCAATTATTTTGGAGCAATTATTCGTTCTTATGCCAGACTGGTGGTCTATGGTTTGATTTTGAAATCACCTATTAAATTTTCTCTAAATAAATTAATTAAATTTTACAAAAAGAATTGGTAGTAATTTAAAGTATTTTTTTAACTTTGGATATAATTTCTTCAACTGAATGAATTTTATTATTATTTTTATTATTCCAGTTTGAAACTCTCATTAGGTGAAGCCAGTCACCAATACACTCTACTGTATTTGCTGTGTTTGTGTCATTGATACCTTTTACTTCTGTATTTGTATTTATATCTATATATATTTGTGGTATTTTTATCAATAAATCTTTGTTTATATTTTTATAAAGTGTGTAATAATTTGCCCCACCCGTATCTAGTCCTTTTTTAGGCATAAAGTTTATTTTAATTGTTTTCAATCCTATATATTTATAAAAACAAAATCCAGGCCATAAATACCATTTTTCATTTCGTACTTGAATGAGGCCGAAAATTCCACTATTTATGCTGGATATTATAGAAGTTTTTTGATAGGGGAATATATCATGGTCTATGAAACCAAATAAAACAGGCTCGTATGTTTTTACTATATTTTTATATGTCCAATTTAACGCCATCCCGTGTGATTTACTCGGATTATTGTATGGATTAGGTGGGAGTTTAACATATGGAATTTTGTTGTCTTTACAATATTTTTTTATTTCATTAGATATATTTTGTACTGATGAATTATCAGCAATCATATATATGAAATCATCTTGTAAATTATTTTTTATATAAATATATTGTGTTTTTAGTATTTCAATATTATTGAAAGCTATAGTTATTATTAACAAAGGAGTTTTTTCAATTTTTATTCCTTGTGTTTCGATTATGCTTTTTGTTTTGTGATATATAAAAAGTATCCATAAATTAGGAATTTTTTTTACAATTTTAGAAAATATATTTCTAAGTGCATTTATTAATATATTATAAAAAGTATTTTTACTATTTCGCAATAAATTGTGTCCACCATATTTATTTTTGTCACGAATAAGTATTATAGGTTTAAAGGGTAGGGTCCAACCTTCAGGATATAAGTATGAAGGTGTTAGTATTTTGACATCTGATCTTTCTATTAAATATTTATTCCAATGTGATTCATCGTGCCATAGGGCAATAACATTTTTTTTATTATCAATATCTACATTGTCACGTATTATTTTCATTGCCTCTATGAATTTGATAGTTTTACCACCATTCAAACCACCAGCAAAATAGGAATCCCCATAACCTTTTGGTATATATGCGGTTGATTTGGTATTTCGGTCATATGTAAATTTAATCTTTTCTTTATCATAAAATCCAGGGTGTAATGTTGCAACTAAATTTTCTTTATCTATAGGTAAAAATTCTTTAGAATTAATTTTTTCTAAAACAAATAAATTGGCATTAAAAAAGAATAAATAATCCATATTTACTAACTCTTTTTCATGTTCTAGAAATATATGGAAACGCTTTAGTGTATTATATGGCCAGCCTAAATCATTTTGGTGTATTCTATGAATACGAGGATTTTCATTTTCAAAATCAATATCATTACTATCAGTAAAAACAAAATAATGTTTTTCGGAATCCTCTATAAAATTCTTTTCCATACTCAAATAGAAATCTTTCCAAAAGATAGTATATTTACCCGTGCAAATGTATAAGATTCCTATTTTCATTTTATTATTAATTTAACATGATTTTTAATCATGTTAATATTTTTTTGTTTTACTTTGTATAGATAGATTTGTATCTTAAAATATAAAATTTTAAGTTTGTTTTTTTTATCTTTCTTCATCCAGGATATTAAATCATTAAATGATGTCTCTTGTAGTTCTTTATCTGATATCCTATCATTTCGTATGCTAGTTTCAGGGTGGTCGTCATATATAACGAGTGGTTCAACCACAAAGGCAAAATTAGTTTCTGTTAGTACTCTTAGCCAGTATATATAATCAGCGAAACTTCTATTTTTAATTTCTGTAGAAAATTCACCAATGTTATTGATTATTGATTTATGAATAATAACTGAACTACATACAATATCATTACTTTTTAGAATATTACTAAATGTAATATTCTCCTTATTCCAATTAGAAACCAATTCATTTTTAATGTTACCGTTTATTTTTATAAGAGCACTTGTACACGCAGCTTTGAGTTTTAATTTTATTGCTAAATTTATTTGTTTTTCTAGTTTTGTGGGTAGCCATTCATCGTCACTATCACAAAAAGCAATCCATTCTCCTTTGCTTATTTTCATACCATTATTTCTAGGTACGGCTGGAGTTCCACTATGTTGAGAGGGGACCCAAATAACACGATTGTCATTTATTCGTTCTACTATTATTTTGCTTTCATCTGTAGATCCATCGTCACATACAAGTATCTCAATTGGTTGTAATGTTTGTTTAAGACAACTTTTTATAACTGCTTCAAGTGTTTTGGCTCCATTGTATGTAGGTATTATAACTGAAATTCTTGTTTGCATAAAATTAATTATTTCTTTCCCAGTTTTCCCAAACAAATTCATATTGATATGTTGTATGATGAGTTTCTTTCAGTTTTTCTTGTATATTTGCCATCCTTTCTTTTGCATTTGGGACAAAGTCGTGAAATTGAACTTGGATATTTTTTATTTTAGAAATAAGTTTATTTTCTATCAGATTTTCTAATAAATCATATTCACCTCCTTCGATATTTATTTTTATAAGATCAATACTATTAATATTTTTTTGCTCAAAAAAATTATTAGTATTTACTAATGTAATATTTTCTAATTGTGTATTATTTTTAAATAATGACGAACTATCATCTAAGAGTGATATTTTTTCAGTTTTATCTATATTTGAAAGGCCTACATTATAACAAGTTATTTTATTGTTTTTAGAAAATCTTTCTTCTATCTGTTGGGCAAATTGTTTAACAGGTTCAAATATTATTATATCAGAGTTATATTTTGCAAATATGTCACTTGCCCATTGACCTTCGTATCCTCCCACATCTACTACGACAGAAGAAGAATTTAAGGGATAATCCAATCTTAATGTTTTATCTCCATTTATTTTAAACCAAGGAATAACTCTTTTTGATTGCAAATCAATATTGTTTTTGTTTGTATAAAAATCAATCTTTAAAGAAACTTTATTAAGTAGTTTTAAAAATAGTTTTATAAGCAGGTTTTCCTGTTTGTATTTTTTTAAATTGATAGTTATAAATTCATTTTCATTAAAATGTAGTTCTCTCTCTGTTCTTTTAATGATGTTGTGGTATGTTGGTATTTTAGTTAAAGCAGGAGTACCATCATATGCAGTCATTATATATGTTAAATTGTCTGTAGAAAAAATATCTTCCAGCGCAGGTTCATTTATGCCTAATTTTTTAAATTCATTATCATTTATTAAAAAAAAGTTTGTTTCTGTCATTGTTACTAGTTTATATCCTTTACTATGAGCAAGTTTGTACATAGAAAGAGCTGATGCTCCAAAATATTCATCTGTTTTTTGTACAAGATCTATATGAAGAGGAATAGTAGGGTTGTATTCAATAATTATAACTCTTGGTTTAGCTTTTAGTGATTCAAATATATAATAATCATTTCCATCAATATCAATAGATAAAATATCAATTATTTTATTAGGAAATGTTTTTTCTAATATTTTATCTAGAGAATTTATTCCTTCTGCTTCAACATATGTACAATATGGTTTAACCTTAGGAAAATCTGATACAAACTGCTCTAGGTCTCTACATTTATTTTTATCTCCTTCTATTAATAGCGCGGACCATTTCATTTCATGCCATAAATTCCATACATTACTTAAATGTTTGCCATCCCATGCTCCAAATTCAATACAAAATTTTTCTTGTACGCCAATACGTTTAAAAATTTCTGTAATAATGCCATCTTCTCCCCATTGTGATGTAATATTTTTTTTATATTTTGCGAAATCATTCATATTATTTATTTTTCCAGTTAATTGTTGGTGCTAATAATCCAGGTCTTTTTTTTGTCCACAGATGCGAAGTATTGAATTTTCTATCTATCTCTATTGTTAATGTAGGGTTTCCTTTATTTGGTTCAAATAACCATTCTTTGTTGTGTATTCCGCCAATAAGTTCTATTGTATATCTACCATTATTTAATATTTCTACAGGTATTATTGATTTGATAATGTTTCTACCTATTTGTAATTTTGGTATATCGGTATTATCTCCATCTATTTGATATGACCAATAAAGTAGCGTATTGTCTTCTGAATATAAAGCATATCCGACAGTTAAAGAATTATCAATTTTATCTATTATTGCCTCTAAGTTAATAGATAATTCATCATTTTTTTCTTTTGATATATAAAATTTTTCTGGTTTAAAATAATCATTATTAAATTCATTTTTATTATTTTCCCATTTTTCTAAGGTAATATCATTTGATATAGATAGGTATTTTTCTACAACATTTTCAGTTTCTCCAAAATTAATAATCTGACCATTCCCAATCTGTATTGTTTTATTGCAAAGTTGTTTTATGGCTTTAATATCATGACTAACAAAAAGGATAGTTCTACCTTCTTTTTGTGTAATATCTTCCATCTTACCCAAACACTTTTTTTGAAATTCTGCATCTCCAACAGCGAGGACTTCATCAATTATTAAAATATCTGTATCCATATGGGCTGCTACAGAGAAGGCGAGACGAACGTACATTCCGCTAGAGTAGTATTTAACAGGAGTATCTAGGAACTTTTCTATATCTGCGAATTTAACAATTTCATCAAATTTTTTAGCGATATCTTTTTTCTTCATTCCAAGAATTGCTCCATTTAGGAAAATATTCTCTCTACCTGTAAGTTCTGGATGAAAACCAGTACCTACTTCAAGTAGACTTCCAACTGTACCATTGATTCGTATCTCTCCAGTAGTAGGAGGTGTAATTTGTGAAAGTATTTTAAGTAAGGTGGATTTACCTGCACCGTTGCGTCCTATTATTCCGATAACTTCACCTTTCATAACTTCAAAATTTACGTCTTTTAAAGCCCAAAATATTTCTTTTGTTTCTATTCCTAAAATATTTTTAGTTTTTGTTTTTAAAAATGAAAAAGGATTTTTAAATGCATTGGTTATGATATCTCGAAGAGTTATATATCCACCTTTTTGATGGTTTATATTGTATTTCTTTCCAATATTTTTAACTGTAATTATGGGTTCCATATTTTTATATTATATCTGCAAAATAACGTTCAGTTTTCTTGAATGTATAAATTCCAAATATCATCAATATTGTTGTGGCAGCTAGAGATATACCTATAAGTGTCCAGTTTAAAACAGTTGTTCCCAGTAGAGCTGCACGAGCACTCTGAATAACTCCCATCATAGGATTTAGAGCTAGTATCCAAGAGTATTTACCAGCAATAGAAGCAGGATAAATAACAGGAGTTACGAACATAAGTATTTGAATAAAGAATGGCAGAGCATATCTTACGTCTCTGTATTTAACGTTTATTGATGCTAGGATAAGTCCAAATCCTACAGATGCCATAAAAGTAATTAGAAGGAGTAGGGGAATAATAAGTAGTCCTGTTATATGAGGAGTGTATCCATAATAAATCATCATACCTACTAGAATAACTGCAGCTATGGCAAAATCCATAAACTTAGTTGCTACAGAAGAAAGAGGAAGTAATAGACGAGGGAAGTATACTTTTGTAATTATTGCTTGATTGGTGATAAGCACATTACTAGTATCAGAAAGTGCACTAGAGAAAAATTGCCAAAAAAGTAGTCCTGTGTAGACAAATATAGGATAGGGTACTCCATCTGAAGGTATTTGAAGTAATCCCCCAAAAAAAACAGAAAAAACAACCATTGTCATGAATGGTTGAAATATTGCCCACAGTGCACCAATAGCAGTCTGTTTGTATCTAACTTTTAAGTCCCGCCATGTAAAGAAATATAGTAATTCTCTATATTCCCAGACTTCCTTTAAGTCAGAAAGACTGAAGAGTTTCTTTGGTTTTATGATAGTAATATGGCCGTTGCTCATGGAAATATATTACCATTTTTAAAGCATTTTTTCTAGGTTTAAATACAAAGAGAGGTGGTGGCGAAGCCTTGCTCACTAGGTTATGAATGATACAATATACCCATGTATATTTTTATAGATGAATCCGGAATAAACAAACAAGACGGCAAATCTTCAATTGCTTTAGTTTATCTTGAAATAAATAAATTAGATATTATTCAAACAGCTGTTATTGAAACAGAAAAAAAATTAAAGATTAAACACTTCCACTGGTCTCATAGCACTTGGGCTGTTAGGCAAAAATTTATTGAAGAAATATGTAAATATGAATTTTCTATCAAAATTGCTTTTATAAAGAATCCATTTAAAAGCAATACAGCATATGAGTATGCCTTGGAACATTTGATTATTGAAAAAAATATTACAAATTTAATTATTGATGGAAAAAAGAATAAAACTTACGAAAGAAAATTTAAGAAAATTTTACGAGATAAAGGTATATCTGTTAAGAAACTTAAAACAGGGAATGACGAGGGTTATCCTGCTCTTCGTGTAGCTGATGCTGTTGCAGGAGTTGTAAGATTTAATAATGAAAATCCAGCAAATGAAAATATTAAGAATATCTATCACCTAGTTTCAAAAAAGATTTCAATAACTATTTCAGACTAATAAAAGAAAACCGCCCCTTACGGGGCGGTCAGCGCATACAGGTAGCTTTCGCTTTTCCTAAGAGGAATTTGTCCCTGATGGCTAGTTACTAATGAAGTATATACTTTTATCGCACATAGTGTCAATACTGTAAATAAACACATAAAATTAACCCATTTTTATCTTAAGAAGATTGTTATTGAATGCTGTTTAATGTGTAAATATTATTTGTATTGTTCTCATTATAATCCCAAAATCCATAAAGATATTTCTATTTTTAATGTAATACAAATCATATTCAAACTTTTCTTTGGAATCTTTTGTTGAACCAGCATATCTGTACTTTATCTGAGCCCAGCCAGTAAATCCTGGACGTATGATATGGCGTAGTGTGTAGTAGGGGATATCATTTCCAAGTATGTTTACAAATTCTGGTCTCTCAGGACGAGGACCAACTAGAGATAGGTCACCTTTTAGAATATTTATCATTTGTGGGAGTTCATCTATATGTAGCTTACGAAGTATTTTACCTACAGGAGTCACACGTGTATCCGATGTACCTGTGGACCACTTTGCGCCGTCTTTTTCAGAGTCTGTGATCATAGAGCGAAGTTTGTAGAGTTTAAATATTTTACCATTTATTCCAACCCTTTTTTGTGTATAAAATACTGGACCGTAATCATATAGATATATAAAGATGGCAGATATAATCACGAAAGGAAGAGTAAGTATAAGTATTGTTATAGAAAATACTATATTTAGTAAAAAAGTTATGAATGAGTATAAAACATCTTTTTTTGTATTAATATTTTCAACAATAAAAGATACATCTATGTATTCTACTGGTATTTTATATAAATATTTTTCGTAAGCTTTTGCGGTATCAATAATCTCTATATTTTCTTTGTAAAATTCTAAAATGTTTTGGTTTTGATTCTCAATATTTTTATCTAAAATAATGACAAGATTTTTTATATTTTTCAAATTTAGATTTACTTCACCGATAGTTTTAAAGTGGTTGATTGCATGGAGACCTATTTGTGGATTGGATGCAATAGTTTTCTCTAATTCAGCAAGATACGATGAATCACCGACAAGTATAGCAGGTTGAGTTATAGCTCTAGCAAAGAGATTGTATGCCATTCTTCTCAATAAAAATGAAAAAAATCCAAACCCTACAACTTGGATTACGAGATTTAGTTTTGGGCTGATACCAAAGATCGGCACAAAGTAGAAAAATAACAAACCCATAGTAAAAGAGGAAATAAGAGCTAGTATCCATCTATTGAAATATGGAATAGTTGGCTTTATGTTGAGCAGGTCATAGAGCCCAAATATATAGAAAATAAGAACCCAAGATATATAGAGTATTATAAATGGTACCGTATGGCTATTTACAGCAGAAAGATAGTCTGCTTTCTTAAAACGGATTAATATAAGGAGTATAAATGCTGTTATAAATGAAATAAAATCACCCAGTACTATAACCCATGCTCTATTTTTCATAAGCGTATTTTAACATATATGAGGTGAGGGAGGAAATTATCCTTATAGATGATTCTAATGAATCAATAGTACAGATTAGGAATTTATAAAATTCGACTAGATATTGACAACAATCGCCTATCTGTCTTATAATACAAACAAATATATCCTTAAATATTATAAAGATGGAAACATTAGCAGACGTTTCTAATGAGCTCTCAAGTAGATATCATAAGAAGAAAGCATTTTTAAAAAAAGGAGAAAAGGGGCCTTTTTATCTTAAAATCTTAAAAAATTTATTTTAGAAGTATGGTAGCTATTTTGGCTATAAACCAAATGAATTATCAGCATTTAAAAGTGCAGTAATAAATTTGAAAAATAAAGCTAAAATAAGCAAAAAAGAACAACCAAAAGAAGAAGAACTCCCACAAGAAGGTAGCGGATTCTCTTTTACAGAATGGCAAATAAATACATATGGACTGAACCCAGATTCATATTAATTTCATTAAAACAACCAATAACATTGGTTGTTTTTTAAATTGTTAGGGGTCCAACCCCTAACGTAGGGGTTGGACCCCTATAAGTTGACTTTTATCTTAAATAGTGTTATTTTAATTAAAATAATTAAAAACTAAATAATATGGATTCAAATGAGAATAATGTAGATATTTCTGAAATGGCTAGTGTAACCAAAATATCTGTTCCAACAATCGAATTCGCTTTAGGTTTGCCGCTAAAAGCAAATAGTAATAAACCGAAAAATATAGACGAAGCAAGAATTAATTTTCTTTCAGCTGATGCATATTCTGATGAAAGATTACAAGCACTTATTGATTGGTTAAGTTTTGTTACTAGTCCTACAGAAGCAAGAAAAGTGTTTAAAAATGTGTCTGTAGGTACTATTTATGAAGCACTGGCCTTTAAGAAGTGGGATGAACTATCTTTGATAGAAGCGAATAAAATTAAAACACAAGAGGATTTTAAAAAGGTATTAAGAGAATCACCTCAAAATTCTGAAGCCAAACAAGTGGCTTTAGCAAAAAATGAGGCGCTTTCCTTGGACCAGTTCTTAAAAGTTGGAAAAAATTATCAGCTCCTTAAAAAATTACTTGGGACTGTTCACAAAAATTCTTATGTTGCAACAATGATTTTGTTGAAAATGGAAGAAGTTGCTAAAAATAGCAAAGAAATAAAAGAAGTTTGCGAACTTTCACCGGAAAATTCTAATGCTAAATTTAAAGCTCTTAAAAAATGGGAAAAGATTTCTATGAATGAGGGTATAATTGCTAAAAATGTTGTTGAATTAATGGAGGCACTTAAAAATACACCCCCACATTATTCTGAGGCAAGATTTTTCATTATTAAAAAAATTGCATTATTTTTTAATTCAAAAAAGTAAGTCTAATTAAAACAAAAGCTGTCACATATGTGATAGCTTTTTTTATTAATAAATAAAAATACCCTTTGTGTAAAATACAAAGGGTAAAGATATTGTTTAAATTTTTTGCATAATTAGATATGCATAATCGCACAAGGGCTAGCCTTTACAAAATCATGACTAATATCGTAGCATCCCCAATGCCATTGGTTGAATCGCCAATACAAGCACAATACAAAATGATGTTCTCCTTCGTAGCAGTTTTTAAAAACAAGTGCACCGAAAAAAACATATGATTCTTTTTTCCATTCCTCGGGAATTAATTCTTGATTATTCCAGAATGCTTCAAGTACCTTAGGGTCTAACTCTACATAGTTTTGCTCATTTAAGTATTTAATCTTGTCTTCATTTTTTTCGCCAAATATTTTTTCTAGTATAATCTCTGATATAAGTATACTACTTATATCTAAGGCCTTGTTGTCTTGGTCAACTATAGACCATCCATGGCCTATAAATTCTTCTAGGTCAAAGGGTATTGAGCGGTCAATATATAGAACCTCATTTTTATTTTCCATGATTTTGTATTTAAGAGAACGTTGTTTTTTTGATTCTAGCATAGATGGGGGATTGTGTGAACGACCCCTTTTTTAGGGGTTGGACCCCTAAAATTAGGGTGTTATACTAGTCGCATGGCAAACAAGTATGAACAAAAAGCTGAAAAAGAAATAGATCTACATGGACATACAACAGCCGAATCAGAAGTTATTTTAAAATCATTATTTAAAGATAGGAAATATAAACATGTACGCATAATAGTCGGCAAAGGGAACAATAGTGCAAATGGACCAATACTACCCAATTTTGTTAAAAACTATTTAAAATCTCATAATGCTCGATATAATCAATCTAAAATACAAGACGGTGGCGAAGGTGCACTCGAGGTGTTTTTAAAATAATCTGAAATCAATATAAAAAAACGACCCTATTATAGGATCGTTTTGTTGTTTTTAATGAAAGTTTATGCCACTTTTTCGATTTCACACAAATAGTCTTGTACATCTTTTCTGTTTATGGTTTTTTTCCATAAAGGATCACGACCAGGTTTTCTTGAATAAATGACAGCATCATTTGGTGTAAGGTTTTGAAGATAATCTAAAACTTTTTGATTTGAAATTATTATTTTCCATAAATGCCAGTCGTTGATCTTGCTAGCAAGATCAATAGCATCTGTTGGTGTTAATTTTTTCAAATAATCTAACACAAATTTTCTCTTCATGACTTCTTGCCATAGCCGCCAGTAGTTGTACTTTTTGGCAAGCTGTATAAGCACTATAGCTTCAAGTGAGTTTAGATAGGTGGTAGAATGTTCAGTTTGAAATACAAGCTCCCATAGTTTCCAATCCTCTGTGTCTTTCGCATGTGCATAGACTTCTTCTACTTTATAAAAATCTATACCATTATAATTCAATATGATAACCTTTGCTTTTTTCATTTTATATTAATTTTTTTAGTTATGTAGAACTATGTTTGTTTTGTGTTATATTACAACTTTGTGTTAAAAAGTCAATAGGTTTATGGCTTAGAATCGAAAGAGTAGTTAAATAAAAAAACCTCCTTTTTGGGGAGGCTTTATTTTTAAAATAGCTGATAAATCAACTAAGCCATGAGTAGTTCATAAACCTCACAGTCTGGGTGTTCTTCCGATAAACATGATTCGTCTTTGTCGTAAGAATTACAAGTGATTTTATCACCATCTATTTTGATAAGTGTTCCATTGTGACGCGAATGGGGAGCACTAAAGTATCGGACATGTAGAAGGTGAAATGGAGTTAAAACTGGTAAATCTCCTTCAAGTTTAATGATATTTTTATCTATATCATCTTCTGTCATGTCTGTCATTTTTGGAAAAAACAATGTTCTTGGCATCTTTAAAATTTTTTAAATTGGTCAATATTTTCAATAACATAACATAAATATAGATATAAGTCAAAGAATTTACGGTTTTTAGACGTTGGACGTCTAAAAACCGTAATAAATAAAAAACCCTGAATAAATTCAGGGTTTTAAAGATTTAAATAACTTTTACAACAAATTTGAAGCAAGTTCAGCGAGAGATGATCTTACTCCATTAAATAAATGCACATAGCAATAACAATCCTGGTCTTGAAATTTTTGAATTAAATAACTAAAACCATTCGATTTTTGGTCCAGATATGGGTTGTCTATCTGGTGTGTATCACCAATGAGTACTATTTTCGTTCCTTCTCCTGCACGAGTTACAATTGTTTTGATTTCGTGAGGTGTTAGGTTTTGACACTCATCAAGAATAAATAATGATTTGTGAATACTCCTACCTCTAATAAATGGCAAAGGCTCAATCACAAGTTTTTCATTTCTTTTGAATGCATCGATTTTTCCAACATTTCCAGTATTTGCAGAAATGATAACATTGATGTTGTCATTCATACCGTTCATAAATGGACCTATCTTGTCATTTGCATCACCAGGCAAAAATCCAATTTCACGATCTCCCATTGAAATTGTTACTCTTGAGTAAAGGACTTGATCGTATAAATCTTTTTCCATCTGTGATAAACCACAAGCTAAAGAAAGAAGAGTTTTACCAGTACCAGCTTTACCCTCAATAGCGACTAAAGATATAGTCGTGTCTAAGAGTGCATTAACAGCAAATGATTGTTCTGAATTTTTAGATTTAATACCAAATGCAGATTGAGAATCTTTTAATATTAATGTTAAAAGACCATTCCTGTGACATACTAAAGCAGTTTGATTTCCTACCTCGCTTTTTAAGATAAAATTTTGATTCGCTGTAGCGTCTTTTATATTGTACGGTACAGGCATTTTACCTTTATAAAGCAAATCGATTATTTTTGATGGAACATCAATAGTTTTTACTTTTTCAGATAAAATGTTTAAATCTGAAACTGTTTCATGCATAAAGTCTTGAGCAAGAATGCATAAGGCTTTTGATTTGATTCTAAGGTTTATGTCTTTTGATACAATAACAACCTCTCTATCTTGGCGCTCTTCTTTTAAGCAATAAGCTAGATTAATTATTTCCATATCTACATTTTTAGTTTTTAGATTCATTCGAACTTTTTCTTGCAGTGGTTTAGCCATTGCAATTGTAAGTTTACCTGAACCTTCACCCAAAGAAACACCACCATTAAAGATATGATCCTCAGAAAGATCATCAATTATTCGACAAAATTCTCTGGCGTGCCAGTTTATTGCATCAAGGCCTTTTTTAAAGGTATCAATTTCTTCTATTACTTGAATAGGTATTACAACATCATGTTCTTGAAATTTATAAATACAAGAGGAATCATGCAAGACGACGTTTGTATCCAGAACGAACATCTTTAGTTTTTTTTGATTTTCCATTTTATTTAGTTGTTAAAGTATGATTTTTGTTCATCTTACGATACATATTAATATAAGTCAATGTCTCAAAATAATCCAAAAATAAATATTTTTGGGGCTAAGTTGAGGCATAAATAGGGTATATCTCTGGGCATAAAAAGATTGACACATCTTGTCTGTGTAGTAGACTGAAATTAAATCTAACCGTTCTCCTAAAAAATAGAAATCATGCCAGTAAAAGGAAAAATTTATGCTATGCCAAATGAGTTTCGCGTAGAAAACATGCCAGTCGGAGGAGAAGGATACTTCTATAAAGACGAAATTATAATAACTAAGTCAGCTATTTTTTTGGATCAAATTGCACCTATTGTATCTGCCGTCGAGTTAAGCTATTACAAAGATATAATCAATTTTATTCCAATCAAAAGATTAGGACCTGGTTTAACAGAGAATGATTTTGAAATTGATTTTTCAGATTCAATCGGATGTGAAATTATAGTAGAGTCACATGGTGTATACCTTGATCTTATTCCAGAAAGTGAAGCATATATTGTATTTTATGATTTTGATCTTGATTCAAATTCTAAAAAAATTATATCCCTACCACTTAAAAGAAGATTGACTTTATTGGAGTTAAAACTCAAGCTAGCTGTTGAGAGTGATCAATTTGAAAAAGCTGCTATTTTAAGAGATGAGATTTCTAAGCTGAAAAAAAATAAATGATTCTGAATCATTTAAGAAAAGGCCTAAATATACATTTAGGCCTTTTAATTTTATATTTGTGAATAAAAAATGCGACTATATTATAGTCGCATTTTAGATTTTATTTTTCTTCGAACTCTATTAGTCCACTTATATCGTCCGCACTATCATCATAACTGATGTATATACTAGGCTTAGTAAAGTGTTTTAAAAGAATCTTAAATCCTAAACATTTACCGCAATTTATTATTTTGGTTTTTTGCCAAGCAGTAAAATTGCATATAAAGATAGGTATAGGGTGCTTTATTAGAGCGCCTGTATTATTTAAAAGTGAAACGGGTAACAAAAATAATTTTTCCCCATTATCATCTTTTACAAAAGAAATTTCTTTCGGGTAAAAATTTACATGTATTTCATCATGTTCATGATCTACGTTGTGAATATTTTTCCCAATATGCAAACCAGAATTTAGTAACCATCCGATGTGCTTGATAGTTGTAATCAGTCTCTTGTCCATATCTATTTATTTTTTGAGGTTTAATATTTATAGACATATTAGTCTGAATAGTATTAATAGTCAACTGAATTATATAAAAAAGGTGAGGTAGGAGAGGTGTTATATAGATTAGCATATAACCGTTTAAAACTTGACATTATGTCTATTGTATAGTAATGTGTTAAATAAACAAAATAAAATTTAATAAAAATGGAAAGAAAAAGTTTAAAGAGTTTTAATGACAAAAGTTCCACAGCAGCTGAAGTAAAAGTTAATGCCTATAACATGGAATCACAAACAGGAATACCTGCACACAAGATACTTAAATCTTTAGGCCTCGCAACTGTTTATGAATCAAAGGCTCTTACTTTAGATTTAGCGTTAAGTGAATTTACAAATGCCCCAATCTTCTCGGCTAAAAGAGAAGGAGCTCTGAAGAGATTGAATTGGTTTTTACTACAAGCGATAAAAGCCACTTCAAGTTATGAGGGTTTAATAGACTTATGTAGTAAATGTCCTTCGGATTCAGAAGCAGAAAAAGCTGCAATAACAAAGCTTGCAAAAACCTTTTTCTAAGAGTAAATAATACAAAGAGTATAGTTAACACTATACTCTTTTTCATTGACAATATATTTTATTTGTGCTATACTTTATCTAAAATAAAGCGATCCGCTTTTCAGGATAAATCTTTAAAAAATGAAAAAAACAGTTGGTACAACTTATTTGTTTGTATTTGTTCTATGGCTTTTACTTATTACTGTTACTTTAAATTTACCATTTAATTACAGTGATATTGTTTGGGGAGTATACTCTGTGCTACTTGTGGCAGGGGTTGCCCTTCGAAAAAGTTATAAGCCTAGCGTATTTATGTTTATACTTGCGGCATTGACTCCAGTAGTCGAGCTTGCACGAGGTTTAATAAATGGAATAAATTTATTTGATCAAGACAAAGAATTTTATTGTTTTGATTTTTATGGGATTAGTAGCTATATTATTTTCGCTATCTTAATCCCAACTTATATTTACGGAATTAGTAAATATTAAACAGTATAATAATAAATGTGTAATAGAAAAAATTTAAACAAAAAATAGAGATAAATGAAAACAGATGCAATTAATGCCCAAGACATCTTTTATACAAATAGTAAAGATGAAACACTATCACTTGAAGAAATAATCGACCAAAGGTTGATTAAGGAAGTTACCTTTAGTTTTCTTTCTAAAAAAACGGTAGAACCCGATCATGAATTTTCAAATGGAAAATGTACTTCAGATGAAGATCAAGAGGAAATTACAGTAGTAATTGAATCCCATAACAACCTAGAATTAGTATTAAATACAAATCTAGAAGTTGTTGTTCTAAAATTTGCTTCTGAAAAAGAATGGAAAAAACTTCCAGACGACAACTACGAAAGAGCTACGTTGAAAAAGCAACAAATTCATTCTGTAGACAGACCTTTCCATGTAACTATTCTTTTAAAGAATTTACTAGGAATCGATTTTGGTGATTAACCTCAATCAAAATAAAAAAACAAAACCTGCTTTTAAAGTGGGTTTTTATTTTAGTAGTAGTTTAATAGACGTCCAACGTCTATTAAAAATAACCCATGTTTTATAATGGTTATTTTTTGACATTTAGTGTATTAAATAGACGTCCAACGTCTAAAATAAACCTAATGTTGTCCACAGATTTTTTTTGTTTAATTATAAATAAGTTATATAATATAAGTCATGAAAAATTAATATTATTATTTACTCGCAAAATATTTATGTATTTTTTGTGGGTTTTTTATTTTTATGAGAAAAGATCCACTTCTTACTAGTGAGTATTATCACATTTATAACAGAGGGGTTGATAAAAGAGATATTTTTATGAACAAGGACGATTTAGATCGTTTTGTTTTAAGTATAAAGGAATTCAATACTATTGTTCCCATAGGTAGTATTGAAGCAAGTTTAAAAAACAAGACAGATATACAGCGTTTAAAAAATGAAGATAAAACCTTAATTTCAATAGTTTGTTTTTCTATAAATCCTAATCATTTTCATTTTATATTAAAACAGGAAGAAGATGGTGGTATATCAGAATTTATGAAACGTTTACTTGGAGGATATACCAAATATTTTAATAAAATACACAAAAGGAATGGAGCTTTATTTCAGGGGAGATTTAAGTCAAAATTAATAAAAGATAATGATTATTTTTTGAAAATAAGGCCTTATGTAAATACTAATTATTTAATCCATGATATTCCAAATGAAAAAAAGCACCTAGTTTTATCTAGTTGCCAAGAGTATGACACCTTAAATTTTAATATAGTTAATAAAAAAGAAGCAATAAATCTTTTAGAATTTTACGGTAGTAATAAAATATTCAAAAGTGAATGTTTAAAAGTATCTCATATGGTTAGAGAAGAGAGAGGTAAAAAAGCAATAGATGAGGAGGATTTTAATTTAAGCTAAATAAAACCATAAAAATAAAAGTTACATTTTTTATTTTTTAGACGTCGGGTTTTCGTAAATTAAATACTTAGACGTCCAACGTCTAAGTATTTTTAATCTATATTTTATAAGGATAAAAAATATGATATTTTTGTATTTTCTAGACGTCCAACGTCTAGAAAGAAAAATGCTAGACGTTGGACGTCTAAGGTTATTTTGTAATATTTCTATTTACAACTTTATTGTCTAAAAATATAATTGTGAAATGAAAAAAATAAAAATAATGTTTCCCCATCTATTATCTCGTATATTTAAATGGGCTTTTTTAGTTTTGATTGGTGCTTTTATTATTTTAGTTATTATCAGGTTCTTTAACTTTTTTAATGTAGAAAATACAAATAATCAAATTTTAAAAATTCATACTACTAAACTAAGTATGAGTGATGTAAAAGGAGATGTATTGCCCGCTGACTTTGTTTCTACTACCGATGATACGCCCAAAGGTAGAGATTTGAACAATAATGGTATTCGCGATGATGTTGAAGTCGCTATTTTTAAAGAATATCCAAATTCTGAAAAAACTCGTGCAGTACTTTTGCAATATGCGCTTACTCTTCAGATGGAAGTGATTCAACCTTTTATAAATAAAGGTATTGTTACAGAAGTAGTTACAGAGCAAGGTAGAGCAGATACTTGTTTGAGTGACAGTCTAGTTCCTAGAAAAAGCATTGAATTGCCTAGAAATAATGATGAAATGAAAAAAATAGCTGAGTATATTAATTTTGTTGAAGAAAAACAATTTAATTCTGACTATAGAAAACAAGCTCATAGTGATTTTTATAAATATCTTGGAAGTTATGGAGAGTCCACAAACATAACATGTGATATTGATTTAACCATATTAACAAATTAAATTATATGAAGAATTTAAAATTATTTGTTTTAGTTCTATTATTGTTATCGTATTCAAATGTTTTAGCTAGCGATGTTTGTTCTAAGAGTGGGTTCACTATTGCTACGGTAAATGGAATTTTTACCGACAATATTGGAGCAAAGGAAAATAAAGAAAATTTAAAAAAACTTTTACCAAGTTATTATAAGAATGAAAAAGTTACCGTAGATTATATCTACAATTCTACTCATATTGGTGGTGCTGGGGATATAATAGATGCTATTGCACAGGGGCTATTTAATAGTAAGACTGATTTTGATCTTGTCGACATGCTCAATGATGCAAGTAATCAAGTAAGAACTCAAAAAATCTTGTTGGTAGGTCATTCGCAAGGCAATTTCTATGTTAATAATTTCTACGATAAAATTGCAGGTAAAGACGGTGGAGTTCCTGTTGAATCTATCGGTGTATACAGTGTAGCTACTCCATCAGATAGAGTAGCAGGTGATGGTAAATACCTTACTTCAGATACAGATAGTGTCATTGCTACTCTTGTGGGTAGTGTTAAAAATATTATGACACCCAATACTCATATAGATTTAACAGGCATTAAAAGTAATGGCCATGATTTTTCTCAAGTATATTTGAAATACCGCGGAGATCAGATTGTTTTGGATATACAATCTTCTCTTGAAAATTTAGCTATAAATCAGACCCAAGATGGAAATAACAAATGTATCTCACCTCAGAAAATTAACATATTTCACAAAGCTAGTTTGGTTGTAATCGGTGCTGCAGATTTTGTAGTAAATAGCATAATCAAGATCGGGTCTTTTTCTTTTAATGCTGTAAAAGGAGGAGTTAAATCTTTAGTTAATATTTTTGGAAACAATGCAAACAATAATCTTGCAGCAGCTGGGTCTTACGATAATAAAAATATATTTAATGATACAGAACAAACAATAAAAAATGGAGATATTTTAGCTGAAACATTAGATCCTAATATTATTAATGAAAAAGTATCAAGTGATGTGTCTGTTGTAGACACAAATGATATTTCTGTAGTTGATGATTCTTCGGTTAATAACGAAGAGCCAATCAGTACTGTTAAAAATCCTGTTGTTTCAAGTGGGGCTGTAAATAATAGCTCAAGCGGATGGGTAAGTGGAGGAGGGGGTGGGTCTAGTTCATCAAACGATACGGCAATAAAAGCTGATATTCTCGCACCAGTTATAACTGTTCTTGGAGAGAGTATCGTAACAGTTTCTATCGGTTCTATTTATGTAGATGCAGGAGCGACAGCTTTAGATGACAAAGATGGAGTAATTTCTGTTGTATCAACTGGTTTTGTGGATACTTCAAGTGCCGGAGTTTATATTATTACTTATACTGCAAGTGATTCTACTAATAATATATCGACTTCAATACGTACTATAAATGTTGTTCCTGTTGTAATTGTGGACATAATATCTCCCGTCATTACATTGGTAGGAGAAAATACTGTAACAGTATTTAAAGGCTCGGTATATGTAGATGCAGGTGCAACTGCACTAGACAATAAAGATGGAGTAATTAGTGTTTTGAAAACAGGTGTTGTAGATACTTCTATTGTTGGTACATATTTACTTACTTATACTGCCACCGATGCAGCAAATAATGTATCAAATGTAACTCGCACTGTGAATGTTGTTGAAGTTATACCTCGTACTCCAGTAGTTTCTACAACAGCGACACTCTCTATTCCAAATTCTGGAAATAATGCGCTCGATGGCTTGGATACAAATCGTGGTAGGAAAAATTTAACCCCATTTATTTTTCAAGTTATTTATACAGATTTAAATAATAACTCTCCTCAAGATGTAAAACTTCATGTTAAAGATAAAACAACAGGAATATATTTAGCAGATTCTGTGATGAGTAAGATATCTCAAGGTTTTGGTATTTTAAGTGATGGAGATTTTAGTAATGGAGAATTGTTTACTGTAAATAATACTTATGATCAAGGTGATTATATATATTCTTTTTCTGCAGATGACAAGACTGGAGATTTTGCGAAAATAGAAAATGATAATCTTTTTAGATTTTCAGTTATACCATCTACTTATACTTATATACCTAAATCGTCATTTGGAATAAATAACGGTGACAATAATGATTGGCAAGTGTGGTCATTTAATGGTTCAAATGTTTATGATTGGACAGATACTTATGTAAATAATTATTTACGCGAGCAATTTAAAGTTCAATCACAGCGAGGGTATTATTGTAGTCAGTGTTTGCAGAGAGGAGTTTTCAGTCATGATCCACAAAAAGGATTTGAAACAACAGATGTGTCTGTGTCTAGTCTTGAATATAATCTACAAAATATGATGAATGGAAAAACTTATGACGTAGCTATTCAGTGGGATACTACTGGATATGTTTATACTATAACCGACGATTTGGGTGTTGTAATAACTGGGCATACCGATGTCCTAAATATAAACAACAATATGTGGGTTGGTTGGGATGGTTCATTTAATAATTTTACAACCTTTCCATCCGGTCTTTGGGAAAATGTACCATACTTATCTCCTATGGGTAGGACTGGTGGTAGTAGTATGGTACTACAACCATTTCCTATATATGATTCTATTGCTGTTCAAACACCAACACCAACACCAACTCCGACTCCAGTTTTAAGTTCTTTAAAATCTATAACTTCTTTTGATTTTAATAGTATAACACCAAGTGTAATCGGTATTGTAGATAACAATATGCACACAGTAAAATTGACGGTACCTTATGGAGCTGCAATAAGTGCTCTTGTGCCTACTATTTTAACAGCAGATAAGTCCTCAGTTTTGCCTACTAGTTTAACTGCTCAAGATTTTACAAATCCTGTAACATATATAGTGAAGGCAGAAGATGGTTCAACATTGTCATATATTGCAACAGTTACAATTTCTCCAAATCCTATACCAACTCCAGATCCTGTTGTTCCTGATAGTACTTTGCCTGTAATATCGAGTTATACTCTAAATGGTTCACAGGGTAGTATTAATATTAACCCATTGATAAATAGTCTTGATATTGTTTTAAATTCAAACAAAAATGTTAATTGGATGTCATTAAAGATAGAAAAAGAAAATGATGTTACTTTGTATAGAATGTTTCAATCAAATTCAACTACTTGTGTAGACGGAACAAATGTTTGTTCTAAAAATTGGGATGGAATATTGTCTAGCGGGGGATTATTGCAAAGTGGAAATTATAGAATCAAAGTTCATATAAAAGATGTTGCCAATAATGAATACGATGACTATCTTCCAGTTTTGATTATAGTAAACACACAGTAATAAAATATTTTTAGACGTCCAACGTCTAAAAATATCTGACTCAAACAAACACAGCCGTAATTTTAAAATTACGGCTGTGTTTGTTCTTATTTTAGAATAAATAATAATATATGTTATAATACATTTATGTTCAATAAACATTTGTTAAAAGTTATTGCTGGTTTTGCAGGAGTAATAATAATAGGTCTTATTTTGCTTGTAGTTATTGATTCTATGAAATAGTTTTTTTTTGACAAATTTTTTATATTTGCTATTATGCGTATGTAGCCGTAGAAAGTAGGTCTACCTGTAAAAAGGTAATAAATCCTGCCGATGGTCGAACATATTTTGCATTTAGCAAGATAGACTACGTATTACGGCCCGAAAGGGTCTTTTTTATTTTTTAATAGGTAGCAAAGGGTAAATAAAAAATCTTTTTTATTTTAACTAAGTTAAGCTATTATATTTACAAATCAAAAAAATATGCCAATTACATTAGACAAAAAGAAAGAATTAGTGGCTTCTCTTGAAGGAGCATTAAAAGGTGCAAATTCTGTTGTCTTCGTGAAATTTGATAAATTGAAAGTTGCGGATGTAAACACACTTCGCAGAACTTTACAGGAGCAAGAAGTTGGTTACAAAGTAGCAAAGAAAACTTTGCTAAAGCGTGCTCTATCTACTCATGGAATCACAGGTGACTTACCTGAGATGCCAGGACAGCTAGCTATAGCATACAGTGCTGACTTACTAGCAGGTGCTCGTGAAGTTTTTGCTTTTCAAAAAAAGCACAAAGAAAATGTTTCAATCGTTGGGGGAGTATTTGAAGGAAAATATATGAATGCATCAGAAATGATGTCCATTGCAACAATTCCTCCACTTCAAACTCTACGTGGAATGTTTGTCAATATTATCAATTCACCAATACAAGGATTTGCAAGTGTTATCAATCAGATTGCACTTTCAAAATAAATTATTAATAAAATAAGCAAAATAAATTATTTTATGAAAAAATGTCTGGCCGAGCTTCTAAAAGAATTCGGCGAGGAGACCCGAGGACTTTTTTCAGAATATAATTTATGAAGCATATAAATATATGGAAGAAACAAAAGTAACAGTTCCTGCAAAATTCAAAGACATAGTTTCAAAAGTTGAAGAAATGTCAGTTATTGAATTACACGAACTAGTAAAAGTTTTAGAAGAAAAATTCGGAGTATCAGCACAAGCTGCTGTTGCTGCTGGTCCTGCTGTAGCAGGAGAAGAAGCTGAAGTTAAAAGTGCTTTCACTGTTGAACTAACAGCTGCAGGAGAACAAAAAATCGCAGTTATGAAAGTTGTTAAAGAAGTTCTTGCTCTTGGACTTAAAGAAGCAAAGGATTTAGTTGATGGCGCTCCTTCAGTACTTAAAGAAGGTATGAAGAAAGCAGAAGCTGAAGATTTCAAAAAGAAGATTGAAGAAGCAGGAGGTAAAGTTACTCTTAAATAATCAATTCTCAAATACAAAACAGCCCCGGCCTTCGGCCGGGGCTGTTTTGTATTATTTTTTATGTATTGTGGGGGTTGATGGGATTTGAAAGTTGGCGTATAATAGCCCCATGGAAACTTTATCAAAACTTTTCGGAGGTCAGGCACGCGTTAGAATAATGCGACTATTTTTGTTGAATAGTGGTAATAGTTTTGAAATAGAAGAAGTTATTTCTCGTAGCCGTGTTATGAAGTCTAATGCCCGCAAAGAAATAAACGCACTATCTACAATGGGGTTTATTAAAAGTAAAATGATAACAAAAGAAGGTTCTCGTGGTGCCAAAAAGAAAATTGCTGCTTGGTCACTCAATACAGAATTTAAATATCTTCCATCTCTTCGAGACTTGCTTATAGATCCAACTCTTTTGCTTCAAGAAGATTTACCTCAAAAATTTAAGCTAGTAGGAAAGATAAAACTCATGATAGTTTCTGGTGTATTTATTGGAAATAGTAAAAGTCGTGCAGATGTACTAATAGTAGGGGACAAATTAAAAAAGAATATTTTACAACAAGTTATTAAAAGCTTAGAAGCTGAAATAGGTAAAGAGCTTGATTATGTTGTCTTAGATACAACAGAATTTAAATATCGTATAGATATGTACGATAAACTAGTATGCGATATTATTGATCTCCCTCATGAAAAACTCATAGACAACGGTCAATTGTCTACATATGTTACCCAAAAATAACCTTATTAATAAGGTTATTTTTTTAATATTTTACGGTATATTAAAAATAATACTAAATCTAGTTTATAAACTAATATATGAATATTAGTTATCCACATACGTTACTAATAAATAATATATAGTGGTATAATAGAACAGTACTTTAAAGGGTCGAAACTTTGTTGGTACTTTATTATTTTATTAAAAGAATATTTATTATATTATGTTATTACTACAAAATTGGGGCGAAGTTTTCAGTCAATCATTGATAGGTCTATGGTATGGATTTATTAGCTTTGTACCCAGTCTATTAGGTGCGATTGTTTTATTTATTATCGGTTGGATGGTAGGGTCAATAATAGGAAAGGCAATAGCTCAACTATTTGCTGCTCTAAAGATCGATAAGCTTTTTGAAAGCGCAGGTGCATCAAGTTTTATGAATCGCGCTGGTCTTAAATTAAATGTTAGTGGATTTTTTGGAGGAGTTACAAAGTGGTTCGTAATTGTTGTCTTTTTAATGGCATCATTACAAATCATTGGACTAACACAAGTTAATGATTTCTTGCGTGAAGCAGTTCTTTATTACTTACCAAAAGTAGTAATCGCTTCTCTAGTATTGGTTATCGCAACTGTACTTGCTGATGCAATGCAAAAGCTTGTAAGAGCTTCAGCTCAAGCAGCAGATATCCGTTCTGCAAAAATGCTTGGTTCAATCACACTTTACTCAATTTGGATTTTTGCATTTATTATTGCTCTATCAGAATTAGGTATTGCAACAGCATTTATGCAAATCCTATTTACAGGATTTATAGCAGCTCTTGCTATAGCACTTGGACTATCATTTGGTCTAGGAGGTAAGGAAGCAGCAGCTCGTGCTGTTGGAAAGCTTGCAGACGACTTGAGTTCAAAATAAAGTACAGACCTTTTAATTTAAAATAGCCCCGAGCTTTGCTCGGGGCTATTTTTATTTTACCCATCAAATCAATATATTTATTATGTTTTACTTTACCAACAATCCTTATATTTAAAGGGTTTTATTTGTAAAATTAAAAGCAAGATAAATAAGAGGGTATATGCTTGACTTTCCTTTTCGTTTCGTATATTATTCAAATCACGATGTTAATGAATGAAAATCACCAAGTTAAGCGGTAAAGTAAGACCAATTGGTTTTCCTTGTCCGCCCAGAAGGCGGTTTTTATTTTTAGAGACATTGATATGATATTTGAAAACTGAATGCTGTTCCAACTCACTGTTATCCTTTATTTTAGAGGGTCTTTTCAATCGAGTTGGAAACAGAATGCAACAATAAAAAAATATTGATATCAGAGGAAGCGGTTCCCGAGATATCGATATGTTCAGATTCTTCTTTTTTAAAGAAGATGACGATGGTTTTCATATTTCCTAATAGGAAATATAAGAGTATATGGTGGATGCCTAGACTAAAAATGGCGATGAAAGACGTAGCATGGCGGCGATACGTTTCGGGGAGGTGCCTAGCAACCTTTGATCCGGAAATTTCTGAATGGGGAAACCCACTTCAATAAACTTGAAGTACGTTTGCGCTTGACGTAAACGAGCATACCCAGGGAAGTAAAACATTTCAGTACCTGGAGGAAAAGAGAAAAATATTTATTTTCTGAGTAGCGGCGAGCGAAAAGGAAAGAGCCCAAACCAGTGCATCACACTGTGAGTGATGATGCAATTAAAAATTACGAATTACGAGTTAAGAATGAAATGCACTTGCATCCAATTCCTAATTCTTAATTATTAATTCCTAATTGTCATCGCGCGTAGCGTGATGTACTGGGGTTGTAAGGTGACAACGTAGATTTATCTAGAGGAGTTAAAAAATTTGTAGTTAGATTAAGTTTCTGGAAAGAAACGCCGTAGACGGTGATAGCCCGGTGATCGAAAATTACAAGTCTCTTTGGTTGTCATTCTTGAGTAACTCAAGACACGAATAGCTTGAGCGAATCCGCCAGAACTAACTGGCAAGGCTAAATACATTTTTAGATCGATAGTGAACTAGTACCGTGAGGGAAAGGTGAAAAGAACCCCGATAAGGGGAGTGAAATAGACCTGAAACCATATACTTACAAGGAGTCGGAGCGGACGTATTTATACGTTCCGTCACGGCGTGCCTATTGAAGAATGAGCCAACGAGTTTATCTATGCTGCAGGCTAAGTTGTTAGAACAATGGAGCCTTAGGGAAACCGAGTGTTAATAGCGCGAAAATAAATGTAGTACAGATAAGACCCGAAGCCAGGTGAGCTTGCCATGAGCAGGATGAAGTTTATCGAAAGATAGATGGAGGTCCGAACCGGTGACCCGTGCAATAGTCTCGGATGACTTGTGGTAAGGAGTGAAAAGCTAATCGAACCTGGTAATAGCTGGTTCTCTCCGAAATAGCTTTAGGGCTAGCGTTGCGTGTTCCTCTTAGGGGTAGAGCACTGGAAGGTATCGACAGGGAGCAATCTCGCGATTTCTATCAAACTCCGAATACTAAGAGTTAAAAGCGCAGCAGTTAGGCTATGGGGGCGAAGCTCCATCAGCCAAAAGGGAAACAGCCCAGATCTCTAATTAAGGTCCCTAAATTTATGTTAAGTGCAAATCAAGGAGGTGAAATTTCTCTGACAATGAGGATGTTGGCTTAGAAGCAGCCATCATTTAAAGAAAGCGTAACAGCTCACTCATCCAGAGATTTCGCACCGAAAATAATCGGGGCTAAACATAATACCGAAATTGAGGATTTATTCCGCTTTCGAGCGGATTAAGTGGTAGGAGAGTTTTCCACTCAGCGTCGAAGCTAAAGGGGTGACCCATAGTGGAGCGTGTGGAAGTAAGAATGTTGGCACAAGTAACCGCAAGGAAGGTGAGATCCCTTCCCGCCGAAAGATTAAGGTTTCCTGGGCAATGGTAATCAACCCAGGGTTAGTCGGTCCTAAGGGGATGGCGATAGCCGCACCTGATGGGCATAGGGTTAATATTCCCTAACTTCTGTTGTATCCGATGATAGGACGGAGTGTAGTATATAAAGCTCATTATTGGATTTGAGTATATTAGTAAGGATGGTTTCTAGGAAAATCCGGAAACTGACGTTAAAGTAACATCCAAGCAAAGTATAAATGTGAGGTTTCGATCTCATAGATTTTATAAAGCACGCTTCCAAGAAAAGTATCTAAGGTTAATACAATAGAATCCGTACCGTAAACCGACACAGGTAATCAGGTCGAGTAGACCAAGGCGAACGAGTGAGAGGTCTTCAAGGAACTCGGCAAACAAGCAGCCGTAACTTTGGAATAAGGCTTGCCCTTTTTAATTTATTAAAAAGGGCCGCAGCGAAAGTATCTCTGGCAACTGTTTATCAAAAACACAGCTCCCTGCGAACTCGTAAGAGGATGTATAGGGGGTGATGCCTGACCAATGCCAGAAGGTCAAATATCGGTGGTGCTATGTCGCAAGATGTAGTGCTGGCTGATATAAGCCCTGGTGAATGTCGGCCGTAACTATAACGGTCCTAAGGTAGCGAAGTACCTTGTCGGGTAAGTTCCGACGCGCACGAATGGCATAATGACTGGAGAGCTGTCTCGAAGACCTGCTCGGTGAAAATACAATACCGGTGAAGATGCCGGTTACCTGCAGATAGACGAAAAGACCCTAGAAGCTTTACTGCAGCTTGATATTGAGTGTATGGTTATACTGCGTAGCATAGATGGGAGAGGTTTGATGGTCAAGATTTTGGTTTTGATCTACTCAACAGTGAAATACCATTCTTTGTAACGATATACTCTAATCTCTACGGCAAAAACGTAGAGAGACAGTATCTGGTGGGTAGTTTTACTGGGGCGGTATCCTCCTAAAGAGTAACGGAGGAGTTTATTAAGGTTAGCTAGGCGCGAATGGAAACCGTGCCGATAGTGTAATGGCACAAGCTAGCTTAACTGTAAGACGTACATGTCGAGCAGATACGAAAGTAGAACATAGTGAACCGACATTTCGCATTAGATGCGGATGAAGATTAACGGATAAAAGCTACTCTAGGGATAACAGGCTAGTTCCGCCTAAGAGTTCATATCGACGGCGGAGTTCGGCACCTCGATGTCGGCTCACCTTATCCTGGTGGTGGAGAAGCTGCCAAGGGTTTAGCTGTTCGCTAATTAAAAAGGTACGCGAGCTGGGTTCAAACCGTTGAGAATGTAATTACGAATTAATAATTACGAATTAAGAATGAAATGCATTTGCATCCAATTCCTAATTCTTAATTCCTAATTTTTAATTATTGTTTCGACAGTTTGAACCAATCGAGAGGAAAAAAAGAAAAGAGATTTTCTAAAAACTGTTTTAATCTGAGATGCCTGGTACAAAGTTTTGTACACACGGCGGCATACAATTAATTGTATGAGAAATTCACTTATATCGGTGAAATCCCAATTCGAAAGAATGGACAATACCGAGGGAAAGAAACAATTAAAAATTAAGAATGTAGAATTAAGAATTTAAATTTCTAATTCGTAATTATTAATTCATAATTATTTTAGCCCGTAGAGACTGAATGTGAAATATCTAAATTTATTTTAGAGAATGTTACAGTCCGATCCCACAAGTAATTGTGGTTCTATTAATATATTATTTAAACGCGATATTGATGGAAGTAAAACATAGATGCGTGAGACAGGTTGGTCTCCTATCTACTGCAGGCGTTGATTCTTGAGAAGATTTGCTCCTAGTACGAGAGGACCGGAGTGAACTGACCTCTGGTGTGTCGGCTCTAGCGCCCGCTGGACTGCCGAGTAGCTATGTCGGGAATGGATAACCTCTGAAAGCATCTAAGAGGGAAGCCAACTTCAAGATGAGGAATCGTTTGAGAAACCTAAGAGATGATTAGGTTGATAGGCACTAGGTGTACGCGCAGTAATGCGTTTAGCCGAGGTGTACTAATCGTTCGATTCCTATTAGGAAATTTGGAAATCATATTGTTGCGTTTTACAGCATTCAGTTTTCAGGTATTATATCTGTAGTTACCAAGGTGGTAATTTATGTAAATTTGAAAACTAAATGGTTGAATTTTTTGTTCTGGTGGTTTGGCATTGGTGTCACACCCGATAACATTCCGAACTCGGAAGTTAAGCCCATCTGCACCGATGATACTCTATAAACGGGGAAAGTAGGTTACTGCCAGAACAAAGAATTTAACTCCTATAAAAACACCCATTTGGGTGTTTTTTTATTATTAAATACTATACCTAAAATTGCTCTGTATATTAAAGCAGATTTTTGGTATAGTATACGTATATGTCATGGGCATTAAAAAGACAATTACAATATTTTTCTGGATTAGTTATTTTTATAGGACTAATTGTTTTCGCTCTTATTTATCCTATTATTTTTAAAAAACCAACATGTTTTGATTCTCAGAAAAATGGTGATGAAACTGGTATAGACTGTGGAGGGTCTTGTCTTCTTATGTGTAGGGAAGAAATATCTACTCCTGTTGTTATTTGGAATAGATCATTTCATGTAGTTGGTAGTACTTACAATCTAGTAGCTTTTGTTGAAAATAGAAATAAAACTGCCGGAGTAATAAAAGCTCCATATGAATTTAGGATTTATGATGCCAATAATAAATTATTGGGCCGTAGGGAAGGTTCGACATTTATACCACCAAATCAGCAATTTGCTGTATTTGAACCTCGTTTTGATTCTGGACAAAATGAGATAAAAACAGTTACTTTTGAATTTTTACCAAATCTTACTTGGATAAAAAAACTTCCAACACTACAAACACTAAAAATAAATGTTGATAATATTATTATCGACAATAATAAAAATACACCTAGTTTGTCTGCTGTTGTAAATAATAATTCTATTTATGATGTTCCAGAATTTGATGTGATAGCTATTTTATATGATGTAAATCATAATGCAATCAATGCATCTAAAACTCACAGAAATAGCCTTTTAAATAATACTAGTACACCTATTGTTTTTACTTGGCCAGAAGCTCTTTCGTCTGAACCATCTACAAATGATATTATAGTTTTGATTAATCCTTTTTTGGTATCTTTTTAAATAATTTTAATTTATAAATTATATGATATCTTCTAAAAAAAGGTCAGGTAAAATTTCTAGTGGAATAGATTGGCTACTGGTTTCGTTTATGATACCAGTACTTGGAGCTGGTCTAATAACTATGAAATCTTTTACTGAAGATACTTCATTTTTTAGCCATCAGCTGATTTGGATTGCTATTTCTTTTGGTTTCCTTTTTTTATTTTCTTTCATTGATTTTAGATTTTTAAAAAGAACTGATATTTTAGTTTCACTTTTTGCTATTTTTTCAGGTTTATTGATGATGTTATTTGTTTTTGGTCATATATCTAAAGGTGCTCAAAGTTGGTTCTCTATTGGAGGTTTTTCTTTTCAACCATCAGATATGATGAAGCTTGTAGTTATCCTCATGCTCTCTAAGTATTTTTCTAGGAGACATATAGAAATAGGGAATTTTAAACATATTTTTATCTCTGGCTTATATGCTTTTATTCCTTTTCTTCTTGTTTTTTTACAGCCCGATTTTGGATCTGCTATTATTATATTTTTTATTTGGTTTGGGATGACACTTGTTTCTGGTATTTCAAAACGTCATCTACTTGTTGTTATGAGCGTTATGCTTGTTTCATTTATTTTTCTTTGGGGTTTTGCTTTTAAACAATATCAAAAGGAGCGCGTTATAAACTTCATTCAACCTCTTTCAAATATTCACGGTACTGGATACAATGTTTATCAATCAACTATAGCAGTGGGTAGTGGTCAAATATTTGGCAAAGGGGTAGGGTTTGGAACTCAATCAAGGTTAAATTTTTTACCTGAGTATCAGACTGATTTTATTTTTGCTGCTTTTTCAGAAGAGTGGGGTTTTGTAGGAGTTATGATTCTTTTTGTTTTACTTGGACTTATTGTTTGGAGAATATTACATATTGCCTTACTTGGTACTACAAATTTTGAAATACTTTACGGGCTAGGATTAGCAATATATTTTATGACCCACTTTATAATAAATATAGGCATGAATATGGGTATAATGCCTGTTACGGGTATCACATTGCCTTTTATGAGCTATGGAGGTTCTCATCTGCTGACAGAATTTGTTGCTCTTGGTATATTGATGGGCATGAATCGTTATGGAAGAGTTGCACATAGAGATGATATGCATCATGAATTTTTAGGAATATAATTAAAAGAATTAAGAATTAAGAATTAAGAATTAAGAATTAAGAATTAAGAAATGGAAACTAAAACAATAGATGGCCGTAAAATTAAAGATGAAATTTTAGGTGAAATTAAAGAAGATGTTTTGTCTTTGCCTTTTACTCCTATTTTTTGTGACATATTGGTTGGGGGTGACCCAGTTTCATCTTCCTATGTAAGGATTAAATCAAAAAGTGCTTCTTTGGTTGAAATTAAATTCCGAACTGTTGAGTTTAAAGATTCTGTTTCAACTCAAGATTTAATTGACGAAATTGAAAATCTAAATAGAGTGCCATCTATGTGTGGCATCATAATACAGTTGCCACTACCTCATCATATTGATAAACAAATGGTTCTTGATGCTATATCACCACAGCTTGATGTTGATTGTTTGAGTACGGTAAATAGCGAAAATTTTTATCATAATGATAGCGACGTGGGTTATCCAACTGCTCTTGCTTGTGTGCGTATTTTAGATAGTTTAAATATTGATTTAAATGAAAAGAAAATATTAGTTTTAGGGCAGGGAAGTTTAGTTGGATTACCAGTATCTCATTTATTAAAATCAAAATATCTAGATGTTTCAACTGCAGATATCAAAACCACAAATACAGAAGAATTAATAAAAGATGCTGATATTATAATTTCTGCTATTGGAAAAGCAAAATATATAAAAGGTAGTATGATAAAAAAAGGAGCTGTTCTAATAGATGCTGGTACTTCCGAAGACAATGGAGCAGTAGTAGGAGATGTCGACCTAGAGAGTGTCGCAGGTATTGCGTCTTTTGTATCTCCTACACCAGGAGGAGTAGGCCCAGTTACTGTTGCTATGTTACTTAAAAATGTATTAAAAGTGGCAAAACAGAAAATCTAATGAACATTTATTTATTTAATCTAATTAATGGTTTGTCCCAATATAATTTTGTGAATTATATTAGTATTTTTTTATCTTATTTTTTTATTTACTTACTACCAGTAATTTTAATTATTTGGGGTCATTGTTATCAAAATAGAAAAATGTATTATTTTTCTATTTTATTTTTATCGACTCTTACTACTTGGTTTGTATCACAATTTATAAAGAGTATTACAGCTATCGCGAGACCCGTAGTTGCAAATCCTATAATCATAGAACATGGATATTCTTTTCCGTCACAACATGCTGCACTTACTATGGTTATAGCTGTTGTTATTTATTCTATAAATAAAAAGCTAGGCACTTTTCTTATTGTAGCATCTTTATTGGTTGGTTTTTCTAGAGTAGTGCTCGGAGTGCATTATCCATTTGATGTCTGTGTTGGCTGGGTTTTAGGGTGGTTTATTGGACTTATTTTTATTAGATTATTTAAAAACGTATGATATTAATTCACTCAATCATTTTAGGTATAGTTGAAGGTGTTACTGAATTTCTTCCAATTTCATCGACGGCTCATATGGATATAGTTCGTACTATTTTATCAATTCCTTCGTCAGAATTTATTAAGAGTTTTGAAATTATAATTCAACTTGGGGCAATTTTAGCAGTAGCAATTATTTATTTTAGAAAAGTTTTTTCATCTTGGAAAAATGTAAAAAATATAATTATAGCTTTTATCCCTACTGGAATAATTGGTTTTATATTATATAAACTTATAAAAGTTTTCTTATTGGGAAATATTTGGGTAGAAGCTATTGCAATACTTGCAGGGGGAATTATAATAATTCTTTTTGAGAGACATCAAATTAAGCAAAATGAAAAAGAAGATGAAACTAATTTGGAAAGTTTAAACACAAGACAATTATTGACTCTTGGTATTGCGCAGGCACTTGCTGTTATTCCTGGAGTGTCACGTTCTGGTGCTGTTATTATATCAGGACGAGCTATTGGTTTAAATAGAAAATTGATTACAGAGTTCTCTTTTTTGCTTGCAGTACCAACAATGCTTGCAGCAACAGTTTATGATATGTATAAGTCAGGATTTTCTTTTTCCTCATCAGAGTGGAGTTCTATTGCAATGGGCTTTATTGTTTCTTTTGCTACCGCATTTGTAGTTATAAAATGGTTAATTGAATATGTTAAAAAACATACTTTTATGGTATTTGGATGGTACCGTATAGTTTTAGGTATTCTATTGATTTTAGCCTTATTTTTTCATATTTTATAGCTAATATTTTATATTTTGTATACTTGCTTTTTTAACTAAAACGCTATAAAATGGTCCTATTATGACTTGGTCCCGTTAGAAGCCACGATCACGTGGTTTGTAATAGGGATTGTGAAAATTATCAATTAAATTAACTATGCAGATTCGGTTATTGATACAATGATCGTGACCTGCTTCTAACGGGATGGCAAAAACAAGAATTACAGCAGTATTAATACTCTTATTAGGAATCGGTCTCGGTTTTTTCGTTTATAAATCTGAAATCAGTCATAGAAATTTAGCTCCTGGAGTTAAAGCTACTGGTTTCGCAAAATATCCCTTTAAATTGGGATTAGATCTTTCAGGTGGTACACACTTGGTTTACAAAGCAGATGTTTCAAAAATAGATCCCACAGATTTGAAAAATTCTATGGATGCTCTTCGTGATGTCATAGAAAGACGTGTAAACGTTTTTGGTGTATCAGAACCTATAGTTCAGGTGCAAGACGGTGGTTTTTCAAATGCTGGAGAACAACGTTTGATAGTAGATCTTCCTGGTGTTACAGAAGTAAGTAAAGCAATAGAAATGATTGGTCAGACACCATCTTTAGATTTTAGAACAGAAAATCCAAACAAAGAAAAAGCTCAAAATGCTACGATTGGAGCTGATGGTGTAGTTAAGCTTGATGCTAATTCACAATATATTGCTACCAATCTAACTGGAAGATATTTAGATAAAGCAATTCTTGAATTTGATCAAAATACAGGCGAGCCTAAAGTATCTTTACAGTTTGACGCAGAAGGTTCATTGCTTTTTGAAAAGATAACAAGAGAAAATATTGGTAAGTCAGTAGCTATCTATCTCGATGGGCAAGCTATATCAATACCAACAGTAAACGAAGCAATCACTGGAGGTAAGGCTCAAATATCAGGTAGTTTTACTCCTACTGAAGCAAAACTTTTGGTTGGACGTCTAAATTCAGGAGCTCTTCCTGTTCCAATAAGTCTTATCTCTACACAGACAATAGGCCCATCTCTTGGTACACAGGCAACAGCTGCCGGAGTTAAAGCAGCACTTATAGGATTTATGGCAATAGCACTATTTCTTATAATCTGGTACAGACTTCCAGGTATGATAGCAGTGCTAGCACTTTCAATGTATGTAGTAATAATGCTTGCAATATTTAAACTAGTTCCAGTTACTCTAACTGCTGCTGGTATTGCTGGATTTATTATTTCGATAGGAATTGCAGTAGATGCAAACGTACTTATATTTGAGAGAATAAAAGAAGAGCTTCGTAATGGTGATAGTATCCTAGACTCCATTCATCATGGATTTAAAAGAGCATGGCTATCAGTAAGAGATTCAAATATTTCTAGTATGATTACTGCTATTATTTTATTTTGGTTTGGAACTTCTCTTATTAAAGGATTTGCTCTTGTATTCCTTGTAGGTGTTGTTATCTCTATGATATCAGCTATATCTATAACAAGAATTTTCCTTTATTCTTTAAACATTAAAAAGAAAAATAAATTAACTGGTTTTCTGTTTGGGTCGGGATTTAGTAATGCTACTATCAAAACTGCACACGCAGTTTCAAAATAATATGTTTATAATTAAAAATAAAAAAATATTCGTTATCATTTCAGCTGTTCTTATTGTGTTATCAGTATCAGCAGTTATATTTTCAGGATTAAAATTGGGAATCGATTTCAAGGGAGGTTCTCTAACTGAAGTAGAATACAAAACATCTCGTCCAGAACAAACATTAGTTTCTGAAAGTATTAAACCTTTAGCTCTTGGTGAAATGGTTATACAACCTATGGGTACAATGGGCTATAGTATTAAGACAAAGCAAATCAATGAAACAGAACGCGCATCTATCATCACAGCTCTAGGTAGTGATGTTACAGAAAAGAGTTTTACTTCTGTTGGCCCTTCTGTTGGAGCTGAACTTGTTCGTAAGTCTATAATCTCATTTATATTGGTTGCACTAGGAATAATTTTCTGGATTTCATTTTCATTTAGAAAAGTATCAAAACCAGTTTCATCTTGGAAGTATGGATTTATTGCTATTGTTACTTTAGTACATGATATATTGATTCCTGTTGGAGCATTTGCAGTACTAAGTAGTATATATGGGACAGAGATAGATACACTATTTGTAGTTGCTATACTTACAGTTTTGGGTCTTTCTGTTTCAGATACTATTGTTGTGTTTGATCGTATACGTGAAAATATCCGCGTTGGTCACTATAAAACATTTGAGGAGACTGTTGGTAAGAGTTTGGAACAAGTTTACACAAGATCTATTGCTACTTCATCAACTGTTATTATCGCACTTCTTGCACTTGTATTTTTTGGTCCAGAAAGTACAAAGGTATTTGCTATGATGCTTACAGCTGGAATGTTCTTTGGAACTTACTCATCTATTTTCCTAGCAAGTCCGCTATTGGTAATAGTTAAGGATATGCAGAAAAAATAGTTTTAAGATTTAAGATGTAATAAATGCCCCGCAAGCTTCGCTTGCGGGGCATTTATGCTATAATTAGTAAGTCTCGAAAGTCGTTATTAGAATTAATTTTAAAATAAATATGTCAACTTTATATATCGCCATAGCTATAGCAGTCGCACTTGTTTTGTTTTTCGTTGTTAAATACAATGGGTTTATTACTCTTCGTACTCGTGCAGAAGAAGCATGGGCAGACATAGATGTTCAGCTAAAGCGTCGTTATGATTTGATTCCCAACCTAGTAAATACTGTAAAAGGTTATGCAGCTCATGAATCAGAAACATTTGAAAAAATTACAGAAGCTCGTTCAAATGCAATGCAAGCCGGAACACCAGCACAAAAAGGTGAAGCTGAAAATATGCTTTCTGGTACATTAAAATCATTGTTTGCTATATCAGAGGCTTATCCAGAATTGAAAGCAAATACAAATTTTATCCAACTTCAAGGAGAGCTTTCAGATACTGAAAATAAAATTATGGCATCACGTAGATTTTACAATGGTAATGTTCGTGATTTCAATACTGGAGTACAAATGTTTCCAGGAAATATTATTGCTGGGATATTTAAATTTACAAAAATGGAATTCTTCGAACTCGAAGCTGATAGTATAGAAAAGAATAATATAGAAGTTAAATTCTAAAAATACAGTTGTTTTATTTGAAAAAATAACCATATGAAATATATTTATTTTCATGTTTATTTAAAGATGTAATTTTAATTATGAAAGACCATATAGTATTGAAAATAGTATTAATGTTTGTAGCACTTATAGCGGTGTCTTTTTGGGGGTGGAATTATTTAAATAAAAATGCAAATGATGTAATCAGTAATAATATTGTATTTGATACAAAGATATTGGGCGATTATAAAGATTTAGTTTCTTTTTCCATAGATTCAGGAAGTAGTGTTTCGGGAGCATTAACTGCAGTTGGTTCTGTATCAGGAGGTTATTTTTTTGAAGGCAATATTTTAGTAAATATCTTGGATTCAAATAAAAAAGTTATTAAAAAAGGAAATGGTAGTGCAAAAACAGATTGGATGACTATGGATCCTGTCGGTTTTGAAACAATCATCGATTTTACAAATTTACCAAAAGGAAATGCATTCATAGAAATTCATAATGATAATCCAGGTGCACCAACAGAGGGAGTTAATAAAAGTATTTTAATACCAATAATTATCAAATAGCACCTAGCTCCTAGAAGCTAGCAACTAATTTACATGGCTACACTATATACACATCAAGGAGAAAATGTTCGAAAAACTTGGATGCTAATGAGCGTCTTTTTAATCGTTGTTATTGGACTCGGTTTTGTTTTTTCTAGAATGTATGGCAATCCAACTATTCTATATTTCTTTGTTTTCTTTAGTGTGATTATGAATATAGTAGGGTATTGGTATTCTGACAAGATAGCACTGACTATGGCTGGTGCACACATAGCAACACGTGAACAATATTTTGATTTTTATAATATTGTAGAAAACCTAGCAATCACAGCAGGTCTACCAATGCCAAAGATTTTTGTTATTGAAGATCCGTCTCCAAACGCTTTTGCAACGGGACGCGACAAAGAGCATTCCGTAGTTGCAGTTACTACAGGATTACTTTCTATTATGAATAAAACCGAGCTAGAAGGGGTTATAGCGCACGAAATGAGTCATATAGGGAATCGTGACATGTTGGTATCTACTGCAGCCGTAGTGTTAGTAGGTTTTGTTGCTATAGTCTCAGATATGATAATACGCATGACGCTTTTTGGCGGTAATCGCAGTGATGACAGAGAAGGTGGAAATGGTATTTTTATGATTGTGGGTATAGTCCTATCGATACTAGCTCCCATCATAGCAACTCTTATTCAGCTTGCTATCTCTCGCAAGCGTGAGTACTTAGCAGATGCATCAGGTTCACTTTTGACTCGCTATCCTGAAGGCTTAGCATCAGCACTTGAAAAGATTAGTCAGTACGGTGTACCTATGAAAAGACAATCTACAGCTATTGCCCATCTTTATATCGCAAACCCAACTGGTTCTGGGGCTTTTAGTAAAAAGATTGGTAACCTATTTTCTACTCATCCACCAGTAGAAGATAGAATAAAAAGATTAAGAGAAAGTTATATAATTAATATATAAAATTATGAAAATATTTAAACAAATTAAAAGCAGTATTTACGATAAACATTATTACAAAAATATTGTTTTAAATGAAACATTTAAAGAATCATTAAAATATTTATTAAAGCTATCTTTAGTGGTGGCATTGTTGGGGGTTATTGTTTTTTCTTTTTCTGTCCCTGCAATATCTAAAACTATAAAAAGGGGAGTATCTTCATTTGTTGCCGGTTATCCAGATGACTTAGCTGTGTCTATAAAAGACGGACATGCAACAGTAAATAAACCAGAACCATATGTAGTTAAAATGCCAGACAATTTGATCAATTCAAATGACTTAAAAGCATTAGAAATAAATAATCTGATTGCTATAAATACAAAAGAACCTTTTAATATCAATAAATTTCATAGCTATTCTGCTGTTTCACTTTTAACAAATACAGAATTGGTATTGATACAAGCAGAACGTGGTGCAGTGAAAATTTTACCCCTTTCTAATATGGGTAATATAGAAATTACAAAGACTTTAGTTTTGGAGAAAGAAATTTACATAAATAAAATACTTCCTTGGATCATGGCATTCATGGTTCCGTTTGTATATATAATTTTATTTATTGTAATTTTTATAAGCACTATCATGTTACTTTTCTTTTATGCAGTAACAGTATGGGTATTGTTGAAATTAAAAGGAATAAAATTATCTTATTTGAAGTCTTACCAAGTGGCAATTCACGCCAGTACTACTATACTAATCTTTGGTGTATTTAGTTCATTTTTTGGTTCATTAAATAATTCTTTATTGAATATATTGATTTTAATTACTGTTGTTCATATAAATTTTGATACAGATTCTAATTTAACAAAAGAGGAAGAAATAGTTTTGGATTCCAAGAATGAATAAAAAGTAGATTCAATATAATATATTTGCTTATATTTATTTTTTAAAGTAATCTATATCTAGATGTTCTTTTCAAAGAGCATGAGTTTTTATTATTAACACTCATGTGTATCCTGATTTAGTTCCGCTTCGGCGGGATGAAACTCGGGGTATGGAGAGGTCGCATAGTGGTCTAGTGCACTGCCTTGGAAAGGCAGCAAGGTGTTAAAGCCTTCGGAGGTTCAAATCCTCTCCTCTCCGCAAATTTAAAAAACCAAACATTAATTTTGGTTTTTTAAATTTGCGGAGAGGAGCACGACAACTGCTTGTCGTGCGTAGAGGATTTGAAAGACTTTTCGTTCTCTGACATTAGCCAGAGCGAAAAGTACCTGACTACGTGGTAGTCAAAATGTGTACTCACGGTCCTTCCGTAGAGGATTTGAAAGACTTTTCGTTACAAATTTATGATTTATCATAAATTTGTCGAAAAGGTGTACAGAACCAGTAGGGTTCAAAAAGCGTACTTGCAGCCCATCATATATTTTCTATCTAAATTTTTCTATTATTGATATAATTAAATTGTTAAGGTCTTAAAAGACTTCATGTTATTAATTTATATAGCAAGAACAGTTATTACTATAAATAAATATGAAATCTAAAGAAATTTTAGAACAATATTCAGAAGAATTAAAAAAAATCGGATTAATAATTTTCAATCTGAATTATATTGAGATAGAGATTATAACCATTCTTTCATTATTTTTTAATGATAAATCAGATTGTAATTCCGTAAAAAATTTTATTTTAAATGATGCTTTTTTTGATAATCAAATTTTTTCAACATTACAAAATAAGATAAATTTATTACATAAAATTATAAATAATTTGGAAATAAAAGCAGAAGAAAAATATATATTTTGATGTAAAAAAATATAAAAATATTTGTAATAATATCAAAGATATTCAAGAAATTAGAAATAAGATAGCACATAATTATCTAACTTTTTCAATGAATGGAATAAATGTAGCTTATCTAAAAAGAAAAAATAAAAATGAAATAATTTTAAGTAGTGGGACAATAAAAAAAAATAACTATCGATTTAGATAGAGAAATAAAAAAATCAAATAATGCATGTGCTCTTTGCAAAGAATTGCATGAAATTATTATTTTTTCAAATAAATATAAATTTTAGGAATTTATTAATTAAATTAAACAAGAACCGCCTTTAATATAAATGATATTATTGTTATAATAAATCAATTAAATTTAAAAGGAGTTTATATTTTATTATGATATCTATAATTATATACGGACATAAATATGTTGGACGACCAGTTTCGGAGGGTATTAAAAAGGAACTTTTTTGCAAAAAGTGTAAAAAAAATAGGCTTTTTGTAGAAATGAAAGGAATAAGATATTTTCATATTTATTTTATTCCATTTTTCCCAACTAGTAAAAAAGTTAAATATATGGAATGTACTTCGTGTGAATCAGTGATTTTTGATTATAAAAGAATTATTGAAGAGAACGAAGAGATAGAAAAAAAGGATAATCTTTTTAAAAAAGAGGTATTAAAAATTATTAAAGAAATTGAGAGTATTAATGTAAAATGTCCATCTTGTAAAAAAGATGGGAAAGTTAGAATTCCCGAAGGAGATTTTTCGGTAGAGGCAATATGCCAAACTTGTGGCAATATTTATGAAGTTAAAAAACCAAAATAATAAAATTTAATACCTAGTGACAATTTTGAATTTATAATAACAGTTCTAATAAATTAAAGTAATATTTTAAAATTATGAATAAAGATATAAAATGTAAGGAATGCCTCATTAACATGAGGCAAATCGGTCCATTTGCTGGAGTTATGTTAGAGGGCCAGTCAGCTAAAAAATGGGATGGATTTTTTAATTTTGAATGTATAAATCAAAAGTGTGGAAATATGGGGAAATTAATTAAATTAAAAGATAATTTTTATGGAAAACAATAATCAAATTGAAAATAAAATTTTTCTTTCAATAAAAGAAAAAATAAAAACTCTTTCCACTCGAGAAGTAGATGAGATTATTAAAGTTGAATTAAAGAATCATAATTACGAAGATTGGCAAGTTGATTATGCATTTGAGCGTATTAAAAAAATGATTAAACACGAGTCTATTTTATGGAAAATAGAAAAAAACAAAATTATTTGTTTCCAATGTAAATTGGAGATTAATGATAATCCAAAAAGAGATTTATGGGGATTTAGAAAATATACATGTATGTCATGTAATAAAGAAATACTCTACCCACTTACAAACAGATACAGGAATATCTACTGGTTAGTATTAGTAAGTTTTTGTGTTATTTTTATTGATGCTTTACCAAATGGTAGATTTGTATTTCCTGGGTTACTTATATTTGTAGCAGTTTTATCTCTTATTAAAGATAAAAAATTGTGCGAAAAAATTTCTCTCAGTAATTAAACTTATAGCTATAAATAACAAAAATTTAGAATATAAGTAATAAATTAGTAAAGATAGTTATTGCTAATTATGTATTCTATTCTAAAATATAAAATTATGTAGTATTATAACTTTATGGGATTATTTCAATGGGGAGAAAAAAGATTTGCTCGAGGAATAGCTAAAGCTATGATTCGAAGTTATAAAGCATACAAAAAACATTATCCCAATTTAAATGATTTTGAATTATTGAAAATGACATTATCTGATCGTCCAGGAAAGCCAGCTCAAAAATTATTTGCGGATTTGCAAGATTTTAATTTTTATAAAGAAATGGGAGGTAGTCTTTTTTGGATAATATATCTATTAGTTCGTCTTGAATATATAGATTATATGAATGGTACTCTTGATGTTGAAAACCATAAAACAAATATAATTTTTAAAAACACTATTTTTGATGTTTTGGAAAAAGAACTTTCTTGATTAAATATAAAGAGAGTGAGTTTATGTACGCATAGGATGTATAGCTCTATGTTGTAATCACAAGGAGTTGGGGGTATAACTCTCAAGAACAGTCATTATGAGTTTGTAATAACTAAAATATAAATATGCAAATAAAAAGATGTAAATGCACCAATAAAAATTGTGACTTCACTGTAAAAATTCGTGCATGGGTCCCAGTTTTGGATAAGCACGTACACTTAGAAGAAGAAGATATTACTCTTGAAAAGATTAGTGATCTAGGTTGTACAATAATTGAGATGTTGGATGAGAAACTTTGTACTAACTGTAACAAATATGTATTAGTTGAAAGAAAAACATATGTTTGCCCTAATTGTTCTAGTTTTCATACTCTTTTTGCTGATGGATATGAGTGTCCAAAATGCAATCAAGGTCAAATTAAAATAATATCTATTATTGTATGTTTAACTCCTTATCTTCAAGGACTTGAATTATAAGTACTAATAAATTACATGGACTGTATATAAAAACATAAATATAAGTCATTTTAACTCCATATTTACATTTTTACTGATAATATAAGCAATATTTATATTGTATGGTATAATTTAAGCATGGAAAATATAAATAATAATCCTCAAGATGTATCTATTTCTACTGAATCAATAGAATCTATATCAACCCAAGATAAAACCGTAGAATCTAATAAAACAGAACAGCTAGAATTATCTTCGGAAGAACAATTAAAAAATCTGGAAGAAAATATTAATCTTCAAGAAGATGGAATTAGTAAATTGACTCAATCTATCGATGATACAAAAAGTAAGTTAAATGAAATAAGGGAAAGTCTTGGTCTTCCCAAGGAAGAAGAGGATTCTCCTAGTGTTCTTTTTGGTAAAGATAAATTAGAAAAATTACAAGATAAGCAGAAAGAATTATAAAAAAATAAAGAAGAAATTATAACAAAACAAGAAAAAGAGAAACTCATTAATCAAGAGAAAGAAAAAATATTGTTAGAAAAAATAGAACTCTTGTTTAAAGAATTTGAAAAAATAAATCAACAAAATTTTGAAAGCATTCTTAATACAGGTAAAAACTTGAATGGAAGTAATTTTGAGAGCCTATCAATTGGGAAACTTGATTCTAAAGATATGCAATCCTTAGCCACTCTATTTAAAAATGGAATTAGATTATTGCCAGAAATATTAAAAAATATTCCAGAGCTACTAAAGAAGCTTGATGAAGATTTAGAAAAAGAAGCAATTGAAAATATTGATAAAAAATTAAAGGGAGATAAAGAAAAAATAAAAGAAAATGAAAAATCAGAACCAGAGGTAGGGGGTATAAGACCGGATGGGGAAATAGAAAATCAAAATAATTCAACATCTACTAGTGAAATATCTCAAGAAGTAGATCCTAAATAACAAAACAGATAGCAATGATTAAATTGTTATCTGTTTTGTTTGCACATGCTCCTCGCTTGTTGTTATATCGAATACGATAGAACAACATCGCTCGGACATCAAGCAAAAGAATTGGTATTCATTTGCTTGTGCTCCTCGCTTGTTGTTATAATCAACACATGTCTCTATTTGAAAAAACTCGTAATTGGTATGGTCGTTTTGAGCGACCTATCTCTTCTTTATCTTTGGTGTTCGGATTCGTTTTCGACGCACTAACTCTAAAAAGAGTAGACACATTTTGGGAGATATCTTGGGTTGTGGCTCACCTTATCATTGTTGGATTATTTATAATTCTTATTCATGCAAAAGAAAGTGAAATAGGGGACGAGAAAAATCCTAGCAAGAGACATTTTTGGTATGTAAATATTTTGCAGTTTTTCTTTGGGGGGCTTCTTTCTTCTTATTTAGTCCTATATTTCAGAAGTTCAGATATCTTTGCAACATGGCCATTTATATTCCTCTTGGCTCTTGCATTTATTGCCAACGAGTCTATGAAGAGGCATTATATACGATTTAGTTTTCAGATAAGTTTATTTTTCTTATCTATCTATTCATTTGCTATTTTTTTGGTACCTGTAGTTTTGCATAAGATAGGCACACAAGTATTTTTGCTCTCAGGATTGGTTAGTCTTATCGCAATATTGCTATTTATTTCAATTTTATATTTTTTTATAAAAGATGAATTTACTGAGAGCAAAAGAATAATATTTCTTTTGATTGCCGGTATTTTTATTTTTATAAATTTTTTATATTTTACAAATCTGATTCCACCCATACCACTATCTTTAAAAGAGGGTGATGTATACCATTTTATAGAGAGAAATAAAGAGGGGGGTTACGATATCGTAGATGAGGATTATGGCTGGAGAGAGTATTTTAAATTGTACCAAGACTTTAAAAAAGTGCCTGGTATGCCAATATATGCTTATAGTGCGGTATTTTCTCCTAAATATCTAGATATAACTATTATTCACGAATGGCAATATTATAATATTGCACAGAATAAATGGGTTACAGATGCAGTTGTGAGACTTCCTGTTGTAGGAGGAAGAGATGACGGTTTCAGGACGTATTCAAAGCGTTCCGATATTTCTTATGGTAAATGGAGAGTAAATATAAAAACTGAACTTGGACAGACAATAGGACGAATACGATTCAATGTATTGCCATCAGACACAGAGCCAGTATTGAAAAGTATAATAAAGTAATTATTTTAGAAAATATCTAAAATAATTATTAAAAAATAAATGATAGTTAGGAATACAAAAATAAGTGTTCCACCAAATATTTTTTCTTCAGCACGATTACTCTCATTAATAAAGTAGGATATAAAAGGGTATTTAGTAGCCAGTTTGTTGAACCATTTTTGATTATTGAGAAATTTTACAAATTTAATACTACTAATACGAAAAGAATTTTGAATAGATTGTCCTTTCTTTTTTACTATCCAATACAGTGTAGTAGTAATTAAAATGAGTATTAATATCAAACTCAGACGGCCAGACCATTTTTTGAAAATAGCTACAATGAGCGTCCCCGAGAAATATCCAACAAAGACATTTAACATTGCCCAGCATATACTGCTTAAAATATTCCAAAAAACAAATGGACCTTTTTTCATTTTAGATAAGCCTGCAATGAAAGGTATGATAGCTCTTATTGGTCCAAAGAAGCGACCCCAGAAAATACTTTTATTGCCATATTTTTCAAAAAACTTTTCTCCATGATTTAAAATATTTATGTTTATTATTTTTTTATCTTTTATCCAACTACCTCCCCATCGTCCGAGAGAATAGCTAAAAAAGTCTCCAAATATTGCTCCTAGAGTAGCAAAAAATATTATATCCCATGCATTTAAGTATCCTTGAGATGCGAGTATTCCTCCCACTGATATAAGTGTTGCTCCTGGTATAAAGACCCCAACAAATGGAGCAGATTCAATAAAAGCCAAGGTAAAGAATAGCCAGTTTCCGAGCCATGCAAATTGAGTTAGAAGATTTAAAAGTATATTTATATCAGGCATATAATGTATATTTGCTTACAGTATAAACTATATCATTTACGTCATATTTTTTCTATTATTTTAGTCTATAATTTATGTTACAATACATCTATGTTTATTATATTTATATTATCTTTTATTCCAGTTGTCATATGGGCGCTTATAGAACCACTAGCCTCACGTTTTATGGATTTCAGTTCAAGTGCTACTAGCCTAGGGCAGATTTTTGGATTGGTTGGTATGGTTCTTTTTTCTATAAATCTTATTTTGGCAGGACGTTTCAAATTTCTAGATAAATATTTTAAAGGATTAGACAAAGTGTATGCTCATCATAGCAGGATAGGTTCTATCGCTTTTTCTATGTTGCTATTTCATCCAATATTTTTAGTTATTAGATATTTATTAATTTCTACACAAGACGCAGCTTTGTTTTTTGTACCATTTATAAATATGCCAGTTACATGGGGGATAATATCATTATTTATGATGATAGTTCTTTTGAGTGTAACTTTTTATATTAAGCTCAAGTATCATATTTGGAAAATGTCACACAAATTTATGTTGTTGTCTTTCTTTTTTGCATCTCTCCACACATTTTTTATTTATAGTGATATTTCAAGAAGTAGTTTGCTTAGATTCTATGTTCTGCTGTTTACTATGACGGGATTGTTTGTAGGTATTCGTAAAACATTTTTTAGTAAATTTTTAGTCAGTAAATTTGAATACAAAGTCAAAAATACTATTCAGTTAAACAAGGATATTTTAGAAATTGAGATGGAACCAGTTTCAAACAAGATGAATTTTAAATCAGGACAGTTTGCATTTTTTAGTTTTATAAGTGGAGGTGTCACACCAGAATCCCACCCATTTTCTATTTCATCTGCAAGTGTAGATAATAATATAAAAATAACCGTTAAAAATCTAGGAGATTATACTAGTTTATTGGTGGGTCTTAAGCCCAATGATGGGGTTTTGATAGACGGGCCATACGGTCATTTCTCTTATCAAAATTTTAAAAGTAAAAATCAGATTTGGATTGCTGGTGGTATTGGTATTACTCCTTTTTTAAGTATGGCTCGCGTTTTAGAAAGTGAATACAATATTGATATGTACTATTCTGTAAAAGAAAATAGTGAAGCTGTCTATCTAAAAGATTTTGAAGATATTTCTTTAAAAAATCCTAACTTTAAATTTAATCTGTGGGATGCTTCTTTGAAAGGGTATATAAATAGCGGACTTGTTGTAAACTTAAGTAAAGGTTTTGCTGATAAGGATATATTTCTTTGTGGTCCTCCAATGTTTATGGAAAGTTTAAAAAATCAGTTTGTTGTGCTCGGAGTCGACATTAAAAAAATTCACTATGAAAATTTTAGTTTTTAAAAAATAGCATTTATATTATGAAAATATTATCTACCATTTCACTATTTATATTCGGAGTTGTTGTTGTATCTATACTTACTGCTGGATTAGTTTTTTATCAAAACAATAAGACTAATCAAGTTTCAAATTCTCAGACTGGTAGTAAAGTTGCAGATACATTAAACCAGCTAACTGCTTCTGGAAAAAGTATTGTTTTAAATATGACAGAAATTTCTAAACACAATTCACAGTCTAGTTGTTGGATACTGATAAACGGCAAAATTTATGATGTTACTTCTTATTTTGGTTCACATCCAGGTGGAAATAGTACAATGGCTGCTACTTGCGGTACAGATGCTACGGTAGCCTATGCCACTAGAGACCCATATGCATCAAGCGCTGTAGGTGGTAGTGGACATTCTTCTAGTGCTAAAAATTTATTGAATGATTACTACATAGGTGATTTAAATCAGACTATAGGTCAAGTAACTCTTCCTGAAATAAATTCTACTATACCTTCAGTAAATAATGTTATTTCAAATACAACAAATAATCCAACAACACCCAAAGCTGTTTTGCCTTCTGTAACACCATCTGGAAATATATCATTAAATATGACAGAGATTTCTAAGCACAATAAAGCCTCAGATTGTTGGTTTATTGTAAGTAATAAGGTTTATAATATAACTAGTTTCTTTGGCTCACATCCCGGGGGAAGTGCTGTTATGGCTGCTACTTGTGGAACAGATGCAACTGTTGCATACATGACACAGAATCCAAATGCATCAAGTAGTGCTGGTAGCAGTGCTCACTCATCTCGAGCTACTAATATGTTGTCTAGTTATTTTATAGGTAATTTTAATCAGGTTATCGGACAGCAAGCTGTCGCTCAAACAAATTCTGTAGTTGCTCCAACTTCAAACAATGGAAACGATAGTGAGGAAGACGATTAGTATATGTCACATCAAGGAAATACATGGGAGAGAGAATATAGAAATCCATTGTTGGTGACCAAAAACGAAGGTCCACAAGCCGACACTTTGCGTTTTTTGAAGTTTCTTAAAAAAGAAGAAAAGTTTAGAGTCGAAGATAGAGTTATCCTTGATCTTGGTTGTGGTACAGGTAGAAATTCAAATTACTTAGCCGAAAAAGGAAATACAGTAATAGGTATAGAGATATCAAAGACAGCTCTTAATCTAGCAAAAGAAAGAGCAAACAATTTAGAGGTAGAAGTAGATTATCGTCTTGGTGATATAGGAGAGTCATATAATATAAAAGACAATTTTGTAGACGTAGTTATAGATGTAACATCATCAAATTCTCTAAACGATATAGGGCGAGAAAGTTATTTAAATGAAGTAAATAGAGTTTTAAAAAATGGTGGATATTTTTTTGTCAGAGCGCTTGCTAAAGACGGGAATAAGAATGTCAAAAATTTACTAAAAGATAATCCTGGGTTGGAATACGATACTTATGTGATAAAGGAAATAGGACTGACTGAACGCGTATTTTCTAGAGATGATTTTGTGGGCATGTATATTAGATTTTTTAAAATTATAAATTTAGAAAAGAAGACGAGTTATACTACATTCAATAGTCGCATTTACAAGCGTGATTATTGGCTTGCATATATGTCTAAAAAATAATGATATAATACCTACGTAAACATTAATGGAGCATTAAATTATAAAAAAATGAGCGATATATTACTTGATTTCGAAAAAGCCCATAAGAATCTAAACAAAGCACAAAAAGAAGCTGTGGACACTATAGATGGTCCTGTAATGGTCGTGGCTGGCCCTGGAAGTGGAAAGACTCAGATATTGTCATTGCGGGTTGCAAACATCTTAAAACAAACAGATACTCCTCCTCATGGAATACTGTGTCTTACTTTCACAGAAGCTGGAGCTATAAATATGCTAAATCGCCTAAAAACAATGATAGGAGTGGAGGCATACAAAGTAAATATTTTCACCTTCCATGCTTTTGGAACAAATATAATAAGTCGCTATCCAGAGTATTTTTTTAGTCACGCCAGACTCTCTCCAGCAGATGAGCTTATTCAGAGAGAAATAATAACAGAAATTTTAAAATCACTAGATCATAAAAATCCGTATTCTAGTTTTCATATAAATGAAGGATATGTATTTCTAAAAGATATATTATCTAGAATTTCACAAATAAAAAAAGCAGGCATAACTCCAAAAGAATTTGATTTAATTATTAGTAATAATAAAATTACTTTAGAAAACATAAATTCATCTTTATCTATGGTTTTTAAAGATAGACTATCTACAAAAATTTTCCCCGAAATAAAAAAGATGATAACACAGTGGGAAAATATAGACACGAGTTCTTTTCCCTCAGATTATTTTAAACCAATATCTGGTTACCTGATATCTTCATTAAAGAAAGCCTTGGAAGAATCTGTATCAGAAAATAAAACAGGACCGATAGGGGAATGGAAGAAAAAATACACAACAGGTACAAATGAAAATATAGTTTTGAAATCTTTTGAAGCTGGAGAAAAGTTAGAAAATCTCGGCTTTATATATAGTAAATATAAAGATATGTTATTTGAACGTGGTTACTTTGATTATGACGATATGATACTTGAAGTCATAGAAGCCATAAGGAAAAATGAAAATCTTAAAGCAGAGCTTCAAGAGCAGTTTTTATATACTATGGTGGATGAATTTCAAGATACAAATGATGCCCAAATAAGACTGATAAGACTACTAACTGACAATCCTGTAAATGAAAAGAAACCAAATATAATGGTAGTGGGTGACGACGATCAGGCTATCTATCGTTTTCAAGGTGCAGATATTTCAAATATAAAAGATTTTCATTTGGTATATGAGAGTGTGAAAATAATAGTTATGACTGAAAATTACCGCTCAGGTCAAAATATTTTAGATTTAGCTCGTACTATAATAGTTACAGGTTCAAATAGATTGGAAGATATTATTGAAGGTATAAATAAAAAGTTGATATCAAGTGGTGATGAAAATAAAAATTACACTGGGGAAATAAAAAAATTAAAATATAAAACAAAGGAACACCAGTACCACAATATTGCTCTTAAAATAAAAAATCTAATAAAAGAAGGGCATAATCCAAAAGATATAGCTGTAATATCTCGTAAACATAGAGAACTCGAAAATCTAGTTCCTTTTATGCACTATTTTAGTGTGCCTATTGTTTACGAGAAAGAGCAAAATGTTCTTGCTACGCCGCATATTCATCAGCTCATTACTATGTGTAAATATTTAAATATCATGGAAAGTGAGTCTCCTTATTCCGGAGATAGTCTAATGCCGGAAATTCTTTCATATCCATTTTGGGGTTTATCATATAAAACAATATGGGATATTTCACTTTTAGCTAAAACAAAACGAGATGATAAATCTCTAGATACATCTTGGCTTTCTGTGATGCTTGATTATAAAGATGAGAAGGTTGTAAAGATTGCAGAATTCTTTATAGAGATGTCGGCAAGATCAAAATATGAGCCTGTTGAGTATGTTCTTGAAAGTTTGATAGGCAAGAGTGATTTGAAACTTACTGATGATGAGTTTGAAGAAACAGAAAATAATAATGTAGATAAATTTATTAGTCCATATAAAGATTATTATTTTAGTAAAGAAAAGTTAGAAAAAAATAAACCCGAATATCTTAGATTTCTTTCTGGTTTAAAGTTTTTCATTGGTGCGCTCCGAGGTCATAGTCTAAATAGTTTATTGAAAGTTTCCGACTTAGTAAAATTTGTAGAGATTCATGAAAGTAGTCATATTCTTTTAAACGACACAAGCCCCTTTACGGGAGCAGAAAATGCAGTTCAGTTGATGTCTGCTCATAAGTCAAAAGGTCTAGAATTCGAAACAGTTTTTCTTTTGTCTTGTCAGGATGAGAACTGGTCAAAAGGAGGAATGAGAAATAAGATACGTTTACCAGAAAATCTCCCTATAGACCTATCTAGCGACGAATCAGACGATGATTTGAGGCTATTTTATGTGGCTCTCACAAGAGCCAAAAAAAATCTATATCTTTCAACTTATTTATTTAAAGATGATGGAGGTGAGTCAGTAGAAGTTAAATTTTTAAACAATAATTTAGTTTTGGATTCAAAAGATAATCAAGACGAAGATTTAAATACTAGTTCAATACTTGAAACCACAACACCAAACTATACTGATAAAGTCTATATAGAAAGTGAAAAGGCATTTTTGGCACCCCTCGTTGAGAATTACAAGCTCAGTGTTTCTCATTTTAATAATTATTTAAATATTTATTACGGAGAGGGTCCAAAGACTTTTTTTGAGCAGAATCTTATTCGTTTTCCACAGCCTATGAGTATTTCAAATATTTTTGGTTCCTCTATTCACAAGTCTATAGAGCTTTGTATTATAAAATATAAAGAAAAGGGGATATTGCCAAGTAAAGAAGAATTTATAAATCTATTTGAAAATGATTTTAAGAGAAAAAGAATAAGTGAGATGGAAATGGAAAAATATCTTGCTAGAGGCAAAGAAGCACTTTCTATTTTTTATGATATTAAGTTAAAAGAAATACTTCCAACAGATAAAACAGAAGTAGATTTTGGAAAAGAGGGAGTAGTTTTAGATAAAGCACACATAACTGGTAAAATAGATTTACTTCGAATTCTAGACGGTAATATTGTAGATGTATTTGATTTTAAAACAGGCAAAGCTATTGCTGAAAAAAATAAAGATGAGAAAGATAAAATAAAAGAATGGAGTTATAAAAACCAAATTATTTTTTATAAATTGTTAATAGAAAATTCTAAAAATTATAAAAACTATAAAATGAATAATGGTATTTTTATATTTGTTGAGCCAGAAATATACAATGGAGCAACTTCTATAAACGAAAAACAAATTGAATTTACCGACGAAGAAGTTGCGAGAACTAGGAAGCTAATAGAAATAATCTTTAATAAGATTAATAACCTAGATTTCGTCAATATAGACAAGTATCCAAAGACTTTAAAGGGAATAAATCAGTTTGAGGAGGACCTATTGGCAGGAAAAATATAATTCAAATAAAGTCATTTTTGTGCTAATATTACTGGAGAATAATTTTAATTTAAGGCCAAGATAAAAATGAAAGACACATACCCAAAAGGAAGTTTACACCCATTAACTTTGACTATAAACGAAGCAGTCTCTATCTTTAAAGATTTAGGTTTTGTTGTAGAAGTTGGTCCAGAAATAGAAGACGAATGGCATAACTTTGACGCACTCAATGTTCCCAAAGACCATCCAGCTCGTGACATGCAAGATACTTTTTTTATAAAAGGTAAAGAAGGTTTCGTTCTTCGTACTCATACTTCAAATACACAAATAAGATTTATGGAAAATCTAGTACGCTCCGGAGGTCAACCACCTTTTGCTATTGTTTCTCCTGGTAAAGTATTTCGCAACGAGTCTACTGATTCAGGGCATGAAATGCAATTTCATCAGATTGAATGTCTTATGATTGGAGAAGATATTTCTGTAGCTCATATGAAAGGAATTTTATTTGAATTTTTCAAGAGGTTTTTTGCAGCTGACGATATAGAGATTCGACTTCGTCCTAGTTTTTTTCCTTTCGTAGAACCTGGTTTTGAGATTGACTTAAAAAAAGGTGAGAAGTGGTTTGAGTTATTGGGTGCAGGTATGGTCCACCCTAAAGTTCTAGAAAATTGCGGTATCGACGGTAAAAAATATCAAGGATTTGCTTTTGGAGTAGGATTAGACAGATTGATGATGATGAAATATAAAATCCCAGACATTAGGCTCGTTTATCAAGGTGACTTAAGACTAAATCAATTCTAATTTTATGCTCATTTCCTATAATTGGTTAAAATCATATATTGCAGATATTCCAAGCGAAGACGAGATTGCTAGTCTTTTAACATTTAAACTTTGTGAGATAGAAGATATAGAAAAATTACCAAATGGTGATACTGTTTACGATTTAAAAATTTTACCAGACAGAGCTCATGATTTACTCTCACATATGGGTGTAGCTCGTGAAATAGCAGGATTGCTCGGTATCAGTTTTAAATTACCAGAATACAAAATACCGAAATCAATTGGAACTGATTTAAAAATAGATATACAAACTCCAAACTGTCGTCGTTATATGGGAAGAATTATTCGAGATATAAAAGTAGAACCATCACCGAAGTGGATGGTTGAATATCTTGCCTCGATTGGGCAGAGAAGTATAAACAACATAGTAGATGCTACAAATATAGTTATGTTTGATTCCGGTCAACCTATACATGCATTTGATTTAAAGCAATTGTCCTATGAAAGAATTATTGTAAAAAATGCAAAAGAGGGTGAAAGTTTTCAGCTTGTAGGTTCAGAAAAAATTTCTGTTGCATTAAAAGATACAGATATGATGATAACCGATGGAACTAAAAACTTGGCTCTAGCAGGCGTAAAGGGTGGTTTAGATTCTGGCATATCTCCTTTGACCACAAATATTTTAATAGAAGTAGCTAGTTTTGATCCTATTCCAGTACGCAGGACTGCTCGTAGACTTGGTATACAGACCGATGCATCCAAGAGGTATGAGAATGATCTATCTTCAACTCTTTGTGAATTCGCGATGAGTGAGATATCAAGCTTGATCATGGAGTTATGTCCAGAGGCATCTTTTGAAGATATTATTGATTTGTATCCAAATCCCCAAAAAGAAACTACTGTATCTTTCGAATCACATTATATTTCAAAAATATTGGGATTGGATATCTCAGATATTGAAATAGAAAAAATATTAAAAAATTATAATTATAAATTTGAAAATATAAATAATTCTTGGAATATTACTATACCTCCTATGAGACTAGATCTAGTTGGTTCTCATAATTTTGTAGAGGAGATAGGGCGTGCTTATGGTTACGAAAAGATTGTTCCTCTAGTCCCAGAGATAAAATTTGAAGGAGAAGATGACTCTGATTGGGATAAAATATTTACAGCAAAGAAAAAACTAGTACAAGATGGATATAAGGAAGTTATGACTTATGTTTTTAGAGATAGTGGAGATTTGGAAATTTTAGCTGCGGCTTCAGATAAAAATTTTTTAAGAACAAGTCTTTCTGAAGGGCTAAAAGAAAGTATATTACTCAATCAGAAAAATATGCCGCTACTTGGCACAAATGAAATAAAAGTTTTTGAAATTGGAAAGATATTTAAAGATGACGGAGAAGAAATTCATGTAGCTTACGGAGATAAGAAAAATGTTATTGAAGTAACTCTAGATGAATATATTTCTAGTTTAGATAATATAATTTTAAAATCTTCAGATTTTCACTCCAAAGAATCAATAACTCAAAATGAAACAAATGAAAAATTTGTACCACAAATATTTAAAAACTGGTCAATATATCCATTTATGACTCGAGATATTGCTGTATGGGTACCAGAAGGCACAGCACCACAGGTTCTTATAAATGTTTACAATAGTTTTGGAACTGAACTTTTGGTTGGTGAGCCAGTATTGTTTGATAGTTTTACAAAGGGAGGCAGAACTTCTTTTGCTTATCGTTTAGTATTCCAATCATACGACAGAACTCTAGTAGAGGAGGATGTAAATACAATCATGTCTAATATAACTGATAAAATAGTATCTCTTGGTTTTGAAGTTAGATAAAAACCCTTTAAATATAAGGTTACTTCCTAGAAAAAATATTAGTATTTTGGTTTATATTTTGATATAATAAATAGAGTAATTGTCTTATCTAAAAGGGCAATTTGAATCAATTTTACATATTTTCACTCAAAATTTGTAATAAAAAATGAATCACTAAACATTATCATTAAATTTTTTAACAGGATGGCAAAAGAAGAAAAAAATAAACCAACAGGTAAATACGGAGCAGAACAAATATCAGTACTCGAAGGTCTTGAGCCAGTTCGTCGTCGTCCCGGAATGTATATTGGTTCTACAGGTATAGATGGGCTTCACCATTTGATCTGGGAAATTTTCGACAACTCACGCGATGAAGCGATGGGAGGATATTGTGATCATATTGAAGTGGTTCTTCTTCCAGATAATTCAGTCAGAGTTGTAGATAACGGACGCGGAATCCCAGTCGGTATTCATCCTAAAACAAAAGTATCAGCACTTGAAACTGTTATGACTACTCTCCATGCTGGAGGAAAGTTTGGAGGAGATGATAGTGGATATAAAGTATCAGGAGGACTTCACGGAGTGGGAGCATCTGTTGTAAATGCACTTTCTATTTATACAAAAGCAGAAGTACATACAGATGGTGGTAAATACATACAAGAATATGCTCAAGGTAAAAGAAAAGCAGCTGTTAAAAAAGTTGGAACTTCTAAAAATCATGGAACTATCATCACTTTCAGACCAGATGAAGAAATATTTAAACAGGTTAAATTTGATTTAGATACAGTAGTAAATCATTTGCGTCAGCAAGCATACCTTGTAAAAGGATTGCGTATTGAGATACTTGATGCACGAGACTGGGATCCACTAACAGGTGGAAAAGGAAAGGGTAATGCTGATGAAGTTTTTTGGTTCAAAGAGCTTGGTCTTGAAATCCCGTCTACAACATTTTATTTTGAAGGAGGGTTAGTATCTTTGGTTAAATTTTATAATAAAATCGAAAAGCCAATTCATCCTAGTGTTTTTTATGTTGAAAAAGAAGTTGATGATGTTGGAGTGGAAGTTGCATTACAGTATGTAGATAATTTCAGTTCTGATATTATTCCTTTTGCCAACAATATTCATACTCCAGAAGGAGGTACTCATGTAACTGGATTTAAAATGGCTCTTACTCGTGTCATAAATACTTACGGCAAGAAAAACAACTTAATCAAAGAAGCAGATGGGGGATTTACCGGAGATGATGTTCTTGAAGGTTTAACAGCTGTAATATCAGTTAAGCTTCGTGAAATTCAATTTGAAGGTCAGACAAAAGCAAAACTAGGTTCTACTGAAGCTCAAGGAGCTGTGGCAACTGTTTTTGGAGAAGCATTTTCAGCTTTCTTGGAAGAGAATCCAGATGAAGCTAAAATGATGATAAATAAATCTTTACTTGCTTTACGTGCTCGTAAGGCGGCTAAAGCAGCCAAAGATTCAATCTTGAGAAAGGGGGCACTAGAAGGTATGACTCTTCCTGGTAAGCTTTCAGACTGTCAGGTTCGTGATGCAACTTCTGCTGAACTATTTATAGTAGAGGGAGACTCCGCTGGTGGTACAGCCAAGATGGGTAGAGATAGAAAGACTCAGGCCATACTTCCTCTTCGCGGTAAAATCCTAAACGTAGAGCGTGCTCGTCTAGACCGTATGCTCGGAAGTGAACAAATCAAAAATCTAGTTATTGCTATGGGGACTTCTATAGGTGATACTTTTGATCTTGAGAAAATGCGTTATCATAAGATAATCATTGCTACCGATGCCGACGTGGACGGGGCCCATATTCGTACACTTATTTTGACTCTTATGTATAGATATTTCCGTCCTATTATAGATGCAGGTTATATATATATTGCTCAACCACCACTTTTCAAAATTAAAAGAGGTAAAGAAATAATGTATGCTTATTCTGATGAAGAGAGAGACAAGCTTTTGGGTAATGATGCTGCATCTCTCGCCGAACTTCTTGCCGAATCAGCAAATGAAGAAGACGGTGTTGCACAAGAAGAAACAGAAGAGGAGACAGAAGTAAAAAGCAAAAAAGCCGCTTCCAAGATTCATATTCAGAGATATAAAGGTCTCGGAGAAATGAATGCTGAAGAACTTTGGGAAACTACTATGGATCCAACCAAGCGTGTGCTAAAACAAGTTTCAGTTATTGATGCAGAAAATGCAAACAAAGTTATAGACATGCTTATGGGAAGTGAAGTTCCTCCTCGTAAATCTTTCATTCAATCTCATGCCAAAATGGCAAACTTGGATATATAATTTAGAGAATTAGTAATCAAACAAAATAGTTTTTGGAAAGATATATTTTGTTTGATTACTACTAAAATACAAATAAAAAACCTCTCACTTATGAGAGGTTTTTTATTTACCTAATTCAAAGTCTTATTTTTAATTTCACCAGAAAGTCTTTCCAAGAAAGCTTCGGTTGTAATATTTTCCAATTTTTCAGTTCGTCCTTCTACTGTTATAAGCCCAGATTCTTTTTCTTTATCACCGATTACTATAACATAAGGAACTTTTTTCATCTTTGCGTTTCGTATTCTTTTGCCTAGTGATTCATTTGAATCATCAATTTCTACTCTTATATCTCTATCTTTTAATGCTTTAAATACACTATCTCCGTATTCTTTTTGGTGCTCAGAAATAGGCAAGACAACAACTTGGACAGGGGAAAGCCATAGTGGAAATGCTCCAGCAAAATGTTCTATCATAACTCCCATAAATCGCTCTAGTGATCCAGATATAGCACGGTGTATTACTACTGGTCTTTCTTCTACTCCACTCTCATTTATAAATTTTAATTCAAATCTCTCTGGTAGATTGAAGTCACATTGAATTGTAGCTAGTTGCCACTCACGTCCTATCGCATCTTTAAACATAAAGTCTAATTTTGGTCCGTAGAAAGCTGCTTCGTCACGTCCTATTTTGTAGTTTAATTCATTTTCTTTAGCTGCTATTTCAAGAGCGCTTTCTGCTTTTTCCCATACTTCATCTGTACCAAGATATTTGCTTTTATCATCTCCGCGAACAGAAAGTCTAACCCAGTAGCCATTCATCATTCCCATTGTAGTGTAGAAAGATTTTATTATTGAAACTATTGTACTTACTTCAGTGCCAATTTGTGATACTCGGCAAAATAGGTGACCGTCATCTTGAGTGATAGCACGTACGCGAGTAAGTCCTGAGAGTTGTCCTGCTTTTTCATAACGATAAACAGTTGCTGGTTCAAAATATCGAACTGGCATATCACGATATGAAAATTGATTATCAGCAAAGATTTGCATGTGGTGTGGGCAATTCATGGGCTTCATAAAAAATTCTTCATCTCCACCTTTTACTCTGAAAAGCTCAGCTCCAAACTTGGCAGCATGACCAGATGTTTCGTATAGGTTTTGTTTTGCTATATGAGGTGTCCAAACACGACTGTATCCATTGTTTTTATGCAATTCCCATAGATAATCTTCGATCTCTTTTCGGATAATCATACCTTTTGGTTGTAATAGTGGAAGACCTGCTCCAACAAGTTCAGAAAGAGTGAATAGTTTCAATTCTTTGCCAATCTTTCTATGGTCGCGTTTTTTTGCTTCTTCTTGCTGTAATATGTATGCATCAAGCTCAGCTTTTGTTTTGTATGAAAGACCGTAAATACGAGTAAGCATTTTATTCTTTTCATTTCCACGCCAGTAGGCCCCAGCAATTCGTTCTAGCTTAAATGAATCAATAGGTATTTCTTTGGATGGATTTTCTGCATGTCCACCACGACAAAGATCTGTAAAACCACCACAAGTGTAGAGAGTTATTTTTTCTCCGCGAGCGATGATCTCTTCTATTAATTCTAGTTTGTAAAGATTACCTTTAAAAATATCTTTTGCTTCATCTCCTGATACTTCTTTGTGTGTAAATTCTATCCATGTAGAAAGATTTTTCTTCATAGTTTTTTCTAATTCAACTAAATCTTCATCGCTTATTTTATCTTTTCCAAAATCAATATCATAATAAAAACCATTGTCTACAGATGGTCCGAGAGTTAATAGGGAATTTGGGTAGTGTATATGAGCTGCTTGCGCAAGCAAATGAGCGAGTGTATGTCTTATATGAGCTAAGTGTTCGTCGTTTTCCATGGGTTTTTAATGACTTCATTAAATATCAAAATTTTTTAAGGTCCTCGGACGATGGAGGACGAGGTGTCAGACCATTAAAAAATTTTATATTTAATTACGTCGTTTTAAATTAATAAATAAAAAAGGCCCCGACAAAAAATGAATCATCATTTTTTGTCGGGGCGAGTCTTGTCGCGGTTCCACCCAACTTTGTTCTTTTCTAGGGATTGATATTTTCCTATTTACAAGGATTATGGTTGGTAGCCATGACAATCTCTATATATTTATATAATACAATTAATAGGTATAAAAAACAAGACTTTATGTATTTAAAGTCAATACCTTATATTAAAGGTATTGACTTTGTTGACTTATTATGTTAATATTAAAAAAAACCTTAAAAAAATTAAAAATGAAAAAGATTAATTTAAATTTCTTTTGCGCAGGTATTTGTGTAAAGATAATTAATGATTCTATTATGATTCAAGTTGTTAGATATATTAACAACTCAGATCATAAAAAGAACATTGAAATTAGAATTCCGGGTGGGACTATTCAGTTCCAAGACATTATTATTGGCATAAAAAATGTCCAAAATCGAATCGGACTAAGAGCTGATTCAGTGGATTATTTATTTGATTTAATAAATGGAGTTTCAGAATCTTTTGATTCAAAAACTTCTAAGATGTCGAACAAAACAAATTCGGAAAAAATTGCTATTAGAGATATGTTTGTATCATCTTTAATTGAAATAGAAGAAGCTATTGTGAACTTTCCTGGAATTGACGAACGTAAAATTACGATCATTGAAGATTCCATTAAAGAAGCAACATTAAGAAGAGAGCTTCAATATGAATGCAATATTACTGAATTTGAATCTCCTGCACAATGTGGATTTGTTAAGCGCGGAGAACATTTTCAATATCCATTTCTTGTGTTGAATTCAAATGCTCCTGATGAATATTCGGGGTCAGCTGATGAAGATATTGAATCATCTTATTTCGAGTCATTAACAAATCTTATTAATGGAAATATCTATTTACCACATAAGGTGTTCCTTTCAAATGCAATAAATCTTTTTTTTCAAATTAGTGAAAGAACTGATAATATGGCAGAGGTTGTTCTTCTTCAGGCAAAAGATTTTCTTAAACCTGCAAATTAGTAGTATGGTAATCATTTAAAGCACGAATCTTAATGGGTTCGTGTTTTTATTTGCCTTTTTATTGAAAATCAGTATACTATCTATATGGTTATACGAATGAGACACACACGTTCCCATACAGGGAACAGAAGATCACATCATGCGCTAAAAGCGCCTGTTTTTACTACATGTACAAATTGTGAGCAGAAAAAGGAAACTCACATTGTTTGTACTCATTGTGGTTTTTACCGTGGACGCAAAGTTCTAGATGTGGTTAAAAAAGTTGAAAAAAAACAAGCTAAAAAAAGTAGTAAGTAGTAAGTAATAGGTAGTAAGGTTTATAAATCTTACTACTTTCTACATACTACATACTTCGTACTACATAATATTATGGCAAACAGGCACCTTTCACGTTCAATTGTTTTACAAACACTCTTTGAGTGGGATTTTGCTGTTACTAAAGACATAACCCCCGAGGACATGCTTGTCCGAAATATAGAAGAGTTTGGTCCTGGCTTAGATGATTCAGAATTTATGACTGAGCTTTTTCTTGGTGTTGTAAAGAAGAAATCTATAATAGATGAGATAATAGAAAAAGCAGCTCCTGATTGGCCTATCGACAAAATATCTATTGTTGACCGTAATATAATCCGCATAGGTTTATACGAGCTTCTTTTTGGTGATAGAACTCAGGTTCCTCCAAAAGTTGCTATCAATGAATCCATTGAACTTGCTAAAAGTTTTGGTGGAGAGAATTCAAGTAAGTTCATAAACGGAGTTCTTGGAGGTGTCTACAAAGAAATAGGTGAACCAGGAAAAGATGAAGTTGGAAAGAAAAAGAATAAAGTTTTTGAAACAGACCCAGCAAAATTTCCAATAGAAAAAAAGGCAGGATCTGTTGTTTATTCTAAAAAAGATGACGAAATATATTTTGCATTTGTTCATGATATTTTTGGCTACTGGACTCTGTCAAAAGGAAGTATAGAAGAAGGAGAAAATGAAGAAGAAGGAGCTATTCGTGAAATAAAAGAAGAAATGAATCTAGACATAAAGATAAAAGAATTGCTTGGACGTAACGAATATATTGCAAATCATCCAGAAAAAGGAAAAATCAGAAAACAAGTAGTCTTCTTTTTGGGAGAATCAGAATGCTCTGAAATAACTCTTGAAAAAGGTACAGGCGGTCTCGATGATGCTCGTTGGTTTTCATTAAGTGAAGTTCCTGGTCTTAGGATGTACGACAACATGATTCCTCTTTTGACTAAAGCGATAGAAATTTTAACAACAAAACAAGCTAGTGCTTAGCATCTAGCTGTTAGAAACTAATTACAATGATTGACTTCTCACAGTTTGAAAAAAAAACAAATATTGTTTTTAATAATAAAAAATTATTAGAACAGGCTTTTATTCATCGTTCATATATCAATGAAAATACAGGTTCCAAGCTCTCACACAATGAACGTTTGGAATTTTTGGGTGATGCTGTACTAGAGCTTATTATTACTGACTATTTATACAATAAATATCCAGACAGAGATGAAGGTGATTTGACTGCTTACCGCTCATCTCTTGTAAATGCTGTGATAGTGGGCGAAGTTGCTCTTAGTTTAGGTATGAATGAATACTTACTTCTTTCAAAAGGAGAAGCAAAAGATATAGGCAAAGCCCGCGGGTATATACTAGCAAATACTTATGAAGCTTATGTTGGAGCTGTGTATCTTGATAGAGGGTATGATGTAGCAAAAGATTTTATTGCTAAAACCCTTTTTAATAAGATAGATTTGATTGTTGCAAAAAAGTTGTGGCGTGACCCAAAGAGTTTGGTTCAAGAAAAATCTCAAGAATATTTAAATGTAACTCCAGCCTACAAAGTAATGCATGAAGCAGGACCTGATCATGACAAACATTTTACAATAGGGATATTTTTCGCAGATAATTTAATTGCTGAAGGAAAAGGAAAATCCAAACAAGAAGCAGAACAAGCTGCTGCACGCGGCGCATTAGAAATTAAAGATTGGCTTGATTAAAATGACTCTAAAATCTATTGAGTTAACAGGATTTAAATCATTTGGTAAAAAAAGCGTTGTGTCATTTACAACGCCCATAACTTCTATCGTAGGGCCAAATGGGTCTGGTAAGTCCAATATAGTAGAAGCTATACGTTTTGTACTTGGTGAACAATCTATGAAATCTCTTCGTGGAAAAGGGGGTATTGACCTTATCTTTAAGGGTTCAAAGGGTCTCTCTTCTTCAAATCGTGCACAGGTGTTAATGACTTTTGATAATACAAATAAAATATTTTCTTTTACAAATAGTGGACTAGGGGTATCTCTAGACTATGATGAGATAGTAATAGGTAGAGAAGTTTATGCAGATGGTGCAAATAAATATTCTATCAATCATACAGAAGTACGTCTCAAAGATATTGTGGATTTGCTCGCTTCTGTAAATATAGGAAGTTCAGGACATCATATTATTTCTCAAGGTGAAGCGGATAGAGTTTTAAATGCATCAAATAAAGAACGTAGAGGTATGATAGAAGATGCACTAGGTTTGAAGGTGTATCAATTTAGAATAAAAGAATCAACACGAAAATTAGACAAGACACTTTTGAATATAAAAGAAGTAGGAGCTTTAAGACGTGAGATAGCTCCGCATCTTGCTTTCTTAAAAAAGCAGGTACAAGTAGTAGAGCGTGCAAGAGAGATGCGCGAGGAACTTCGTAATCTGTATAAAACTTATCTTTCGAATGAAGGTACATACATAAATAAAGAGAAAAATAGGCTATCTGAAGTTCGTAGTTTGTTGACTGAAAAAGGAGCTTCACTTGATCTTCGTATTGAAGAACTTAAAAAACAAAATAGCGAAAATCAAGTACAAAATATTTATTCAAAAAAAATAGAAGAAAATGAAAATAAAATTTCAGTTATTCGAAGTACTAAAAATGAATTACTTCGTAAGCAAGGACGCATAGAGGGAATCATTGAAGGTATAGAACGCCAGTATTCTCGTGTTAAAGAAGTCAAAAATAAAGTAATAGGAGAGTCAGAATGGAGAATTTTTATTGCAGATATATCAGGAATGATAGATGATGCTATAAAAGTAGAAAATCTAGAGAGCATAGTAAATACTCTTAATAATATCAAATCACGCTTGAGTGGGTTTTTCGACAACAAAGATTCAAATGAAGAAGAAAATCTATCACTTGATGATAATGTTGAATATAAAGAAGTATTAAAGACAAAAGATAAGATTGTAAAAGAAATAGAAAAAATACAGATAGAAGAAAGAGAAATATTAAATATTATCTCAGGATTTAAACAAAAAGAACAAGAAAACCAAGCTTCATACCGTGATGGAGAGCGTGTATTGTATGGTTTATTGCATGAGAAAAACGAAGTTACTTCTAGTGCCCATTCACTTTCATTTGAAGAAGAAAAACTTTCAATGATTAAAAATGCATTTGAGATGGAGCTTGCTGAAGCTGGAGTTCTAATAGGAAGAGAAATAATATCTTTTGCACAAATGGAATCAACATTAGATATCGTTCGTTCATCCCAAGAAGAACTTCGTCGTAAGATAGAACGCATAAAGATAAAGATTGAAGATGCAGGTAGTGGTGGTGGAGGAGATATAATAAAAGAATATGAAGAGACCACCGAGCGTGATGCATTTTTGGCAAAAGAAATCGAAGATTTAAATAAAAGTATAAAGGATTGCAATATCTTGATTCAGGAATTAAAAGAAAAATTGGATGCAGAATTCAAAGGAGGCGTAGAAAAAATAAACAAACAATTCCAAGAATTTTTTGCACTTATGTTTGGTGGGGGAGGAGCTTTTCTTTCTATAACTATGGAACACAAAAAGCCAAAGAAAAATGATGAATCTGTAGCAGAAGGGGAAGAAATAGATACAGATGAAGATGAAAATGAAATTGGTTTTGAAAGAGGTATAGAGATAAATATAAATCTTCCACACAAAAAAGTTAAAGATCTACACATGCTATCAGGAGGTGAAAGATCTTTAACTTCTATAGCACTTTTGTTTGCGATTTCTCAGGTAAACCCACCACCATTCCTTGTTTTAGATGAGACAGATGCAGCTCTTGATGAAGCAAACTCTCGTAAATACGGAAATATGTTGGAAAACCTATCAAAGTATTCACAGCTTATTGTGGTTACTCACAACCGTGAGACCATGTCACGAGCTCAGGTACTCTATGGAGTCACTATGAGTTCTGAAGGTGCTTCAAAGCTGCTATCTATCCATATGGAAGATGCAACTGCATACGCAAAATAAATAATAAAAAGACCATCGTGTGCACGATGGTCTTTTTATTATTTATTTGTAAAGTATTCTGTAATAGTTTGATTATTTTTTACTAGTTCATTTGCTTTTTCAATTCCAATATATCGGTAGTGCCAAGGTTCGTATTTGTATCCTGTTATTTCTTCTTTGCCCTTGGGGTAGCTTTGAATAAATCCGTATAAGTAAGCATTTTTTTTGAGCCAATTGTCTTCTGGTGTTCCACTAAAATTACTTGCAGCCGATTTGTAATCTATTGATGATCCAGTGAGGTCCACAGTGGTGCCTAATTGGTGTTCTGAGTATCCAGGTTTAGCTACTGAAACAAGTGCATCTGATTGCCCGCTGTTTAGCATAGTATTAAATAAATTTTTTTGAGTCTCATAACTTCTATATCCTGAACTTGCTTTTATCATGTATCCATCTTCTTTAGCTTTTTTTATTAAAGATTCAAATGAGTTTTTTGTTTCTTGGGTTAAACAGATTTCATTTGTAGTACTTGATTCTGAATCTAAATTTATTAAATCTTCTGGTATATAAGATGCGTCTGGTAGCATTTTTATTTGTCCTATATTTAAATATGACATATCTTCAAATATTGTATTTGATTTTGAACAAACAAATGGTGATTTTATTTTTTTGATATTGTCTTTTGTTTTTGTAATTAAAGAATTATTATCAATGGTTATTTTGGGTGAAATATCTTTGTCTTCATCGGGAATACTATTTTTGACCTCATATATTTCAATATTTTTATTTTCAAGTACTCCTATGTCTAATGGTTCTTGAGCTATTTCTTTTGTGTTGTTTAATTTATTTATTATAAAAATAACAGCAGTAAAAAATATTACAGAAGTAAATAATGATAGAAATATAATTTTTAAATTTTTCATATAAAATTACTTTATTTCGTAATCTATAGTCTTTTTATTCATATCAGCATTTTTGACTACAAATTTAATAGTATCTCCAAATGTATATTTTTTATGAGTTTTTCTTCCACGTATACTCATACCTTCTTTGTCAAAAGTATAATAATCATCTTTTAAATCCCTCATGCGAATCATACCTTCACACTTAGTCTTTTTATCTTCTATGTATAGACCCCATTCAGTAACTCCTGTTATTATACCTTCATATTTTTCACCAATACGACTAGACATGTATTCAACCTGTTTGTATTTAATAGAAGCGCGTTCAGCATCAGAAGCTTCTTTTTCTCGAAGTGAAGCATCTCTGCTTATCTGTTCATATTCAAACCATTTTTCTTTTGGAATTGGTTTATTTTCTAAGAAATCAGAAAGAAGACGATGAACTATAACATCAGGATATCTACGAATAGGGGATGTAAAATGAGTATAGTATTTAAATCCAAGTCCATAGTGACCAATATTTTTGGTAGAATAAATAGCTTTTGCCATAGTTCGAATAATCGCAGTATTTATAGTGTTGCGCATTGGGCTGTGTTCTATCTTGCCGATTAATTCATTCATTTCTTCTGATGGTATTATTCCATTTTTTAGTAGAACTTTAAATCCCAATCTTTTTAGAAATGCGACTAAGTCACGAATCTTGTCTTTGTTTGGTAAGTCATGGATTCTGTAAACAAATACTCCTCCCACTCCGGGTTTTTTTACAGACATATATTCGGCAACACGACGGTTGGCAAGAAGCATAAATTCTTCAATAAGTTTGTTTGTGTCACCACGAACTTTAGTATAGACGGATATTGGGACACCTTCTTTTGTTAGTTCAAATTTAACTTCATCTTGTTCAAGGGAAATAGCACCTTCTCTGAATCGTTTTTTTAATAATTCTTTTGCTATTTTATTTAGAATATTAAGCTCATCAAAAAATATTCCCTTTTTATCATCTAAAACTTTTTGAGCTTCTTCATAACTAAATCTTTTATCGGAATGTATGACTGTTCTACCAAACCATTCACTTAAAATAGTTCCTGTTTTATCAAGCTCAAATATTGCTGAAAAGGTGAGTCTGTCTACATGCTCATTTAAACTACAAATACCGTTTGAAAGTTCTTCTGGGAGCATAGGAATAGTTCTATCTACCAAGTATACAGAAGTTCCTCTGTGATTGGCTTCTTCGTCTAATTGAGTACCGAGTCTTACATAATGAGATACATCGGCAATATGGATTCCTATTTCATAGTTTCCATTTGGTAGGTTTTTGAAAGACAATGCATCATCAAAATCTTTTGCATCAATCGGATCAATTGTAAAAGTAGTTGTATCTCTCATGTCACGTCTATTTTTTATATCATTGTCTGTAATACCAGAAAGAGAAATTCTTTGAGCCTCCTTTAATATTTCAGGAGGGAATGTTGCATTAAATCCTTTTTCGAGAGCTATAGCCTCCATCTCTGCATTGTGTTCCATTGGCATTCCAAGTATCTTTTCAATCTGACCAACGGGAGCCTTTTTTGCATCTTTCCATTCTGTAATGATTACAAAAACTTTTTGACCTACTTTTGCTCCATTTAATTTGTTTTCGGGAATTATTATATCAGAATACATTTTTAGATCTGAAGGTATTAGAAAATACATTTCATTTTCTTTTTCAAGTACACCCGCGTATCCTTTCTTTGATCGATTTAGTATTTCTATAACTTCACCATTTTGTATACCGTCCTTCTTTTTAGGATGTAGTAGTATATGAACAGTGTCTCCATTACAAGCTGTTTTTAGAAAGCTATGTTCTATTTCAATAATTTCTTCGCCTCCGTTTATTCGTACAGTACCTGTACCTCTTGTTGAAATATTTATTATACCTTCAATATGTCGTTCAAAACTCTTGTTTTTTATTGATTCCTTCATATATAGATTATAGCATACAATAAGGGGGTTGATTCATTAATATCTTTATGTTAGTATGACGATATGTTAAAGATAAGACTACAAAGAATAGGGCGCAAGAATGATCCAGCATTTCGGGTCCTTTTGACAGATTCCAAAAATTCTGCCAAGAGTGGTAAATTTATAGAAATTCTTGGTTCATACAATTTAAAAAAAGGTGAAGTATTATTCAAGCAAGATCGTGTATCTTATTGGATAGGACAAGGTGCACAAGTTTCTGATACAGTTCATAACTTCCTAGTTCATCAAAAGTTGATTCCTGGTAAAAAGAAAAACGTTTTATCAAAGAAAACTCCAACTAAAACTCGTAAAGAACTTAAGAAAGCATAAAAATCATAAAAACCCTCAGGCGGAAGCCCGAGGGTTTTTATTATTGCATAGAAAAATAATAATATGATATGATATAAAATAGAGCAGTTTGTAGTCGATACACTGCTAAAGAATTTAAGAATAATACTATAAAAGATATATGGCAGATGATAAAGCGTTTTTAGAATACATTGTAAAAGCTTTAGTTGATAATCCAGATGATGTGAAAATCGACCGTACAGTAGACGAAATGGGAGTTCTTATAACTATGACAGTTAATGGTGCCGATATGGGCAAGATTATTGGTCGTCAAGGAAATACAGCAAAAGCTATTAGAACACTACTTCGAGTTATTGGTATGAAAAACAATGCTCGTGTTAATCTAAAGATCAATGAACCAGAAGGTGGAAAAGTAGAGTCATTTGGAGCTCAAACAGTAGCTCCAACTTCAACTCAAACTTCAGCTGAAGTTAGTCATGATGTTCAAAAATCAGTAGATGATGTATTGGAAGATCTTAAGGGTATATAAAAATAATTACGAATTAAGAATAAATAATTACGAATCAAAAAGCCCATCGGCATAGCCGGAGGGCTTTTCTTGTGTTAATATGCGTATATGCATTTTCATATAATTACTTTATTTCCAGATATGTTTGACTCATATTTGAATGAGTCTATTTTAGGCAAGGCAATAAAAAATAAGAAAATAAAAGTTACATTTGTAAATCCAAGAAAATTTGTTACAGGTAAGTATAAAAAAGTCTGGCCAGACGGTAATATATCTCTCCAAGTAGATGACAGACCTTATGGAGGAGGACCTGGTATGGTTATGAGAGCAGAGCCAATAATTAAAGCAGTTGAATTTACTAGAGCTTCAATTATAAAAAAACACCCAAAATCTAGTATTTTTTTAGAGGTACAACCTCCGAAGCCAGCTAGAGGTTGGACCTCTAAAAAAATACTAACGGTGAATTTCGTTCCATCTGCTGAAAAATTTGATACTAAAATTGCAAAGAATTTTTCACAAAAATATACAGATATAATTATGATTTGTGGTAGGTATGAAGGTATAGATGCCCGAGTAGATAAAATTTTGAAAACAAAGAAGTTGTCGATAGGGGATTACGTTCTCACAGGAGGAGAAATACCCGCTATGATTTTGGTGGATTCTATATCTCGTCAAATAGAAGGTGTATTGGGTAATTTTAATTCTCGTGAAGAAGAAAGAGTTTCTTCGAGCGAGATATATACTCGTCCAGAAATTTTGATTCATAATAAAAAGAAATATAAAGTTCCACCTGTTCTTTTGTCTGGCCACCAAAAAAATATTGAAGATTGGAAAAATAAAATTAAATAAGTATGGTATTATTAAAATAATATGAATACAAAATATAAAAATATACCACCCTCATCGAACTCCTAGTGGTCATAGCCATCATTGGTATACTATCCTCCGTTATACTAGCAGCTCTCAACTCTGCTCGTGCTAAAGCCCGTGACGCAAGAAGAATGAGAGATATCAATGAAATCAATAATGCTATTTCACTTTATGTATCTGCAAATAATCATGCTCCAGATTTTGGAGACACAACTTGTTCAAATCCTGGAGGAAGTGGCGGAGATCCTACTATTTGTAATGTTATAGACAATGATCTTCTTGGTCGTAAATATTCTTGGAAAGACTTAGAAAAAGAACTTAAACCCTATATGAAAAATCTACCAGTAGATCCATGTGGTTTATCATGTTTTACAACAAAGGCAGATCAAAATGGTGATGTAAGAAGATTTTTCTTTAGCTATATATATACTGCCCCTGGAGGTTGGTCTGGAACTGCTGGGCATACACCTATGGACTATTTATTAGAAGCTGAAGCATTTGAAACATCAAACCAGTATCCATCTGGTTACTCTGTGGGTATTTCATTTTAAATAAAAATCAAATATTGTTATAAACGACTGTTTTATTGTTTACATAAAAATTAAATGTTAAAATATAATATATGAAGAACAAAAAATATCGTGGCTTTACATTGATAGAGCTTTTAATTGTTGTTGCTATTATAGGGTTACTTTCTGCTGTTATTATGATACAGCTCGATAAGGCAAGAATGAAATCTAGAGACTCACAAAGGAAAGTAGATATTTCAAAAATTAGTATGGCTATCGAGCAGTATATTACCAACAATCGTTCTTCTCCTACTGTTGGGGGATCAATGGTCGCAAATGATGCAGACGGTTCTTGGTCAATATTAGAGTCCGAACTTAAACCTTATATTTCATCTTTACCAAAAGATCCATGTGGGGCAGGGTGTAGTGGTGCATCATCTTCAAAATGGTTTGTATATAATTATATAACAGCAGGTCCTCATATTTCTTCAGACTATTATCTTTATGCAGAAAATTTAGAATCCACCTCTGGTCCTTTTAAGATGGGATCATCTTTTTAGTATTATAATAATACTTATAACAATTTGAGTTGTTGTATTAAAAATTAAATGTTAAAATATATAGATATGAATACAAAATATAAAAATATACATACCCGACAATCAGGCTTCACCCTCACCCTCATCGAACTCCTAGTGGTCATAGCCATCATTGGTATACTATCCTCCGTTATACTAGCAGCTCTCAACTCTGCTCGTGCTAAAGCCCGTGACGCAAGAAGAATGAGAGATATCAATGAAATCAATAATGCTATTTCGCTTTATGTATCTGCAAAAGGTCATGCACCGGATTTTAATGGAGACACAGGTTGTTCAAACCCAAGTGCCGGTAGAGGAAGAGAATGCCAGGCCAATGATTGGGATGGTGGTGTTGGCCATAAATGGTCAGAATTAGAATTGGACCTAAAACCATACATGAAAAAGCTACCCGTAGATCCATGTGGTTTAGCATGTTTTACCACAAAGACAGATCAAAATGGAACAAATAGAAGATATTTCTTTGACTATGAATATACTGCCCCAGGAGGTTGGAGTGGACATATTGAGCACACACCTATGGATTATTTACTCACAGCAGGTGCTCTTGAAACATCAAATCAGTATCCAGGTTATTCTATTGGGATTTCTTTCTAAGAAGTTATGTTAGACATAGCTCACTCATTTGTAAATATATTTGCTGGAGGAAGGAGTGAGATCAAAACTTTATTGTTTTTTTTGTATTTACTACTTATAATTTCTATCTATTATATTTTTAAAAAAAACTCAATTAAAAATATAAAATGGATATATTTTGGGTTGTCGCTTGTGGCTATGTATATATATGGTTTTATTTTGCATATATATTACATAGTAAACAATAATCTTAATATAACTGATTTTGTTATTACTGGAAATAATGGAGAAATTTCCAGTTCTGTGTTTTCTCATACTCATATTGCTAAAGCATTTATTGGGCAGATTTTTTCATTGTTTGGTAAAAACCAATTCCATACTACAGATGCAGGAAGTGCCTATATAGGAATATTCCCCAATTATTTATTTTTATTTGGCTCTCTGCTTTTAATCATTCTTATAATCCAATCAATATACTATTTTGGGTCATCTTATAAAAAAATATTAGACCATAAAAATAATAGACAAAAAATATTCCTTATAATAGGTTACTCTCTAGTTTCATTTTCTCTGATTAAAACATCTATAGACGGGGGATTATTTAATCCTAGTTTTATTCTTGGGATTATTTTTGTTTACCTTTTTATTTTAAGAGAAAAAGGTAAATTATCTACAAATTATTATTATATTGCTTCACTGATTGGAATAATATTATTATTTGTTAGTTTATATCTAGATACAACTATATACAACAAGCTATCTTTAGGATTGGCCTCTACTGTATCATTATTTTTACTTTATACTTTTGTTTTGTATGCAAGTGAGTCAAAAATCCGTTTACAATTTTTATTTTCAATCCTAATGCTTTTTATGTTGAGCTGGTGGCAAGCAAGTCCTCGTGATCGTGATATACACGATTACTCTAGTATTTTGATACAAAGTGGACAAGAAGTTTATTTTTATAATGAAAACAAAAAAGAAATTGAATTACTGAAAGTAGATCATACAGAATCAATTGCTCAACTGTCAAAGCAATTAAATAAAAATATAACATATACACCTATCTCTTCCCCGGGTCTTAATTGTATGAAAAATTCGAAACCTAGCAATATATCTTTTACACTTGTTACTTACTACCCAATTTCGAAAAATATTTTGACACCATCTAGATTTTTAGAATTCAAAAATAATGAGTCGATTTTTGTTAAAAGTAATTGGCGAACAGATTTTAATGCATGGATAAATCCGTGTACCCCTGAGTTACTCTCTGTTGTAGATGGTGAATTGCAAAAAAAGAATATAAATACTTATATGATAGTGAATCCAACATCTTATGATACCACTAACAATTAATAATTTTCTTATATATTTTTCAATTGCATGGGGTACAAATATTTGTTTGAATTTTTTATATGTAATAAAAAGATACGTTCCATCTGTTAAAAAATTAGATATTCCTCTCGATGGAGATATTGAATTTAATGGAGAGCGTTTGCTAGGGGAGTCAACGACTGTTTTAGGGCTTCTGATCAGTATCTTAGCTAGCCTTTTTGTTTATAGTATTATCCACAATCTAGTATGGATGAGTATTCCTATATTAGTTTATTTTGGTCATTTATTTGGTAGTTTCGTAAAAAGAAGAATACATAAAAAGGGAGGGGAATTTATGCTTTTTGTAGACCATGGAGATTATATGATTCTTACAGGGATTGTATTTGTAATATTGAATTATATTTCTTTTCTTTTTGCCTTTTTAGCCTTATTAGTGACATATATTCTGCATCCTATTGCATGCTTTCTAGCATTTAAGCTAAAATTAAGAGAGAATCCCTATTAAAACCATTTTTATGTACCATTTACTATATATTTTCAGATAGATATTGAGGATATAATTCCTATATTGGGCTAACTGTTGACAAATATCCTTAAATAATATAGTGTAATATACAGATTGAACAGATTGAGTCATGGCAAATCAATCACTAGTTTTATAAGCTTTTAGCATCATTGTGTTAAAAAAAATCACTGCCAGTAATTATAAATAAAAATCAACAGTAAGGTTTGGTCGCCTTAGTGTCTTTTCATTTTATAATCAATAAAATACTCCTATATATAGTGCTATCAATTCCTCTTATTTATATTTTTGTATATGAACTACAAAATGACAATGAGGTATTATGTCTTTATATCTAGAATGATTTTATTGGTTATAATAATTTTTTAAATCATGAAAAAAACAACTGCTCGAGAGAAAAAGTATTTTGCGCGTTACAAGAAGCCATTGGTTCCGTTTCCAAATTTAATAGAAAATCAGTTAGTATCTTTCAACTGGTTGATAGAAAGTGGTTTGAAGGAAGTCTTCAAAGAATTTTCTCCTATCAACGATTATTCAGAAAAGAAATTTCAATTAGACTTCACTTCTTTTTCTCTAGGAGAATCAAAATTTGATGAAGAATATACAAAGATAAACAAACTAACTTATGAAGGTGGTCTTAAAGCTCGCGTTAAACTTTTGAATAAAAGTATTGGAACTTCAAAAGAACAAGAAATCTTTATGGCAGATGTTCCTCTAATGACCAAACATGGAACATTCATAATCAATGGAGTTGAGCGTGTTATCGTTCCACAGCTTACAAGAAGTTTTGGTGTATTTTTTACAGAACAAGAACTAAAAGCCAAGAGATTTTTTGGTGCAAAGATAATCCCAGCTCGTGGTGTATGGATAGAAATAGAATCAGATACAGATGGAGCTATATATGTACGTGTAGACAAGAAAAGAAAGTTCTCTGTTACTTCACTACTACGTGTACTTGGTCTTGATAAAGATGAAGCTATCCTAAAAGCTTTTGCTGATAATGAAGAAGCTTTGAAATCTATCACTATTTCTCTAGAAAAAGACCCAGCAAAGACTCCTTCTGAATCTTTTATAGAAATATACAAGCGTCTTCGCGATGGAGATTTAGCAACTGCAGACAATGCCCGCGAATTTATAACTACACTATTTTCTGCTGAAAGATACGATCTTTCTCCTGTTGGACGTTTTCGTTTCAACAAGCGTTTCGAAAAAAGTATGGACGAAAAAGAAATGGAGCGCCGTACTATCTCTGCAGATGACGTTGTTACTATCATAAACAACATAATTCTTTTAAATAACGATTTGCATTCAAAAGCAGATGACATAGATCACTTAGGTCAACGTCGTGTTCGTTATGTTGGAGAAATGATTCAGCAAAAATTCCGTATGGGTATGTCTCAAATAAAGAGAAACATTCAAGATCGTATGTCTACTATAGATGTAGGAACTACTCTTCCAATACAAATAATAAATCAACGTCCACTTCAAGCTCGTATAAAAGAGTTCTTTACAGCAAACCAACTTTCACAGTTTATGAACCAGGAAAATGTTATGGCTGAAGTAGAACATTTACGTACTCTTTCAGCACTTGGACCTGGAGGTCTTACACGTGAACGTGCTGGTCTTGAAGTTCGTGACGTACACACATCTCACTATGGCCGCGTATGTCCTATCCATACCCCAGAAGGTCCAAACATTGGTCTTATTCTTCACTTATCTACATATGCAAAAATCAATGAATTTGGAATAATAGAAACTCCATATGTAAAAGTTAAAAATGGTAAAATTACTTCAGAAGTAGTTTATTTGAATGCGCTTGAAGAAGAAAAATTCAACATTGCTCATTCAGGTATCGATTATGATGAAAAGGGTAATATCATAGAAGACAGAGTTGAAGCTCGTCTTAAAACAAAGCCAGGAATAATTGCAAAAGAAGAGATAGACTTTATCGATGTAGCTACAAACCAAGCTTTCTCTGTTGCGACAAGTATGATTCCTTTCTTAGAACACGATGATGCTCACAGAACACTCATGGGATCAAACATGCAGAAACAAGCACTTCCATGTATCGTGCCTGAAGCTCCTTTGGTTGCTACTGGAATGGAAGAATTAGCAAGTCGTGATTCTGGGCGTTTAGTTATTTCTGAAGTAAATGGTGTTATCACACATGTTGATGGAAAGAAAATAACAGTTAAAGACGAAAAAGATAAAGACCATACTTATACACTTATCAATTTTTCTCGTACAAACAATTTCTCAGTATTTCACCAACGTCCAAGTGTGTCACTAGGTGACAAAGTAAAGAAAGGTGACGTTCTTGCAGATACAAGTACTACAGATCGCGGACAAATAGCTCTAGGACAAAATGTTCTTGTTGGATTTATGTCATGGGGTGGTGCAAACTACGAAGATGCTATAATCCTATCCGAAAAATTAGTTAAACAAAGTAAGTTTACAAGTATTTATGTTACAGAATTTGTATGTAATGTTCGTGATACAAAACTTGGACCTGAAATAACTACTCGTGATATTCCAAACGTAGGTGAAAACAAACTTAAAGACTTAGACGAAGATGGAATCATTGTTGTAGGTGCTGAAGTAAAAGAAAATGATATCTTGGTAGGTAAAATAACTCCAAAAGGAGAAACAGAACTTACACCAGAAGAGAGATTACTTCGTTCTATCTTTACAGAAAAAGCTCGTGATGTAAAAGATACATCACTACGCTTAGAACACGGTAAACAGGGTAGAATTGTTGGAGTTAAAATATTCTCACGTGATCAAGGACACAATCTTGAGTCAGGTATTATAAAGAGAATCGTTGTTGAAATAGCTCAAATCAGAAACATTTCTGTTGGAGATAAACTTTCAGGACGTCACGGAAACAAAGGAGTTATCTCTGTTATTCTTCCAGAAGAAGAAATGCCATTTATGGCAGATGGTACACCTATAGATATCATTCTTACTCCACTTGGAGTTCCATCTCGTATGAACCTAGGACAGATACTTGAAATGCATTTAGGTTATGCTGCAAATACACTTGGTTATCAAGCTATAGTTCCTTCTTTCTCATCTGCTACAGTTCCAGAAATTAAAGCTGAATTAGTAAAAGCTGGATTACCAGAAAGTGGAAAAGTTACTCTTTATGATGGACGCACAGGAGATGCTTTTGATCAAGATGTAGCTATTGGTTACATGTATATGTTGAAACTTCACCACATGGTTGAAGATAAATTGCACATGCGTTCTATTGGACCTTACTCACTTATCACACAGCAACCACTAGGAGGTAAAGCTCAAGGTGGAGGACAGCGTTTTGGAGAAATGGAAGTATGGGCACTTGAAGGACATGGTGCTGCTTATACACTTCGTGAAATGTTAACAATTAAGTCTGATGATATTGTTGGTCGTTCACAGACATTTGATGCCATTATTAAGGGTCACCCAATCGGTGAACCAAACGTTCCAGCTTCATTTAATGTATTACTGAATTATCTCCGAGGTCTCGCATTGGATGTTGATCTTAAAAAGTTAGGGAACGATTAATAGCTTAAATATCTAAATTATGAAAACAATTGATACAACAAATTTTGACTCAATAGTTCTGAAACTTGCATCTCCTGAAGCAATTCGTGAATGGTCTTACGGTGAGGTTACAAAACCAGAAACAATAAACTACCGTACAGGACGTTCAGAAAGAAGTGGTCTTTTTGATGAAAGAATTTTCGGACCAGAAAAAGATTACGAGTGTTACTGTGGTAAATACAGACGTATCAGATATAAGGATATTGTCTGTGAAAAATGTGGAGTTGAAGTAACTCGTTCTATAGTTCGTCGTGAACGTATGGGACATATAGAACTTTCAAGTCCTGTTGCTCATATCTGGTTTTTACGCGGAGTTCCTTCTCGTATGTCAGTGCTTCTAAATATACCAGTAAGTGATTTGGAAAAAGTTATATATTTCGCTGGTTATATAATCACAAATGTATATAACGAAGAAAAAGATGTAATAATAAAAAATCTTGAAAGTGAATTCAAATCAAAAATAAAAAGTATTACTGATGAAGAAGAAAAGGAAAAATTCAAAGAACTTTTATCAAATACTAAAAAAGAAATAAATGAAATAGTACCAGGTAAGGTTTTAAATGAAATAGCATATCATCACTTTGGTCTTAAATACGGAAGTTGTTTTGAGGCAAGTATTGGAGCTGAAGCAATATTCATACTCTTCAAGAATATGAATTTGGAAAATCTAAAAATTGAAACTGAAAATATGCTTCCAAAAGCATCAAGTATCGATAAGGAAAAACTTCAAAAAAGACTATCTCTTATAAGATCAATGATACACTCTGGTATTCGTCCAGAATGGATGTTTTTGACAGTTATTCCAATAATACCACCAGCACTACGTCCAATGGTAGCTCTTGATGGTGGACGCCATGCGACTTCAGATTTGAATGATCTTTATCGTAGAGTTATAAATAGAAATAATCGTCTAAAGAAATTGAAGGAAATTGGTGCTCCTGATGTTATTTTGAGAAACGAAAAGCGTATTCTTCAAGAAGCAGTAGATGCTCTTATAGATAACTCAATCGCAAAACAGAATGATTCACAAGCTGTGTCTCAATCTCAAAAGCGTGCACTTAAATCTCTTTCAGACAATCTAAAATCAAAACAAGGTTTGTTCCGTCAAAACTTGCTTGGTAAACGTGTTGACTACTCAGGACGTTCTGTTATCGTTGTTGGTCCAGGTCTAAAACTTAATCAATGTGGATTACCAAAACACATGGCTCTTGAGCTATTTAAACCTTTCGTAATATCAAAAATATTAGAAACAGAACTTGCTTTCAATATTCGTGGAGCAAATCGTCTAATAGAAGAAGGTATTCCTGAAGTTTGGGCAATACTTGAAGAAGTTATTCGCGGTAAATACGTTCTTCTAAACCGTGCTCCTACTCTTCACCGTCTTGGTATTCAAGCATTCAATCCTATTCTTATTGAAGGTCATGCTATTCAAGTACACCCATTAGTCTGTGCTGGATTCAACGCTGACTTCGATGGTGACCAGATGGCTGTTTACGTACCACTTGGAGAAATGGCTCAAATGGAAGCACGTGAATACATGGCTTCAAATAAAAACCTACTTAAGCCGCAAGATGGTTCTCCTATCGTAATGCCTAAGATGGATATAATTCTTGGTTGTTACTGGATGACAAAATCAGTTGATGGTGAAAAAGGAGAAGGTATGGCATTTTCAAGTCCAAACCAAGCAATCACAGCTTTTGATTTAGGTGGTATTACTTTCCGCGCAAAGATAAAAGTTCTAGGTAGTGGAAAAGTTCGTTATAGTCAATTTGGAGGAAAGCCATTTGAAACAACAGTAGGAAGATTGTTCTTCAACAGTATTTTCCCAGATGATTTCCCTTATATGAATGAAGAAATAACTATCAAGCGTATGTCTTTGCTAGTAGACCAGCTTATAGTTCATTATGGTATAGATCAAACTCCAAAAGTTTTGGATAAAATTAAAGATTTTGGATATCATTATGCTACTTACTCAGGTGTTACTTGGGGTATAGACAATGTTAGAGTGCCAGAAGGAAAAGGTGTTATTGTTGCAAAATACCGTAAAGAAGAAGCATTAGTTCGTGAACAATTCAACGATGGGCTTCTTTCTGAAAATGAACAATACCAGAAAGTTATTGAAATATGGGAACATGCTAAAAAAGAAATTGAAAAAATAATTCCAGAAACTTTGGATCCAAAAGGTTCTACTTTTGACCTTATAACTTCAGGAGCTCGCGGAAACATGGGTTCTCTTGTTCAGATGTGTGGAATGAAAGGTTTGATTGTAAACACATCAGGAGAAACTCTAGACTTCCCAATAATTCCATCATACATAGAAGGTTTGTCACCACTAGAATATTTCATCACTACTCACGGTTCTCGTAAGGGTGCTGCTGACACGGCTCTAAATACTGCCAAGGCTGGATATCTAACACGTCGTTTAGTTGACGTTGCACAAGATGTAGTAGTTACAGAAGAAGATTGTGGAACAAAAAATGGTAAAAAAATAGTAGCCGTTGATGGAGTATTTGCAAAATTTATTATTGGACGAGTTTTACTTGCTGATATTAAAGACAGTGAAGGTAAAATTCTTGCAAAGAAAGGTTCTATGGTTACAAAAGAAGATTCTCGTTCATTAGAAAAAGCTGGTGTAAAAGAAGCATTTGCCCGTACACCTCTTTCTTGTGAGACAGTTCATGGAATTTGTAGAAATTGTTATGGACTAGACCTAGGAAGAAACTATATGATAGAGCTAGGGCAAGCTGTAGGAATTATTGCTGCTCAAGCTATTGGTGAACCAGGAACACAGCTTACTCTTCGTACTTTCCATGCTGGAGGAGTCGCAACAGTCGACATTACTACAGGTCTTCCTCGTGTTGAAGAAATTTTTGAAAGACGTATTCCAAAGAATCCAGCTATCATCGCTATTAGTGATGGAGAAGTTGTAGATATTGCTGATAACGGAAAAGAAAAAATTGTTCGTGTTCTTTCAGACCTTAAGGCTGATAATAAAATTTCAGTAAGTGGTAAGGGTAGTAATGAGATGGAATATACAATTCCTTCACGTCGTCAACTTTTGATAAAAGTTGGTTCACAAATCAAAAAAGGTGAATTGATTACTGATGGTTCTGCTGATATAAATGAAATTGTAAAATATGGTAGTAAAGAAAAAGCAGAAGAATACATAGTAGATGAAATAAACAAAGTTTACGATTTGCAAAGTGCATCAATCTCAAGAAAGCATATTGAAATAATTATTCGTCAAATGTTCTCACGTAAAAAGATTAAAGATGCAGGTGATACTACTTTCTCACCAGGAGAAATTGTTGAAACTATAGAATTGATTGAAGAAAATAACCGCGTAGAAAATGAAGGTAATGGCAAGAAAGCCGAAGCAACAACTATTGTTTTGGGTATTACTGAAGTTTCTTTGACTACAAAAAGTTGGTTGTCAGCCGCATCTTTCCAAAATACAAACAGAGTATTGATAAACAATGCAGTTCGTGGTGGTATTGATAATCTAAGAGGTCTAAAAGAAAACGTTATCATTGGTAATCTTATTCCAGCTGGAACAGGATTTGGTGTAAAGCGTAAAGTTGAAGCAAAAGTAGAGGTAAATGAAGAAGTGGCCGAAACTGTACAATAATAATCTCAAAAAAGAATATAAATGAACTCATCAGTTCTGAAAATTAAAGAGAGACTTTCTATCGTCGATGTTGTTTCTTCATATTTAACGATAGAAAAAGCAGGAAAGAACTATAAAGCTCGATGCCCATTTCATAATGAAAAAACCCCGTCATTTTCTGTCTCTCCTGATAGGGGAATATATTATTGTTTTGGGTGCGGAGCTAAAGGGGATATATTTTCTTTTGTTGAGCATTTTGAAGGAACTGATTTTCTCGGATCATTGAAAATACTTGCAGAACGTGCAGGAGTAGAACTCTCATCATTTAAAAGTAAAGAAAAAGATAAAACAGATATCTATTATGAAATAATGGAAGAAGCTACTTCTTATTTTGAAAAAATATTTCATTCAAATAAAGAAGCTAGGAGTTATCTTTTGAGTAGAGGTATAAATGATATTTCTATTAAAAATTTTAGAATCGGCTATGCACCAGAATCTTGGAATAATATACATGACCATCTTGTTGGCAAGGGGTTTAAAAAAGAAGACATAGAAATAGTTGGACTTATAAAAAGAAAAGACGATAGGTATTATGATCGTTTTCGTGGACGTATAATGTTCCCAATAAGCGATTCAAGTGGAAGAGTAATAGCTTTCTCAGGAAGAATATTTAAAAAAATAGATAGCACATCTAACATAGAAGAAGCAAAGTATCTCAATAGTCCTGATACACCTCTATTTAATAAATCAAATATATTATTTGGTTTAGATAAGGCAAAAGGTTCTATCCGCAGTCGTGATTACAGTATCATCGTTGAAGGACAAATGGATTTGATACTTTCTCATCAAGCGGGATTTACAAATACAGTAGCCGTTTCTGGTACAGCTTTTACAGATACAACAACAGACAATGAATCAAAGATAAATAACCTTGGTTTAGTAAGACGACTTTCATCAAATATTATATTTGCTTATGATGGTGACGATGCAGGCATTCGAGCTGTTAGTCGTTCTGTTGTTATTGCACTATCTTTAGATATGCAAGTCAAAGTTGCAGTACTTCCAAAAGGAAAAGACCCTGCCGATATAATCTTGGAAGATCATAATAGATGGGGTGAAATAATAAAAAAATCTACCAACATAATTAGTTTTCATTTAGATAGGATTTGTAAAGAAACAAATGATATAAGGATAAGGGGGAAAAAAGTTAGAGAAATTATTTTCCCATTTATGGTAATGATAAATAGTTCAATAGAAAAATCTGCTTATATAAACGAGATACATAGAAATACAGGAATTTCTGAAAATGCTATTATTGAAGATTATAAGAATTTTGAAAAAACACAAAAGGTAACCAATATAGTAATTCAAAATAAAGAGGTAAGTAAACAAGGGTTGAATTCTCGTCGTGATAGTTTGGAAAAAAGATTCTTTGGTATAATTTTTTGGAAAGGTACAAGTGAAGAACATTCAAATACAATAAATGGATTACAATCTTCATTTAAAGAAGAAATAGGATTAGATACTTACAAAAAAATGCTCTCTCTTTACGAACCGTTTACCGATAGTTTATCTTTTGAGGCAGAGATGTGGTATGGTGATAAAATAGATATTCTTTTAGAAGATACTAAAGAAATATTACTTAATTTAAAAGAAGAAATATTTCGGGAACAAGCTTCTTATTTATTATTAAAAATCAATGAAAAAGAACAAAATAATAACAAAGAGAATCTTGAATCTGATATTATTGCTTATCAAAAATTAGTCGAAAAAATAGAAGGCATTAAAAAACTTAGATCAAAATAATTTCTATGATAAAAAAAATGGTAAAAAAAATGAAAATTATTAAAAAGGTTACTAAAACAAAAACTAAAGCAAAGCCAGTTGTTAAAAAGTCTAAAACACCTATGTCTAAGGTGGTTAAAAAGAAAGTTGTTAAACCAATAAAAAAAGTAGTAGCAAAGAAAAAAGCTCCAGTTAAAGTTATAAAAAAAGTTAATAAAGTATCAAAAGTTGTAAAAGCTCCTATTATAAAGACTGTTTCAAAAAAGAAAATTAGTACATCAACATCTTCAAAAGCATCATCTGTAGAGAAGAAAATATTTGAACTTGAAGACAAATCAAACCAAATTATTGAAAAAGGTAAAAAGAGAGGATTTATTACTTATGATGAGATTATTAAAATATTCCCTGATATAGAAAATAATATTCTTTTTCTAGATGAACTTTATGAAAAATTGTCTGTTGCAGGTGTCGATGTTCTAGAAGGTGGTAATCTACTTGATACTGACAACAGTACAGACAAGCTAGTTCTTAAATACAGTAAAGATTCTCAAACTTACGACTCCATTCAAATGTATTTGAAAGAGATTGGGCAGTATCCACTTATCCCTGCTAGTGAAGAAAAGAATCTTGCTTATCGTATTGAAAAAGGAGACATGGAAGCAAAGAACTTACTTGCTCGTGCAAACCTTCGTTTGGTTGTATCTATTGCCAAGAAATACGTAGGCCGTAGTTCAGATCTTACTCTGCTTGATTTGATTCAAGAAGGGAACCTAGGGCTATTTAAAGCCGTAGAGAAATTCGATTGGACTAAAGGTTATAAGTTCTCAACATATGCTACATGGTGGATACGTCAGTCTATAACTCGTGCACTTGCAGACCAGTCTAGAACAATTCGTATTCCAGTTCACATGGTTGAGACTATTTCTAAATACAAGCAAGTAGTTCGAAGACTTTCCCAAGACCTTGGACGTGAACCTCTTATAGAAGAGATAGCAACAGAGATGAATCTAGAAGTTGAAAAGATACATATCATAGAACAAATAAATCAAGATACAGTTTCTCTAGAACAGCCAATAGGGGATGATGATGAAAAGTCTACTCGTGGAGAATTTATTCCCGATGACAAGATACTTCGTCCAGACCAGGATGCTTCAAGAAGAATTCTATCTGACCAGATTAAAGAAGTACTTGACACTCTTAATCCAAAGGAAAGAAAGATTTTAGAACTTCGTTATGGTCTAAACGACGGTATACAACACACACTAGAAGAGGTTGGGCAAGAATTTGGTGTTACTCGTGAACGTATTCGTCAAATTGAAGCCAAGGTACATGAAAAGCTTCGTAATAATGAAAAGATTGCAAGACTTAAAAATTACTTTGATTAAATAATAATACCTTAAATAAAAAAGTGGTTAAAAGTGGTTGGACGTCTTCCTTAGACATCCAACCATTTTTTTTATTTAATAATAATCTTTACCGGTCTAAACCCATGGGTTTAGACCGGTAAAGATATACTTCAAAATTAAAACAGCCATGCAATGCATGGCTGTTTTAATTTTGCTATTTATTTTATAGATTGCTTGCTGCAGAAGTATCTTCTTCTGTTTTCATTAATCCAAATACTAGATCAACATATTTCCAGAATGCATCATTTCCTTTAAGTTTAGCTACACATTCAGCAGCTACAGCTTTTGGAAGGGCACCTTGGTGAACAACCCAATGACGATATACCCAAGCTACATTACCATTTGATTCAGCAACTAGTTGCTTAGCAGTTCCACCAAATCTCTTACAGAAAGGACATTCTAAGTCGGAGTATTCAACTATTGTTATTGGTGCACTAATACTACCTATTATATGGTCATCTGCAGTAACAGCAGGTATTTCTCCTGTGTATTTTGTAGTAACTTTTCCAGCTGAAACTTCAGCAATAAGTTTTCTAACTTCTTCTATTGGTTGAGCTCCACGAACTTCAGCTTTAGATCCATTGCTTCCGACAATAACAATATATGGTGTACCACGTTGATCTGCTGGTACTCCTTTCATTGCACTTTCAGCACTAGTATTTGTTATTTCTCTCAATGCTTGTGGATCAGTATCTTTTACACATTGTGCAAATTTTTCTTTATTTACTCCAACTTGTTCTGATAATGTTTTGTCTTTTGATGCTACTTTAGCTCCACTATTTGTCAATAAAATACCACCCATTATAAGTGCACCAGCTATAATGATAGCAACTGGTGTTGAAAGTTTTGATTGTGCTTGGTCTTTTTCTTCTTGATCTTTGTTTTCTTTTTCCATTTTGTTAAAAAGTAATCTTATTAAAAAGATTTACTTAAATTAAATAATAAAAATATAACTTTTACATATTAAATGTTTATTATATAACCATAAGCATTTAATATGTGAGATTATTATATCATAAATCATTTTTTTTATAACAATAAAATTATGTTGAAAAATATAGATAATATGGTATACTACTTGTAATTATGGAACCAGTTTTTACAGTTATATTTTATGTATTTTCTTTCATTTCTGTATATGTACAGGTGTTTTTTTTAATGACATATTTTGAAAAGAAACGTCATATTATTAAACATCCAGATAACTTAGTGTTACTTGATTATCCAACTGTTACTATTGCTGTACCTTGTTACAATGAAGAAGCAACTATAGATAAAACTGTTAAATCTTTACTTTCTCTAGATTATCCAAAAGATAAAATAAAAATATTTTTAATAGATGATGGTAGTCGTGATAATACATGGAATATAATAAAAGCATTTGATAACGGTTCAAATATCTTTGCATATAAAAAAGAAAATGGAGGAAAACACACAGCACTCAATCTAGCTTTAGAAAATACTACATCTGAATTTTTTGGTTGTTTGGATTCTGATTCACTCGTACATCCTCAAGCTCTAATTCGAATAATAAGTTATTTCCAAAATGATCTAACTACTATGGCAGTAGCTCCTTCTATCGTTGTTTATAATCCTAAAAATATTCTTCAATATGCTCAAAATGTAGAATATGATATGTCTATTTATACAAAGAAAATGCTTGGATTTATGGGCGGAATTCATGTGACTCCCGGACCTTTTTCTATTTTTAGAAAAAGAGTGTTTGATGAGCTTGGACCTTATCATAAGGCTCACAATACCGAAGATCAAGAGATAGCATTGCGTATGCAAGAGCATGGATACAAGATAGACCACTGCCCAGATGCTTATGTTTATACAAATACACCTGACTCAGTAGCAAAGCTTTACCGTCAGCGTTTACGATGGATATATGGCTTTATAAAGAATCTTATAGATTACAGAAGACTTTTATTTAAAAAGGAGTACGGAACGGTTGCATTGTTTACTTTACCGTCTGGTCTAGTTTCTATCATAGGTGTTATTTTTTTATTTACAAATATAATTGCAAATGTGATTAGTTTTTTCTATCACAAAATAGTACAAATACAAACTATTGGATTTAATAATGCTTTAAGCTTTCACTACAAGTTTGACTGGTTCTTTGTTAGTACAAAAGCAGTATTGTTCTTATCAATAATTTTGTATATACTAGTCATTGTATCTGTAATGATTGGCAGAAAGATGGCAGAAGGTAAGTCCAGTTTTTCTTTTTCAATCATATACTTTATTATAATTTACAGTGTGATAGCGCCGTTTTGGATGATAAGAGCTATATATAACGCAATTATATCCAAGGAGTCCAGTTGGACATTTGAACGTCGTGTTACCAAATAAACACATAATTATGCACAAACACGAACCAAACGATTGGAAAAAATATACTATAGTTTTATTTATAACATCCTCGATATTTATATCTGGTTTGTGGCTTTCAAATTACTTCAGTAATAAAAAAATCGACCAACTTAAATCTATTGAAAGTTCTATTTCTTTAGACCTTATGTCATCTGAAACCCAATTTTCTTTACTTGAAGAGCTTTCATGCAAAGATGTATCAACTACAGTATTGTCTTCTGAATTAAATTCACTAGCAGACAAGATTTCATATAGTGAAAATAATATAGGAACAGAAAATGTAGACGTTATCAGTCTAAAGAAATATTATTCTCTACTTGAAATAAAAGATTATTTGTTAATGAAAAAGATAACAGAAAGATGCGGTCAAAAACCAATTTTTATTTTATATTTCTACAAAAATGACAACTGTGATGCTTGTACAAAGCAAGGTTATGTACTTACTAGTCTAAGAGAAAATTACCCGAATTTGCGTGTTTATTCTTTTGATTACAACTTAGATATATCTGCAATTCGCGCCATGAGATCTATATATAAAGTTCCAGATAATCTACCAGCTATTGTTATAAACGGTAAAGTATATAGCGGATTTAAGACAGTGGAAGAGATAGAAAAAACTTTTCCACAGCTAGAAAGTATCAAACCAAAGGCTATAGTTCCAAAGCCAAAAACTAGTGCAACCGACGCAATAAAGAATATAATCAAAACAGTAGAAACTACAGCAAATACAGTAACTCAATAAAATATAAAAACTCCGAGCCATTGGGCGCGGAGTTTTTAGTGGGGGGAGGGTAATAGAATATTAATTAATCCTTATTGTATAGGGATATTTAGTATTGACAAATACACACTAATGTGATATACTATAAAAAGTATAGTTCTTTGATATTTTGATTTAATTGCTATTGTTTATTAAGTTATTTCAGTTTCTTTAAGGAGATTGAAATAACTTAATAAAAAAATCTAACAATTTAAAAATCAAAAAAAATGAAAGCAAGTATTAAAAATATTATTGTAGAAAATCCAAGCGGACTACTTGAAATCAAGCCGTCTTTATCTATTGCAGAGTACCAAGCTAATTATGGATCTGGTTTTGGTTTAAAAAAAATCTTTACGATTTACAGATCTAAGAGAAATTATGGTTACGGAGAAGATAGATTTGAGTTCGGAGAGAAACCGCTTGATCAATTATTTACTGTAAAGGATGAATCTGAGGGAGATCTTCTTTGTGTATTCATTATTGATGTTATTAAAGAAGATCGTGTTCATTGTTATTTAGTTCTAACCGATGAAGCATTCAAAGGAATACTAAATGATAAAAATCAACACGTTCTACAAGTTCACCAAATGTATACCATGTTTTTTGAAGATCACATTAAAAAAAACATGACAACTTGCTAAAAAATATAATCGCTAGTTGGATAGAAAATCTCTATTCACTAGCGATTTTTTATTTGGAAAAAGGTATGAGTAATTGAGATTCATAATTTTCTACTGAAAAAATTCGCGACATTGATTCAACAGAATCACCCTATGGGTCAAATCAGTAGATTGACTTACGTGCACATCGTCTGTAGGGGATAGACACGAGGAATCATCACGCATAAAATTCTACTGAATTTTTGCGCGATCCTCAATCAGTAGATTGACCTACTGGGTGACTCGGCTCGACAGCCTCCGTCTTTCGAATCCTCGTGCCAAGAAAAAACACCCGTTTAGGGTGTTTTTTCTTCGGGAGCCGGCACGAGGATTCGAACCCCGGACATCCACTTTACAAAAGTGGCGCTCTACCAACTGAGCTATGCCGGCAAACTATATATAACTTGAAATAACTTTTTATTACCAGACTTTGTGTCTTGTCCACCAAGACAGCTATGCCGTCATATAATATATGCCTATATTTAAAACTTACTTAACCTTCTTAAAACTAAATCTACTATATCATATTATGATTATTCTGCCAAACCCTTATTATTCATGTTCCTTTCTTACCTTTTCCTTTATACGTTTAATTTTTGTTTTTGATTCAATGATCGCTCTTCTTACAAATGAATCTCTTTGTTTCTCTAAATCTTTTGATTTCTTTTTAAAGAATTTTGCTATTTTAGGTAAATTCTTTTTTGTCCATTTTTTTGTTTTTGTAATAACAATAAACCAAGTTTTTACTAACATCAATACTATTGATTGTAGTATATGTTTAACTAAATAAAGTATTATTTTTTCAATATAACGAAAAGATAGCTCCGGAACAATCTGTTTAGAAGAGTCTGGTCTTTCAATGCGTGATGTTTCGATTTCCCATGCTCGAAACATCATCATTGTAAATAAAGATATTATTGCTATTAAAAAAATAAGAATAATTAGAAACATATATTAATTAATGGATTCGTATGTGAAAGAAGACAAAACAGCGTTGTTATTTTTTAGTAGAGCTTCTACTGTTAGTTCAGAATTCTTTATGTAAGGTTGATCCATAAGAGTTTGTTCTTTGAAATAAGTAGAAATCTTTCCTTCAAGCATTTTCTTTTTTATTTCTTCTGGTTTATCTGATTCTGCAACTTCTTTTTCAAAAACTTCTACAACTTTTTTCTTGTCATCTTCTGTTATTTCTTCTCTTGTTGTAAATACGGGCTTCATAGCAGCGATATGCATAGCTATATCACGAGCAAGCTCTTTTGTACCAGCAGATAGAGATACTACTACTGCACTTTTGTTGTTGTGAACATAACTAGCAACAACTGCTCCTGTTATTTCTTCAACTTTTCCAAGTTCAATTTTTTCTCCAACTTTTTGTACAGTTTGATTTATCATATCTACTGATTTAGCTTTCATTGCTTCTATTCCTTCTGTTATTGCTAGATCAGCCAATTTATTTGCTAGTTCAGTAAAGTCGTTGTTTTTAGCTACGAAATCTGTTTCGGAGTTAAGAACAAGTAATAGTGCTTTACCATCAGCTTCTTTTACTATTATTGTTCCATCATTTGCTATACGGTCAGCCTTTTTCATAGCAATACTACTAGATTTTTTCTTGAGTATAATAAGTGCTTTTTCCATATCACCCTCTGCTTCTTCTAATGCATTTTTACATTGCATTACAGAAACTCCAGTTCTATCTCTTAAATCTTTTACCAATTGTGCTGTTATTGTTGTAGACATATTTTAAATCTGCCAGATGGCATGTTAATTATTTAGTAAGACCTGCCGCACCTTTATTGTAAGCTTCTTTTACTTTTTCTAAGAAGAAAGAAATACTTGAGACTGATGCATCGTTAGCCACGATAGGGAAGTCTACTTGTTTTAGATTACAGTCTGTATTCAATATTCCGATAACAGGAAGATTCATTTTTTTAGCTTCTGTTACTGCAATTAATTCTTTTTTAGGGTCAATAACAAACATAACATCTGGAGTACGAGTTATACCTGTTAATCCTTGAAAGTTTTTTGTCATATCAGCCATTTCGCGGTCTATTAGAAGTCTTTCTTTTTTAGTGTATTTTTCAAGTTCACCTTTTTCTTTTTGATCACGAAGAGAAAGTAGTTTAGTGATTCTTTTCTTTATTTCTGGAAAATTTGTAAGTGCACCTCCTACCCAACGTTCTGAAACGTATGGCATGTTAAGAGAAAGAGCTGTTTCAACAATTTGTTGACGAGCTTCAGGTTTTGTACCTACAAATAAAATTGTTTTTCCACTTGCTGCTAATTTTGTTATGTTTTCTAAAGCTTTATTTAAAAGCTCTTCTGTTTTTTCGATATTGATTATATCTACTCCGTTCTTTGTAGTGAAAACATATTGTAATGTTGATGGGTGTCTGCGACTTTTAGAATAACCGTAATGAACTCCTGCTTTGAACATTTCCTCTGTTGTGTTTTGTGTACTCATATATCTATGATTAATTAGTCCCCATTGGGGTTTATTTATAAAAGCTCCGTTTTTAAGCATTCCAGCTCATCTACAAGGTAATTTTAAATTAAAAAATCCCTCACGGAACGTAGAGATATAATAACAGAAAAACCATTATTTAGCAAACTCTTATTTTTGACGGGAGACTGATTTTAGGGTAATATGGGCATTATATATGGAACAAACTAAAAATGATGAAAAAAAGATTACTAGCAGGGCTGTAGATTACAGTCAGTGGTATTTGGATGTTATAGAAGCAGCGCAATTAGCTGAAAATTCTCCTGTAAAAGGATGCATGATTATTAAACCTTGTGGATATGCATTATGGGAAAAAACTCAAAAAATACTCGATGAAAAATTCAAAGCAACTGGAGTAGAGAATGCTTACTTTCCTATGCTTATCCCAGAGAGGCTTCTTAAGCGTGAAGAAAGTCATATAGAAGGTTTTGCTCCTGAAGTTGCTGTTGTTACTCATGCCGGTGGTAAAAAATTGGAAGAACCCCTAATTCTTCGCCCGACTTCAGAAACTATTATGTACGAAGTTTTTTCAAAATGGATTCGTTCACATAGAGATCTACCACTTTTAATAAATCAATGGGCGAATGTTATAAGATGGGAAATGCGAACACGCTTGTTTCTTCGTACAACAGAATTTCTTTGGCAAGAAGGGCACACTGTTCATAGTACTGAAGAGGAAGCTCAAAATCGTGTACTTATGATGTTGAATATTTATAAAGATTTTGCAGAAAATTATATGGCTATCCCAGTTATTCCAGGAAGAAAGTCAGAATCAGAAAAGTTTGCAGGAGCAAAAGATACTTATACTATAGAGGCAATGATGCAAGACGGAAAAGCTTTACAATTTTCTACTTCACACAATCTTGGACAAAATTTTGCTAAAGCATTCGATGTAAATTTTTTAGATGAATCAGGTACTAAGCAATACGGATGGCAGACTAGTTGGGGTCTATCTACTCGTGTTATTGGTGGTCTTATTATGACTCATAGTGACGATAAAGGATTGGTATTACCTCCTAAAATTGCTCCTACTCAAGTTGTGATTGTTCCTATTGTTCCAAAAGAATGGGACAAGCAATTGGTTATGGAAGAATCACAAACTGTTTTTTCTAATCTAAGGTTGGTGGGTATTAGTTCAAAACTAGACGATAGAAATATTCGTCCAGGTGAAAAATATTATGAATGGGAGAAAAAAGGTATTCCTCTTCGTATAGAAATCGGACCAAAGGATTTAGCTAGTAATACAGTTGTTATAGTTCGTAGAGATACTGGAGAAAAGAAAACTGTATCACTTCCAGATTTAAATGAAGCAGTTGTAAGTACTCTCGAATTAATTCAAAATAATCTTTTTGAGCAAGCCAATAATCGTCTTGTAGAAAACACAATATCAGTAGATAGTTGGGAAGACTTTATTAAGGCTATTGAATCAGGTAAATTTGTAAGAGCACACTATTCTGGTAGTGCTGATGTTGAAGAAGAAATAAAAAAAGAAACAGGAGCAACTGTTCGTTGTATTCCTTTTGATCAAGTTGAAGAATCTGGCGTGTGTATTAAATCAGGTAAACCCTCAAACGGTAGAGTTATCTTTGCGAAGTCATACTAAAATTATGTTTAAAAAATTCTACAAAATGTTTTCGAACGATATAGGTATAGATTTAGGAACAGCCAATACTTTGGTTTATTTGAAAGGTCATGGAATCATAATAAATGAGCCAAGTGTGGTTGTCGTGAATCAAAAAACTGGTCAGATAGTGGCAGTAGGAGCTGAAGCTAAACAAATGCTTGGGCGTACTCCAGGACACATTCGCGCCGTTCGTCCCATTGTAGATGGTGTTATTTCTGATTTTGAGGTTACAGAAGAAATGCTAAGTTATCTTATAAATAAAACTGAGAAAATATCAAAGAAATTTATTCGGCCTAGAGTTATTGTGGGAGTGCCAACAGGTATTACAAATGTTGAAATAAGGGCAGTAGAAGATGCAGCTCGATCTGCAGGAGCAAGAGAGGTCTATATCATAGAAGAACCTATGTCTGCTGCTATTGGAATAAGATTACCAGTTATGGACGCAGTTGGTTCTGTGATAGTAGATATAGGTGGAGGAACTACTGACGTAGCAGTTATTGCTCTGTCTGGTGTAGTTCGTTCAAAGAATATTAAAATTGCTGGAGATTTACTCAATACAAATATTGTAAATTACATGAAAGATGAGTTCAAACTTTTAATAGGAGAGAGAACTGCTGAAAGCATAAAGATAGCTATAGGTGGAGTTATAGAAGGTACTCCTATGGAAGCTGAAGTCAGAGGAAGAGATTTGGTAACAGGTTTACCACGTCAGGTGATAGTGACAGATTCAGATATTCGTGAAGCTATTATGCCTTCAATTTTGAGTCTAGTTGATGGAATCAAAGAAGTTTTAGAAACAACACCACCAGAATTACTTTCAGATATTATTCATCGAGGTTTAGTTCTCTCAGGTGGAGGAGCTTTGCTACGTGGTCTTGATGTTATGATACAAAATGCAATTAAAATACCAATATATGTAGCCGAAGATCCTCTTACTGCAGTTGCTCGTGGTACAGGTGTTATACTTGATGAATTTGATTCTTATGTAGAAGTTTTATTGAATACAGATGACATATCAGTTCCAAGATAAAAAACAAATAATAAAAAGAAAAAAAATTATTCGAAACGCAATAGGTTTTGGTATTTTTTTTATTTTGTCAGTATTAGGATTTTTTTCTTGGTCAGGAAGAATGTTTAATTTTGTTGGTAGACCTATCTGGGGAGTAGAGAAATTTGTAACAGATGGTATATATAATGTTAACTATTTTTTTCGTACAAAATCTGCTATCTCAAAAGAGAATCATAATTTAATAGAAGAAATTTCATGGACTAAATTGTCTATGGTTGATTATCAAATTTTAAAAAATGAAAATAATCAACTTAAAGAACTATTGGGACGTGTTCCTGCTACACATAATTTTATACTTGGAAATATTCTTTCTAAACCAAATAATTCACCATATGATACTCTTATAATCGATATAGGAAGTTCTTTGAATATTAAAGAAGGTGATCAAGTTTATGCTAGTGGCAATATACCTATCGGCACCATAAGTAAAGTTTATGACAAAACCTCATTGGTTTCTTTATATACAAATCCTGGTTTCAAAACTGAAGGATTTATGGATATTACAAATGCTAGTGTTGAATTAACAGGTAGAGGAGGAGGAAATTTTGAAATGATTATTCCTATTGATTTGTCTGCTCCAAAAGGAACACTAGTCTACTTGCCCGGAAGTTCATCTTTAGTTGTTGCTGTTATAGATGAAGTATTATCAAAACCATCTGATCCTTTTAAAAAGGTTATTCTTAGTTCGCCTGTAAATGTTCAGAATATTAAGTGGATACAAGTAAAAAAAGATTAAAAATGTATAATATAGAATATGGTTACTAAATCATTAAATAATAATTTACATAAGGCAAACAAAGCAAAAAAGGATGAGTTTTATACTCAGCTTATTGATATTGAAAAAGAGTTAAAACACTACAAGGAACAATTTCGTAACAAAGTAGTATATTGTAACTGTGATGATCCTTTTGAAAGTAATTTTTTTAAATATTTTGCATCAAACTTTAATGCTCTTGGTTTAAAAAGGCTTATTGCTACTAGTTATAAACCTTCACCAATTGCCAATACTCAGTTGGCATTATTTGGTAATGATAAAACACTTGTTTCGGTAAAAGGTCGTCCAAAAGTGAATGCTAATAAATTTATTATAAATGAAGTTCATGATTTAGATGGTGACGGTGCTTTTGATTTGCGTGATATTGCAGAACAACTAAAAGCAAATAAAAACAACGAATGGTTGCCTATGAATGGCGATGGAGATTTTCGAAGTCTAGAAAGTATTGAACTTTTAAAACAGGCGGATATTGTAGTAACTAACCCTCCTTTTTCATTATTTAGAGAATATGTTGCACAATTAGTTGAATATAATAAAAAATTTTTGATTCTTGGTGATCAAAATGCTATCACATATAAAGAAACTTTTAAATTGATTAAAGAAGATAAGTTGTGGCTTGGCTATGATAATGGTGGAACTAAATGGTTCCAAGTTCCTGATGATTATAATATAGAAACAGAGACGAGAATAAAAATTGAAAATAATATAAAATTTTTTAGTATGGGGCGTATTATGTGGTTTACAAACCTAGATACTATAAAACGTCACCAAGAAATGACTTTATATAAAAAATATTCACCAAAAGAATTTCTAGAATATGACAATTATAAAGCTATAAATATTGACAAAGTAAGTGATATTCCAATGGATTATAAAGGAGCAATGGGGGTGCCAATAACATTTTTAGATAAATATAACCCAGCGCAATTTGAAATAATAAGCTCAAATAACATCAGAACTAATGATAGAGTGCCATTTAAAGATCACGGACTTATTAAAGATAAAGATGGTGCAATAAATGGTAAACCTACTTATGTTCGAATAGTTATAAGAAATAAAAAGGTAAAAAAATAATATGAAAATAGATTTACATAAAATTAAAATTGAAGAAGTTGTAAAAGACTATAAAGATAGCGCCGAAGAAGGAGTATCTGCTTTTGGTGGTAAATTAGATATTCGTCCAAAATACCAGCGAGAATTTGTATATGATGTTAAACATCGTGACGAGGTAATCAAAACAATTAAAAAGGATTTTCCACTTAATGTTATGTATTGGGTAAAAAAGGAAGACGGAAATTTTGAAGTACTTGATGGACAACAAAGAACAATTAGTATAGCTCAATATGTAAATGGTGATTTTTCAATTGATTTCAATGGACGAACCGCAATGTTTCATAATTTAACCAAAGAAGAACAAGAACAGATTTTAAATTATGAACTTATGATTTATCATTGCGAAGGAGAAGAGAAAGAAAAGCTTGATTGGTTTAAGATTATCAATATTGCGGGAATGGAATTAACGAATCAAGAACTTAGAAATGCCGTATATACAGGACCGTGGCTTTCTGATGTAAAACTAAAATTTAGTAAAACAAATTGTGCTGCATATTTGCTTGCAAATGACGGAGGGCAATTAATAACTGGTTCTCCAATTCGACAAGAATATTTAGAAACTGCATTATCATGGATAAATGATGAAGAGATAGAAGATTATATGTCAAAACATCAGCACGATAAAAATGCGGATAAACTATGGCAATATTTTCAAAATGTAATTCATTGGGTGCGAGAAGTTTTTCCTAATTATAGAAAAGAAATGTCTAGCGTAAATTGGGGTGAACTTTATAATACATTTAATGATAAAAAACTTGATTCTAAAAAACTTGAGAACGAAATCAAAGAATTAATGCAAGATGAAGATGTAACAAAAAAATCTGGTATTTATCCATATGTACTTACTAAAAAAGAGAGATATCTTTCTATTCGAGCATTTACATCAAATATGAAACGAGAGTCATATGAACGACAAGATGGTATTTGTCCTTTTTGTAAAAAAGAATTTTCAATTGGAGATATGGAAGCTGATCATATAAAACCATGGCATGAAGGAGGAAGAACTATTGCTGATAATTGTCAGATGTTGTGTAAAGAGGATAATAGAACTAAGTCAGGTAAATAATTATTTTTTAAGTCTTATGGTAGTTAATTATGATTGATGAAAATAAAAAAATTATATATGTATTTATAGATGCATCAAATCTTTGGCAGGCTCAAAAGGTAAAAGGAAGAATGTTTGATTTTGAAAAACTTAAGTTTTTTTTGAAAGAAAAATTTAATGCCTCAGATATTCAAATATTTTACTATACTGCTTATCCTAAGGAAGGGACTAGAGAAAAAAGCCAGGATTCAAAACATAAATTTTATACTTATCTTAAAAAGGGTTTAGGTTTTACTGTTAGAAAAAAGGAATTAAAAAGAATTGTGGAGCATAGTGATTTAGGTGATTTAATACAAGAAAAAGGTAATATGGATGTTGAAATGACAATAGATGCGATGCATTTTTGTAAAAAATATGATACAGCTATTTTATTTACTGGCGATTCAGATTTTCTAGCATTAGTAAATTATTTACGTAATGATGGAAAAAAAGTTTTTACTTTTTCTTCAAAAAATAATATATCCCAAGAATTAAGAACAGGGGGAGATGGATACTTTGATGTATTAAAGATAGAAGCAGACATTTGGGGAAGAGAGTTAAAACATAAAGATGATAAGTCTTAAAATAAAAGTAGCCCTCCTTGCGGAGGGCTACCCTTGGATGTAATACCCTTAAAGTTTTATGACTAAAACCCTAAGATATTTGTAGTATACAATATATATATCGTATATGCAATAGTTATCCACAATTACAAAATATATGAAAAAAGCATTAAATTTTAAAATAGAAAAGAAAATCCCAAATTTTTTGGGAAGGGCAGGAGTACTTTCTACTCCACATGGTGATATCCTTACACCATCTTTTGTTGTAGTTGGTACGAAAGGAACTGTTAAAAGTGTTACAACAGAACAACTAATTTCAGACAAAGTTCAAGTAACACTTGCCAATACTTACCATTTATATTTACAACCAGGAGATGAACTTATTCGTGATGCGGGTGGGTTACATAAATTTATGAATTGGTCTGGTCCTCTAATGACTGACTCAGGTGGCTTTCAAGTTTTTTCTTTAGGAGTTGCTTATGGAAAAGAAATATCAAAAGTTATTGCAGTTACTGACCCTAGTTTGCTCATAGCAGAACGTTCAAGTGTTGATGATGGTATTCCAAGACTTGCAGTTGTTGGTAATGATGGAGTATCTTTTAGATCACATATAGATGGTTCACTTCATTATATTACTCCAGAAAAATCGATAGAGATTCAGCACAATCTCGGAGCAGATATTATTTTTGCTTTTGATGAATGTACTTCTCCTACTGAAAATGACAAATATCAAGAAGAAGCTCTTTCCCGTACTCACGCATGGGCAAAGAGGAGTTTAACTAAACATAAAGAATTAGAAAATATTAAAGAAAATAAAGCTTCGCAGAAAGTTTTAGGGGTCCAACCTTTCGACAAATCTGAGGTTGTATCTCTAAAAATTCCTGCTTCGATTAAGGCAGAACCTGAAGATTTTGCTCATTCTCAGGTCCTCGGACGAGGAAGGACGAGGGGCCAGACCAATTCGCCTGAGCAAAATCTTCAGGTTCTGCCTCAGGCACTCTTCGGTATCGTTCAAGGTGGACGCTCAGAAATACTTCGTAAAAAATCCGCAGAGGTTATTGGAAGTATGGATTTTGATGGTTTTGGTATTGGTGGTTCATTTGCAAAGGAAGATATGTCTACTGCTGTTAAGTGGGTAAATGAAATTCTTCCAGAAGAAAAACCTCGCCATTTATTGGGAATAGGCGAACCAATTGATTTATTTATGGGAGTTGAAAATGGAGTAGATCTTTTTGATTGTGTAGGTCCTACTCGTATAGCTCGCAATGGAACTATGTTTACAAAAAATGGTAAAATAAATATTCTAAATGCAAAATTTGTTGAAGATTTTAATATTATAGATGAAGGCTGTGAGTGCTATACTTGCAAGAACTACACCAGAAGTTATATGTCTCATCTTTTCCGTGCAAAAGAAATGTTGGGGGCTACACTTGCTTCAATACACAATATATATTTTATAACTAAACTAGTTTCAGACATGCGTAACTCAATTTTAAATAATACATTTCATGATTTTAAAAATGAATTTTTAAATAAGTATTCAAAATAAAATGCAAAATAAAGTTTTTAAATTAAAGAGTGAATTCAAACCAGATGGTGATCAGCCAAAGGCTATTTCCGAATTACTAAAAGGCTTAAAAAATGGAATGAAAAAGCAGACATTGTTGGGAGCTACCGGTACAGGTAAAACTTTTACAGTTGCAAATATTATAGCAGAATGGAACAGACCAACTCTGATCATAGCTCACAATAAGACACTTGCAGCTCAGCTTGCACAAGAGTTTAGGGAGTTTTTTCCTGATGCTGCAGTTCATTATTTTGTGTCCTACTATGACTACTATCAGCCAGAAGCTTACATGCCAGCATCTGATACATACATAGAAAAAGATGCTCAAATAAATAAAGAAATAGACCGTTTGAGACATGCGACTACTCAGTCTTTACTTACTCGCCCCGACGTTATTATTGTAGCTTCAGTGTCATGTATTTACGGCTTAGGTAGTCCAGATGATTACGAAAAGGTAAATCTAAAACTCGAAGTTGGAATGAAAATAGAACGTATCGAACTGATGAAGAAATTAGTAATAATTCATTTTGAACGTACAAATGCAGATATTATTCCAGGAGGATTTAGATCTATCGGGCAAAAAGTAGAGATAATGCCAATCTCTGAAACATTTATTTTTCAAGTTGAATTTGAGGGTGGAGTTATCTCTAGAATAGCAAAAGTAGATCCAGTTTCTTCTCATATAATAAAAGAAGAAAATAATATTTTTCTTTTTCCTGCCAAACATTTTATTACAAATAAAGACCAATTAAAAAAAGCAGCCAAAAATATAAAATCAGAACTAGATATACAGTTAAAAAAATTTGAAAAAGAAGGGAAGCTTCTCGAGGCTGAAAGAATAAAAAGAAGAACTAGCTATGACCTGGCTATGATAAAAGAAGTTGGTTATTGTAATGGTATTGAAAATTATTCAAGACAAATGTCGGGCAAGAAAGAAGGTGAGGCACCTGAAACTTTGTTGTCGTATTTTAAAGATGATTTTCTAACTATTATAGATGAATCTCACGTAACTCTTCCTCAGATAGGTGGTATGTATGCAGGAGATGCCTCTCGTAAAAATACTCTTGTCGAGTTTGGTTTTCGATTGCCATCAGCAAAAGATAATCGCCCACTTAAAATAGCTGAATTTGAAGAAAGAACAGGACAAGTTATATATGTATCAGCTACACCTAGTGAAAAAGAGAAATCTACAAGTGAGCAAATAGTAGAACAAATAATTCGTCCAACCGGGCTCATTGATCCGCAGATAATAGTAAAACCTGTTTCTGCTTCTACAAATGATAAAAATTATCCTGGCCAAATTCAAGATTTTATTATTGAAGCAGAAAAAACAATAAAGAAAGGATTTAGAGTTATAGCTACAACTTTGACCAAAAAAATGGCAGAAGATTTATCTATATATTTAAAAGAAAAAGGAATGAAAGCAGAATACCTACATAGTGAGATTAAAACTATAGAACGTATTCAAATTCTTACCGCTTTCAGAAAGGGTGATATGGATATACTAGTAGGAGTGAACTTGCTTCGTGAAGGCTTGGATTTACCAGAATTAGCTCTCATAGGCATCCTAGACGCCGATAAGGCTGGTTTCTTGCGTTCTGAGACGTCTCTTATACAAACAATAGGACGTGCTGCTCGCAACGTAGAAGGGCGGGTTATCTTGTATGCAGATATTATGAATGATGCACTAACTAACTCAATAGCAGAAACTACTCGTCGTCGTAATATACAGATAGCATATAATAAGAAAAATGGTATAACTCCGAAAACAATTATAAAAAAGATAAAAGATATTACAGAAGAATTAGAAAATAAACACGAAAAAGCAGTCGGAGCAGAGCTTGATTTAGACGTAGAATTATTTAAGAAGGCATTTATAAAAGATAAAAGTAATAAAGGAAAAGGTGAGAGAGAATCTATCAAAAATTTGTTGCTCTCAGATCAAGATAGAAATAAAATTATTTACCAAAAGATTGTAAACCTAAAAGAAAAAGAAATGAATAAAGCTGTCAAAGAATTAGATTTTGAAACAGCTGCAATCTTGAGAGATGAAATAGTAGCATTAAATAATAAACTTTTCCCTAAAGATTTAAATTAAAGGTTTATTTGTCAAATATAGTTGTTTGTGTTATTATGCAAGTAGTTAAATATTGATATACCCTCATATAGAATGAATGTGGGGCATATCTTGGTTTAAGGTTATATATAATCTTAAACCGATTGAATGAATATAAAATGAAAAAAAATGAAGAAGGAAAAATAATAATAAAAGGAGCTCGTACTCATAATCTTAAAAACATTAGTGTAGAAATGCCACGCAATAAAATGGTGGTTATTACTGGTATGTCAGGTTCTGGAAAGTCATCTCTTGCCTTTGATACTATTTTCGCTGAAGGACAACGTCGTTATGTTGAATCTCTTTCTGCATATGCTCGTCAGTTTTTAAACCAAATGCCAAAACCAGACGTAGATGAGATTTCTGGTCTTTCTCCTGCTATTTCTATTGATCAAAAATCCCGTTCAAATAATCCTCGCTCTACTGTAGCTACTATCACAGAGATATATGATTATTTGCGTGTTTTGTATGCAAGAATCGGCAAGCCTCATTGTCCAGAATGTGGAGATGAAATTAAAAAACTTTCAAATGAAGAAATTATAAATTTCGCTCTTGATAAAATAAAATTAGTTAAAAAAAATAATAATAAGAAAAAAGTTTTAGGAGTTGAATGGGACGAAACACCTATATCTATATTGTCTCCTGTGGTGCGTGGTAGAAAAGGCGAATATTATCAGCTGCTCTATGACTTGTTAAATAAAGGTTTTTCTGAAGTTAGAATGGACGGAGAAATAAAAAAATTAAGAGAAAGGATAGATATTTCAAAAACTAAAAAACATGATATAGAAGTTGTAGTTGATTCTTTTCTTATTCATGAATTCAAAGACAATCCTAGTGATGCTCGTATGAGACTTTCTGAATCTGTAGAACGCGCACTCATAGAATCAGATGGTTTAGTTATTATAAAAATAGCAGATGATGAATTTTTATTATCTTCAAAATTTTCTTGTCCTAGAGATGGTTTTGCATTTCCTGAAATAGAACCAAGACTTTTCTCATTCAATTCTCCTTATGGAGCATGTCCAACATGTAATGGTTTGGGTTCTAAATACTTTGGAGGGACAGAACCTTGTGATGATTGTAAAGGTTCTCGATTGAGACCAGAAGCATTGAATGTATTTTTAGGTCAAACTAAAACACGTTTAAATATTGTAGATCTTACTCATTTATCTATTGATCATGTTTCAGATTTTTTTATAGAACTTACTTTAAATGAACAAGAAAAAGAAATTTCAAAAGTGATAGTAAAAGAAATAGAAGCAAGACTTCAATTTTTACTCAATGTAGGATTAAATTATTTATCTTTAGATAGAAAAGCAAATACTCTTTCAGGAGGAGAAGCTCAGCGTATTAGACTTGCAAGTCAGTTGGGTTCAAGACTTGTAGGAGCACTTTATGTTCTTGATGAGCCTACTATAGGACTTCACCAACGCGATAATGATCGCTTGATAAAAACCTTAGAAAATCTTCGAGATATAGGAAATACTATCATTGTTGTTGAGCATGACGAAGATACTATATATGCTTCAGATTATATTATAGATATTGGGCCCAAGGCAGGTGTTCATGGAGGCGAGGTTATCGTTGCTGATTATTTAGAAAAATTATTGGATGCATCTACCAATCCTTCAAAATCAAGGACTTTGGGGTATCTTAGAAATGAACTTAAAATAGAGATTCCAGAAAAGAGAAGAACTGCTGACAAAGGTTCTCTAAAAATAGTTGGTGGAAAAGTTTTTAATATTAAAAATATGAATGTAGAAGTTCCTCTTGGTAAAATGGTTGTTATAACCGGAGTTTCAGGTTCAGGTAAGAGTTCTTTTATGTATGAAATTTTACATAAAAATCTTCAGGCTCGTTATGAACGAAAGTTTAGAACAGCTACAATATTTAATTGTGCATCATTTACAGGTACAGAGTATTTATCTCGTGCTATCCTTATAGATCAGTCTCCAATAGGACGAACTCCTCGTTCAAATATTTCTACATATACGGGGTCATTTACTTTTATTAGAGATATTTTCGCAAGTACTGATGAAGCTAGACTTCGTGGTTGGAAATCAAATAGATTCTCTTTCAATGTAAAAGGTGGACGTTGTGAAGCATGTGAAGGTAACGGAGAGATAGCTGTAGAGATGCATTTCTTGCCTACTGTCTATGTTACTTGTGATGTGTGTAATGGTAAAAGATTTGACAAAGAAACTCTAACTATAAAATACAAAAAGAAAAATATTCATGATATTTTGCAGATGACAGTAGAAGAAGGATTGGTATTTTTCGAAGATATTCCAAATGTCTACGACAGGATTAGAACTTTAAATGATGTAGGACTTGGCTATGTTAAACTTGGTCAATCAGCAACAACTCTGTCTGGTGGGGAAGCTCAAAGAGTTAAAATTTCTTCTGAGCTTTATCGTCCACACCTAGAGAAGACTATTTACTTACTTGATGAACCTACTGTCGGACTTCATTATGATGATGTTGCAAAGCTTTTAGAAGTTTTAAACAAGCTTGTAAACAAGGGTAATAGTGTTGTGCTTATTGAGCACAGTATGGATATTATTAAAAATTCAGATTACATTATTGATATTGGTCCTGAAGGTGGTAATGGTGGTGGAAATATAGTAGCAAAAGGTACTCCAGAGGAAGTTGCAAATACTCCAGCATCTCATACAGGTAAATATTTAAAAAAGGTTTTAAGAAAAAAATAAAGCTATCAGAATTTCTGATAGCTTTAAGAATAAATTTATAATGAATTATTTACAGAGTAATTCTCTAAAATGATCCATTACTTTTTTTGAGATTTCATCGGCTTCAATATTATTATTTTCCAGTTTTTTCTGGTAATATGTTTTATTGAGTTCAACAATGCCTTCTTGTGTAAACAGTGCTTTAATTATGTCTTCTGGTTTTTTAATTAAATAAAAATTTCCAGAATCAATAAAGAACAACATAAAAAATTCCTCGTTGATGAGTGATCTTTTAGGTATACCTAAAAGATTTTTTAAAAAATTGAAAGCCTGAGTTCTTGTGTAAACCCCTTCTGCATCTTGTATCATAATCAATGATTTAAATTATTGAGAATATTGTGTAAATTTAATATTTAATATATCATAAATATGATGAATAGTCAACAGTTAAAAAATATTAAGTTACCTAAAGCCCCAGGTGTTTATTTTTTCTATAAAGGCAAAGATATACTCTATATAGGTAAAGCCACCTCACTAGCAGATAGAGTAAAGAGCTATTTTGGCAAGGATTTGATAGTGACTCGTGGTCCTATGTTGCTTGATATGGTAACCATAGCAACTTCTATAAAATGGAAAGAGACAGATAGTGTTCTCGAGGCTTTAATATTGGAAGCCAATCTAATAAAGAAATATCAACCCAAGTATAATACAAAAGAAAAGGACAATAAGAGTTTTAATTATGTTTGTATAACAAAAGATCAAATACCAAAGGTTTTGGTTATTCGTGGTAGATATTTAAAGAAAGAAAATTACCAAGTAGTCTACGGGCCTTTTCCAAATGGATTACAGTTAAGAGATGCGATGAAAATAATAAGAAGAATATTTCCATTTATAGATGAGCAGTCCAGTAAAAAAAATAATAAAGAATTTTATAAACAGCTAGGTCTAGTTCCTTTTGTTGAGTCTCAAAGTTTTAGAAGTCCAACCATATGTGGCTCCGGTGGTTGTACCTCTAAAACTTGGGATGATTCAACTAAAAATAAATTTTCTGCTGCGTCTTTAGAATATAAAAATAATATTAAAAATCTTAAATTATTTTTTGAAGGAAAAAAGAAAAGCGTAATAATAAATTTTAAGAAAGAGATGGTTGCTGCTGCAAAAAAGAAAGAATTCGAAAAAGCAGGTGAAATAAAGAAAAGAATTTTTGCTCTTGAACATATAAATGATGTTGCTCTTCTGAGGGAAGAAATGTTTGGTAATTATATTCCAGAAAATAATGATACTCTAAAGTTTCGTATCGAGGCTTATGACATAGCACACATGGGAGGGTCTAGTATGGTAGGCGTAATGACTGTTATTGAAAATGGGGAATTGGAAAAAGGTGAATATAAGAAATTTATAATAAAAACCCAAACAAAATCAAACGATACTGGTGCTTTAGAAGAAGTTCTGTCTCGGCGCCTCCGACATATTGAATGGGGGCTTCCTAACCTTATTGTTATGGATGGTAGTGTAGCTCAGGTAAATGTAGCCAAGGCTGTACTTGATAGGTATCAATTTAAAATCCCAGTTGTATCAGTAGTAAAAGATGACAAACATAAAGCCAAAGCAATAATGGGTGATGAAGTATTAATTAAAAAATACAAGAAAGAAATACTACTAATAAATACCGAAGCACATCGATTTGCTATAGCATTTCATAAACTAAAAAGAAATAAAAACTTCCTGAAGTAAGTTTTAGGGGTCCAACCCCTAAAATTAACCCCTAAAATTATTTCCTCTTTAAAAATATAGCTTAAATTTATTTCTATTATTTACTATTATTGTTATAATAAAATAATGATTAAGGTTGGAGTTATCCGTGGAGGATCTAGTGATGAATATGAAGTTTCCTTGGCCAGTGGGTCCCAGGTTCTTTTCCATTTGCGTGAAGATAGAATGAAAGATAAATATACCCCGATTGATATTTTTATAGATAGAGATGGTGTCTGGCATGTAAATGGTATTCCAATAACCTTAGATAAGGTAGCAGAGAAGGTAGATATTATAATAAATGCTCTTCATGGAAACTATGGTGAAGATGGTCAAGTTCAAAAACATTTAGAGCAGTTAGGTGTACCTTATACTGGGTCTGGATCACTTGCTTCTACTCTAGCTTACAATAAATCTTTAGCAAAAAATGAATTTATAAAACTAGGTATTAAAACCCCTAAGCATATTGTTTTTCCTGCCTACAAAGAATATTTTGATGAATCAATAGATATATATGCAAAGAAAAAAGCTAAAGAAGTTTGGGAAAAGATTTCTCCACCTTGGATTGTAAAACCTATAAACGGAGGTTCATCTATGGGTATTCATGTTTGTAAAACATTTGAATCTCTTGTAAATGCATTTCTAGATGGGGTAAATCAAAAAGTAAGTGTTCTTGTAGAAGAATTTATAATAGGAAAAGAAGCAACAGTAGGAGTAGTGGATAATTTTCGCGGCAAGAAAGTATACACTTTTCCACCAATCGAAATACGAATCCCAAAAACAAGTACATTTTTTAATAAAGATATAAAATATAACGGTATGTCTCAAGAGATTTGCCCAGGTAATTTTACCGAAGAAGAAAAGAAAGAATTAGAAAATCTTGCTTCTCTTGTTCACACTGGATTAAATCTAAATCATTATTCTAGAAGTGATTTTATTGTTCATCCCAAAAAAGGTATATATATACTCGAAGTAAATACTTTACCAGGACTTACCGATGAATCTCTTATGCCAAAAGCATTTGAAGCTGTTGGGTCTGGTATGTCAGAATTTGTTGAACACATTATAAAACTTGCCAGCGATAAGAAATAATATAATAAAAATAAACCCCAATTGTATGGGGTTTATTTTTATTATGTATTAATTACTTTCTTTTATAATTTCAGTGTCCGGTGTGTTATTTCTAAATATATCAACTAAATAAAACATATATTTTGTTCCATTTTTTGATAAATTAAAAAGAATAGCTAGAGTAAATAAAAGAATTGCGATCTTTGTGCTATAAAAAGAAATAACTATAGCTAAAATAGAAGCAAAAAGAGGGAATAGTATGTGCATATTTGCATGCTCATTTTCTTTTCTAGTAAAAGGAGTATTTGCAATTGTTTCTGATTTTATAGCATATTGTCTCATTGCATAAAGAGAAATACCTATTAAAATAATATTTAAAGCAAACAAAATAACTGCAGTTTTTAAATATATATAACTTCCAAGAAAGTGAGATGAAAATGGAACAAGAGCAACTAAAAATAAGAAAATTCCACTTAGATTTGTAAATTGAACATCAATATTTTTTGCGAGTACAGAAGCTATTATATGGTGAGATCTCCAATACGTAAAAAGAAGCGAAAAACTAAGAAGATAGCTGAGTAAAAGAGGAGATAAAATTATTAAAGAATGTATAAGAGTTTTTTCATTTACTATACCCATAAATTCAGGTACTCGTATCTCAAAAACTAAAATAGTCATAACTATAGCAAAAATACCGTCTGATAATTGGTCTAATCTTGATTGTTTCATAGACTGATTATATCATAATATTAATTATATTGAATAATACTTTATAGTATTCAATATAAGTTTTTAAAAATATAAATTATTTTGTCTATGCCTTCTTTAAAAATTCGGTTCTTAGTACAAGGCCTTTGATTCCATCGGCATTGCAGTCTACTAGATCTTCATCGTCGGTGAGGCGAATATTTTTAATCTTCGTACCTTTTTTGAGAGTTATAGATGTACCTTTTACTTTTAAATCTTTAATAAGAGTCACACTGTTTCCATTTTCAAGAGTATTACCATGAGCATCTTTTACTATTATTATTTCTTCATCTTCTGTATTCATATTATGTATTATACTATATTTTATTTAAGGTAAGTAGTTGTATATATTTGATTTTATTGCATATTTTAAGCTTAGATTTAGTGTATAATATTAATATGCATTATAAATTTTTTGCTAATTCACAAAAATCATGGCAAGCGATGTATAATATTATGCTTTCTGCTGAAAAGTCTATATATCTTGAGATGTATATTTTTCAAGATGATATGATAGATTTTAATTTTATCAAATTATTAAAAGAAAAAGCACATAATGGATTACGAGTTAGAATTATATTAGATTATTTTGGAAGTTATAGTTTAAGCAATAAGATAGCGCAAGAACTCCGTGATACTGGAGTTGAATTAATTTTTTTGAGTTATTTTTTACATAGAACTCATAGAAAGATTTTAATAGTCGATGAAAAGATTGCCTTTGTAGGTGGGGTAAACTTTCACCAAAGTGCGTCACTTTGGAATGATTTGATGGTTCAAATAGACGGAAAACTAGTCTCATTTATTGTTAAATCATTTGCAAAAACTTATAAAGAATCTGGAGGTAAAGACCCTCTATTACTAATCCATGCTAAGAATAAAATTTTAAAAAATATTATAAATGATTGGCTTGTTGAACATTCTCCAGTCAAGAATAAATATAATTTAAAAAAAATATATAAAAATCATTTATCAAATTCTCAAAAAAGTGTTTTTCTGGTAACTCCATATTTTATGCCCAAAAGCTGGCTCATAGCAGAGTTACACCAAGCTATTTTAAGGGGAGTTAGAGTTGAGATATTGGTACCTCAAAATACTGATAGCTATTTTGTTGATAGGGTTAATCATTTTTTTATGAATAAATTATCATATCTCGGTGTGATTTTTTATCTCGAGCAACACATGAATCATGCAAAAATAATGACTATTGATGATAAAGAGGCAATAGTAGGATCAAATAATCTGGATTATTTATCATTTGAAATGAATTCAGAAGTTGGAATTTTCTTTAATAATCAACAAGCGGTTGGTAAAATTTCAGCTATCATAAATGAGTGGAAAAAAGATACAGTACTATTTGAAACAAAGACTTACCCAATGAGATGGTATGATTATATCTTATATCTTTTAATACAATTTTTTTACAAAATAATTTAAAAAACAAAATTAACCCCATATAGTATGGGGTATTTGTGATTGACTTTTTAAAATATACTGATATAATACTGTTTAAATACAGTAAACCTCTCGCTGCTTTAAAACTGACTAAGTAGAGGAATTTCTTTTAAAAAATAAAAATAATATCATGAAAAGAAGAAAAATCGACCAATTATCGGTTCAAGAATTAATTGCGATACAAGTAGAAATATTGCAAGATATGCAAAAAGGAAAAATTACACCGAGTCAAATGAAATGGTTTAGTAATCTTTCTTACGAATGTCGTGAGGAATTATTAATTAAACCTCTTGAAAAAGAAATGAGATTAGGATTAATCCCTGGTTCAGATTTTTTAAAAATTGATGCCGTTGATGGTACTCTAACTTTGGAAAACTCAAAACATGTCTTTCCTTCGTTTGCAAAGAATAGCTGCAACATTTTAGATAAAAATAAATCAGTTGTACCTACACCAGAAACTACTGTTGAAATTTATGGATTAATTAGAAACTCTAATTATTCACAAATGTTCGGCTCATTGAATTCTGACCTAGATTGTCTTTGTCTAACTCAACATCAGATTAAAAACTTTTGCAAAAAGTATCCTGATCACTTAGGTGATAAAGGTAATGCTACATTTTTTCTTTTTAAAAATGAAAAGAAATACTTTGTTGCAAATGTATATTTTTATGCTACAGGGTTAACTCTTCGATTGCATCATTTTGATGATCATCGTATTTGGGAAAAAGACCATTTGATTCATATTGTGGTACCAAATCGAACAGTTTAATATTATTTTATCAATCAATCCCTTTTATTCTTTTGAATTAAAGGGATTTTTTTTATGAGCAAATAATTATATACAAAATAAAAAATCCATTATCAACAATATGTTGATAATGGATTTTGATTTTTTTATCTAAAAGCGTGTTTTTTTTGATAAATTATCAATGCACGAATATAAAATAGAGCATATATTGCTAATAATATTATGTAAAATATTATGAACATCATATTTTTAATATGAATTACGCTAATTGCTATAGAATATCCCATCGATCCTAAAAAGAAAAAAAAGAAACTTGCAAATAAAATTGAATCTAATTTGAATTTCCGAATCAATCCTTCTATTGGATTAGTCATACATTCCATAAAAAATTTTACAAAATGTGGAACATCTTCGTCGTAATCTAAACAATCTGCCGCTTTTTTTAAGCTTATTAATGTTTCTACGAAAAGAGCTAAATTTATTATTATAAAAACATACATATAATAATAAAAATTTTCTACCAGCATAAATCCTAGGATAATCCCTAGAACTGCCGCAAGGGCAGTTTCAACAAGTAATCTAATTGTTTTTTCCATGTTTATCGTATTTAGTTGTTAATTTATTGAGTTATCTCTACTTCTATAAAGAAGCGGGGAAAACCCAATAAACCGTTACTAAATAATATTAAAGAACTTTATGGTATATATGGTAGCACTATTGTTGTAAGTGTCAAGTAAAGAAGGTTGGTTAGAATTAGCGGACCACGAGTACGTTTCTCTCCCTCGACTAAAACTTTTTCTACAAAAAGTTTTGTCTAGGCACCAGCTCATCTATTTTTAATGCTTCAAAAATATGATTCCGCTGTCCGAGTCCGCACGAAAGCAAAGCAGTTTGCTTTCTTAAGGTCCACATATTAAAAAAGCTCCATTTATGGAGCTTTTTTAATATGTGGACCTTAGCGGACTCGGACCGCTTACCTCCTCATTGCAAATGAGGCGCTCTACCAGATGAGCTAAAGGCCCAAAAACATCGTTAATTATTAAAATATCAACTTAATAATTAAGATACTTCTATCTTACCGTATTTTATATTTTTTGCAAGACCCAAAAGTGAGGAACCTGTTGCAGGTATGGGTATATAAGGATTAAGACCACAATACATATATTTTATATTGTGGTCTTAATCCTATAAACATTAGATATATTTTCTTTTTAAAAAAGAGAATATATTGCAGCAATAGCTGTAATACCCATTATTGTAGCGATAAGCCAACCTACTATATTGGTAAATTTTGAATTTTTGAAATGACCCATAATTTTATGGTTTGAACTTATATGAACTATACATACTATTATTACGGGAGCTACTATACCATTTGCGATAGCTGAGTATATGAGAGCTTTGATGGGGTTTATACCTAAGAAATTTATAATAATTCCTATTAAAATAGATACTATTATGACTGCATAAAAAGAACGAGCTTCATTTAATTTACGATACAAACCTTCTTTCCATCCAAAACTTTCTGAGATGGCATAAGATGTTGACCCAGCTAAAACAGGTATTGCAAGTAATCCAGTTCCTATTATTCCGATAGTGAAGAGTAGTGTTGCGAATTGTCCAGCAAATGGTTTTAATGCTGCAGCTGCATCACTGGCCGTGCCTATATCAGTAATACCATTTAAGAAAAGTGTGTTTGCACACACTGCAACTATAAAAAACATTACTAAGTTAGATAGAAACATTCCAGACCATACATCTATTCTCATTGATTTTATTTCAGCTATATTTGTTCCTCTGCGTGAGTGAGCAGTTGTTTTACCTTCTGCTATTTGTTCTTCAACTTCTTGAGATGTTTGCCAGAAAAAAAGATAAGGAGATATTGTTGTTCCTAAAATACCTGTTATGAGAAGTATCTGTGTTTTAGAAAAAGTTATTTGAGGAATAAGTCCATCATGAAGCAGTAGAGACCAATCCATATTTATCATTAATCCAGTTATTACATATGAGAATAGTGTGATAACTAACCATTTAAGATATTTGGCATATTTTTTATACGGAACGAATATTTCCATAAGTAGACCAGTAATACCAATAAATATAACTAGGAAAGAAAAGGGTATAGAAGGAGATATAAGTTGAATGGCTTTTGCCATAGCACCTAAATCAGCGCCTATATTTAAAGTATTGGCTACGAAAAGTAAGGCGGTGCAAAGATAAAGAACTTTTTTTGAATAGGAATATTTAATATTTGCAGCCAAACCTCTACCTGTAACTAGTGATATACGAGCACACATTTCTTGGACCATAGCCATAAGCGGAAATGTCCAGGCAGCGAGCCATAGTAGACCAGTTCCGTATTGAGCACCTGTCTGTGAATATGTAGCTATACCAGAAGGATCATCATCGGCTGCACCTGTTATTATTCCAGGTCCAAGTTTTTTGATATATGATTCTCCTTTTTGTAATAATGATAATTTTTTTTCTATTAATACCTCCGAATTTATTTTAGGTAACTCTTTTTCATTCATAATAAGTATATTATACTATTTTATTTTAATTTGTTACAATTTATACATAATGTCTTTAAATAAACCAAATAAAATTCAAATAATCAAATATGCTCCTCCTCCTCCAGATCTACCAACCCTTGGAAAAGCAGACCCAAGTGAAGTTGTGTTTATCGGACGGACCAATTATGTAGCTGCCCTAGAAGAAAAGAAATTTGTGTTTGGAATAAAGCGTGTTGACCGAAGACGTCACATGTATATTATTGGAAAGTCTGGTGTAGGTAAATCTAAACTACAAGAACTTATGATTCGTCAGGATATAGCCTATGGTCATGGTGTTTGTATTATTGACCCACATGGAGAACTTGTTCATGATATTTTGGACTTTATACCCAAAGAAAGGGTAGATGATGTTTGTATTGTTGATCCAGATGATGTGGCATATCCAGTATCTTTTAATCCACTAGCAGATATTAATCCAACTTTTAAACATCAACTTACTCATGGTTTTATAGAAGTTTTGAGAAAACAATTCGGATCAAATTGGACTCCAAGATTGGAGCATATTTTTCGTTTTACATTGCTTGCGCTTATGGATTATAAGGAAGCCACAATGCAAGGTATGATTTTAATGCTTACTGATAGTGCTTATCGTGATAAGGTTATAGAAAATATAAAAGACGATATGGTGCATAAATTCTGGTCTGTCGAATTTGAACACTGGGCCCTAAAATTTGATACAGACACTATTATTCCACTAGTAAATAAACTAGGGCAATTTCTATCCGACCCTATGCTTCGAAATATTTTCGGGCAGCAAAAAAATAAAATAAATATTGAACAATTAATGAATGATAAAAAAATTCTTTTAATAAATCTTTCAAAAGGAAAAATCGGTGAGGAAAATTCTTCTTTGTTTGGTTCAATATTTTTAACAAAAATAAAACAAGCAGGTATGGAAAGGGTTATACATGGAGCAAAAGAATCCAATGATTTTTATTTATATATAGATGAATTTCATAACATTATCACAGATACTTTTGAAAATCTTTTATCAGAAGCAAGAAAATATGGCATAAACCTAATAGTTTCTCATCAATATATCGGTCAGCTTTTACCAAAGTTACAACAAGCAGTACTCGGAAATATAAGCACTATTGTCTCATTCCGTGTCGGAGGAGATGATGCTACTAAACTCAAACCAGAATTTGCACCAGTCTTTGATGTAAAAGATATGATAAATTTAGGAGTAGGAGAATTTTATATAAAAATGACAATAGATGGTGAGAGTTATGATCCATTTTCAGCAGAAACATTGAGAGTGCTAGAACCTACTCATGTGTCTTATCGTAGTGAAATAATAGAAGCTTCACGACGTAAATATGCAATACCAATGGAAGATGCGATTAAGTTAATAAAAGAATAGAATAATTTTTTATTAAATTTTTTACTTTAACGATATAAATTCCATAGGGTCAGGATGCCTTTTTGCATTTAATTCCATTTCATTTTTAAAACCATATCCATCAAGTTTGTCTATATCGGATTTTATTTCTTCGTAATATAGAGAACTAATACATTGGACGTGAACATGAGGGAACCAATTGCCATTTTGGGGAGGGAATCCTACTTTTGCAAAGATAATATCTTTGTCTAATATGTCACCAACTTTGCATAATATATTTCTATCTAAATGACCGTAAATAATATAAATAGGTTGTGATAGATGTTTTAGTATAACATGTGGCCCCCATCCTGCATCTACCTCAAAATCATCTCCAACTTTTACAACCTCAGCTTTGAAATCAGTAGCAACTTCTGTATTGGTTGGAACATTTATATCTATTCCTAGATGAATAAACTTGTCTCCATTTTCTAGGTATGAATCTTTTAAAAAATGAGTTCTATCTTCCATCCATCCTCCATATGAAAAATCAAGAGAATATTTTTTGTGTAAATAATCTATAAATTCTTGGCATATATATGGGTCAAGGAGTATATTTTTATCATCAATATTTATATTTTTTTCTTTATACCAGTCTAGGGATTCTGTATCTAGATTTAAATAACCGAAAGTTTTATTTTGAAAATTTTGGAATATCATGCCCAAATATTAACAAATATATAAACATTAATAAAACCTTTACATTTATTTATATTAGTTGTATAGTAGTTTAAAATCTAGATAGACTAGAAACTGTTAATTCAGTATTTTTTAACAAAAAAATAGTTAAAATGAAAGAAGGTGCATTGCTCTTTTATGATGAAAATTTTATAAAAGAAAAAACTCCTGAAAGACCTTTAAAGATTGTGTTTATGACATCACTTCGAGACATAGCTCTGGAAGAACGCAATGGACAATTTCTAAATATTAATGGAATTGATCGCTATGTGAAGGGAGTTATTGAGAGTACCTTAGAAGAAACTGCTATTGGTGGAATCTTGGAAGGACTTATTGAGGTTAAAGGTGTTATATATGATGACACCTTGGAAGATCTAAAGGGGGAGTTTCCTCTCTTTCCTTCAGACAATGATTCTTGGATTTTTCCAACGAAGTTATTGCCAGAAGATAGTATTTGGAATATACCTTCATTGTTTAGAAAGTTATCTAAAGATGATGTTAAAGGAAGAAAGGAAGCAAAATATAATTTTGAACTTTCTGTATTTCAGAAAATAAAAGAGGTTGAAGCAGATGTATTGATACTCGATTCGTACATGGCTAAAATTGAATATTTATTTAAATTTATGCCCGATAGAGTTATTAATATTCATCCAGGTCCTACTTTAATAAATAAACCTTTTTGTTTTAGAGGAAAAGCACCTTATTTTGATGCAATTTTGTTTGCAAGAGAAAATGGAGGTCCTGTTTACACAGGAGCAACATTACATTTTGTAAATGAAAAATTTGATGACGGAAGGTTTATTGCATATATATGTAATACCCCAGTTGACCAAGAAGAAGATTGGATTATTTTGATGTATAAAAATTATATATCAGCTAAAATACCCATATTTATTGCTGGATTAAGGCACTATGTTTTAAAGATAATACCTTATCTTTAAAATTAATTAATTTAAGCACCACATACCTCGTGTGGTGTTTTTTTATTTACAAAAAATAGAGTATAATAAAAACAATATATGGACAAAGATGAAATTCCACAAAATAGAGATATAACTTATTTTGCTAAGACGAATTTTCGTAGTAGCAATAATGTTTTCGGCGTAAAAAGAAAAGACCGTCGTCAACATATGTATATACTTGGAAAATCAGGTACTGGTAAATCTGTACTTCTATCTAACCTTATAGCTCAAAATATTCAAAACGGTGAGGGTGTTTGTGTTGTGGATCCACACGGTGAACTTGTAGAAGAAATATTGCATCTTATTCCAGACAATAGAATTAAAGATGTTATATATTTCAACCCAGCAGATACAGACTTTCATATTGGGTTCAATGTTCTTCAGATAGACGACCCAAAGTACAAGCACTTAGTAGCTTCTGGTCTTATGGGTATTTTCACAAAGATTTGGGCCAATGCTTGGAGTTCTCGTATGGAATATATTTTAAATAATTCTATTCTCGCCCTGCTCGATACTCCTGGAACTACTCTTCTTGGTATTCCAAGATTGCTCGTAGATAAAGACTATCGCCAGATGATAATAGCCAACTTAAAAGACCCAGTAGTAAAGGCTTTTTGGGTTCATGAATACGAACAATGGCGTGATCAATTTCGTAATGAAGCGATAGCTCCTATTCAAAACAAAGTAGGGCAGTTTCTTTCTACTTCTATTATTCGAAATGTTTTAGGTCAGCCAAAATCCACGATTGATATTTTCAAAATAATGAATGAAGGAAAGATTTTCCTTGTAAACGTTTCAAAGGGGCGTATTGGAGAAGATAACTCTGCTCTTTTAGGAGGTATGATTATTACAAAGATTCAGCTTGCTGCTATGGAGCGTGTTCGTATACCAGAAGAAGATAGAAAAGACTTCTATCTTTATGTTGACGAATTCCAAAACTTTGCAACAGATTCATTTGCAAATATTCTATCTGAAGCTCGTAAATACAGACTCAACCTAACAGTTGCTCACCAGTATACCGCTCAACTAGAAAATAAAGATGGTTCAAAAGTCCGTGATGCTGTTTTTGGTAACGTAGGTACCATGATTGTATTTCGTGTTGGTGCAGATGACGCTGATTTCCTAGAAAAAGAATTTGAACCAGAATTTGTAGCTCAGGATCTAGTAAATCTTCCTAACTACAATATTTATCTAAAACTTATGATCGATGGTATTACTAGTCGTCCATTTTCTGCTACAACTCTTCCTCCTATTAAAATAGATGTCTCGAAAGGTGTTAAAGAAAAAATAATAGAATCTTCACGTAATTTATTTACTCGTCCAAGAGAGGAGGTTGAAAACGAAATATCAAGATGGAGTGGTATGTTGCAAGTTGGAGAAGGTGATGCTAAATACAAAGCAGATTGTTCAAATTGTAAAAAATCTACAATGGTTCCTTTTGAACCAAAAGAAGGAAGGCCTGTTTACTGTAAAGAATGTATGTTCAAAATTAAGAGTGGTGAGTTAAAACCAGAGACTGGATTTGTGGCATCTCGCTCTGCCAATCAAGAAGAAAAAGTTTCGACTGCACCACTTGCTGCTTTGGGTATAGAATTTAAACCAGTTGAGGTAAAAGCAACGATTCCTTCAAAAAATAATTTTCCTAATAATTTTAAAAAAGATACACAACCCAACCCAAAGGTTTTTGTGCAAAAACCTATTGTTGCATCTACTGTTTCTGCTCCTGTTGCAGACAAAAAGAAACATACAGGACCATCTCCTTTGCTAAAAGGGCTTTTAGAACAAATAGCAAAAGAAGCAAAGACTGAATCGGCTAAAGAAAAGATTATAACAGAGGGGACTATAGCTCCAAATATAGCTCCAATATCTCTTTCTTCTCTTAAAAAACATGATACAAATAATAAGTATTCAAGTACACTACCGTCCAAAGAAGCATCAGAAGAGAACAAAACATCATTAAAAGATGTTCTTGCAAGAGCTGCTATGTCTCAAAAAATAGATACAGATATAAATGATAAAAAAATAAAAGAAGAAGTTTCAGTAAAATCAGAACCTGTGATAATACCCAAGATTGAAAAAGAGATAGATGAAATAAAAGAATCCAATAAAATTCATATTGTAAAAAAAGAAGAGCCATCAAAAGAAGAAAAAGAAATAAAACAAGATGAAGATAAAAATATAGCCTGGCAAAAGCCAAAAGCCAAAAGAGAAGTCCCAGAAGATGTTCTTCGTAAGGTATTAGAATAATAATTCATGTTTTTAACAAAAACATCAAAACAAAATATTATTTTATTTACCATATTTTTTTCTTGGGTAAATTTTGCTTATGCTAATATTGAAATTAGCGAGATTATGTATTCTCCAGAAGGTGGTTCGAATTATGAATGGGTGGAAATATATAATAATGGTTCTACTCCTGTTGATTTAAATAAATATAGATTTTTTCATGGAGAAACAAATTCAAGCCCTATTTCTTTAAAGAGTGGTAGTACTTCTATTTTGCAGCCTTCAAAATATGCTGTTATCGCAAAAAGCTTATCTGATTATAGTTGGTTAAATTTTTCAGATATGATATTTAGCTCATCTGCACTTTCATTGCCTGATAGTGGAGACAACACTTATATAGCTATTTCTGATGCCAATAAAACAATATTGGATTATACGACATATGATGTTGCAAACGGAGGAAGTAAAGCGTCAAAAAGTTCATTGTCTAAAATAAATGGAGAATGGGGTAGTGGTATGCCAACACCAGGAAGAACCAACCAAAGTAATACAAATCCAAATACGGATGCAGTTACGAGTACAAATAGCACAAGTGATACTGTTTATTCTAATTCAAATTCAATCAGCACAAGCTCTAATGTTTCCAATAAAGATTCAGGAGTTTTAAAAGTAACAACAAAAATAATATCACCTAAAATTGTCGTAGCTGGAATTCCTTTTTTGTTTAGCTCTCAAACTACTACAAACAAAGGAGATACTTATGCTTTTGGTAAAATGGTTTGGAATTTTGGAAATGGGATGATTAATCAAGTAAATGGAGCTGGTCCATTTGAATATACTTATGAATATCCTGGTGAATATTCAATGACGCTTTCTTATTATAGTAATAATTTCAATAAACAAGCCGATGCTACAAATAGAATTATTATAAAAGTTGTAGCATCTGAAATTTATATAAGTTCAGTTGGAGATGAGACAAATCCTTTTATTGAACTTGAAAATAAATCCAATTACGACATCACTCTTTCAAATTGGATAGTGACAGCTGGAACTCATTATTTTATCATTCCAGAAGGCACAACACTTTTGCCTGGAAAGAAAATAAAATTATCACCTAAAATAACTGGATTTACAGGAGAAGATATCGGTTCAGTTGTAATAACAAATATTAAAAAAGAAGTTATAGCTTCTTATCCGACTATTGCAAAAAAGTCTGTACAGAAAAATTCACAATTTAATAATCAAAAAAATGATAACCCTGCTATTTTAAATGAAATAAATAATAATTCTCAATCTAAAGATTCTCAAATAATAAATCTAAATGACTTATCTGCAAATGCATCGCAATCTGGAGTTGATGTTTCAAATGGGACTTATGCGTTTATTGGCCTAACTATAATTGTTGGTATGGGTATAGCTGCTTTTTTAATGATAAAAAGAAAGGACAATAAAGCTGATTATGTAGGTTCTGAAATTCGACCTGAAGATATGTCTATAGTTGAATAACCGTTAGATTTTTAGACGTCCAACGTCTAAAAAAATATACCTTATTTTATAAGCATATTTTTCGACTACCTTTTAAATATATTAGACGTTGGACGTCTAAAAATTGAATTATTTATCTATTTTAAAGACCAAAATTTAAATAAATGCTATAATCAAAAATATGAAAATATCCAAAAATAATGATACATCTTGGAACAAAGTAGCTGATTGGTACGACGAGTTATTGAAAAATGATGATAGTTATCAAGCTAAAGTTATTTTGCCAAATCTGTTAAGATTTCTTAATTTAAATAAAGGAGAAACAGTACTCGACCTTGCTTGTGGTCAGGGTTATTTTGCTAATATTTTTGCCCATGAAGGAGCAAATGTTGTAGCTTCTGATTTATCCAAAAAACTTATTGAAACTGCCAAAAAGAATTCTAAAGAAAAAATATCATTTTATATATCTCCAGCACATAGATCTCAGTTTCTAAAAGACAATACTATTGATACTGTTGTTGTAGTTTTAGCTATTCAAAACATCGAAAATGTTGGTGATGTTTTTGCTGAGTGCAATAGGATTCTTAAAAAAAATGGACGTATTGTTTTGGTTCTAAATCATCCAGCTTTCAGAGTACCTCAAGGTAGTGACTGGTATTTTGAAAATGGAATACAATCAAGAATAATTCATAAATACCTTTCCGAATCTAAATTGTCTATAGATATGACCCCGGGAGAAAAAAATATTAAGAAGAAAATAAATACAATATCTTTTCATCGTTCACTCCAGTTTTATATGAAATTACTATCTAAAAATAATTTTGCTATAACTCGTCTTGAAGAATGGATATCCCACAAACAAAGTGGCTCAGGTCCTCGCCAACTAGCAGAAGATAAAGCTCGTAAAGAAATACCCATGTTTATGTGTATTGAAGTTAGAAAAATTTAGTTATTTTCTATCGTTTTTAAAATATAATATAAATTATTCATATAAATCTAGTTTATGATATAATGTTTTTGCGTAATTTTACTTTTAAGTATCTTTATCTTTTATTATTAAATAGACAATCTTATTTTATGTTTAAAAAAACAAAAATCGTAGCTACTATAGGTCCAGCCACATCTTCTGAAGAAATGCTAACAAAGCTTCTAAAAGCAGGTTTAAATGTTATGCGTTTAAATTTTTCTCATGGTGATTTTAAAGAACATCAAGAAAAAGTTGATAATTTCAGAAGTGCTATGAAGAAAACTGGTATTATCGGCGCTATTATGCAAGATCTTTCAGGTCCTAAAATAAGACTAGGAGAGTTTTATCAAGAGACAGTTGAGCTTAAAAAGGGTAATACTATTACTATAACAACAGAAAAGATTGTTGGGGATGAAAAAAATGTTTCTATAAACTATCCACTATTTCCAAAAGAAGTAAAAGCAGGTGACAATATAATGGTAGACGATGGAAAGAAGAGATTTGAAGTTATAAGTATAAAAGGTAAAGAAGTTCTATGTAAAATAGTAGTAGGTGGTATCACAAAAGGACGCAGAGGAGTTAACTTGCCTGATTCCGAAATTTCAATGAGTTGTTTAACTGAAAAAGATATTAAGGATATTGAATTTGGATTAAAAAATAAAGTTGATTTCTTTGCTTTTTCATTTATAAGAAATCCTAGTGATGTCACAGAACTTCGTAATATTTTAAATAAAAGAAAATCAAAAGCAAGAATAATTGCAAAAATAGAAACACCTCAAGCTGTTAAAAATATTGATGCAATACTTGAGCTATGCGATGGTCTTATGGTTGCTCGTGGCGATCTCGCTATCGAAGTACCAGCAGAAAAAGTACCATTGATCCAAAAGATGATAATAAAGAAATGTAATGACGCAGGCAAGATTGTTATTACTGCAACTCAAATGCTTGAATCAATGATAAAATCTCCAGTACCAACTCGTGCTGAAGTATCTGATATTGCAAATGCTATTTTGGATGGTACAGACGCCATAATGCTTTCAGAAGAAACAACATTGGGTGAATATCCACTAGAAGCAGTAAATATAATGTCAAAAGTGGCTTTTGAAATAGAGCATCATTATCCAGTTAGAAAGTTGAGTGAAAATAAAAATGAAGATGAGAGTAGAGAAATTACTGATTCTATTACTGAAGCAGTTGTCAAAACAGCATCAAGCCTAGGCGCAAAATTTATAGTAGCTTTAACTGAAACTGGCTACACTGCAAGAATGGTTTCTCGCTATAAACCATTGCAAACAATACTTACTCTGACACCAAATCAAATTACTGCAAATCAGATATCTATTTCTTTTGGGTGTGTTCCTGTGCTTATCCCATCTTTTGGTTCTTTTAAAGAAACTACAAAGCACATAAAGGATTATTGTTTAAAAACAAAAATTGTACAAAAAGGAGATATAATTGTTATTACGGGAGGAATGCCTTTCAACAAAAGAAGTGGTTCTACGAATATGATTACAGTTGAAACTATATAAATTATTAATTAATTAAATAAAATTATGGACAAAAAAGAAGTTAAAATAGCAAAAGTTTGGGCACGTGAAATACTTGATTCAAGAGGTAATCCTACTATTGAAGTAGAAGTTACTCTTTCTGATGCATCTTTTGGTAGAGCTGGAGTTCCATCTGGTGCATCAACTGGAAGTCATGAAGCAGTGGAGCTAAGAGATGAAGACAAATCTTTGAAAAATAAAGCTGGTAAAAAAAGATACGGAGGCAAAGGAGTTCTGAAAGCAGTTTCAAATGTAAACGACATTATAGCAAAAAAAATAAAAGGTAAAATTTGGAATCAAAAGACCTTAGATTTAGCTATGATTGAACTTGATGGAACTGAAAATAAAGGTAATTTGGGTGCTAACGCAATATTGGGCGTATCTATCGCATTTGCAAAAGCAAAATCAGTTTCAGAAAATAAGCCACTTTGGAAATATTTTAAAGATATATCAAAAACAAAAGATGTGTATATTCCAGTACCGATGATGAATATATTAAATGGCGGCAGTCATGCAGAAAATTCTACGGATATTCAAGAATTTATGATTATGCCAATAGGAGCGGCATCATTTAAACAAGCACTACAATGGGGATCTGAAGTATTTCATGAGTTGAAAAAGATTTTGAAAGCAAAGAAATTAAATACTTCCGTAGGGGATGAAGGCGGATACGCTCCTTCACTACCTTCAAATGAAGCCGCTATTGAAATAATACTTGAAGCTATTAAAAATGCTGGCTATACATCAGGGAAAGATATAAGTATTGCCATAGATGCAGCAGCAAGTGAACTATATAAAGATGGTAAATATAATTTAGATACAGAGGGGAAGAAGCTTGATAGTAGCGAAATGATAGCCTTTTATGAAAATTGGGTAAACAAATATCCAATAGTTTCTATAGAAGACGGATTGGCTGAGGATGATTGGAGTGCATGGTCTTTGATGACAAAAAAGATAGGAAAGAAAATTCAAATAGTAGGAGACGATTTATTTGTTACAAATATCACAAGACTTTCTCGTGGTGTAGCTGAAAAGTCTGCTAATTCTATTTTGATTAAATTGAATCAAATAGGAACTATATCTGAAACAATCGATGCTATAAATATGGCAAAGAAAGCAGGTTATACCTCAGTAGTTTCTCATCGTTCAGGAGAAACTGAGGATACAACTATTGCAGATTTTGTTGTAGGTCTTGGAACTGGTCAAATAAAAACAGGATCACTTTGTCGTAGTGAGAGAGTTGCTAAATACAATCAATTGTTAAGAATAGAAGAATCACTAGGGAGCAAAGCTATATTTCTAGGGAAAAAAGCTTTTAAAATTTAATTTATTTTAATTAAAAAAGATGCAAAGCCGTAAGGCCTTGCATCTTTTTTTGATTCATTTATTTTATTATCTTTATATCAGCACCTATGGAGTTTAGTCTTTCTGCTATCTCTTCGTATCCACGATTGATCATATATACATTACGCAAAATAGATGTACCTTGTGCTCCCAGCATTCCTATGAGTATTATCATGGCAGGACGTAGTGCAGGAGGGCAAACTACTTGAGCCTCTTTAAGAGGGGTTCCTCCTTGTATATATACTCTATGTGGGTCAGCAAGGGTGACGCTAGCACCTAGTCTATTGAGCTCTGTAAAGTATATAGCACGATTTTCGTACACCCAATCATGAATCATGGTTTGTCCTTTTGCTTTTATCGCGATAGGTACAAAGAATGGAAGGTTATCCATATTTACACCGGGGTAAGGATTTGCGTGGATTTTATCTTCAAGTGCTACGAGCTTAGATGGAAATATTTGTAAATCAACTAGATTTGTTCTCTCGTTGTAGGATTTATACTTTTTAAGAATTTTGTATTTTAATCTCATTCGTTTTAGTTTTTCTATTTCAAGAGAGAGAAAATCTATAGGGCAACGTAATATTTTGAGCTCTGAATCAGTTGCAATAGCAGCAGAGATAAACATCATAGATTCTATAGGGTCTTCACTATTGTAATATTCTATATCAGTATTTATATCTTTAACTCCATGCACTACAAGAGTTGATGTTCCGATTCCATCTATTTTTACACCGAGTTTTTCTAAGAAAAAACATATTTCTTGAACCATATAGTTTGCACTAGCAAATCGAATAGTTGAGATGCCATTTATTTTTGATACAGCAGTCAAGATATTTTCACATGCAGTATCTCCAGCTTCATACATTACAATATCTGCAGGTTTTAATTTTTTGCTTTCAATTTTATATTCAGTATTTAATGTTTTTATTTTAACTCCCAAATCTTCAAGCGCATAAGTATGGGCACTTATCGTCCTTTTGCCTAGTTTGCATCCTGAAGCATGGGGGATAGAGAACATAGGCAATAGGTGTATTAGAGGGCCTATAAGCATGATAACAGAGCGAGTTCTTATGGCGGATTCTACGTTTATCTTATCCATATTAAACTTAACTGGAGGAGTAACTAATACTGAATTATGATTGATCCACTTTACAGAAACTCCGATGCTTTCAATCAATTCTATTACTCTATAAACTTCTTCTATTCGTGCAATACCATGAAGAGTAGTCTTTCCTTTGTTTAGTAGTGAAGCACAAAGAAGACCAACCGAGCCATTTTTAGAGAAATTCGTGTTTATGCTTCCGTGTAATTTTCTACCACCGTTTATCTGAAAGTCTATTGAATTATTTATAGAAACAATTTGATGATTTAATACCTCACTTATTTTTCCTAGTATTTCGGTGCTAAAATTTTGTTCACCTTTTTCCATACGAGCAACAGCACTCTGAGATGTTTCTAGTGCTTTCGCAAATGCATCTTGTGTCATATTACGACGCTCTCTGAGCTCTTTTATAAAATATCCAATCTTTTGCTGTTCTGTTTGCTTTTTGAGCATTTTTTTATATATAATTAATATTAATCTACTTAATATTTTATATCACATATGATATAATTGCAATATATGATTATTCAAGAATATGTAGATATAAAAGATTATTCAACCTTACGTGTTGGTGGGCAATTCCGATATTTTATAGTTATTGATTCTTTGGAAAATCTTAACTCGCTTTACGCTATAGCGCAAAGCGAGTTAAGATTTAAAAATATTCCTATTTTTGTATTAGGTGGAGGTTCAAATATTGTTTTCTCTGATGGAATATTAAATTTCATAGTTTTAAAGATTGAAATAAAAGGTTTTGAAATTATTTACGAATCAGATAAATATATTGATATTAAAATAGGCGCTGGTGAAAATTGGGACGAAATTGTTGAAAAAACTATACAAATGAACCTTTCTGGGTTTGAATCATTGTCCGCCATTCCTGGTACAGTAGGAGCAGGTCCTGTGCAGAATATAGGAGCATATGGGTCTGAAGTGAAGGATACTCTTGTTGAAGTAGAAGTATATGATATTAAAAATAATACTATATCTACAATTTCAAATGAAGATTGTAAATTTGGTTATAGAGATAGTATTTTCAAAAATGAAGCAAAGGGTAAATATGTTATAACTTTTGTTACATATAGGCTAAAAAAAGAATTAAAAAATATTGATATTTTACCCGTTTTTAAATACCCAGGAGTTATGAAATATTTTGAAGAAAAAAATATACAAAATCCTACACTTCAAGAAGTTCGTACTGCTATTATAAACATACGCAAAGATAAATTACCAAATCCAAAAGAAATACCAAATGTGGGTTCGTTTTTTAAAAATCCAATAGTTTCAAATGAAATTGTAAATAAAATAAAAATAGAATTTCCTAATTCCAATTTTTTCTATATAGATGAAAATCACACAAAAGTACCAGCGGGATGGCTCATAGAAAATGCAGGTCTAAAAGGGAAGTATTTTGGCAATATATCTGTCTATGATAAAAATGCACTTATATTGGTAAACAATGGCAATGCTACTAAAGAAGATATTTTGAATGCAAAGAGTGAAATAATAAAAATGGTTAATGAAAAATTTGAAATTGTTCTAGAGCAAGAGCCAGAGATGATATAAAAATAACCAGATTAATTAAATAATCTCGTATAATACTCGCTTTGTTCCGTGTGATATACTCAAGGTTTTCAAGTCCTCTCATGCAAGCTGTGCCGACGGCTTGCTTCCGGCACAAACAATTAAAAAACCTTCCTTAAGGAAGGTTTTTTAATTGTTTGTGCCGGAGAGAGGACTTGAACCTCCATCCCTTGCGAGACGCGATTTTGAGTCGCGCGCGTATACCAATTCCGCCACTCCGGCAAACATATGGCTAGTATACCAAAATTTTACAAAAATGCTAGAATGAAAAATATGAGCAACAAACCTCTCTCTTATGTAGAAATTTCTAAGGATAATTTGATTCACAATATCAAGCAATTTCGTCGCTTACTCAATAAAAATACAAAGATAGCTGCTGTTATAAAATCAAATGCATATGGTTATGGAGACCAAGAAGTGGCAAAAGTCATTGAATCTCAAACAGATTATTTCCAGGTAAATAGTATTGATGAATTGGAAAGAGTCAGAAAGGTTACAAAAAAACCAATCCTAGTATTGGGTTATTTAAATGAAGATGGTATAAAAAGGGCAATTAAACAAAAGGCTATTATATCTGCATTTGACCCAATTCATCTTTTAAAGATAAATTATATTTCAAGTATTTTAAAAACTAAAACAAAAGTTCACATCCCTATAGATTCATATCTAGGTAGAGAAGGAATAATGCCAAACCAAATAGATAATTTTATCATTGAGATAAAGAAAATGAAAAATATTGAACTTGATGGTGTCTATTCTCATTTTGCTAATATAGAAGATACGATGAATTTTACTCATGCTCAAAAACAAATCGATACATACCACAATCATGTAAATATTTTCAAAAAAAATGGTTTTGATAAAATAAAAACTCATATCTCTGCAACATCTGGAATACTTGTTTACGAAAAAGGGAATAGTTTACATGACATGGTTCGTCTGGGATTAGGTCTCTATGGTATATGGCCAAGTGAGCATTTAAATTATTTAAATAAAAATAAAGTTATACTAAAACCAGCATTAAGATGGGTAACTCATGTGGCACAAATAAAAGTTCTTCCAGCCAATCATCCTATTGGTTATGGGCTTACTTATATAACAAAAAAAACTACAAAAATAGCAGTAATACCACAAGGGTATGCTGATGGTTTACCTAGATCACTATCAAACAAAGGGGGAGTTTTGATAAAAGGTAAAAGAGCAAATATTTTAGGTAGAGTAGCTATGAATATGATTGTTGTAGATATTTCAAATATCAAAGATGTATTACCAGAAGATGAAGTGGTTCTTTTGGGTAAACAAGGCAAAAATGAAATAACCGCTGAACATATAGCCCGTGACTCAGATACTATAAATTATGAGGTTACAACCAAAATAAGCTCATTGTTACCAAGGGTAATTGTCTAGAATTAAGTATTTGCATTTTTATGGGTTCTGTAGTATTGTATATCTATTATGTCACAAGATAGATTAATAAAACTTATAAATAAATCAACAGGCACAACCTACTTTACTTCAAAGAACAAAAAGCTTGTTACAAAGAAAATAGAGCTTAAAAAATTCGATAAAAAGTTACGTAAAAGAGTTGTCTTTAAAGAAGCAAAAAAATAAAAAATCCCCAATTGGGGATTTTTTATATATGGCTTTTGTAGAAACGGAAAGTCATTTGATTCCTTCGTCTTTAGAAAAGAAGGACCATGAGTACATGTTCGGTCAGGCATAATTTTTTGGTAAAAATTTGCACGACCCTCAATCAGTAGATTGACTTACTTGCAACTCGAAGAGGTAATCTTCCGTTACACGGACAGTATACCTTTTCGTTTCGGTTAACACCGAAAAATGAAAAGCTTTTCGATTGCTCCACGCAAGCCAAGCAGTTGGAGGAACCATGAGTACATGTTCGGTCAGGCATAATTTTTTGGTAAAAATTTGCACGACCCTCAATCAGTAGATTGACTTACTTGCGACTCGAAGAGGTAATCTTCCGTTACACGGACAGTATACCTTTTCGTTTCGGTTAACACCGAAAAACGAAAAGCTTTTCGATTGCTCCACGCAAGCCAAGCAGTTGGCTTGCTATCGCCCGCAACAACAAAAAAAAGACAGCTTTCGCTGTCATTTTTTTTGTTGTTGCGGGCGATGGAGGAATCGAACCCCCACCAAAGGTTTTGGAGACCTTCGTTCTACCACTAAACTAATCGCCCTTGTAAAAAGAGTATACTACAAAATAGCCTTATTTCAAAAAATTTGAAATTTCCTTAAAAGCCTCATCTTTGTCTATTTTATTTGTAGGATTAATCCAGATAGTATTTTTGTCTCTCTTGAACCAAGTATTTTGACGTTTAGCATAATGCCATGTCTCCGTACATATTTTTTCAATCATTTCTTCCTTGGTGCTTTTGCCTTGCAGGTAGAGTGCTCCGTAGCGATATTCCAACCCCAGTTCATTCATACGTTTCCAAGTTAAACCCATATCATGTAATTTTTTTATTTCATTTAACATTCCTTTTTTAATACGAGAAAGTAGACGATTTCTAATCCTTTCTTTTAAAATTTCTGAGGGTAATGTAAGACCTATTTTTAATACATTATAATTAGAATTAATTTCCATTTTAGGAACTTTGCCTAAGGTTTTTGCGATCTCTATTGCTCGTATAAGTCTGACTGTATTATTTTTATCTATACTTTCTGCTCTTTCACTATCCAATTTTTTTAGAATATCAAAAAGTTGAGTTGTTGTTTTTAATGAAAGTTTCACTCTGAGTTCTTTATCTGGGATAACTTCAGGATATACTGTTCCGTTTATTATAGTATCTATATAAAATCCTGTACCACCACAAATTATTGGTACTTTTTGTTTTTTTAATATTTCTTCTATTTTTTTATCAGCCAATTTTTTAAAATCACTAACTGAGAAAGTTTTTAAAGGGGATACAACATCAAGTAGATAATGTGGTACACCACACATTTCCTTTTTTGTTATTTTACCAGTACCCAGATCCATTCCTTTATAGACCTGGCGTGAATCAGCAGATATAATTTCGCTATTGTACTTTTGAGCTATTTCAACTGCAAAATCACTCTTTCCAGTAGAGGTTTGACCCAATATAACGATAATTTTTGGTTTTTCCATAAATACTAGTTTATTATAGTCGAAAATGTATAATAATAGAACATATGATTACATTGGAATATCTCAGACATTTTAAAATTTTTGAGTTTGCAATATTTGATTTAACTGTATCTATTATTGGAATATATCTGCTTTCTCCTTTATTGTCAAAAATCTTCAAAAAAATTAATATCGATATTCCCAAAATTAATTGGGTATTTTTAACTTTACCTATTGGCATCCTTGCTCATTTGATGGCAGGAACAATAACCCCAATGACTAAATATTTTATAGATATACATAGTCATTATTTTATAAAAATATTTATGGCAGGACTTATAATTTTAGGATTAAAGGGTATAAAGATAATTAAAAAGAATTAATACTATATTCGCGCAAAAATAACTTTTTTGATATAATTCAAATATTAGTCTAATCAGAAATTCTTGATTAAATGGATATAATATAATCGTAATTTACTAAAATTAACATATTTTCTTATACAATAAATAATATAAGAATAAAATTAAAATGGGATTTAAATCATTTGTTACAAAGAAAGCTCTTCAAATGAAGGGGATGTCTAGTGAACAAGCAGAACAGATAGCAAAACAGTTGGATGAAAATCCAGAAATAGCAGAGAGCCTAAAAGCATTGGAAGGAAATAAAGAAGTAAAAGAACTATTTGAAAAAATTACAAAAGAAATAGAAGAAAAGAAAAAGGGTGGTTTAGATGAGCAGTACGCAGCTGTCCTTGTGATGGGTAAATACAAATCCGAAATAATGAAGCATCGTGAAGCTCTAGCTCCTCTTCTTGGTCTAATGCAAAAATAAAATTATTTATGGTTAACAAATTTATAAAAAAGGTTGTTGTAATAAACAACAAAATGCAAAAAGCTTATAAATATGAACTTGTTGAACCTATAGGTAAAAATTTCGACAAAGATTTTAAACCAGATCTAACCCCAAAGCAAATGCTTGCTATGGGGATTTTTGGCGGAAAGTACATGACTGATGGAATGAAAGAATTTCCATTAGATTGGTTTACTCGAGCAAAACTATCACCAAAATTTCACGATCCAAAGTTAAACTATTTTGAAGTTAATGCTTCACAACCCCTATCTGTCTGGAGAAAGAATAATTGGATAAATACAGAGCATGATCCAAGAGGATGGTTTGAGTGGTATTGTCGCTATTATATGGGAAGAAGGATTCCCAAAGAAGATGCAAGACAGATAAAAAGATGGCATGCTATCTCTCGCCACGTAGCTCAAATTACAAAAAATTGTAGACCCAAAGATTTACTTTGCAGAAGAGTCCAGCGTCAAGCAATCCTTCATTGGTCTTATGATAGTAGAAATATTTAAATAGCTTCTACTGTTTGAACTTCTATGTGTTCTTTTGGTTTTATGTTTTTGTATATATTATGAACAAATATAAAAGTAATCATTAGGATAATACCAGATGTTATAAATGGTAATCCAGGGTATATCTCGTATACTGCACCGCCTATAAGAGGACCCAATATCATAGATAGAGACATTACTGATACAAGTATTCCCATCATTTCACCTTGTTCATTTTTATTTGAAAATCCTATTATCTGACTATTCATCACTACTCTCATTGTAGACTGCCCAAAAGCAGTTATTATTAATCCAAATAAGAATGCAAATTTAAAAGGCAATGCCATTATGATATAACCTAGAGCAAAAGGAATAAACATCCATATCATTAAAAATGATTCTTTGAAATATTTAAGCCAAATGTTTTTTAACATAAATGCTTGATTGATAGATATTATAACTCCAATTAAAGCCATAATCAGACCAGATGTAATAACAGTCCAAGAAAATACTTTTGCAATATACAGAGCAAATATAGATTGATTGAGAGATATAGCAATACCAAACAATAACCATGCAATATAGAGAGGCAAAACAGTTTTGTTTTTTAATGCTTTTAAAATTGGCGCAAATGGGTTTAATGAAATTTTATTTGTATTTCTGTTGTGATTTGTCTCTGGTAAAAAGAAGTAAGCAAGTATTGTGTTTAAAGTAGCCATAATCCCTACAACTACAAATGGCAATTTCATACTAATACCAGAAAGTATTCCACCTATCAATGGCCCCAATATAAATCCTACACCAAAAACAGCACCTATCAATCCAAGGTTTTTGGTTCGCTCTGTTTTATCTTTTGATATATCTATTAGGTAATTCTGAGCTGTAGAGATATTTCCAGCTGCAGATCCATCGATGATTCGTCCGAGAAAAAGTCCGAAAATAGTATTTGAAAAAGCAAAGATAATCCAACCAATAGCGCTAGAAGCAAGACTTACTAGCAGTACAGGGCGTCTTCCAAATTTGTCTGACATCGTACCTAGTATTGGAGAACTTATAAATGAAAACAGTGCAAAAACTGCAAATAGGGAAGTAACCACCATTCCAGAAACATGAAAAGATTCGACGTAAAAAGGTAATATGGGAATGATAACTCCGATCCCTAATACATCCAAGAATACGGTGAAAACTATTATCATTTTGGGTGAGATATTGTATTTGTTTATGATTTTCTTTTGCATATATTCAATTTATCATACTTGTTGCATTTTAGATAATATTAAAACTTATACATAAGTGATATAATTACTGTATGAATAATACAAATACAACAAATTGGTATAGTCATCTTTTGAAACCTACATGGGCACCACCATCATGGATATTTGGTCCTGTTTGGAGTTTTTTGTATATTATTATTTTTATTTCTTTTGGAACTGTTTTTTATAAAGTATTCAATAAACAACTACCACTTGTAGTTGTGTTACCTTTTGTTTTGAATATTATTTTCAATATATCATTTACATATTTTCAGTTTGGACTCAAAAGTAATATTTTAGCAGCTATAGATATCTCTCTTGTTTTGGTTACTCTTGTATGGGCATTGATATCTATATACCCGTATATAAGATGGGTAGCTCTTATAAATATCCCATATCTTTTGTGGGTTATGTTTGCTACTGTATTGCAATTTACAGTTACCTATATAAATAGATAATCTAAAAAATATTTTTTAGTAATTAGCTGAATATCTCATCAGTGAGAGCTTCTATACCTTTTCTTTTTTTTGTAGAAAAAGGTATAACACGACTTTCTCCTACCAATTTTTTGAGTTCAGTCATTTTTTTGTGATATTCTGCTTGTGTCATTTTGTCTATTTTATTTGCAACAATTATAAAATCTTTTTCGTGATGAACTAATTCTTGATACATTGTAATATCGCGTTCTGTCATGCCTACATTTGCGTCTATTATTAGAACAATTCTCTTTTGATTATATATTGAGTTAAATAAATATGAGTCTATGAGCTCTCCTATCTTTTCGCGTCCTAGACCTGAGGCACGAGCAAAACCGTATCCAGGTAAGTCTACTAAATAGTAAGATTCATTTATGAGAAATATATTGATTTCTTGAGTTCTTCCAGGAAATGAACTTGTACGAGAAATCTTGCTATTTGTTAGTGCGTTTATAAGGCTTGATTTACCAACATTTGAACGCCCTATAAAGGCTATTTGAGGTATATCACTAGCTAGTATACTATCGTCACCAACAACACCTTTTATAAATTTAGTTGAGGTTATTTTTATTTCACTAGAAATAGGTTTTTCTTTTGATGTGTGAATTTTTTTTGTTTTATTTATTATTTTAGCCATAGTGATTATTTTAAACTCCTTTATACGCGACTACTCTAGTGTGTATATATTTATAATATCAGATAAATAGTTTTAGGGCGATGTTTTGTATATTATACAATATATAAAAGTGTATTTTATGTTGCATAAATATTTCTATATAGTAAAATAATTAGTAAGAGGTAAATATATGATAGAAAATAAAAATTATCTAAATCTAAATCAGAACAATACTTCAAGACGAAGTATTTATTCTGGCTCACAAGTTGATTCATTAATTAAAAATGAAAAACTTTCCAAAACAGAAAAGAAAAAAACTATAATCACTTCTGAAATTATATCTGATATCAAACCCGAAGTTTTAAATGAAACATCTGGAGAGGAAGTATTGGATTCATCTGTAGATGATAGTAAGAGATTATTTTTGAAAATAGCTGGTGTGGCTGGACTTGGGCTCGCTGCTTCTGCTCTTTTTCCAAATCAAGCAGATGCTTATGTTACAGGTAGTACACCTACTTCAAATGTAGTTGGAGTTAAAAATATTGCAAATACTCGTATTAATCCAGCAACAGAAACTACTGTTGCAACACTAGCAACACAAGCAACTCTATTAACAACAAATACAACATTAGATGGTATCAAAACTCAATCCGATAAACTCTCTTTTGATGCAAGTAACAATCTACTTATAAACGGCACTATAAACACAACAGGTGCTACAAATATCGGTAAAGCAGTAGATGACCAAAGTATATGGATGCTTCGCAAAATACTAAACCTTATGAAGCCACTAGGCATGACAACGGGCGGAGGTAGTAATAGACTATCTGTAGATGTAAACAATATAGTAGCAGGTACGATAACTACTGTAACAACAATTGCAACTCTTACAAACATTACAAACCTCGGTAACGTAAACGCTTTTTCCCTTATGAAAGATTCTGCTAGAAATGCTTATTCAAATAGTATTAGAAGCAAGATATCATTTTAGTAAATATATTATATGGCACTAACAAATAATTTAAAAAAAATAGTAGATCTACCAATATTTGAGTTGTGTAACCAAACACCTACAGCTACTAATGCACTCTCAGCTACATCTACAGCACATTCAAATTCCAGGTATATTTATTATCAAGTTGGTACACTTTTTTACCGTTATGATATTCAGTCAGATACTTGGCAACAACTAGCTTCTCCTCCAGTAGGATCATCAACACTTTCTTCTTTGAAATACTCTGCAGACGAAGGATACCGAGGTAACTGTCTCGGGGCAGGTTCTAGTACTATAACCATTCCACCTCTTTATACTGATCTTATGATTGGTAAAGTTATAAATATTACAGCAGGCGCAGGAGTAGGGCAGTCTAGAACTGTTGTTTCAGTTTCAGACCCAGTCATTTTAGAGAGTGGTGTAGGTACATCTGCCTCTTCATCTTTGATAACGGACACAACTCAAAGATGGGAGATAAATCAATATGTAGGATACCAGTGTAGAATAGTATATGGACAAGGTTCATCACAAGTTAGAAAGATTTTATACAATGACGCGAACACTCTTTACTTTTTTGATACTTACTATCAACAGTTAGAACCATGGAACAACACACCATTTTCTTCAACATCACCTTATGCTGCTCCAATAGGAACATTAGGATTTCAACCAAACTATTTTATAGAATCAGCCACACTTACACTAGATACGCCTTGGACTACAATACCAGATGCAACATCATCATTTTTGATTAAAAGTGGCGGTGTATATATGATTTCGTCTGCAGCAGCAGCCCCTTGGAGTACATTCCAGTATTATGATGTTTTGTCAGATACATGGACAACTAAGACATCATTGGGAGGGAATCTAACTGCTGCACTAGGTACAGACGCAGATATAGAAATTATCACAAAAGAAACTGCTTTTGAAGCAAGCACTGCTACCTCGGGTACATCAAGAACTTTAGTCGATACTACAAGGTCAATGACTATAGATAGATACTGCAACTTCATGGTTTCTATAATAGGAGGTACCGGAGTTGCCAATGGTACAAATTATTTTGAAGTTGCTACTCCTTGGACAACTATTCCAGATGCTACTTCGACATATGAAATACATGGAGAAGCAAATCGTCTATATATGAATGGAAACGGTACCTCTTCAATGTATCAATACAGCGTAGAATACGATGCTTGGTTTACTGGACAAGCTTATGATTTTGGTATATGTCGTAATATAAGTCTTCAATTCCAAGGACAAGAAGCTCTTTCTATAAACTCTGGTAATATAAGTCTAACTGGCATAACTTCTATAACAGCAATTCCAGTAAATAAAGGATTTGGATATGCTGTAGGAGATTTGTTTACCTTAACCACAGCAGGAGCTTTCGGAAAGGGCAGAGTAGAAAGTATAAGTGCAGGTGGAGTAGTAGAAACAGTTTCACTTTATGCTACAGGATATTCATACGGAACAGGAACATCGGCTACAACACCCATAGCACCAGCAACAGGAAGTACTACACTAACAGTAAATATTGCAACAATTGGTAAAGTTGCCAGAATAACAACATCTACAAACCACAATCTATATAAAGGGGATACAGTAACTATTGCAGGTTGTAGTGAAGCGGCTTGGAATACAACTTATACAGTTTTTGCAGTAGATGCATTAACTCAATTTGATTTAATAGTAACTGCTGTTTCAAACTCAAACTCAGCAAATGCAAACTCAACAACACGTATAGTAGACGCAAGTAAAAATTGGATAGTAAATGAGCATGTTGGTAAAATAGTTAAATTAGATTTCTATGGAACAGCACCAACATCACAGTTTCGTAGTATTATTTCAAATACAGCGACTACCATAACAGTAGCTACTATTACTGCAGGAGGTATAGGTACTCATAGATATGCAATCCTAGCACCAGAAGCTTTTGGTAGTGATAGACAATACAATAAAATATCTCAAAACGGAGAAGGTAGAGCATCTAGTGGATCTACTACTACTCTAGTAGATAGTTCAAAAGCTTGGTTTCCAAACCAATGGGCACTATATAGAGTTAGAATTATTGCAGGTACAGGAGTAGGCAGTGAAATTGCTATAGTAGGAAATACAGCAACAACACTTACAGCAGTAGCTTTTGGGTTT
>JAPLXS010000001.1 GCA_026395965.1 Candidatus Nomurabacteria bacterium | reverse complement strand
TATGCAGACCCAGTTCACAAGGTTTCAATTGTTTCTCGTGGTAATGCTGGTGGTTACACACTGAAGCTCCCTCTAGAAGAACGCAGACTGCAAAGCAAGAAGGAATTCTTGGATGATATAGCAATGTCTCTAGGTGGTTACGTGGCAGAGGAAATGGTTTTTGGGGACATAACAACTGGTCCATCAAACGATCTTCAAGTAGCTACAAATTTAGCTCGCGCTATGGTTACACGCTGGGGTATGAGTGACGAGATAGGACCTATAGCACTCGAGAGTGACGGAGGACGCACTATGTTTGGCCAAGGAGTAAATGAACGTGAGTATTCTGAGAGAGTGAGTGCTCTTATAGATGGAGAAGTTTCAAAAATTATGAACAATGCTTTTGCTGTTGCTAAAAAAGTTTTGACAGATAAGCGCAAAGTTCTAGATTCCATTGCCCTAAAACTTGTAGAAGTAGAAACTCTAGAACAAGCTGAATACAATGAATTGATAATTGCAAACGGAATTTTTCCGAAGAAGAAAGAAGTGGAGTAATTAAAAATTAATAATTACAAATTAGGAATTACGAATTAATAAACAGCCCTGAAGCTTCGCTTCAAGGCTGTTTGCAAATATAGTGTTTTTTCTGTAATATATAAGAGTTTATAGTTAACCAAATTTCCGCCCTTAGATGTCTTGGTTTCTAAACAGTGGTTTCATTGGTCAATCGTTCATTAAGTTATAGTTAACCAAATTTCCGTATAGTTAACCAAATTTCCGCCCTTAGATGTCTTGGTTTCTAAACAGTGGTTTCATTGGTCAATCGTTCATTAAGTTATAGTTAACCAAATTTCCGCCCTTAGCTCAGTTGGTTAGAGCACAGAGCTTATACCTCTGGGGTCCTCGGTTCGAATCCTGGAGGGCGGACCATATTAAAAAATCACAGGATTCATTCCTGTGATTTTTTAATATGGTCCGCCCTCAACGAGCGAACTGCTTCGCTCGTGTTAGGATTCGAAAGACTTTTCCTTGCCAGAGGCGGAAAAGTACCCGTGCCTGTAAGGCGAGAAATTCCTAGAGATCCACCCTTATCCTAATTATTCAAAATGCAATTTAATATTCTTATTCACAAGTGTTTTTGCTAATAATGGAGAGTTTTTTAGATCGATATCGTCTTGAATAATATTGATAGCTTCTGTTCGTGCGGCTTCCACCATTTTTATATTTTTCATTGCCTCCATACCTAAGTCTGTGATACCCCACTGTTTGTCACCACCTAGAAGCCCTGCTCCACGAAGAGATAGGTCGAGTTCAGCTAGTTCAAAACCATTGGAGGCTTTTGTTAGAGCCTTTAGTCGATCTAGAGTTTTATCTGTTTTAGCATCCGCAAAAAGGTAGCAATATGACTGATGATTAGATCTGATAACTCTACCACGTAGCTGGTGAAGTTGAGCAAGGCCAAATCTTTCTGCTCCTTCTATAACTATCACAGTTGAGTTTGGGATATTTACTCCAACTTCAATGACCGATGTTGAGACAAGTATATCTATTTTATGTTCGGCAAATTCTTTCATAACCTGATCCTTTTTCTGTTTACTCATTTTACTGTGCATTATGTCTATACGGTAATTGGGAAAAATATCTTTCTGTAATCTTTTTGCTTCACCTGTTACAGACTTTACATCAAGTTTTATTTTATCTTCTTCATCGAGTCCATCGTCTATTTTAGGACAGATTATATATAGCTGTCTACCTTCTTCCAATTCTTTTTTTATTTTTGCATAAGCATCCAGTCTTTTGTTTTCACCAACTATTTCTGTAATAACTTTTTTTCTTCCTGCTGGCATTTCATCTATGATAGATAAATCTAAGTCACCATATATAGTGAGTGCAAGAGTACGAGGGATAGGAGTGGCAGTCATAGAAAGATAGTGAGGAGAGTGACCTTCCTTTTTTGCGAGTTTCATTCTTTGGTTTGTTCCAAATCTATGTTGTTCGTCTATTACCACAAGTCCTAGGTCTTCAAATTCTACAGATTTTGATATTAGAGAATGAGTACCTATAACTATAGGTATTTCACCATTTTTAATCCATTTTAGGAGTTGATTTTTTGATATTTGAGTCCATGTTTTAATCTGTTGGCCGTCTTTCCATCCACCTGATTTACTAGGGAATTTACGACAACCAGATGATGTTATGAGGGCAATAGATACACCAGTGTGTTCAAAATATTGAGTAAAGTTTTCAAATAGTTGAGTAGCCAGTACTTCAGTTGGAGCCATATATGCAACTTGAAGATTACCAAAAGATTGACCAACTGGTCTGTTTTTTATCACAGCATATGCTATAGTTGCAGCCACAAATGTTTTACCACTTCCTACATCTCCTTCTACTAGGCGAGACATTGGTTTATCTTTTTTTAAATCTTCTAAAATAGTATGGATTGTACTACTTTGGGATTGTGTAGGTTTAAAAGGGAAACGAGAAACGAAATCTTTTATGTCGCTATCTTTTACTATAAGTTTATAAGAATATAATTCTTCATATTTTTTTCTTTCTTGTTGTCGGGCTAGCTGTATAAAAAATACTTCTTCAAATGCAAATCTTTTTCTAGCAATTTCTGCATGCTCTTTTTTTAAAGGGGAGTGAACCCAGACAAGTGCAGTGTGCAAACTTGGTAGTTTATATTTATTTAAAATTTCTTTATCTAGATAGTCTGGAATATTTTTAACACAATCAGATTTCAATATTTTATTTATAGCATGATACATCCACTTTGAAGAGATTCCTTTTGTCTCTGGGTATATAGGGTATCCATATTGGTCACCTGATTCATTTTTCTGGAATAGTGAATCATGTAAATCAATAGGAAGAATATCTTCTTTATTTATCTCTGGGTTAGTCAGTGTTAGTCCATATGTTTTACTTTCTGAAACTTTACCAGTGACTCGTACAGTGGATCCTTCTTTTAGCATTTTAGCTAAATAAGGTTGATGAAACCAGACTATATTTATCTTTCCAGTTAGGTCTGATATAGTAGCTTGTCCCATAGGAATTTTACTTTTAAAACCTTTTTTTATTTGAAGGTTTGAGATGATTCCTATTATGGTGGCTTGCTCACCATCTTTCAGTGTTTGTATATGACGAAATTCACTTATATCTGTATATCGAGATGGAAAGTAATACAAAAGGTCCCGAACTAGAGATATTCCAAGTCGGGTCAATGCTTTTTTTTGATTTACATCTATTCTAAATTGAGATTCTATTTTATCGTTTAATAACATAATCAAGTGGAGAAAAATTATTTTTTGTATTTCTTCCGTACAGAATGATTCCACCAAGGGCTATAAATACAATCAGTAAAATTATTGTCTTTGTTTTATTTAATTCCTTTTTCATACAAACCGTCAATTTATTTTCTACCTGCTGCGCTTAAGGCGTTTATTTTACCTATATCCATTTTACCTATTTCTTCGCGGTCCAGACCAAGAAGTCTAACCCCAACATAGACGACAAGCGCTATAACAATAAAATCAATTCCATTACTGATAAATGTTCCGTAATGAATATTTGCAGTACCAATATGAGCAACTTTTGTATTTAAATCTTCTACTCCTCCAAGAGCAGAATTTAGTAGTGGGTTTATAATATCAACTACTAAAGAGGAAACAAGCTTTATAATAGAAGAACCTAGGATGAAACCGATAGCCAAAGTCACAACTCCTTGTTCTTTTAGAAATTCTTTAAAACCACTTAAACCTTTAATTTTCTGTAAATCTTTTAATCTTTTCATATTTACATTATAACAGATTATTTTTACAAATGGAGACCTTGTTACTTTGAGGTGTATCTATCGTATTAAAAGATATATAATACAATAAGAATATATAAATATATATGAAAATCATACAAAATACTGATATAAAAAAATTACAAGAGACAGCTGCCCTTGCTTTAAAAGAAGCATTGATGGACTCTCATGAAGATGGGGTTCTGCTTTTACTTTCTGCAGGGTCAGCATTTGATATACTTGAAAATATTTCTTTATATCCTCTTGTTTTTAATAATAAAATTACAATAGGAATGCTTGATGAAAGATTTGATAATAGTAAAGATATAAATAATTATATTCAATTCCAAAAAACAAATTTTTATCAGAGAGCTCTTGATGGTGGAGTAAACTTTATTGATTCTATCCCCAAGGAAAATGAAACTATAGATAGTTTTTCTTTGAGAATAGAACAAAGCTTGAGAAAATGGAGGAGTGAAAATAAATACGGTAAAATAATTATTACAGAAGGGGTTGGG
>JAPLXS010000005.1 GCA_026395965.1 Candidatus Nomurabacteria bacterium | reverse complement strand
CTCCGTGGAGAAAGCAAACTGCTTTGCTTTCGTGTAGGGATCGAAAAGCTTTTCGTTTTTCGGTGGTAATCGAAACGAAAAGGTATACTGTCCATGTAATGGAAGATATCCCTACCCACGGAGCATTATTTTAAGCCATATTTTATAATGGTTATTTTTCGGTGGTTAGTAAAAGTTCAAATCTAAATATTAGGTATATAATAATAATATGAAAAAAATATTAATAATTTTAGCGATTTTAGTTTCAATAATTTTAAGTATCGGAATTTATAAATTTAATTTTACAAATAATGATATTTATATTAATAATGGTGAGCAAATTAATTCTCATGATGCTACATATATCTTAAATGGCCAAAAAATCATCTTAAAGAATGGTATTTCAGAAGTTGAGGCAGCTCCTGGTTCTGCTTCAAAAATAGTTACTAAATATTTTGGCAATGATTTAAAACACGACATCAATGATGATGGTACTGTTGACGATATATTTCTTGTAACACAAGAAACAAGTGGTAGTGGAGTTTTCTATTACGTAGTGGCTTTAATATCCACCCCTCTTGGTTTGGTTGGTTCAAATGGAGTACTGCTGGGAGATCGAATTACCACGCAAGCTATTAATATAGATGAGGGAAAAACAACCAATGGAACCAACAGACAAAATGTTATTATAGTAAATTATGAAGATAGAAAACATGAAGAAAGTTTTACTGTAGCACCATCAGTTGAAAAAAGTATTTGGCTAAAACTTGACCTAAAAACAATGCAATTTGGTGAAGTTGCACAAAATTTTGAAGGGGAGACTGATTCAAATGACATGACTCTTACTATGAAAAAGTGGGAGTGGATGAAGACATTATATAGTGATAATAAATTAATTATACCTTTAAAACAAAATAAATTTAGTATAACTTTTAAAAACAATAATACTTTCTACACTACAACTGATTGTAATAGCATGAGTGGTGAATATACCACAAATGATAATATAATTAATTTTAGTAAGATGATTTCTACTCAAATGTATTGCGAAGGCTCACAGGAGACTGACTTCACAAAAATGCTAAATGAAACACAAAGTTACTTATTTACTTCAAAGGGAGAGTTAATTTTTAATTTAAAATTTGATAGTGGTTCAATTTTCTTTAAATAATACAAATGTATTATGCTTATTTGAATATTATTTCATGTTTAGAATAAAATTTAATCTACATTATATAATGGTTATTTTTTTTCGGATATTAGCATAAGTTCAAACCTGAATATTTTTAGTGTATAATAAATAATATGAAAAAAATATTAATAATAAATGGGCATCCTAAAAAAGATAGTTTTAGCAGTGCACTTGTGAGTAATTATAAAAAAGGTGCAGCAGAAAGTGGGGCAGAAATAAAAGAAATTATTGTGACTGATATGCCTATCGAGAATTATTTACGCTACGACCATTTTAGTGGTAAAGATGTCGGGCAAGATATAAAAGATGCAAGAGAAAGTATCACTTGGGCAGAACATCTTGTTTTTGTTCATCCTGTATGGTGGGGAAGCATGCCTGCAATATTGAAATGTTTTATAGATATGGTTTTCTCTGCTGGTTTTGCTTTCAAATATAAACAAGGCTCGGGTTTACCAGAAAAACTTCTAAAAGGTAAAACAGCACATATAATAACAACAATGGATACTCCATATTTTATCTATAATTATTTTTTTGGATCACCTAGTATAAATCAACTCAAAAATAGAACTTTGAATTTCTGTGGCATTTCTCCTGTTAAAGTTTCTCATTTTGGGCCTGTTCAATCTTCAACAGAAGAAAAAAGAAAGAAGTTTTTAGAAGAAGTATATAAACTTGGTAAAAATTTAAGTTAATATATATGAAATTAAAAATTAGAAAATTTTTAGGTAATTTTTATTTTATTCACTTAGAGGTATTTTTGGGATTGTTTGCATTATTGGGGTATATAATAAATGGGCAAAAGTTATTGGTATTTTTTGTTGCTCTTTCTTTTGCAGGAGCTATTTGTGGTTCATTTATATCTGTAATTGATGCAGTAAATAAATCTAATACATAATACTTATTAAAACATATTTTTTTATTTGAAATATTAAATTATTTTTTATTGCTGAGGGCTATTTAAAAATTAAAATCTAAACATTCGAATGATGTAAAAAGATAGCTATTTCTGTAAATAGGTTCATACTATAATATATTATTAATTCATTAACTAATTATTTTTTTTATGCTTACAACAATTGCGGTTATCTTATTGATTCTCTGGGTCTTAGGTTTTATTGGTTTTCATGTCATAGGAGGATTTATTCATATCCTTTTAGTAATAGCTGTTATTTTGTTTTTGATTCGTATAATTCGTGGATAGAATCTGTGGCTGTGAATAGATACATTCTCTATTATGTAGAGAAATATTTCCTATTAATAGATTTAAAAATTTAAATCATGTTTTATCATGATTATTTTTGTTATATAATTAAACAATGAAAAATATTACTTTAAAAGGTTCTTGGATTATTAAAGCCCCTATTGATAAGGTTTTTAAAATAATTAGTGACTTTGAGAATATGCCAAAAAATTTCCCTACTGTTGCAGAATCATTGATTATTACAAAAAAAGATGGTAATAAATTAGAAATTGATGCAAAAGTAAAATCTTTTGGAACTGTATTTCCAGTTAAAATGAAAACAGAAATTATTCCTGGAAAAGGATATATTTCTGATAATTATAGCCCCCAATTAGGTATATCTGGTCATGAAGAATTTTTGATGGAAGAAATAGAAGAAGGAACAAGGATCAATTATATTTATAAGGTTAATATTCATAGTATATGGCTAAGGATAGTTGCCAAACCACTTTTGGGTTGGTATTCAATGAAGTTTTGGGAAAATGCCTTTATATTTAAGCTAAAAAAAATTGTAGAAAATAATTAAATTTATAATATCCCTATTTATTAGCATTGTTCGACCGCATTAATATAAATTCGAATCAAAATAATTTTTGTTGTATAATAAGGTTATTAATAATTTTTCAATTTATAATTTATGTTAAAAGAATTTAAACAATTTTTGTTGCGTGGAAATGTCGTTGATCTTGCTGTTGGTGTTGTTATCGGAGCCGCTTTCGGTACTATTGTTATAGCTCTTGTGTCTGATTTACTAACACCGTTGATAGCTGCGATTATCAAGGCCCCGGATTTTTCTGAACTTTTCTTTACAGTTAATGGCAGTAAATTTATGTTTGGGCATTTTATTAATGCTTTAATTTCATTTACTCTAGTTGCTTCATCTGTATTTTTCTTTGTTGTAAAACCAATGAATATTTTGATAAAGCGTTCTCGTAAAGAACTACCTGTAGATTCTAGTACAAAGAAATGTAAAGAATGTTTAAGTGAAATTCCGGTTGATGCAAAGCGCTGTGCTTACTGTACTCAAACAATAGTTTAAATTTTATATAATCAATTTAATATAGGCTAACCATGTCAAAATATACCTATAAATATAGGTATATTTTTTATAAATTAAAATTTATATATTTGATATAATATATAAATGTCTGATTATTGTGACAATTTATTTCTTCATGCTGACGGAGATTCTTTCTTTGTTTCGTGTGAATTATCTCAACATCCTGAATATATAGGGATGCCTGTTGTTGTGGGAGAAGATAGAGGAATAGCTGTAGCTATGAGCTATGAAGCAAAGAAACTTGGGGTTACTCGTGGAATGCCAATATTTCAAATAAAAAAACAATTTCCAAATTTAATTATTCTTTCTCATCATTTCGATTTATATAATAGGATTTCAAATGATGTATATAATATTTTTTCCTCATATCTTGAGCAAGTTGAAGTATATAGTATTGATGAATGTTTTATGACAGTTAAACAGTCAGATATAAAATATGCTGGTGGTCCAGAAAAACTTGTGAGTGATATTAAAAATGAAATCAAAAACAAAATAGGGGTAACATATTCTTTTGGTCTCGGAAGAACAAAAGTGCTTGCAAAAACTGCTTCGAAGCTAAATAAGCCAAATGGTATGGTTTTACTATTAAATAAAGAAAATGAAGATAATGCACTTAAAAAAACAAATATAGATGATGTATGGGGTATCGGCAAACAAACAGTTCCAAGGCTGCACAGTATGGGGATAAAGACAGCATATGATTTTGCTAATTACCAAGGTAATTCAATAGAAAAATATTTTGCTTCGACTGTATACAATATAAAACAAGAACTATCAGGTAAGTCTATTTTGAAAATTGATTATACTTATGACCCAAGAGATCAAAAATCAATTCAATCAACTTCAACTTTTAAACCATCGTCTTCTGATTTTAAAATAATATTTTCTGAACTTTCGGAAAATATAGAAAGGGCTTGTGAAAGAGCAAGGGAACTAAACCTAGTAACTAATTCAGTTTCATTTTTTGTTAAAAATTCTAATTTTGCCTACCATACAGGAGAGAGTCATCTGTCATTATATACAAATAACCCAGGTGAAATACTAAATATTGTTGAACCAATTTTATATAAATTATTGCAAGAAGATGAAAAGATTCGTTCAACAGGAATCACGTTGAAAAATTTGTTAAGAAGGGAAGATATTCCCAGAGATCTATTTGGCATCCTTGATAAATCAGAAAGTAAAAATATTATTGAAGAGGTATGTGATGATATAAGAGATAAATTTGGACAAAACTCATTGAAGCATGCATCATCTCTTAAAGGGAGTGGCAAAAAAAGAGGTAATTCATTTCCGAAGCCATTTTTATAAGGATTTTGAATTTCAGACCCATAATAATTATGTATAATTTAAATTGGTAATTATTGACATTTTATTGATTTATAAGTAATATAAATTAAAATTACTTTAAGTACAACAATTAAATAGTCGAAATTTGGAAAATCATTAAACTCGGAGCTTTTAAAAATGTATATGAGTTACAAGAAGTACTCAAAAAAAATAGTTTCAAAATTAGTGATTGGGGGAAAAAGATCATTAATAAAAGAGATTTTACTATAACTAAAACAGAAGAAGAAATACAATTGGTAAATATATCAGTTGCTGACCTCGGTTTAAAAAGTGGTGCGACTTATGGAGATATTTGTGCTAGAGCATGTGAACTTGGACTTGGTCTCTGTCCTTTTGAAACTGGAGCACAGTTGCGTTTGGAATATAAAGAACAGCCATACAATGAATACTTGCATATTGCAATGAAATCTATTTTGGATACAAACGACTGTCCAAGTTTATTTTCTGTTGTGAGTAAGAATAATTTTTTATGGCTTGATGCTTCTTATGGTTTCTCTATCGGTTTCTGGTTTCCCAACGACCGTTTTATTTTTAGTATTAATTAGAAAATGAATTTTTGTAATTTATTATTAAAATTTCAAAATAAAAACATCTGTATATAATATAGATGTTTTTTTTATTTTAAATATTATGAATCACTCTGTTATTTAAAATAGTATTAATTATATAATTTATAACACATATAAGGTAATTACTGTCCTAGTAGAAGTTTGAACCTGGTGTATAATAAATGTATGAAAACAAAAAGCAATTTTTTAAAATATGATATCTTGATTCAAGGGTTTATTTTTATTGGTCTTATTTTGGGCGGGGCTTTCCATCTTTTTCATTATGGTATTTGGGATCAAAAAGTTTGGTTATTTACTTTAGTAATAGGTTCTTTTCCTTTTGTTTTTAGAACTTTTAAATCAATATTTAAGGGTAAATTTGGAGTTGATCTTATTGCTATCGTAGCTATTTTTGCTTCATTTTGGGCTTCACAATACTTAACTGGTGTTGTTATTTTACTCATGCTTTCAAGTGGAGAAGTTCTAGAAGCTTATGCTCAAGCTCTCGCTAAAAGAGAGCTTACTCAGCTTTTAAATAAAGCACCATCATTTGCCCATATTAAAGAAAAAGACAATAAGCTTAGAGAAATAAGTGTAGATGAAGTAAAAATTGGTGATATTTTAATTACTAAACCAGGGGAAGTTGTCCCTGTTGACGGTATTGTAGTAGATGGAATATCAAATTTAGATGAAGCTATAATTACAGGAGAAAGTTTGCCTGTGGAAAAAAGACCAGGTTCTATGGTTTATAGTGGTTCTGTAAACGAAGAGAGGTCTCTTGAGGTTAGAGCGATAAAAAATAGTACAGATAGTAAATATCAAATAATAGTCAAACTGGTAAAAGAAGCACAGAGTGTAGAAGCTCCAGTGGTAAGACTAGCAGATAGATATGCATTATTTTTTAATATTATTACATTTGTTGTAGTTATAATATCTTGGGTTTTGTTTAAAGATCCAATCAGAGTTTTATCTATACTTGTAGTTGCATCTCCTTGTCCACTTATTTTAGCAACACCAATTGCTATGATTTCAGGTATTAGTAAAGCAGCAAGCCGTGGGATAGTAATAAAAAATGGGATAGCATTGGAAAAGCTTGGAGAAGTAAAAGGAATAGTTTTTGATAAAACTGGTACTCTAACATTGGGAATGCCTGAAGTTGTAGAGCCTGTTTCAGTTTCATTGTTGTCTGCTGATGAAGTACTAAGGATTGCTGTTTCAATAGATCAACTCTCAGCTCATGTATTTGCTAGATCTTTGATCGATTATGCTCAAAAAAAATCACTAGAGCTAGATTACCCAGATAATTTTGAGGAAGTTTTTGGGCAAGGTGTTAATGGGAAATTAAAAGACGGTTTGTATTTTTTTGGTAAATTAAAATACATTGAAAATCAAAATATAAAAATAAATAAAGATATAGAAAAAGAGCATAAGATTTTTCAAGAACAAGGAAAAACAGCTGTATACTTGAGTAACGATAAGGACTTACTAGGTTATGTTGTTTTCGCAGATATTGTAAGACCAGAAACAAAATCGATGTTTGAGTCAATAAGAGAACACAATATTTCAAGATTGATTATGTTGACGGGTGATAAAAAATCGGTAGCAGAAAATATTGCAAAAAGTGTCGGTATTACAGAATTTCAAGCTGAACTTTTACCAGAACAAAAAGTAGAATGGTTGAAAAAAATTCAAAGCGAATACGGTCCTGTGGCTATGGTTGGTGATGGGGTAAATGATGCACCTGCACTTGCTGTTGCTAGTGTTGGTATTGCTATGGCCTCCCACGGGGCTACAGCAGCTTCTGAAACTGGAGATGTGGTGATCATGGTAAATAATATGCATAGAGTTCATGATGCCCTACATATTGCTCAAAGCGCAGTAAGATTGGCCAAACAAAGTATTTTCTTTGGTATGGGAGTTAGTATTATGCTAATGATATTGGCTATGCTTGGCTATATCACACCAATATTCGGAGCTATAATGCAAGAAATTTTAGATGCTATAGTTATTATGAATGCGCTAAGACTCAATTTCGAAAAAATTGAATAATATATTATTTTTTTATCGTATTGACATTATCTAAATATAGTGCTATTATTATAATAAATAATTTAAAAATTTATATTATGGATAAGCACAGTGTATTTGAATTCGTTCATTCTGATTTCTTTTTTGGGTTCACGGTTTTATTATTATTTTTAATTTCTTGCTATTTTTTGGTAAAAAAAATTAATAATAACTTTGATGAACGTTATAAAGATTTCAAAATTGGAAGTGAAGACGATGTTAAATTAAATGATGAACCTAATTCTTGTTTACGAAAAAAAATGAGTATTACGGTGAATGAGCATGTAAATTTTGCTATGGTAGAAGGAGCAAAAAATGCTTACATGTCAGAGAGTCCTAACTCAGAACTTAAAGATCATACTTTAAGAAAATGGATTGAAATTGATAATTCTGTTGAAGGATTAAAGGAGGCCTATTGTTCTTCTGAATCTGGCTCAGAAAATGAAATTTTTGCTCTGGCAAAAATTGCTAGGCTACATGGGTATAAACAATAATAAAAAATAAAAACCTGTCATTAATGACAGGTTTTTTTATTGAACGAAAAAATTGTTTAAGGCTTAACAAATGGATTTTTTGTATTTCCAGCTTCTTGTGCATTTAAATGCATTATTTCATCTATACTATTTTTGACAGTTCTCCAGCCTGCTCGAGCTGCAATATATCCTGCTTTATCTACTGCTGTTCGTACAGTTTCATTTTCAGCGTAGTCTGGGTATGCAAATGTTTTAACAGAAATACCAAGTTTATCTTCAAGTTTTTTCTTGCTCCCTGTTAGCTCATTGTCTAGTGTTGAACTATCTATTTTTGTTAGATTGTAATGAATAATAGTATGTGAACCTATTTCATTACCATTGTTAATAACTTGAGCCAATTGTTCCCAATTTATAAAATTTCTATGAGAAACAACTCCAGTATAAATAAAAAATGTTGCTACGAAATTGTACTCTTTTAAAACTGGAATAGCATTTTCATATTGACTCAACAAACCATCATCAAATGTAATCACAACTGGTTTTTCGGGGATTTCTTTATTGTGGAGTATATATTCAGCAAGATGGTCAAATGTGATAGGGGAATAGTTATTTTTCTTTAGATATTCCATTTGATATCTAAAATTTTCTGGACTTACGCGAAATCGTTTTTGAAGCAATGATTCTTTGCGGGTTGTTGGAGGGAGTGCAATAGAATGATATACAAGAATAGGTATATCTTTTATTTGTTTTAGTTCTTCATTTTTTGGACCAATATAAGCTTCTTCTTGTGTATTGGTTACAGCTGATTTAGTCTCAAACTTATTATTGTTGTGTATTAAAAAATATAATCCTACAAATATTGTTAATAAAATTACTATTAATATAATCAATTTTTTGGGTGACAATTTATTCATTTATCTATTATAACAATGAGAATGAAATTATTCTAATTAGATGTTCAACGTCTAAAAAATAGAGTATAAAAATATATAATTTGTTGATTTATAAGGGTATTTTTTTTACCAGACGTTGGACGTCTAAAGGTTTTATTAATTTATATTGTGTTTGACAGTATTGAAATTGTGTGATAAACTCATTTAAAATAAAAAATTAAAATATGGGAAATTTAAAAAAGAATAATTGCCCGAATGAAATTGATGGGTATTGTTTAACAGAATGCGACAAAGAAAGATATCGCAATCTAGATATAGAAGATTGTAATAAATTTATTAAACTAAGCTCTTTGCAAAGAAAAAAATTCAATAATCTGAGTCTTAGTGAACAAAATGAAATCCTTCATATTGGATTAGAAAAACAAGAAGCATTTTTAAAATTTAAAGATTTCAAAAATGATTTTAATCATGAAGTTACTTTTTCTGAATGGGAACAAGCAGCCGAAGTTTCTTTGAGAAATCATGTAAGTCTTTTTGGCCCTGTCGTTCCTGCTGAAAAAGGAGAATATCCTTCTGCTCATTGATCAAATTAAAACCGCCATATTATGGTGGTTTTTTTAATATTTACAATAAATGCTATAATAAATACATGAAAAAATTTACTATAAATGTATTGATAGCTACGATTCTTTCAACAGTATTTAACATAGTATTATTGGCTATTGCTCGACCGTTTGCAAATGTTCCAGCAACTTTTTCTCCGTTTCAATATTTGTCAGTTATATTATTTACAGTTTTAAGTGTGATTACTGCAATGATTGTATATATGGGTATTTTAAAATTTTATCCAATATTTTATAAAAAGATATTTATTTGGGTTTCAGTTATATCTTTGATTTTTTCATTTATTCCAGATATACTTATGCCGTATTCTAAAGATATAGATGACCAAGGTGCGACCTTTTTTGTAATTGTAATACTTATGATAATGCATGTATTAACAGCAGGTATCGTTGTTTATTTTTTTACAAAAAAAATTGACTAATTTATCTATGTTATTTACGTATAGAAAATGGAGACAAACAATGGAAAATAATTCTAATCCAGTGGTAAGAAAAATTAGAATCATTTTGTTGGTACTTATTATCATTGGCTTATGTCTTATTCTTACCAAGAATTTTTGGGTGCCGAAACTAGTAGATTATATTTTAAATAAATAATGTATGGAAAATCAAATAAAACATTTTAAAGTAGAGAAAGTTGAAAAAATAATTGATTCAAAAAATATCGATGATCTGATGGATTGTATTAAATCTCTTGAAATTACAGCTTCTCCTATTGGAGAAGGTGGAAATGCTATTGTCTATGTTGCAGAAGGTACTGTGTTTGAAAAAGTGTGCTTGAAAAAAATTAAAGAAAAACCTCAGATTTTATACAATGATATTGACCAAGAACATAAATATCAAATGATGGCACGAGAGGCTGGTGTTAGTACTCCGCTCTCTCTTGTTTCAATCAACACGAGTGAAGGTGATTATCTTATAATGGAGAGGGTAGACGGTCACTCTGTTGGAGATATAGTAAGAAACCAAGACCTTCTTCCTAAGAATTTTGATGCACAGGTTTTTTGTAATTCTTTGGTGGATCAAGTCTCAAAAATGCACAAGCGAGGTTTATACCATAGGGATTTGCATTTTAATAATGTAATGATAACTAAAGATAGCCAGGCTGTAATAATCGATTTTGGTACAGCAACAGAGGGGACAGGTAGTGATTATACTTATGAGGAAGGGGTAAGAATGTATAATTCTCAAAATGGCCGTTACGATTTTGTAAATGGATTTTTTAAAGATGACAAAAAAATGGTTCAAAATATTATAGCTAACGTAAAAGGTTTTAGTCCACAAAAGTAATGGCATTTACTTTTTAATTGTAATGTGTTATTATTATAAACAAATAAAACAGATAAATATATGCTAATAAATAATCAATTTCAAGAGATGGCAACCAAGAAATATAAGGAAATGAAAGAAAAAAATATTTCTGAAGATTATCT
>JAPLXS010000011.1 GCA_026395965.1 Candidatus Nomurabacteria bacterium | reverse complement strand
AATGTATATATAATGAGAGTTACAATAGATGCCCAAAGTAATGACAATACTCTTTTAAACAATAAATATACAAAAATTATAAATGGAAAAACTGCTAAAATAACAGGTAAAAATCTTATCATATGATCATATAATATCATAAAATTATTTAGATTAGAATCTAACGATTTTTAAGCAACACAATCATTTTTTTGAAATCACTAGATCCTAATTCTCCGTTAATAACTAAGCCTTCATTTTTTTCAAAATTTTTTACAGAAATTACAGTAGTTGCTCCGTAATCGTTATCTATTTTATTTGAAGTACTATTATAAACATTAAAAAACTTTTGAATTATTCCAACAGAAGGTCCTTTTGATTTTAATTTTAAAACAACATTACTATTTACTAATTTTTGTATATCATTTATTAGAGTTTGATATTTTAAAGCTGTTGTTTTAGTAGGAATAGTAGTAACTACCAAAGGTTCTTGTATTTTACTATCTTGAACTTCTTTATCTTTTTGTATTTGCTGCTCTTTTTCTAATTCAGAAAGACTAATATCTTTTTTTAATTTTAGTATTTCTTTAGCAAGTTCTTCGTTTTTTTGCTTTAACTCTATTTGTTTTTGATTATTTACATGCACACTCCCTGACTCAATAGTTGAAAAAGCCCAGTATCCAGAAAATCCTAATAATAAGAAAATAAATATTGAAAATAAAATAAATTTAAAATTTTCCATTAGATTAATTGTATCAAATTAATAATATTATACCACACAAAACAAGTTAATTATTAAGGGGCTTTAACAAAGGTACGATAAAAAAAATATTTAGAAATTTCTGCGATAACAAGATATCCAGCAACTATACAACTAATCAATGCTAATATTTTAAAAGGAAGTGGATCAAATGATAGTAGTGCCCCAAGTGGAGTAAAAGGAACTATCCATGCAAAAGCAACAACAGCAATAGTACTAACGGTCACAAGCATACCTGGTGTACTTTTCCAAAAAGGACTACGCTTAGTTCGTATAACAAATATTACCAATATCTGAGTTGCGATAGATTCAATAAACCATCCTGTTTGGAATTGCTGTGCATTTAGATTAAAGACTTTATATAAAACAAAAAAGGTTATAAAATCAAAAATCGAACTAATAAGACCAAATACAATTATATATTTATAAAATTCTTTCATATTCCATTTAAGTGGATTTTTGACTGATTCTACATCTGTACTATCAGTTGGAATAGTTGTTTGAGATAGATCATACAAAAAATTATTAAATATTATTTGAGACGAAAGCATTGGAAAAAATGGCAGGAAAAATGATGCACCCATCATTGAAAACATATTGCCGAAATTCGAACTAAATCCCATCTTGATATATTTAAGTGTATTCTGGAAGGTAGAACGACCTTCTATAACTCCGTCTTTAAGTACATGTAGATTTTTATTTAAAAGAATAATATCTGCAGTTTCTTTTGCTACGTCTACTGCATTATTTACTGAAATACCAACATCGGAAATTTTTAAAACTGGCGCATCATTTATGCCGTCACCCATATACCCTACAGTGTGACCTGCTTTTTGCAAAAGCTTAACAATCCTCTCTTTTTGCTCTGGAGAAACACGGGCAAAAATATTGGTCGCATCCAATTTTTGAGTAAGTTCTTCATCAGAAAGTTTATCAAGCATAGCACCAGTGAGAGATCCTTTTATTTCAATATTCAAATCTTTACAAATACGCTCTGTAAGTATTTCGCTATCACCTGTAATAATTTTTACTTCAATTGAAAGATTTTTTAATTCTTCTAAGGCAGAACTAGCACTTGTTTTTGGAGGATCCAAAAATGCAGCAAATCCAACAAAGGTCATCTCCTCTTCTTCTTGTTTTTTGTATTTAATTCTTTCATCTTTTTCTATTTTTTTAATTGCAACTGCAAGAACACGAAAACCGTCAGAACTTAGTCTATCGTATTCATCCTGAGCCAATTTTCTTACTTCATCATTAAATTCAAAAATGTTACCACCATTTTCCCATGATTTAGTAATAGCGAGTATATTTTCTGGAGCTCCTTTAGTTACCAACAATCTATCTCCTCCATGGTCAACGACGACAGAATCACGTTTTCTTTCAAAATCAAATGGGATTTCGTCTATTTTTATATAAATACTTGAATCCATTTTTCCGTGTATTTGAATTGCTTCATCTAAAGGACTTTTACGAGCTGTATGAAAAATACTATTTAAATATGAATATAGAAGTGCATTTTTGGAATCAATACCAGAAATATTTACGCATTTTATCAACTCAATCTTATCTTCTGTTAAAGTACCTGTTTTGTCAGTACACAAGATATCCATACTTCCAAAATTTTGAACTGAAGCAAGATTTTTTAATATTACTTGTTTTTTGGCCATGCGAAGAGAACCATGAGAAAGTGTAACTGTCATAATAACAGGTAAAAGCTCTGGAGTAAGACCTACCGCGATAGCTGCAGCAAAAAGAAATGAATTTAAAACTCCTCTTCCATAAAAAGCATTTACAATAAAAACAATAATTACCATCACAAGAGTAAGTCTTAGTATAAAAATACTGAAATCTTTTAGACTTATTTCGAAACTAGTTTCTTGTTTAATAGCAGAAAGTCTTTCAGCTATTTTACCAAACTCTGCACCTGAACCTGTTTGAACAACTTCTGCAATAGCAAAACCTGTAACTACAGATGTACCCATAAATACAGAGGAAGTATCAGTAAGTTTTAATGAAATATTTTCAATTGAGACATTACTATCAAATACATTTTTTTCTATGGGGAAAGATTCTCCCGTAAGAGCAGATTGATTTACAAAGAAATCATCTGCAGAAATAACAATACAATCAGCTGGTATAACATCACCTGCAGAAAGTTCTAAAATATCTCCAGGCACTAATCTATGAAAAGGAATTTCTTTTTTTGCCCCATCTCGACGGACCGTAGCAGTAGAAGCTACTTTTTCAACTAATTTTTCAGCAACTTTTTCTGATTTATAACTATTAAAAAAATCTAAAGTTACAGAAACAAAAATCATAACAATCAATATAACAGCATTTACAGCTTGGCCAAAAAAGAAAGCAACAATAGCAGCTCCCATCAATAAATACAATAGAGGATTATTAAATTTTTTAAGAAACATCACAAAAGGACGAAGTTTCTTGTGATGGTAAATAGTATTTTCACCAAATTTTGCTAAATATTTTTGAGCTTCTAGGGAAGACAAACCATTTATAACATCAGTCCTTTTTGTATTAAACATTTGTATATTATATCATTTATTTTTACCGCCTACGAATATTAAAATCACCCAGACTTTTCAGTCTGAGTGATTTTGATTAAAATACAATTTAATTTACGTAAGTTAGTGCTGTTCCAACTTTGTTACCACGACCTGTACGGCCTATACGGTGAACATAATCTTCATAAGTAGCAGGAATTTCGTAATTTATAACGTGAGTCACATCTGGGATATCTAGTCCGCGAGCTGCAACATCAGTAGCAACAAGTATTTGACTGTAATTATCTCTAAATGCTTTTAATGCTCTTTCTCTTCTTGATTGATTTTTATCTCCATGAATTGATTCTGCTTTATACCCTCTTTGAACTAAAGTTTGACAAAGTTTTTCAACACCATGTTTTGTTCTTCCAAAAATAAGAACTTTTGAAAATTCTTTTTTAGACAAAAGAGAATGCAATGAATCAATTTTATCCATACCTTGTGGAACACGAATTATATCTTGATCCACATTTAAAGAAGTATCACCTGTTTTAACAGAAATCTTTTCTGGATTAGTTAAGAATTCATTTATCAATCTATCTATTTCGCTTGTTATTGTAGCAGAGAAAAGTAAAGTCTGACGATTTGGAGCCATATTGGCCATTATAAATCTCATATCATTTACAAATCCCATATCAAGCATTCTATCAGCTTCATCAAGTACTATTGTACGAAAATCTGCCAACTGAATAACTCTACGATCAACTAAGTCTTTAAGACGTCCAGGTGTACCTATGACTATATTGTGAGCACGACGTAATCCATATATTTGATTTGAAATACCCATTCCTCCAACACAGCATACTGAGTATATTCTTAGGTCTCCACGAAATGCTATTAATTCATCGTTTATCTGTGTTGCTAATTCTCGAGTTGGTACTATAACCAAAACTTTCTCACGAGGATTATTCATAATCTTGTCGAGTAATGGAATTAGGAACGCAGCTGTTTTACCAGTTCCTGTATTTGCGATACCAACGACATCGCGTCCATCGAGCACAAAAGGAATAGAAACATCCTGAATAGGAGTTGGGTTTACATAACCTTTTTTAGTTATATTATTTTTTATAACAGGATGAATATTAAAATCAGCAAATTTATTTGCTGGAACATATGGAGCTGATGTAATAATAGGATCCGCTTTTCTAATAAAGCGAGAATGACTTATATTACTATCACCACCATAGCGAGGTCTTGATGATCTACCGCGATTACCACCGCCACTTGAGCGACTGTAACCACCACTTGGACGACTACTGCCACCAGATGAGCGACTATAACCACCACTTGATCGACTACTGCCATTACTGCCATTTGAGCGACTGTAACCACCACTAGGTCGACTACTATCACTACCACCGGTTGAACGACCAGTTGGTGAACTACCACGATAACTACTTCTTTGTCCACCAGAAGATGGTCGGCCGGAGCTTTCGCCGCGGCTGTTTGGTTTATACATATTATTTTACCCCAGTCTATAAATATAAAAGTAAGACGGACTGAGTACCTTCTCCCCTGTTTTTCATAAAGACTACCACAAGGGATAAGGCGTTATATAGGCGCTATAAGCGCGGAAAAACCAATGAGAATACAACTTACTTTATTAGTATATAACTATTAATTATATTTGTCAAACTCTGTTAGGGGTCCAACCCCTAACAGAAAGCTCTTGGGTGTTATACCCCTAGAGTACCTTTTACATAAAAAGCTACCAGATATTCTGATAGCTTTTTGATGTTTGTAAAAAATTATTTAGCTTTTTTAACAACAGATTTTTTAGCGATTGACTTTTTCTTGTCAGTTTTATTTTCAAGCATAACCATCTTGACTGCAAGTCTTTTTGCTGTCTTTTTAGAATGCTTTGATTTTATATGAGGATGTAGTGAAGTAGCTCTTTTTGCCATATATATTGTTTATTATTAATAAGATATAACATACTATACCTTAAAATAATTAAATAATCTAGTCTTTAAATATGAAAGTCATAAAATATAAAAACACTCCATCCGCAAGCGGCTGGAGTGTTTTTATCTCATGCGACTATGCGCGTGATACTTTTGTTGCAGCTGGTCCTTTTTCACTATCAACTACTTCAAAAGAAACTTGGTCTCCAGTTTGAAGTTCGTCGAATGTAACACCAACTAGTTCTTTAGAATGAAAGAAGATATCTTTAGCTTCGCCTTCGCGAGAGATAAATCCAAATCCTTTATCTGTAAGAGTCTTTATTGTTCCTGTCATATAAGATTATTTTTTGATTATTTTAGAATGAAACTTCGACGTTGTTTCTTGTGTCTTAACACATTTATAGTATAACACACTTTTTAATAAAATACACACTTAGATCATTTAATCTAAATTAGTACTTTTATTCCTCTTTCAAGTGTCCGTACCGTCTTGAGTATACATAAGTAAGAGATGCCCCAAATAAGAAGATCTGAACAGAATAAAATATCCACAAAAGTAATACAACAAATGCTTCAGCCGCACCAAAAATAGAAACATTTGTGAGTTTTGTTATATATATACTTATTAAAAATTTACCAAACATAAAAAGAATAGCCGTTATAATAGCTCCCCGAACTAGTTCTCTCCAGGGTAATTTTCTTTTTGGCAAAAATCTATAAATAAATGTAAACAAAAAACTCAATATAAAAAATGTAAAAATATATGATACAACTTGAAATATATAAGTCATATCAGCAAAATTTTGAGAGTAAACTGATATATAGCTAATAAAAGAACTAAAAACAATAGACACTACCAACAAAAACCCGAGTATTGGTATCATTGATAAAGATAAAATATGAGATGAAATATAATATTTCCAATCTTTTTCTTCTTTTATATTTTGTTTAGTATCCCACAAATCATCAATTGAACTTTTTAACTCATAGAATACACCCAATGTTCCTACAATAAGCATTCCTATACTGATTATAATTGTATAAAAATTAAACTTTATTCGACTGAGCCCAACCAATATCGATTTAATAAAATCAGCGCTTTGCACACTTATAAGTGTGCTAGATTGCTCAACAATTGATTTTTGAATATAATTCTCACTAAAAAAAGGACCACTTACAACTAAAAAAAGTAACAAAAGAGGAACAATTGAAAATATAGTGTAATAAGAAAGTGCTGCTCCCATACGAGTAGCTCTGTGATTCCTCCAGTGAGAAATCGATGTTCCAAAAATAGAAATTATTGATTTTAATTGCATATAATATTTTAAAATACCAACATTACTTACTTTGGTATGATTACTATTCTATTTTAGCACAATTACAAACAATTTAATCATTATGAATTTAAAAATGCTCAACCGTATTTATGGTTGAGCATTTATTTTTTTAACTTCGTTTTCTTTTTTCATTTCTGAGTCTAATGTCTTCTTCTTTTTTTTCTTTTTTAATAGCAGATTTTATCTGATTAAAAAGATGTTCGCGTTTATGACCTCTTGCTTTGTCATGTTGTTCTCTTAATTTAGCAATTGTTGGATTATTTTTTCCAAAACTAAAATCAATGTAATCTGTTTTTGACTTTGACCTTCCCATTTTTAACTATTTAATTATAGAATATTTTTATACACCATAGCATAATTAACAAGATAAGTCAATGCCTAAAATTATTAATATATCATTATCATAATAAAAAATACACATATATCATATGTGTATTTTTGTACTTAATTATTTAAATCTTCCCTATCAAATCTATACCTGGTTTCAAAGTCTCACTTCCTGGCTCCCATCTAGCTGGGCAGACATTCCCCTTGTGTTCTCTTACAAACTTTGCAGCTTGCAACTTTCGAATTGTTTCTTTTGCGCTTCTACCTATATTATTGTCATTTATTTCAATTGCCTTCAAAACACCATCAGGGTCAACAATAAATGTACCTCTAAGTGACATTCCTTCAGCTTCTATATAAGTACCAAACATTTTTGATACATTACCTGTTGGATCAGCCAACATTGGATACTGAACCTTTCCTATGGCTTTTGAACTATCATGCCAAGCTTTATGGGCGAAAGCAGTATCTGTACTTATACTCATAATTTCTCCTCCCAAAGCTTTTACTTCTTCATAATGCATTGCTGCGTCTTCTAGTTCTGTTGGGCAAACAAAAGTAAAATCTGCTGGATAGAAAATAAAAACTAACCATTTGCCTTTATAATCAGAAAGTTTAATTTTATTAATCTCGTCATTTTGATATGCATCCAGTTCAAAATCTGGAACTATTTCGTTTATATTTATCATAGTTTAATAGTATCAAAAAATTTATAAAATTAAAACAAAAAAATAATCCTGTAAAATACAGGATTATTTTTGTATAATATAAATTTATTCTTATATACCTACAACTCCGAAAATTTTTCCAACAATAAATGTAATAGCCATAGCTAGCACACCTCCCACAACAACACGAGTAACAGCAGTTAGTTTATGAGCACCTCCTGCGTGAGCACTTAGAGTTCCAGTTATAACAAGAGCTATAATAACAGACAAAAATGTTATAGGTACGTACATTGAAGATGGAGATACAAGTATGGCTATTATAGGGATTATTGCTCCTGATAAAAAAGCTAGACCTGATGCATAAGCTGCATGAACTGGATTTGTTAGATCATTTGGATCGATTCCCAATTCTGCATCTACATGTGCGGCAAAAGCATCATGAGCAGTCAATTCTTCAGCCACAAGCTGTGCTGTTGCTTTAGATAGTCCCTTGCTCTCATATATAGAAGCAAGTTCTTCTAACTCTTCTTCTGGGACAGTTTCTAGCTCTATTCTCTCTTTTTTAAGTAGAGCTTTTTCAGTATCTTTTTGGGTGCTTACAGAAACATATTCTCCAACCGCCATAGACAATGCTCCGGCTACGAGAGCTGCTACTCCTGCGGTAATTATAAAACTCTTAGAATTTGAAGCTCCAGCAACACCTACAACAACAGCAGATACTGAAACAATACCATCGTTGGCACCTAAGACAGCGGCTCTTAACCAGTTTAATTTGGTATTATTAAAACTATTAAGTTCAATATGTGCGATTGGATCACGTAATTTATTCATAACATAATTATACTATAAAAATAATATAATTTGAATACAGGCTCAAATAATATATAATTGTTAAGCATAATATGAAAATAATATCTACTAAAAATAATATTGTATTACTTACTTTTATATTTACTATATTTCTTTTTCCACATACTACTTTTGCTAATCCACTTTGGTACGGAAACATAATAAGTATTAATGGTAATGTAGCTATTATTGAATTTAGAGGGCTTGAAAATAAAAAATATTTTTCTTGTAATATCGATACAATCACTTGTATAGAAATACCAAAAATACCGCTAGAAGTACCAATCTCTAGTGTAACTTCTGCACCTAAATCACTCATAAAATTCCCTTCAAATAGTACAAGACATGGTATTTCACCAACTGGTAATTTTGGATTCTATTACACAGTAAATACCATTAAAAAAAATAGAGTATTAAATATAGTTGATAATAAAAACAATAAAACATATTCAATAAATGAAAATTTAAATTTCTGGGACCTTCTTGAAACACAACCTCATGTATCACGCTTTGCATCAGACGACTCATCTCTTACATACATGAGTGATCGATCAGGATTTGCCTCTATCTACAATACACCCCTAGCAACTATTTCAAAAAATAATTTACGTGGTATCCAGATAACTTCTGGGGTTTCTGTAGGAGATTTTATTTATGCAAATAATAATACTATTTTGTATGTAGCAAATACAAAAGCCGACCCATATAATTGGATTTTGTATTCATACAATCTTTCTACAAAAAAGAAAATTATTCTAGCTCAGCACCTTTCGTATGACACCATACTCCATAAATCAGGAAATATGATTATATATACAGAACTTACACCACTAGGAACTATGCCTGTTGTTCTTACAAATTTTGAAGGAGGTAAAATAAAAGAATTTAAAGGAATTCCATCTACTCCAGAGTACACTAAATCTATTTCATACATATATAAAAAAATTTCTAATTTGAATACAGTTGAAATGAAAAGTATAAATACTGATACAAAAAAACATCCTCTCATTGTATGGCTTCATGGTGGACCTTATAGACAATCAAGCTTTATAAGACATCCATACATCAGCTATGGCGTTTACGACTGGGTACTAGAAGAAGCAGTATCAAATGGAGCATACATATTAAAGATCGATTATCCTGGCAGTTATGGAAATGGTAGAACTTTTACAGAAAGCATCAAAGGAGGTGTCGGAACTACAGAGATGAAAAGTATAATGAATACAGTTAATTTGTATTCAAAAACCAATAATATAAGTAGTGTGTACATGCTTGGAAATAGTTACGGAGGATATCTTGCACTCAAAGCGATGGTAGCATATCCAAACAAAATAAATGGTGGATTTTCTATAAATGGAGTGACTGATTGGACTTCTCTTTTAAATTATTATAAAGATTCAATATTTAATACTTTTTTTAATGGATTACCAACATCTAAAAATAAAAAACTTTACTCTCAATCTTCAATTTTAAAAAATATAAAATCAATAAAAAATCCTCTTTATATTATTCAGGGAGAATCAGACTCTACGATACCAAAATCACAAGCAATTTTATTGCGCAATGCTCTAGATAATTCACACAAAAATTCAACTCTTATTATGATTCCAAACGAAAATCATATTTTCCTTAAAAATTCTAGCATAAACACTATTTGTAAATCACTATTTGAGATGATAAAACTAGATGCGACAAAAAGTTGCAACTTAGAAGGCTAAATATATTTATTTTTTGAGTTTTTCAACAGACCGAATAATTGACTCTTTGAGTTCTAGGGCTTTATGCGAACGAGCTATAAATGAAATTTTAACTATTACCTT
>JAPLXS010000007.1 GCA_026395965.1 Candidatus Nomurabacteria bacterium | reverse complement strand
TGCATCCCTTGTAAACATATGTACTTCATCCAAAATATAGATTTTGTATTTTGAATCAAAAGGCAGGGTTCGGACATTTTCATTTATATCTCTTACATCATCGATACCTCTATTACTGGCGGCATCCATTTCGTTTATATCATTTACTGATGTTCCTAACTCATGAGCTATTATACGAGCTATTGTAGTTTTTCCAGTACCACGAGGGCCACACAAAAGATACGCGTGAGCCACCTTTCCAGTTGCTAAACTACCCGAAATAGCCTTAACTATATGGTCTTGACCCACTACTTCTGAAAAGCTCTCTGGTCGGTATTTTCTATAAAGTGCAATATTAGAATCATTCATAATCAATATTATAGCAAATTAATGATTTTTGAGGAATTTATTAATTATAGATTCCACTTCTTTGGCACTCTTTGTTTCCATGAGTTCGACTCGTAGTTCTTTTGCTCCGTCAAAACCATTTACATATGCTTTGTAATGTTTTCGCATGACAGCAAAATTTTTGTGACCGCCGAGAAGATTCTCAAATAATTTTGTATGTTCTACCATTACTTTTAGTTTTTCTTTATAAGTAGGAATCTTGCCTGAAAATAACCATGGGTTTCCAAAAATTCCTCGTCCTATCATTATTCCATCGCATCCGATTTCCTTTGCTAATTTTTTCCCTTGTTTAATACCTACAACATCTCCATTACCAATAATTTTTGTTTTGATGTTCATTTTATCGCGAATCTCTACTACTCTTTTTATGTGTTGCCAATTTGCTGGAACTAAAGACATTTCTTTACGAGTACGAGCATGAACAGTAAGAGCATCAATATCACAAGATAAAATAAATGGAATCCATTCTTCTATTTCTATTTTATTGTATCCGATACGTGTTTTAACTGAAACAGGTATTTTTTTATTGGCATCTTTTATTCCGTCTTTAACAGCCTGAATAATTTCACCAGCTTTTTTAAAATCTTTCATCATAGCTGCACCTGCTCCCTGTTTTTCAATAGTTTTATCAGGGCAACCCATATTTATATCTATACCATCAAAACCAAGTGAAGCTACATATTTTGAAGATATTCTCATCTTTTCTGGATTAGATGAAAACAATTGAGCAACAATCGGCTTTTCTTTTTTTGTAAAAATTAAACTATTTTTTAGTACTTCTCTACCTTCACTCGCAAGTCCATCGGCAGAAACAAATTCTGTCCAGGTTACATCTGGTTTACCATATTTAGTAATAATACTTCGAAAAGCCGCATCAGTGACATCTGCCATTGGTGCTAAGCAAAAAAACGGTTTTGGTAATTTTTCCAAGAAATTTTTCATTGGTTTGTGATTTGATTTATATCATAAAATTAACAAAATAGCTCTTCTCAAAATACGCACATAATTTTCTGTTGAAAATTTGCTATGCTCAGTCCGACGCCTTCCGCAATGTATTTTTCAAAGATTATTTTATTAATTTTATTATTCCACAACTTATTATACTAATTTAAGGACCGAATTTGAAATAGTCTTATAAAACGGGCTTTTGAGTGTGTCGACACGAAAACTGAATAAATTTTTAGCAAAAAATTTATGTACCCTTTTAGAATAGATATTTCAAAGTAGGCCCGTACCTCTTATTGAAACTTATATAAAACCTTATTTTTAAACGTCAGATCTATATACAGAAGCGTATTATACTTGGAATTTATCTCATCAGCAAATTCTTTCTTTCCCATAGATAGTGCCAAATTATCTTTTATAATATCTAAATCATTATCTTTATTGAAGATAATCCTGGGTGTTGTGTAATTTTCACCATGATTAAGATAGAGAGAATTAGTCCCATTTGACCCTACTGTCATATATACGGGTTTAAATCCTATACTCGAAATACCATCAATAAAACGTGAAAGTTTATGAAAACTATCTATATTCATCATCTGCTTAGCCAATGGGTTAACTGGATTATTTTCTAACGTCATATAATATTTAAAATATACATTACCAGAAAAATATGGGGCTTTATCAAAAATAAATCCATCGTTATTTATGAAATAACAATTTTCTCCTATATCTTCTTTATTTGTTGGAATATCATTACCGCAATATAAAGATGAGCCTGTTCTCTCAACCAAACTAATATGTAAGGTTTTTAAATTATCACGATAAACTGAAAGTTTTTCAATTCTTGGAAAATTTAAAAGTAGGTTATTGTATATTTGCCTATGTGGATATATAAAACTATTACTACGAGAAAACAGATGTAAATATTTACCAGAAATATCTTTTAAAACTTCATCCTCTATATCTGATTGATTTATAATATGAGTTCCTGTTATTTCTAATTTTTCTAAGGTTACGTGTTTATCTTGAGAAAAATAAGAAAAACCTCCAATCAAAAAAATAAATAATGCAAAAAAAAGAATAGAAAACTTCAATCTACGAACACGAAGATTATGCTTTATTTCTATTATGCGAGGAGATGTAGGTATATCTCTCATGTTTTATTTATGAAATAATATCTTTACCAAAATACTTCTGTAATACTTCTGGTACTTTAATACTTCCATCTGATTTTTGAAAATTTTCAACAAGAGAAACTAGGATTCGAGGTGTTGGAATAGCAGTACAATTTAGAGAGTGTGCATATCTAATCTTTCCATCTTCATCTCTATAACGAATATTTAAACGACGAGTTTGGAAATCGTGAAAATATGAAGCAGAAGAAATCTCACGGTATTTACCCTCTTTGGGAACCCAAAGTTCTACGTCGTATTTTTTGACCTGACCCATACCTAAATCTCCACCACAGTTTACTACTGTATGATAAGGAATACCCAATGATTCTATAAATTCTTCAGTGTTACGGTTTACTTCTTCGTGGTATTTTACACTCTCTGCGTGAGAAGCAGCACAAAGAACAACTTGTTCTAATTTATAAAATTCATGAACTCTTATTAAACCTTTAACATCCTTAGAATGACTTCCTGCTTCACGTCTATAGCAAGGAGAAAAACCTAAATATTTTTTAGGTAACTCGTCTGCTTTTAGAATTTCATCTGAATGGAAACCCATGATTGGAACTTCTGCGGTACCTGCTAGAAAATCACCATCTTGAGTTTTGTAAAGATCATCTTCACCTTGTGGAAGATATCCTGTACCCATAAAAGTTTCTTTGCGAACTATAATAGGTGGGAGTATTGGAATAAATCCTTTATTTGCAAAAAATTCCATAGCATAATTCCAAATAGCCATAGAAAGTCTAGCTCCGTCACCCATAAGAAAATATCCTCTAAAACCATGAACTTTTGTACCTCGTTCAAAATCAACCATCTTTAAGTTGGTCATGAGTTCTATATGATCTTTTGCTTCAAAATCAAAATTTGGTTTATCGCCCCATGCTTTAACTTCTTGATTATCTTCATCACTCTCTCCTTCTGGAACTGACATATCTGGGACATTTGGAACTTGAAGCATAAAAGATTGCCATGTAAGCATTGCTGCACGAAGTTCTTCTTCTTTTTCTTTTAACTCGTCTTTAACAAGTCGCATCTCTTCTATGAGCTGACCTCGAGCTTCATGGCTCAATGTTCCACCCATTGAAACACTAACTTTATTTTGCTCACCACGAAGAAATTCTACACGAGAAAGAATCTCTAATCTTTTTTCATCGATAGCAAGAAGACCGTCTATGTCTACTTCAATATGCTTCTTTTTTGCACCCTCTTTAATTATATCTTTGTTTTCACGAATGAATTTAATATCTAACATTCTTACAGTATATAAAAAAATATTATAATATACAAATAAGTATCCATATAATACAAGAATAGCTCTTCTCAAAGGGCACGGATATTTTTCTACTAAAAAATTCCTCGTGCTCGGCTCGACAGCCTCCCAAGTCCCTCTGATAAGACTATTCTCGTATTATATATATTAATAACATAGTGTATAATAATTAAATATTATGCAGAATTTTTACAATCGAATTCAAAAGAATTTTAAATAGTCTTTGAAAAATACATTGCGCAGGCTGTCGAGCCGAGCATAGCAAAAATTTAGTAAAATTTTATGCGCGTATTTTGAAAAGAGCTATTTAAAATTCTTTAATAAAAACAATATTACATGGAAGACATTTACAAACTTAAACTAGAACAATTCCCTTTACCACTACTTGAGATTCCTCAGCCACCAAAAACTCTTTTTATTAGAGGCAAATTACCAGACACAGAATTAATATATTTAGCTGTTGTTGGCTCTCGTAAATACACTTCGTACGGAAGAGATATTTGTGAAAAACTTATCCGTGGATTAAAAGGATGTCCTATTGTTATAGTTTCAGGTCTTGCTCTAGGTATAGATAGTATTGCTCATAGAACTGCAATAGAAGTAGGATTAACTACTATTTCTTTTCCTGGCTCAGGTCTCGATAATAATGTTTTATACCCAAGAGCAAATGTCAGACTTGCAGATGAAATAGTAAGAAGCGGAGGTTGTTTGTTGTCAGAATTTGAACCAAATTTTAGATCGACTCTTTATTCATTCCCCCAACGCAATAGACTTATGGCAGGGATTTCAAAGGCTGTACTTATAATAGAAGCTGAAGAAAAATCTGGCACACTCATAACAGCACGCATGGCACTAGACTACAATCGCGATGTACTTGCAGTACCAGGCTCTGCATTTTCATCGAACTCAACTGGAACAAACTGGCTTATAAAACAAGGAGCTACTCCTATAACTAGTAGTGAAGATATTTTAGAAGCATTAGGTTTTGAAATAGATAAAGAGGAACAAAGCGATGAAGAAAAATACGCCGACTGTTCAAAAGAGGAATTGAAAATTATTGAGTTGCTTCGTGAGCCTATGGAACGAGACGATTTGATTCGAGAGTCAGGAATGAAAACAGCAGAAGCCAATGCTCTACTTTCTATTATGGAGCTAAAAGATTTTATTAAAGAAGAGTTAGGAGAGATTAGAAAAAATTAAAAACAAATTAGTATATTAATAAATAATTTGCTAAAAAATATGTTTTCATGTAATACTGGGAGTTAGCTATTAGCAACTAGATACTAGTAACTAGTAAGTTAAATAATAAATCTATGAAATTACTTATAGTTGAATCCCCATCAAAGGCAAAGACAATAGAAAAATATTTAGATGGCGCATATACTGTACGCGCTTCTGTTGGGCATATTAGAGATTTACCAAAATCCAACAAGGATGCGCTAGATATACCCGCTGGATTTGTACCTCGATACGAAATATCAAAAGGCAAAGAAAAAGTAGTATCCGAATTAAAATCTCTTTCTCAAAAAGCTACAGAAATAATGCTCGCAACCGACCCGGACCGTGAAGGAGAAGCTATTTCTTGGCATTTAAAGGAACTTCTAGATGAAGACAAGAAAATCAAAGCTCCTATTAAAAGAGTTACTTTCAATGAAATTACAAAAGAAGCAGTAAAGGAAGCTCTCAAAAATCCTCGTGATATAGATCTAGATCTAGTAAAAGCTCAAGAAGCACGTCGTGTGCTCGATAGACTCGTCGGGTATGATCTATCAGGAATAATTTGGAAGAAAGTTCGATATGGACTTTCTGCTGGACGTGTTCAGTCCCCTGCACTTCGTATAATAATGGAAAGAGAAAGAGAAATCCGTGCTTTTATTCCTGAACAATATTGGACCCTTGAAGGACTTTGGGAAACAAATAAAAAAGATAAACTTATTTTATCTTGTGTAGATGAACCTAGAGATGAAAAACAAGTAAATAAAATTTTAGAATTAGGTACAAAAGAAAAATGGTTTGTAAAAGATTTGAAAACTAGTGAACAAAAGAGACAACCCCGTGCTCCATTTACAACTTCTACTCTCCAGCAAACAGCTAGTACAAGACTAGGATTTTCTCCTTCACGTACCATGCAAATAGCCCAGAAGCTCTATGAGCAGGGTTTTATTACATATATGCGTACTGATAGTACAAATCTAAGCTTAGTTGCTCAGAATCAAATCCTTGCCCTTATTGAAAAAAAATATGGAAAGGAATATGTAGAATCTCATATATATAAAGCAAAATCTAAAAACGTACAAGAAGCTCACGAAGCTATACGTCCTACACATGTAGAACAAATAAATGCTGGCGCAAATGAGGAACAAAATAAACTCTACAAATTAATTTGGGAAAGAGTTGTATCATCACAAATGTCGGATGCAAAATTACTAAAAACAAAAATTACTGCAAACATTAAAGGTGATTCTATTCCTGATTTTACAGCAAATGGATCACGAGTATTGTTTCCTGGGTGGCTTGCTTGTGAGACAGGAGCTCGGGGTGAAGATGTAGAACTTCCCGAAGTTACAATAGGAGAAGAACTTAAACTATTAGAATTAAACAGTACTGAAAAAGCTACTGAGCCACCAAATCGCTATACTGAAGCTGGTCTTGTCAAAGAACTAGAATCTCGCGACATAGGACGCCCTTCTACTTATGCTTCCATAATGAAAACTATCGAAGATAGAGGTTATGTTAGAAAAGAAGGTAAAACTTTATTCCCTACTGATACCGGAGATGTAGTGTCATCTTTTCTTGAAAATAATTTTGGAGAATATATAAGTGATACTTTCACAGCAGAAATGGAAGATAAGCTAGATGATATTTCAAATGGTAAAAGAGAATATACTAAAACATTGAGTGATTTCTATATTCCATTTCAGAAAGATGTAAAAGAAAAAGATAAACTTGCTAAAGCTACAAATATGGGAGAAGCTCCTAGTGATATGCTCTGTCCAAAATGTGGAGGAAATATGATTGTAAAACTTTCACGCGGAGGTAAGTTTTATTCATGTGCAAACTATCCAGATTGTGATGGTGCAAAAACTATTGATGGAATTGAACTTGAAGGACCAAAAGAAACTGGTGAAATGTGCCCAACTTGTGGAGAGAAAAAAGGTAAATCTGGCGGAGGAAAACTCGTTATAAGAGTAAGACGCGATGGAACAGGTACATTTATATCTTGTTCTCGTTATCCTAAATGTAAATTTATAAAACAAGATGAGGAAGAAGTTAAAAGAAAAATGACAGATATAACTTGCCCTACTTGTCAAAAAGGAAAAATGATGGAGCGTAAAGGAAGATTTGGAATATTCTATTCATGTAGCGATTATCCTGCTTGTAAAAATGCTATCAAAGCAAAACCTACTGGAAATATTTGTGATATGTGTCAGTCACTAATGATGGAAGGCACAAAAACTATACCAGAGAGATGCAGTAACAAAATGTGCAAGAATCATAATCCACATAAACTTGGTGAAAACATAAAGAATAATAAAAACATTTAGCCTTCGCTAAATGTTTTAGTTTTTGTGAGACGGCGATTCCGCAGAATCGTGTCGCGTAGTGTCCATTGAAACGCGACTTGCGAGCGCGCAAAACCACGAGTCAAGGTTATGAGTTTTTCGAGTGGCGACGAGAAAAAACTTGTAACCAAAAACTATACCAGAGAGATGCAGTAACAAAATGTGCAAGAATCATAATCCACATAAACTTGGAGAAAATATAAAGAACAACAAAAAACTTTCAAAATAATCTGAATAAGTTATAATAATATCTATGATACCAACAATAGATAAAATACTGTCTTTTATACCCAATATTACAGAAAAAGATAAAGCACTTATAGAAAAGGCATATAATTTTGCAAAAAAAGCTCACGAAGGACAACTTCGCAAAAATGGTGACCCATACTTTATTCACGTTGTAAGCACTGCTCAAAACCTAGCAGACCTTGGAATGAGTCCTACTGTTATAGCAGCTGGGTTACTTCATGATGTTATAGAAGACACAAATATAACAGAAGATGAATTAAAAAAAGAATTTGGTGAAGAAATAGCAAACTTAGTAGAAGGAGTTACAAAGCTTGGTATGGTTAGATATAAAGGCATAGAAAGAAATGTAGAAAATTTAAGAAAGTTTTTTATTTCAGTTGCAAAAGATTTACGTGTTCTTGTTATTAAACTTGCAGATAGATTACACAATATAGAAACTCTAGAAAATGTTCGGCCAGATAAACAAAAACGTATAGCACTTGAAACTCTTGAGATATATGTTCCCCTAGCCAACCGTCTTTCTATGGGTAGACTCAAGGGCAAACTTGAAGATGGTGCATTTAAATTTGCATATCCAAAAGAATATGAAGAAGTTAAAAAATTACTTTCTGATAAAAAAGATGCTCGAATAAAATATTTAATTGAAATTAAAAACAAAATTGAAGAAAAGGTTAAAGAATCAAATATAAAAAATGCAACGATAGACTACAGACAAAAGCATCTATATTCTCTTTGGAAAAAACTCCAGAAAAATGATATGGATATAACCAAGATATACGACATTATAGCCCTCCGTGTCATGGTTGAATCTGTTGTTGATTGTTATCATATACTTGGACTTATTCATGGAGAATGGACACCTGTACCAAACCGTATAAAAGACTATATAGCCACACCAAAAGCAAACGGATACCAGAGTTTGCATACAACCATATTTACAGGAACAGGTGGAATAGCAGAAATACAAATTCGTACATATGAAATGCATGAAAAAGCTGAAAATGGTATTGCTGCTCACTTCTTATATAAAGAAAAAAATGAAAAAAGTGTACCAAGACATCTTGAATGGGTGCAACAACTTCATGAATTAAATCAAAATAAAGAAGATCCAGAAAAATTTTTAAAATCAATAAAAATGGATTTCTTTAATAATAGAGTTTTTGTATTTACACCAAAAGGAGATATCATAGACTTACCAGAAGATTCTTCTGTTATTGATTTTGCATATGCAATCCATACAGATGTAGGAGATCATGCTCAAGGATCCAAAATAAATGGAAAAAATTCTGCTCTTAGTACAAAACTAAAAAACAATGATATCGTAGAAATTCATACAAACAAAAATTCTAAACCCTCTGCAAAATGGTTAGATTATGCAAAAACAAGCCTTGCTCGAAAACGTATACATGCCCACATGAAATCAAACAGCCTACTTTCAAAATTTCTTTCATTTGGTAATAATTAATATAATAAAAATCCCATAGGTCAGACCTATGGGATTTTTATTATATTGAGAAATTTTTGATATTATATAAATCAATATCCTCTTCAGCTTTTGCTATCTCCTCTTTTGTTCTATCATCTACAAGATGATCATCTTCAAAAGTTTTTGATTCTTCACCAATATTACTTTCAGTTGAAATTAAAACTGCGGGTTGTAACTCCTGACTTGCTGCAAATTTTTCTAACATTGCATTTGGATTACTACCTTCTGTAGATTTAATCAAACCTAGTATTGTATGAAGGTCATCATTTGTAAAGAAATCTATAGTTATGTAACCACCATTTTGTTTCTTTTCTATATGAACACGTGTTCCGAGGGATTCTTGTAGCTTTTCTTCCATTTCCGCAATTTCAGGATCTAATAAATATTCCTTTTTACGGACACGATCAAATGCTATCTTACGCGCAGCTTTTTCAGCATCACGAACAGTCATTTTTTTGAATACTATTTCTTTAAACAGAACCATTTGCTCCTGAGGTCTATCTGTAAGCATCAAAATAGGACGTGTATGACCTTCACTTATCTTTCTAGCTGAAAGTGCATCTAGTATTTCTTGAGGCAAAACAAGAAGTCTAAGAGTATTTGATACATATTCACGACTCTTTCCTACCTTGGCTCCTATTTGAGTATGGGTAAATTTAAACTCATCTACAAGTCTCATAAAAGCTCTAGCTCTTTCAACTGCATTTAAATCTTCGCGTTGTAGATTTTCTATAATTGCTAATTCAAGCTTGGCCATACTATCATCACCAACTCGAATAATCACAGGTATTTGTTGTAATCCTGCTAATTTTGAAGCACGCAATCTACGCTCTCCTGCTATGAGCTCGTACTCAACAGAAATACCCCCATCTTCTTTTATTATTTCTTCTCTAGAAACAACAAGAGGCTGAAGAACTCCATACTGACGAATAGAATCTGCTAAATCACGCAAACGATCTTCGTCAAACTCGCGACGTGGTTGAAATGGGTTTGGTTTAATTTTTTCAATATCTACCCAAAATATTGAATTACTATAAAGTTGAGACATACGTCGTATTTTATCATACTTTTGTCATGTTGAAAAATTTAGAGATTTGTGTATAATTGTTTGATAGGTACTAGCCACTAGAAGCTAGATACTAGCACCTAATTACATGCGTCGGTGGTAGAGCGGTCAATTACAACAGACTGTAAATCTGTCGCCTTCGGGCTACGTAGGTTCAAATCCTACCCGACGCACAAATGAAAAAACCTTCTTTCAAGAAGGTTTTTTCATTTGTGCGTCGGAGCAAGCCAACTGCTTGGCTTGCGTGTAGGATTTGAAAACCTTTTCCGTGTGAGTGTACTCACGAACGGAAAAGGTGTACAGAATCTGCGAATGAGCACATTCGCCTACTGGGCAAGATTCAAAAAGCGTACTCGCGGTCCTACCAAATAGGTGTACTGAACCTGCGAATGAGTACATTCGCCTACTGGGTAAGAATCAAAAAGCGTACTCGCGGTCCTACCCAAAAAAAATAAAAGCCACATTAAATGTGGCTTTTTGTTTAATAAGAAATTAAATAATAATTTATTTCCAAATCAAACCCTCAGGACATTCAGAAATAAAGTCTGAAAACATTTTTTCATAAGGGTAACAATTAAATTCTATTTCTTCATCAGTAACAATAATTACTCCTGTGTAAGGTGAGTGAATATGATTCCAGTATTCAATATTTAATGTATCATCATCAGATAATCTATAATCTTTTTTAAGTCTTCCAATAACTTCTTTGGAAAGGACTACATCTTTAGGTAAAAAGGTTCTAGCCATAATTTTATTTTTTAGAGATTTAATATAAAACTACTCCAATACGATTTTTTTGTCAATTTAAAATTTTTAATAAAAAAACTAGGAAATTATATTTCCTAGTTTTTAAAATAAAATATTTACTAACGAACACACCGTACAATATGATAACCAGATTTAGAATTGTTACTCCAATTATTAGTTGAAACATCTACTTCGTAAGCAGCAATTGTTGGTTTACTAGGGTCTGGAGTATCGGACCAATACCAACTAGCCGCAAACCCAGCAGGTGTTGTTGCTCCATGAGCACGATGCAAAGCCATCAATTCCTCAAGTGAAGGCAATCTCCCTTTCGCAGTTCCACAAGTAGTAATTGCAGTATCCCAATCTAATGTGCCTGCATCTGCTGTATCCCAAGTCACTACCCCCATCCCATTCACAGAATAGTTTTTTGTTTTGTCAGAGTTAAGTGTTACAGATACAGCCCATCTTGCATAAATATCACCTAAACTTGGATTATTGTAACTATAACACTCTGCTGTACCTCCTGAGTTATTAATTGAGTCCATCATGCTAACTATCTTTGCATCACTACATACAGTGGAGTAGTTACCAGGACCATCATATGCTAGTTCTGCTTGAGGTATCATGTTTTTAAGAGTAGCTTTAATACCAGCTATTTGACCCTTTTGACGAGCAGAGTTGAGAGCTGCTAGTACTACGGAGGATAGTATACCAATGATGGCTATGACCACTAGGAGTTCTATGAGGGTGAAGCCTTGGTTTTTTGAATTCATTTTTATCATAAATTAATATAAATTATTTATTATTTAACTTTTTCATTATAACATATATCAAATAAATATATGTATAAATCAGGGGCCCAACCCCTAACGCACTCTTGATACACTCGTAATATAAAAATAAATGCTACAATAAATACTATAATAATTTATATAAGAAAACTAAAATGAACAACCAAAAATCAGAATTTTATTTTTTATTCACTCTATTGCTAATAGTTTTCATCCTTGTATTTTTTGTTTTTAAACCATTTATATACCCTATTATTTTAGCTGTAGTTTTTACTACTGTTTTTGGATCGATTCATAATAAAGTTTTATATATAACTAAACAAAACAAAGGTCTATCTGCATTTATAACTACGCTTATTGTTATTATCACGGTTATTACTCCCTTTGTCTTATTTAGTAATCAAATTTTTAAAGAAGCAACAATCCTTTATTCCTCAATTGTAAACAACGGAGGTTTATCTAACTTGTCTGTATTTATCACATCAAAACTACACATACTAGAAAAAAATATTCCTATACCAGTCGACATCTCATTTAGTTTTGACGAATACTTAAAGAGTGTACTAAATTGGTTTATAAACAATACTGGGTCTTTATTTTCTAATATAATTTCTATTGCTGGTAGCTCATTAATTTTTATTATTACACTTTATTATTTATTTAAAGATGGAAAAGAATTAAAAGAATACATAATAAAACTAAGCCCTCTCAAATACACTCATGATCAAACTATTTTTACAAAACTAAGCCTAGATATTAATTCAGTAATAATAGGAAGTTTGTTGATTGCTATTCTCCAAGGCATATTTATAGCAATAGGATTCATATTATTTGGAATTCCAAATGCTGTACTATGGGGAAGTATTGCGATGTTTGCCGCTCTGATTCCAGGAATAGGAACATCACTCATTGTAGTTCCAGCAATTATTTTTCTATTTTTTAAAGGAAATGCATCGATAACTATTGGTTTTGCTATTTGGGGTTTTACGGTTGTTAGCATTATAGACAATATTCTAAAACCAAAAATAATACAAAGAGCGATAATGATTCACCCTTTATTGATACTCTTATCTGTTCTTGGTGGTATTATATTTTTTGGACCACTAGGTTTATTGATAGGTCCATCGATATTAGATTTACTTTTTGTTCTACTTGAAATTTATTCTTCTATTCAAGAATAAATAATTTTAAATATAATACTTACGTATAAAATTTTCGGCAGTAGCTATATTCATAGGACTATCTACAGCAACCCATTCTGAAAATTGTAATTCTTTTAAGGGAAATTCTGATAAATTATTAAAAAGAGTATGAGGTAAACCCATCTCTCCATTTACTAAAAAAACAGGAGAAAAAGTAAATATCTTTTTAGATAAAATATAAAAACCATTTACAAATTTATCTTTAACAAGGTCTTCTGTTTTCACGTGACGACGGAAGCCTTTTATATAACCATTTTCGGTATCTATTCCATGATATATATATGGCATTTGTGACACAGTTAAACCAATTCCGTATTCTTTATTTTTGAAAGCTTTATCTATATCATCTTTAATATATAAATCATCACTATTACAAACAGCAAAAATTTCAGTGTCTATAAACGGCAAAGCAGTTAGTAGTGCTGAAAAAGTACCTTTGGGATTTTTATCGCTCTGAACAACATAGGTAATAGGAATATTTTTATATTGACCACCAAAATGTTCACGTATTTTAAAACCTAGATTATCATTTATAACAAATATTATTCCATCAACATGAGGAGTAGCTAAATCAAGAGTATACTCTACAAGAGGTTTTGAAAGTATAGGTATTAGGGCTTTTGGTGTTTTTTCTGTTATAGGAAGAAAACGTGTCCCCTTTCCTGCAGCAAGTACAATAAGTTTCATGAATAAAATAATAACACCCATTGAGAAATAAATCTACAATGGGTGTTTTTTAAAATTTATAGTCTCTAAAAATTACTTTTTCTCCGAGAATTCCAAAATGAAATTCTCTATTAGAAATATATTTTAGGAAAAGAACTATAATTCTCAGTGTCGATGTTCTGTATGATTTTTCACCATCAATCAAAATATCGCTGAGTTTGTGCCAACTAAGTAAATGATGTTCAGAACTTGGTTCCAAACCTTTGATCAAATCGCATTTTTTATAAAAATAAAAAACATGACCCTTTTCATCATCTCCTAATCTAGGAAGTTTTTGAATCATGTGACAAAAATAGTGTATTCTGTCTTTTTCAACAGATAACATACCTTTTGTCTCTTCATAAACTTCCCTACAAGCAGCTTCATTTGGAGTAACATCGGAGATATCGAAACCTCCACCCAATAATTCAAATAAATTATCGTGAATATTACTTCCAAGTAAAAATTCCATTTCTTCCCATTTTTCTAGTGAACCAGAAAATATGACAACAAATGCTCCGTCTCTCGGAATTTCTTTCATACAATGAAAATTTTAAGATTTTTAAAAAAGAATTTTCTTATGAGAAGTAAATCTGCATTGGAAAGTCTAATACAACCATCAGTAGGAACTAACCCATCTCTATCGTCACAATAACCATGAAATCCTATTCCACGGATTTTATCTGTTTTAATGTTTGGAATATACAAACAAATAAAACAAGGACCAAGATTAATCTTTAAATCTAATGTTTTTGTAAAAACAGCAGATTTATGATTATTTATTCGTAATGTAGGCATATCTATATGCCTTACTCGGGTAGAACAAATTGGAGTTTTACCATCTCCTTCTTTACTATCTTTAAGTAAGACAGATCCATTTCTACCAATTTCACAATCAATAGAAGAGTAGAATTTACCTGAAAATAAAGTAACTTTTTTAGTTTTAGTATCTACTAAAACTTTTGTGAAAAATTCATGATTATATTTTTTAATTTTTTCAATAAACTCAACTAAACCAGGAGATGTTTCTCCTTTTTTGAAATCATTTTTCATTGTATTAAATTTTAAAGTGAAACAATGTATTTATTTAATTAAACATTACTATAATCTAGTATATTGTCAACCAGCAACATATTATATCCAATATTAAAAAACCTTAGATTTTTTCTCTAGGGTTTTTTAATAGTATTTACAGGTTATTTAATTTTTACAGTTTTTTTATTTATCCCTACTTTAAAAGATATTTTGCTTGTTGTAGATTTTTTCATTTCGATTGCAATATTATCATCTTTCATGGTTGCATTTACTATATCACCCTTTTTAACCCCTTTACCTATCATAAACATAGCTACAGGATTTAGAATCTTTTCTTGTATCAATCTTACTAATGGCCGTGCACCATAATGTGGATTATATCCTTCTTTCGCTAAATAAGACAAAACTTCTTCTGAGATATTTAACACAATACCCTTTCCGTATATTCTCTCTTTTATAATTTTTATTTTAATATCTACAATATGACGAATAACTTCTGGTGACAAAATATCGAAGACGATTATATCATCTAATCTATTCAAAAATTCTGGTCTGAAATGATCTTTCAATGCATTTAGAACCTTGTCTTTGGTTTGAGAATATTCATCTATTTTCGTATTATTACTAAACCCTAGTGACTCCATTTTTTCAATATAACTTGAACCCAAATTTGAAGTAAGTATAATAATAGTATTTTTAAAATTAACTATACGTCCTTTAGAATCAGTAAGACGACCTTCATCTAAAACTTGGAGTAATACATTGAAAACTTCTGGATGGGCTTTTTCTATTTCATCGAACAACACTACCGAGTAAGGACGATGACGAACAGCCTCGGTTAGGTTACCTGATTCATCATATCCAACATATCCAGGAGGTGAACCTATAAGTTTAGATATACTATGACGTTCGGTGTATTCACTCATATCAACACGAATAAGAGCTTTATCATCGTCAAACATGAATTGAGCAAGTGCTTTTGTTAGCTCAGTTTTACCTACACCTGTCGGGCCAAGAAAAATAAATGAACCCATTGGTTTGTTTGGATCTGAGATACCGGCACGACTACGACGAACAACATCAGAAATCTTCTTTATAGCAATGTCTTGACCAACTACACGCAAACGTAATTCGTCTTCGATTTTGGCCAATTTTGCCAACTCTTCTTCTAACATTTTTTCAAGAGGAACCCCTGTCCAACGAGAAATAACTGCGGCTATATCATCGGTTGTAATTTCTTCTTTTAGAATACGACGTGATTTTTGAAGCTTCTTTAATCTTAATATTTTTGTTTCTAATTTATTTTGTAAATTTGGTATCTGACCATAGCGAATCTCTGCTGCATGACCGAGCTCAGAACGAGCTTCGGCATTTTCAGCTTCTAATCTAAATGATTCTAATTCTTTTTTTATTTCACGTATTTCAAGAACAGTTTCTTTTTCATTTTTCCATTTAAGCTCCAACTCGTGTGTTTTCTCTTTTAAATTTCCTATCTCTTTTTCAATATCCTTTAGTCTAGCTTTTGCTACTTTATTTTGAATAGTTTTGTTTCTATCTATTTCTTTTGTTAATGCTTCTTTTTCAACTTCAAAACGCATAATCTTTCTGTCTGTTTCTTCTAGTACTTGTGGTTTATTTTCCAGAGCCAAACGTAAAGAAGAAGAAGCCTCATCAATAAGATCTACCGCTTTATCTGGTAAATATCTATTTGTTATATATCTTGCACTTAGAGTTACAGCTGAAACGATAGCATCATCTGTGATTCTAATACCATGAAATAATTCATATTTTTCTTTTAATCCTCTCAAAATAGCAATAGTATCATCTATATTTGGTTCATCTACATATATAGGCTGAAATCTACGAGCAAGAGCTGGATCTTTTTCTATATGCTTCTGATACTCTTTTAGAGTGGTTGCTCCTATAGCACGAAGCTCTCCACGAGCAAGAGCTGGCTTTAGCATATTTGAAGCATCGAGTGAACCTTCTGAAGATCCAGCCCCTACTATTGTATGTATCTCATCTATAAAAAGTATTATCTTTCCATTGGATTTTTCTATTTCTTTCATGATACCACGCAATCTTTCTTCAAACTCTCCTCTGTATTTAGTCCCAGATAGTAATAAACCTAAATCAAGAGATACAACTTCTTTGTCTTTTAAACTTTCCGGAACATCATTTTTAGCAATACGAATAGCTAGAGCTTCTGCTATCGCAGTCTTACCTGTGCCAGCTTCCCCTATCAGTATTGGATTATTCTTTGTACGTCGTGAGAGTATCTGCATCATACGCATTATCTCTGTATCACGACCAATAACTGGGTCTAGTTTGTCTTCACGGGCAAGAGAAGTAAGATTGCGTGTAAATTTAACTAGAAGTTTTGATTTTTTAGATGAATTTGATTCGGATACATTTTCACTACGAAGTAAATTTAAAACATTTAAAACTTTTTCTTTGTTTATTTTAAAACGGCCCAAAAGTTCACGAGCTTCACCCGCAATTTCAAGGATAGAAACAAATAAATGTTCCGTAGAAACAAACTCATCTTTAAGAGTTTGAGCAACTTTGCTTGAATTTTCAATAATTTGAGCTAGGTCTGGAGTAAGATAAATCTGGTATGAAGGAGAAAGTGTAGTACGACTCTCTGGAGATTCTGTCATTTCTATAAGATTGTCGGTGAGAAGAAGAGTATCTATTTCCATTTTGTCTAATATGGAAATAACAATTGAATCTTCTTGTATCAAGAGTGCTGTTAAAAGATGCAGAGCATTTACATGATTTTGACCACGCTCAATAGCAAGCTCATGTGCTTTACGAATTACCTCTTTTGCTTTTGTTGTAAAATTATTGAATGGGGGCATATATAATATATTAAGAATTAATAATCAGGAATTAAACATAAATACTTTACTGTTTTTTAACGGAAGGATCTAGAGTACTTGTAGATTTTTCTAAAATTGGTGAAATCTTTAAAATTGTAAATCCATTGTTGAACTTTTTCAATATAGATACATTAAAATCTTTTTTATTTAAGATAACTTTATATAGATCTTTATCGTTAACTAAACTTGAATCAACTAAAACCAACCCCTCTTCAGAAATAATAATACCTTGACCTAAAGATACCTCAGTAGGAGTACTCACCGCTTCGGTAGAGACAGTGTTGGGAGTTTTTATATTATTTAAATAAATATTTACAAGAGTATCACTACTCCCCAAAATCAATCCGTTATTTTCTTTTGTAGCAACTTGATTATTTGTAATATTTTCTGAAGTTGTACTTGAGGGCACTTGCACTGTTGTGATTTTCTCTATTGTTTTTTGAATAACATTATTTATGGTTTGAGGAACACTCTTTGGCATTTGATTCATAAGTGAAACAGTCACAATACCTGTTGCTATAGAGACAACAAAAGTGATAAGTAATGTCAGTAATATAAGCTGTTTTTTGTCTAATTCTTTTATATCCATAGTACTATTGTACCACAATACTCAAGCCTATTTCCACTTGCTATATTTATCTAAAATCTTTTGAATAGCACTTACCAATACATCTATATCACCCTTTTTTGAATTTCTTCCTAACGATACCCTGAGCGAACCATCTATCTTGCTTCCATCCTTAGGACAAACTTTTCTAATAGCATTTATGACATAAGATTTATTGCTATCATCACTCTTGCAAGCACTTTTTTCTGAAACAAAAATAGAAAGTGCTGATAATTCTATAACTAAAAGCTCACTAGAAATACCAAAAATAGAAATATTTATATTATTTGGAAGTCGTTTATTTTTATCTCCATTTAAAATTATTCTGTATCCAGACACAGCAGAAAGTGCTAATAATTTTTCAATTCCATAATCTCGAATTTTTGTAAGTCTGTCTGATTCTTTTTGTTTAATTTTATTTGTAACATCAAATGCTTCTGCAAGACCTGCTATCAGTGCAACACTTTCAGTTCCTGGACGCAAACCAAACTCTTGACCTCCGCCACCATATAAAGGGCATAACTCTATATCTCTTTTTTTAAATAAAATACCTAAACCTTTTGGTCCATATATTTTAGAACTATTAAAGGTCATAAGATCTACACCAAGTTTTTCAATATTTTCTGTAAACAAATAATTTACTGCTTGGCATGCATCTGTGTGAAAAAGAGGAAAAACAGAAATATTTTTTAAAGGTCTAGCACCTTGTCCTGCATCAATCGAGGACTCTATAAAATGCTTCTGTTTTTCATTTTCTGATTTTCTGAAACGTCTTATTATTTTAGCTATTTCTTGTATGGGTTGTATTGTGCCTATTTCATTATTTGCATACATAACTGATACTAAAACAGTATTTTCTTTTAATGAACCTTCTAATTCATCTAGTTTTATGATTCCATCTTTATCGACAGAAACATAAGTAACCTCGGCCTCACCTAAACTCTCTAGAAGTCTACAATTTTCAAGAATAGCAGGATGTTCTATTTTACTAGTTATTACATGGGGCAGTAATCCTTTGTTTTTTATTCTCCAACCTCTTACTACTCCTAAAAGAGCAAGAGCATCACTTTCTGTACCGCTTCCAGTAAATATAATCTCATCATTATGGGCATTTATAAGTTTTGCAATCTTTTTTCGTGATTCATCTATAAGACTACGAACCTTTACTCCATCAGAAAATATAGCGCTAGGATTAGCAAAATACTTCTTTTCACAAGTAGTCATTATTTTTAAGACTTTCTTGTCTACTTGAGTCGAGCCAGAATTATCAAAATATATTTTTTTCTTTGGTAAAAATTTTATCATTGTATGCTTACACTATATCACAGCATTGTAAAAAAAGCCTTATTGGTATATACTCATACAAGATTATGAATACTACTATTTTAATTTATATAATTTCCCTAACAGTTGTTATCAACTTAGTATGGATCATAACTATAGAGCTTAGATTTAGAAAATTATTTGCTGGAACAAAAGCACGTGATTTAGAAGAAATGATAGGCTTTGTTGGTAAGAAATTAAATAAAATAGAAGAAACTCAAAACAAAATAGACAAAAATCTAGTAGTAATCGATAGTAGACTAAGTAAGTCTATAAGAGGAATCGAAACAATTCGTTTTAACCCTTTTGTAGATGGTGGAGGAAATCAAAGTTTTGCAATAGCTCTTATAAATGATGAAAGTAATGGAGTAGTTATTTCGAGCCTTTATGCTCGTGATCGTATGAGTATATTTGCAAAGCCAATAATAAATGGTAAATCAGAATTTGAATTAACCGATGAAGAAAAAGATGTTCTAGGAAAAGCAACAAAATAGATTTTAAAAAATATATGACAACTGATAATACAAAAACAATTTCAAATGAAAAAATACGCCCACCCGTAGTTGTTATTATGGGGCATGTGGATCACGGTAAATCGACTTTGCTTGATTATATTAGAAAGTCCAATATTGTGGATTCTGAAGCTGGTGGAATCACTCAGCATATAAGTGCATATGAAGTTGTGAGTAAAGACGAGAAGGGTGAAAACAGACTTATTACATTTTTAGACACTCCTGGGCATGAAGCATTTTCAAAGATGCGTACACGTGGAGCCGATGCAGCCGATATCGCTATCTTACTCGTATCTGCCGAAGACAGTGTAAAAGCTCAAACTCTTGAAGCATACAATACTATTCTAGAAAGTAAAATACCTTATATAGTAGCTATAAATAAGATAGATAGACCAAATGCCAATATCGAAAAAACTAAGATGGATTTAGTTGAAAAAGGCATATACCTAGAAGGTTTAGGTGGTGATATTCCATTTGTACCTATATCTGCAAAGGAAGGAACAGGAATAGATGAGCTTTTGGGTATGATTATACTTGTGGCTGATCTTCAAGGATTTACAGGAAATCCATCCATAAATGCTACTGGAGTAATAATAGAAGCAAAGCGTGACCCACAACGTGGCATATCTGCTACTTGTATCATAAAAGACGGAACTCTCAAGTCTGGGATGTTTGTTGCTTGCGGAGAAGCAATAGTAACTACCCGTATCTTAGAAAGTTTTCTAGGTAAGCCTATAAAAGAAGCTACTTTCTCATCCCCTATTCGTCTTGTTGGATTTGAATCAATGCCAGATGTTGGTAGTATTTTTCATTCATTTAATACAAAGAAAGAAGCTGAAAATTATGTAAATGAAATTAAAAATGCAAATCAAACTGAAGTAATTTCAAAAAGATATGAAGCACCTACTGGTAAAATAATTCCTATAATAATCAAGACCGATGTTATGGGAACTATCGAAGCAATCGAAAAAGAAATCGGTAAGTTAAATACCGAAGAAATTTCATTTAAAATAATCGGTAAAGGAGTAGGAGCTATAAATGAATCTGACCTTAAGATGGGTAATGTAAACAAAGATACTATCATTGTTGGTTTCAATACCAAGATAGACAATAGTGCCCGTGACCTAAATGAATCTCTACATATAAAGATTGAAACATTTACTATCATATATAAACTTATTGACTGGTTAAAAGAACTAGTAGAAGAACGTCGTCCAAGAGTTGAAACAATAGAAGTGATAGGTACTTTGAAAGTTCTAAAAACTTTTGGATCAACAAAAGGCAAACATGTAGTTGGAGGTAAAGTTACTACAGGAAAGATAACTTTAGGTAGTAATATACGCATAATTCGTCGTGATTTTGAAATAGGAACTGGAAAGGTTGTTGAATTACAGACAAATAAAATAAGGGCTAAAGAGGTTCTTGAAGGTAATGAATGTGGTCTTCAAGTTGAAACAAAGCTTGATATTGCAGGTGGTGACGTTTTAGAAGCTTTTGAAATTTCAATCAAATAATATATGTCAGAATTCCGAGGAGAAAAAATATCGAATAATATAAAAGAACTTGCTGCTCTATTTATAGAGCGTGAAGCTGGTATCACCTCTTTGATTACAGTCACAAGAGTTCTAATGGCTCCTGATGGAAGAAAAGCAACAATAATGATAAGTGTTCTCCCAAGAGAAAAAGAACAAGCTGCCTATGGCTTTGTAAAAAGAAATCTTGGAGAGTTAAGAAAACACATAACAAAAAATCTTCGCATAAATCCAATTCCATTTTTAGATGTAGAGATAGATGAAGGAGAAAAAAACAGACAGAAGATTGATGATTTGTTATTACATGGTTCAAGTAAGGAAGATGGGGTCAATTAATTAAAATGATAATTTTAAAATAAATAGCTCTTCTCGAAATGCGCACATAATTTTCTATTGAAAATTTATTATGCTCGGCTCGCCAGCCTGCGCAATGCATTTCTCAAATACTATTTAATTTTGAAATATGACTCGGTAATCATATATTTCAGTTTTTAGTAAAAATAGTTTATAGTTTTAGATAAGGCCTGGTAGCAAGTGGCAGGAGCGGAGCGAGATGAATATAGTCAGAGACCTCTGCAAAATTGTATGTTTAAGTTTTTAGTAAAAATAGTTTATAGTTTTAAATAAGGCCTGGTAGCCAAGTGGTAAGGCAGAGATCTGCAAAATCTCTATGCGGCGGTTCAATTCCGCCCCAGGCCTCAAAATAATAATTTTTGAATATTTATGCTAAGTGTAATAAATATCTTGTTGTGGTGCACAGAGGAGAGGAGTCTTGAATCTTACCTAGTAGGCGAATGTACTCATTCGTAGGTTCGGTATAGGCTTCGTATGTTTTCGAAATAGTAATTTAAAAAATATATACTCAGTCTTTTTGAGTCCTCTTGAGCAAGCCGTACCAACGGATTGCTCTCTGCACCATAATAAAAAAACACTATTTTAAATAGTGTTTTTTTATTATGGTGCCCAGGAGAGGACTTGAACCTCCAAGGATTGCTCCACTAGTTCCTAAGACTAGCGCGTATACCAATTCCGCCACCTGGGCATAGTTTTTATACTAGCAAAAATTTAAACAAATTACCAATTATTATTTTTTTCTAGTATATATTTAAATAAAAAAAATAATATTAGGGGTTGGACCCCTAATTCGACCGTATTCTGAAATATTTAATTAAAAATATAACCATTATTTATGTAATAAAAAAAACCACTTCTTTTGAAGTGGTTTAATAATTTCAATACTTATACTTTTATTTACTTTTACGCAGTCCTATAAATGCTCTCAATCCTAAAACAAAAATAGCAGAACAAAGACAAAAAGATAAAATATAAAGTAAGAACTTCATATTATCTTCATAATAATCAAAGTTTAATAGTTTTATTTTTGGGATAGTAAACCAAACAATATAAATACTTGGAAATATAAACAATAAAAACCACTGCTCTACTTTAAACTGTAACCATTTATTACGATTTTCTTTTACAGGAGAGATATTTTTAAATGTATTTAAAATTACCACAATCCAAGAAATTACGAACACAATAATAAACGCAAAAAACAATATTTTTTTCATTTTACTCAATTTTAAATTATTTATTTTAATATAACATATTTAATATTAATGTCAAAAAAAATACTAATTCTTTAAATCCCCTTTCATTTATAATTCTTATTTTATTATTTTCATGTTAAACTACGACAATGTCACATCAAAAAACTGCTGTTAAAACAATTTATTTTAGTATTTTTAGTAATGCCCTACTCGCGGCTATCAAATGGATAGCTGGTTATTTTGGTAATTCATATGCTTTGATAGCTGACGCGATAGAATCCACTACAGATATATTTTCCTCGACTTTAGTTTTGTTTGGTCTTAAATATTCGAACCGTCCAGCTGATAAAAATCACCCATATGGTCACGGGAGAATAGAACCACTCATAACATTTTTGGTTGTTGGTTTTCTGATAGCTTCTGCAACGATTATCGCATTCCAAGCAATACACAATATAAAAACTCCCCATGAATTACCAAAAGCTTATACTCTCATAATCCTAGGGGGGATAATAATATGGAAAGAAACTTCATACAGATTAGTATTAAAGAAAAGTAAAGAGACAAAAAGTTCCTCACTCAAAGCAGACGCATGGCACCATAGAAGCGACGCCATAACTTCAGTAGCTGCATTTATTGGAATTACTTTTGCATTAATCATGGGCAAAGGTTTTGAATCTGCCGATGATTGGGCAGCTCTATTTGCGTCTGGTTTCATTCTTTATAATTGTTATCTTATTTTTAGACCAGCACTAGGTGAAATAATGGATGAACATACCCATGATGATATTATATTTAAAATCCGAGAAATATCTAAAAAAACTCCTGGTATTATAGATACTGAAAAATGTTTTATTAGAAAAACTGGTATGAAATACCATGTAGATTTACACATAACAGTTGATTCAAAAATAACTGTTAAAGAAGGTCATACTATCTCTCATGTACTAAAAAACAAGCTCGTAGAAGAGATGCCTGAAATATCAAATGTCCTTATACATATTGAGCCAAATGAATAAGAGACCTTTTGCTTTGACCCTTATTACGCTTGCTTATTCTATTTAAATATAGTACTATTGAACCTATGATAATTATTGCTAACATATTGCCTTATATACAAATTATACTATCGTTTATTTTAATTGCTGCTATATTACTACAGCAATCTAGTGCTGGAGTTGGAGGTGCATTAGGAGGAGGAGATGGAGGTGGACTATACAATACACGCCGTGGTTTTGAGAAATTTCTATTTATTTTAACAATAGTTGTTGGTATCGTTTTTGTCGCATCATCATTCATAGCTATATTCGTCAAATAATTACAGGTTTTTACCTCTAGCTAACTATATTTGATTGAGTGCTTTTATGCATAAATTCATTCTATTTATTAAAGAATTTCATATTTACAAGAAACAAGAACTTTTAGATGCAGTTGCATCTTTTTCTAAAAAACAATTCCTAATTTTTATAGGATTTTTATTTATTTCTATAGTTTCTCTCATAATTCTATTGGGGAAAATTAATTCTATGTTTTTAGTAGAAGTTCCTGTAAGCGGAGGTACTATCACAGAAGGAATAATAGGTGTACCTACATTAATCAACCCAGTAATTGCGATTTCAGACGCAGATAAAGATCTAACATCAATCGTATATTCTGGATTAATGAGAAAAACTTCTGATGGTAAATTTATCCCTGACCTAGCAGAGTCATTTACAGTATCCCCTGATGGAATGAACTATACTTTCAAAATAAGAAATGATGCAAAATTTCATAACAATACAAAAGTTACAGCCGACGATGTTATTTTTACAATCGAAAAAATAAAAGACCCTATTATAAAAAGTCCTAGAAAAATGGGATGGGATGGGATCACTGCAACAAAGAAAGATGACAATACTATCGTATTTACCCTTGCTCAACCTTATATATCTTTTATTGACAATACAACAATAGGAATACTTCCTTCTAATTTATGGAAAGGAGTAAATCCAAGTGAATTCAACTTGTCTACTTTAAATATAAAAGCCGTGGGATCAGGACCATTTAAAATTAAATCTGTATCCAAAAATAGTGACGGGATTTCCGAGGAATACAAACTTGAACGTTTCAATGATTTTTCTCTTGGAAAACCACGAGTTGAGTATTTAAATATTAAATCTTATGCAAATGAAAAAGATTTAGTAAAAGCACTACTCGACAATTCTATAGACCAGGCAGGTGGTATAAGCTCAGAAAATACAGTAAATATCACAAAAGACAATTATGTAATACATACATCTACACTGCCTAGAATTTTCGGTATATTTTTTAATAAAAACAAAAATAAAATTTTTACAGATGAAACAGTTATTAAAGCTTTTAATAATGCATTGTATAAACAAGAAATTATTGATGATGTATTAGGGGGTTATGGTTCTGTTGTTAACAATCCAATACCAGGAAAAATATTGCAAATTAATTCAGATACAAAATACAACAACGATACAATAGATGAAACAAACACAATGCTTGACCGTGCTGGCTGGACAAAAGGAGCTGATGGTATACGTACAAAAGGAGGAACAACAACTAAAACAATAACTAAAAAAGTAGGTAAGAAAACAATTATTCAGACAGTTAAAACTTCCGGACCTGTAACTAGACTTTCTTTTTCATTGACTACTGGAGACACACAAGAGCTCAAACAAACAACACTACTAATAAAAGATCAATTGTTTAAAATTGGTGTTGAAGTAGATATAAAAAAGATTTATGAAGCAGGACAGTTAAACCAGCTTATAAGAGCTCGTGATTACGAAGCATTATTTTTTGGGCAAGTTATAAACCATGAATCAGATCTTTACTCATTTTGGCACTCTTCTCAACAAGCTGACCCTGGTTTAAATATTGCTATGTATAGCAATAAAAAAGTTGATTCCACCCTTGAAGCAATACAAAAAACATCCAAAGCAGAAGACCGTGAAAGTAAATACGAAGAACTTGCCAATGAATTCAATGCTCAAATACCTGCATTGCTAATATACTCACCAAAGTATCTATATGTTACATCACCAAAGCTAAATAATTTTTCATTTGACAATATAACAGTTCCCTCAGATCGTTTTGCATCAATATACACATGGTCTGCTGATACTGATCAGGTTTGGAAAATCTTTGCAAAATAAGATAAGTCTATACCCCGCTTTAAGCTATTGTTTATAGTGAAGTATTGAATAGTAAAAAATAAAATTATAAATATTAAAAATTAAACATAGAATGGCTTAAAAAATAAAACCATTTTAAAAAAGTAATGAATGAAGAAGCAAAAAGTACGCCAATCCCTAAACCAAAAAGTGGTCAGAGATTTAGCTACCATAAACAAGGAAATATACGTGTTTTACATAAAACACAAAAACCAACAACAAAACCAGTTGGCTCTTTAAAACAGACATCTCACCCAAATGAAAAAACACAAGGATCAAATAAGAAAATAAATCGTGGTAGTTTTCAATATAGCAATATAAAAAACAACAGACGTCCTAAAACTGAAGCTCCAACAGGTCACACCAAGCCAGCATTTTCAAAAAATAAAACAACAACTATTCCATCTCCAGAAAAAGGTGTAATAAGAATAATACCTCTTGGTGGAGTTGAGGAAATAGGAAAAAACATGACAGCAATAGAAATCGGTAACGATATAATAGTTATCGATGCCGGTATGCAATTTAAAACAGAAGATACCCCAGGCATAGACTATATAATTCCAAATACAACATACCTCGAAGAAAGAAAAGACAAGATTCGCGCTATGATAGTCACTCATGGACACCTAGACCACATTGGTGGTATTCCTCTTGTTATGAGTCGTATAGGCAACCCCCCACTATATTCCAGAAACCTTTCTATTCTTATGATGAAAAAACGTCAAGAAGAATTTCCTCATTTACCTGCACTTAAACCAGAAATAGTTGAAAAAGATTCTGTTATATATGCTGGTGAAATGCGTATTAGGTTCTTTGGTGTGACTCACACAGTTCCAGATTCTATGGGTATAGTTATAGAGACACCTTACGGATCAATAATAACTCCTGGAGACTACAAGCTAGACCAGATAGATGGAGTTGTTTCAGATGAAGAAGAAAAAGAATATGCATTTTTTGATAAAGAAAAAGTTCTTCTTCTTTTGACAGATTCTACAAACATAGAAAATGAAGGTTTTTCACTTCCTGAATCACGTGTTCACGATGGACTTGAAAAGCTTATAAAAAAAGGTACTGGGCGTATCATTATTGCTGCCTTTTCTTCTCACCTTACTCGCCTAATGAAAATAGTAGAAATAGCTGAAGGCCTAGGTAAAAAAGTTATTTTTGATGGACGTTCAATGAAAACAAACATAGAAATATGTGAACAAGCTGGATTATTTAAGCCTAAAAAAGGTACTATTATACCAATAGAAGATGTAAACAGTTATCCTCCAAACAAAGTTATCGTAATGATGACAGGAGCTCAAGGCGAAGAATTTGCATCTCTTGGACGTATCGCAAATAAAACTCACAAAAAATTTAGCATTAAACCAGGCGACACAATAATACTTTCTTCATCTATCGTCCCAGGCAATGAAATAGCGGTTCAACGACTAAAAGATAATCTAACTCGACAAGGAGTTAAAATAATCAGTTACAGAACTTCTGAAGAGTTTATCCATGCCACAGGACATGGAAACCAAGAAGATATAAAGTGGCTACACAGAAAAACTCATCCAAAATTCTTTATACCAATCCATGGACATCACTCAATGCTTGTTCGTCATAAAGAACTTGCAATGGAGTTAGGAATGTCAGAAGAAAATATAATTGTTCCTGACAATGGATCACTTATAGAGATTACAGATGAAGGAACCAAAATTGGTGTCAGAAAAGAAAAGGCACCTTCTGCTCCTATGATGGTAGATGGATTTTCTGTAGGAGACGAACAAGAAGTTGTTATTCGTGACCGTGTCATGCTTGCTCAAGATGGAATGTTTGTTCTTATCGCAACTATTGATGCTGAAACAGGAAAACTTAGAAAATCTCCAGATATAATATCTCGTGGATTTATTTACTTGAAAGAAAACCAAGAATTACTACACCAAGTACGCTTGATAATAAAAAAGACTGTTGAAGATGAAACTTTTGGAATGAATCCTATAAATTTTGATTCCGTAAAATCAGCACTCGGAGACAACATCTCAAAATTTTTATTCCAAAAAACAGCAAAGAGACCTATCGTTATCCCAGTATTACTAAGTATCTAAATTATTAATTATTTACTTCATTAAATATAAAATTGAAACTATGAATCTTACGAAAATAAACAGGATGTATATTTTATCATTTCTTTTTACTCTACATATTGCTATATCTGCTTATGTTAACTCTACATTTTTATCAAATATAGTTTCAGAGAAATGGGTTGGTATATTGTACACACTTGCTTCTTTGGCTACCCTATTATTGCTTTCAAAGAGTGCAAATATTTTGAAATATTTTGGAAACAAAAGACTCACTCTTTGGCTACTTCTAGTCAATATGTTTTCTTTGTTTGGAATGATTATATCCAATAATCCTTATATTATAAGTGCTGCTTTTATAGCTTTTGTTTCAACAAATACACAAATACTATTTTGTATTGATATTTTTATTGAGCATTTTGGAGATAAATCTACCGTTGGTAAAAATCGTGGTCTTTATCTAACTGTCATAAACTTGGCTTGGGTGACATCCCCTCTCATAACAGCTTTCTTGATTACAAAAGAAGGAGGATATCAAACTATATATACTTTGGCTTTTGCAATGACAGTAATCATGACACTCGGATTGATATTTTCAGTTAAAAAGTTTGATGACAAATCATACCAGAAAACTCCTTTTCTAGAAACTTATAGGTTCTTAAAAACAAATCCTCACATGCTTGCTATTACAACTATAAATTTTATATTACAATTCTTCTACTCATGGATGATTGTTTATACACCTATATATTTATACCAGCACATTGGACTAGGTTGGAGTCAGATAGGAATAATATTTACAATAATGCTTTCTCCTTTTGTTATATTTGGACTACCTATAGGAATACTTGTAGATAAATATCATATAAGAAAGAGAACACTTTTATATATAGGATTTATAATCATAAGTGCATCAACTTTTTTGATTTCAACTACAACTATTAAAAGTGTATTGGTATGGAGTGCAATATTATTTATGACCCGTGTCGGAGCAAGCATAATAGAAACTACATCAGAGATTTATTTCTTTACTCACGTAAAAGAAGAAGAAACATACCTATTAAGTGTATTTAGAGATATGACTCCCGTTGCTTATATCATCGCTCCTCTTATCAGTACTCTAATATTTATATATTTGCCATTTAAATCTCTATTTATTATTTTAAGTATCATTTTATTAGCGGGTCTATACTATATTCCCAAATTAATGCATAATCATGACTATGGAATACCCAATCAGAATAAATAAATATTTAGCTCTAAACAACTTCTCTACTCGTGTAGGCGGAGACGATCTTATCAAAAAAGGTCTTGTTACTATCAATGGCAAGCTTGCTGTACTTGGTGACAAAGTAAATGAAAGCGACGAAGTTGTAGTTAAAACAAAAGGTTCAAAAAAAGAATATGTATACTATGCATATAACAAAGATATAAATGTATCTACAAATCCAGACCCTGCAAGTAAAGATATATTACAAGTAACACGATTCCCTGTAAAAGTATTTCCTGTTGGAAGATTAGACAAAGATTCTCATGGACTCATAATAGTGACAAACGATGGCCGTGTAACTGACCGTCTATTGTCACCAAAATACGTCCACGAAAAAGAATACACAGTCAAAGTAGAAAAGCCATTTTCAGATACTTTTCTTACAATGTTAGGCAATGGTGTTCATTTTGATAAATTTATCAGTAAAAAGTGTAAAGTATGGAGAATGGGTAAATCCAAGGATACCTTCCATATAGTCCTCACAGAGGGCAAAAAACGCCAAATAAGACGTATGTGTGAGGCTCTACACCACAATGTAATCAATCTAAAACGCATAAGAGTAATGAATATTGAACTCGACAAAATACCCCTAGGTGAGTTCAGAGAAATCAAAGGAAAAGAACTTGAAACATTCCTAACTTCATTAAGTCTAATATAATACAAAAGCCCCCGACCTTCGGTCGGGGGCTTTTTAAGTCTTAGATATTTTTATTTATCCAATCCTGCTTTTTGACTACTCATTATACCAAAAAGTCCGTCTTGTTTTAAACCATTTGCTGCTTGCCATTCCTTAACTTTTATTGCGGTCATAGGACCAAATGATCCATCTGGTGTTATTTTAAGAAATGATTGAAGTCTTTTTACATCTTCTCCTTTTATACCCACTTTAAGGGTTCTTGAAATTGGAGACAATTGATCAACTGACTTTACTGCTACTTTAGCTTCTGTTTCTACGGGAGTAATAATGGGTATTGAAATTGTAAATAAATTATCAGATGAATCAGTAACTTCATTGTTAGATTGACTTCCACCAATCATTACTTGCATTTTGAAGTTATTTCCAAATGAATAATGAGATGAAATACCATCTTGAGCTGTTGGAAGAGTTACTGTATAACTTCCAGTATTAGGAATATCTTTAACAAAAGTAACTCCACTACCACCTTGCATGTCAATAGGTATTAAATTTATTTCAGTAATATTACCAGTACAGTTGTGAGTTTCCCATTTTACAACAACCTGTTGTCCTGTTTGATATATTTCCCCTCCGTTTGGAGCAAGAACTTTAATACTTGGTGTTGTTGTTGTAGGAGCAACTAAGTTAATATTAAATTCATTAGATGCAGCATGATAACTATTAATTTTTAATACAAATTCATATGTTCCATTTGTTACGGATGGTATAAATATTGTTTCATTTCCATCATTTACTGTGCTAATTGAAAATGGATAGGTACCATTTGGACCCGCGATAGCTATATTAACTAGCTCTGTCGCAGCAAAACCATTGGTTGACCAAGTTACATTAAGTTCTGAGTTACTAAAATAAGTCCCTCCACTTACTGGTGTAAGAGATTTAATTTTAAATTCTTGGAGTTCTCCTGTTTTTGGGGCGACTTTACCTGTAGTTATAATTAAACCAACATTAAATTCATCAGATGCAGAAACATTAGTACCGTCGATTTTTGCAATAAATGTATATGTTCCATTCAATGGCGGTATAACTATAGTCTCATTTCCATCGTTTAATGTTGAAATTGAAAACGGATAATTATTATTTGCGTCAGAAATAGATAAATGAACAGTATCTGTTGAAGTAAAACCAACAGTTGACCACTGTAAATTAAATTCTGCACTACTACTAATAATACCTCCCACTTTATTAATAATTTTAATTCTTGGGGTTTGATCACCAACTGTTGTTTTTGGTGCAACCTTAGAAACACTTACATTACTAAATGCTGCTGCACCAAGTAATTGTCCTTTTAATTGCAAAATATCATTTTTTAGATTTTGTATTTCCAACTGAGCGTCACTCAATGAAAATGCATGTGCTTGAGTTCCTATTGTAAGAAATCCAAAAATAAACAAACTTAATAATACTTTTTTCATATATTTTTTAGTAAAAATCATCATTCCTGTATTTTAGGTAAAATGATAAATACAATAATTAATTTATAATATATACTATTGTAGTTTAACATTTACCCCCCCCCTGTCAACCAAAACACCCTCAATATATTGAGGGTGTTTTGGTTGACTTTATTTAGCTATATATGGAAGTAGTCCCATAAAGCGAGCGCGTTTGATTGCTTCAGCAAGCTTTCTTTGATTCTTTGCTGTTACATCTGTACGGCGGCGGGCAAGCATACGAGCACTTGGAGTTAGAAATTTCTTTAAAACTTCTACATCTTTGTAATCAATATGTTTTATATTGTTTGATGAAAAATAATCTTGTTTCATAAATTAGTTACTAGGAGCTAGGTACTAGCTTCTAGATTTTATTATTTCTTGTAATTTTCTTTTTATACTAGTTACTAGCCTGACTGTCGGTAGGCAGGTTTCTAGCTTCTAGTTGCTAACTTAAAATGGAATGTCTTCTGCGTTTATTTGTTCTTCTGGGTAATCTATTGTACCTATATCTTCTTCTTTGGCTTGTGGCTTGGAAGATGATGATGCAGATGAAGGAGTAGATGTTCCTGTGCTCTTTGATCCAAATTGTACAGTATCAGCAATAATTTCAGTACGGTACTTCTTTGTATTTGTTGCAGCATCATCCCAACTACGAGTTTCCATTCTTCCTTCAACTAGTATTTGACTTCCCTTTTTCATATATGTAGCTACGTTTTCGGCTGTCTTGCCCCAAACTACTATATTGTGATAATCAGTCTTTTCTTGTCTTACACCGTTTGCATCTTTATATGTACGATTGGTAGCTATACTAAAAGTACAGACTTTGTTTCCAGAAGGAATTGCTTTTAATTCTGGATCACGAGTTAAGTTCCCGATAAGAATTGCTTTGTTTAAATACATATAATTAGTTGATAGCTTCTAGCTTTAAATACGCTTGGAACTATTTTATTTATTATTTTATAATAATGATTTTTCTAGAACTTAGTATCTAGTTGCTAGATACTAACTGCTAATCCAATTATACCACTAGTGCTTCAATCTCTTTGTCTATTACTTCTTCGTTTATTGGAGTAGCTTCTTCATGCTTTTGAGCAGGACGACGCTTTGCTCCATCTTGCTTGCCATAAGCACGCTTTACTGACATAGTATTTTCACGAACTGTTTTAATCATCAAGAAACGAACAAGTTTCTCATTCTTACTAAGCATATCTTTTATAACTTTAGCTTGAGAAGTACTACATTCAAATTTAACCCATCCGAAATAACCATAAGAAAACTTTTGTTTCTTGTTGGCGATTGAACGAGCCATTTCGTATGCTAGTTCTATTAGTTTAGGATATTCATCAGAAATAAAAGTTGCCCCTTTTTCTGTTAATGTATCCTTAAATGATGTTACTTCCTCACCTAGATTTTCTTCTGCTATTGTAGGCAACATTATGTAACCTACTTCATAAACCTCCAAACGTGCTTCTTTTTCCTCACCTATATTTTCTTCTATAGTCTTTTTAGCCATTTTTAGTTTTTGCAAATTGATGAAGCGCAATATACTTCAGAGCGCAACACCAAATGCGTAATAATTGTTAATTTTAATACTATCTCGCTATGGACCAGTGTGTACCGACTTCAGGGTCGGGACAAACGAGATAAGGCATATATTAACAAATATATGCCGATATGTCAAAAACGGATCAAACTCTATTTTAAACCTTATAATCTTGTATTAGACGTCCAACACCTATCAGCAGATAGATGTTGGACGTCTAAACATAAATTCTAAATCTTAAACATTTTTCTAGTATTCATAACAATTTGAGCAGCGACTTCTTCCTCTTCCAACCCCTTTATCTCTGCAATTTTTTTAACAATTTCATTTACATATACAGGCTCGTTTCTCTTCCCTCTGTAGGGCACTGGGGCTACATAAGGACTGTCTGTGTCTGTCATTATCATATCTAGTGGAATGCTTTTTACTATTTCGTGATAATTGCAACCTTTACCATCCTTCCTCGGTGCGTAAGTTATTACTCCTGTAAAAGAAATCATAAATCCAAAATCCGTAAAAGCGATAGCATCCTCCAAGCTTCCAGCAAAAAAATGAACATCACCTTTTACTTTTGAATATTTTTTAAGAATCTCGAGTGAGTCAACATAAGCATTGTGAGTTTTGTCTTCATCGTTGTTGCGAATATGAAGCATGAGAGGAATACCTAGTTCGTTTGCAAGTTCTATCTGTGATATAAATGCGATTTTTTGTTTTTCTATAGACTCTACTGTACAGCGAAAATAATCGAGACCACATTCCCCTATTGCTACAACTTTGCCTAAATTTGCAAGTTCTCTGTATTTTTCTTTATTAAAAACTTCTCCATGATTTGCAAAGTCTTTCTCTTCTTCACCGAGCTCAAATTCATCGTGATAAGATGCTCCAGTATGAATAGGATGAAGACCTATGATTGCATACACTCCTTCCTCATATTCATTTGTCATTTTTACTGCCTTTTTAGAAGTATCGTATTGAGTGCCTACATTTATAATCCAAGTACTAGAGTCAAGTGCACGACGAACAACAGCATCTCTATCACTCTCAAATGCTTTGAAGTTTAGGTGAGAATGTATATCAATATATTTTGGAATCATATTCTTCTATAAAATATTAAACCTAAAGATTGATAAATGTTGGAGAAACACCCTTCTCGGCGCCTACGATTGGTAGATTTGTTTTTGTGCCATCCATTGTCACACTTGTGATTTGTATACGAGGATGAGAAACTTTAAATTCAGCTATTAAGTCTGAGTCATTGGTACTTGATACTTTTTTGTTTATATCCAATGATTTTTGATCTTCTGATAATTTTTGTTTTTTAATTATTTCTAAAATAGCTTTATCTAGCATATTCTTTATACTATGAATATCTAAAGTTTTTCCTCTCATTATAATTTTAACCTCTGTATTTGATTTATCTGCAGCACTAATTGCTTCATCTAACTTACTAGCATCTTGTAATGCTTCATCGGTAATAACATAAGCAACTCTCTTTGGTAGAGATTCGCCATTTTTATAAGTTTTACTATCAGACTCGATTGTACGATTTAAGCCAGAAATAAGAGATGTAAAAACCTTTTCATATGAACTTCCTTTTGATTCCATTGTTTTTATTACTTCAGAAGCTTCAGACATATTTGATACGTTTTGTGTTGCATCTATACCATCTGAAAAAAAGACAAGTTGCCCTGGTTTATTTGCATTTGGTCCTTTACTTACTTTTTCAATACTTTTTGAAAGAAATCTCTTTAGTGCTTGTGTTGAAGGACTATCATCACAATATGCACTCCATTCATCAAATTTATCTAATTCAAATATTGACTCGGGTGTTTTGATTGATTCAGGTGTCTTAATTGACTCAACCATAAAGTTTGCTTTTACATAACGACATTCATTCATTAGTTTCTCATACAACACTTTGTCATTTTTCTTCATTTCTTCTACATCTTTATCGGTGTAGTTTTCTCCAGTTAAAGGATTTATTTTATTTAAATCAACGATTTTAGTAAAACCTGATTCAGGTATCTCATGTAAAAATTGAATATTTTTTATCTCATTCTTTTCGTTTTCGCTTAAACCAGACTTTGAAAAATCATGATTTTCTATGGTCTCCTTTAATATCTTTTCTAACTCGTTTAATCTGTCACTGGATAAAATTTTATTATTTTCAGGAGTTGGTGCTAATTGTTTATCTGTTGACCCATATCTAGTAGCTCTTTCATCACTTGAGGCATACAAAACCTTTTTTGAATCCATAAACTTTTTAAAATTTTGAGAATTTATTTTATCAAGAAATGAATGCAAATTATTTGTGATTTTACCAATATTTTCACCAGAAATACTAGATTTATCAATATCAAAACTATTTGTCATATTTATCTCTGAGATATTTCTAAGTCCTTCTGAGCCATCATTTTTACCGATATTAAGATCTTTTGTTGTATCATAAGTAACACTATCAGTGCTTTTATTACTTATTGTATTAGTACTTGCTTCAATTTTATTTTTATCCTTATCTCCACTACCTATTTTCTTTTCTGCTGCGTAACCTTGATTTACTTGGGAAAGCATAGCTGCACTTAAAAATAAGGTTTTAAGGTATTTATTGGCACCCATATTGCGAAGACGTTCTAATACAGTTTTTGACTTAGGTACTTCTTGATAACTTCTTTTCTCAATCTCTTGTGCTATACGATCATGGATTCCTTTTATCTCAGGGTCATTTATCTCTTTCTTAAGAAATTCTGGAACACCCATACCAAGGATTTTATTTAATTCACTTTCAATTATTTCATTTGTTACTTCTACTCCATTTTTATCTGACTCCTCAAAAAAATTAAGCAACTCTTTGTAATTATTATCTAAAGGAACACTCTCCACTGTTTTAGATTTAGCTATCGGTTTTTCTACTGGCGTCATGTTAAATTTTCCTTCCATATAATTTATTTATTATGATTATTAAAAATTTCTAAAAATTCGCTCCTTATTTTATCAAAAGAACCCATGTGACTCTTTAAAACCATTAGTGTATCTTCCTCGCTTGCTTTCTCCATCGCTGGGATTAAAAGCTCCATCAATCTGTCTGACTCTATATCTTCTAATGATAAAATATGATTCATTAGATATCGATTAAAATTTAAGAAAATAGATATTTTAAATTGTTGATATTTATCGCTGTCGCTAAAATTGATAGATGACAAGATAGCAGCATCTTGTACTAGTTTACCTAAAAAAATATAATGAAAATAAATTGGTGTAATTAAAAATTTGGTCATAGTTTAATATATTTTTATAAATATATGCTTTAATTATATATAAAAATTATGAATAGCGCAAATGCAATACAGATTGACTTATTTGTCAAATAGTTATATAATATATAAAAGCTATTTAAATAAGATTGGTTATGAAAAAAAGTATTTATGTTTCTGTTTTATTACTTTTATCATTGATTTGTTTCGCACAAAGTGTAACAGAAAGAGAAGCTAAAGAACTATTTGGTGAAAGATTTATATCTACAAAAGAAGCTGGATTCACCGAAAAAGTAAGCATTCCCTTTTCTAGAGAAAATCTACAGCATGACCGCGTATCATGGTTAATACCCATCAACACTGATGGAGTACCAAAATACAAGTTAGTGCAGGCAAGATATGTGCCAAATGAACAAAAGAAAACAGATACTCTTTGTATTAAAGACGCAGAAGAAGTTTTACGTATAATGAACAAAGCTTGTAGAAATTTTCCAACAAATGAACCTTTGCGTTTTTTTAAAACTAAAACTCATGGCGATTCTAGAGAAGGTGTGGATTTTCTAAAAACTATTGTATGTGATTTTAGTAATTGCAAAATTATTGATATTCCCCAAAATGCAATTATTGCTTTGGCGAATAAAAATAATATTTCTTATGTATTAGAATACAAAAATGGATCTATCAGTGTAGATATCGGTAGCGATGACAACATTGATGCAATCAAAGGATATACTATTATGACAATAGTATATGTAGTTGATTAAAAATTAAATCTAAAAACCGGCACAAATCAGTGCCGGCTTTTTTATTGCATTTTTAGTCTTTGCGCAAAAACAATGGGATTTCTGGCATTTTGTTTTCTTTTATTAAATATTGGATTTTCTTGGATGTTTCAGGAATTATTGATTCTAAAAGTAGAGATATTTGATACAATCCTAGCATTATATCTTTTATACATTCTGTCCCTATTTTTTTGTCATCTAAATTTTCACTTTTTAACAACTTAAATGGCTGTACTTGTTGTATTATTCCATCAAAAACTTGAAGACGTGTCCACAATAAATCAGTAGCATTTTTAATCTCAAATCTATTCATCAAATCAGCAAAACCTTCCTCGACTTCAAGATCTATAACATCTTTATATGTTGGAAATTTATCTATAGTTATATTGTTTGATGTCGCCATCTTCATAACTCTCGATACTAAATTTCCTAAACCATTTGCAAGTCCAGAATTGTAAGAATCTTTAAATCTTTCAAGAGTAAAAGGACTATCTTCAAAAGAAGATATTTCACGGAGCATAAAATACCTAAGTGCATCTGTTCCGTATTCTTTTACTACATCTCTAGGATCAATAACATTTCCAAGTGTCTTAGACATGCGAATACCACCTTCACCAGTAATAAATCCATTTATTACTATTTGATGAGAATTGGGCAGCTGAGCAGCCATAAGCATAGCTTGCCACATAGCACTCTGAAAACGAGTATTGTCCTTACCACAATATTGAGTTGGAGTTCCATTTACCCAATATTTATCAAATTTTTCTAAAGTTTCTGGCCAACCTAGAGTTGAGATATAGTTCACAAGTGCATCAAACCACACATACATAACCTGAGAGTCGTCGTTTGGGACAGCTATACCCCACGGCATCTTTTCTTTTAGTCTTGAAATAGAGAAATCTTGCAATCCATTTTCAACAAATTTCTTCATTTCATTAAATCTAAATTCAGGAATTATAAATTTAGGATTTTTTTCGTACAAATCTAAAAGCTCATCTCGAAATTCTGAATATTTAAAGAAATAATTTTCCTCGTTTATTATTTTTAATTTATTGCCTGCATGTAGTGGACATTCATCATTTACAAGCTCAGAATCTGTTTTTTCACTTTCACAACCAACACAGTACTTGGCTTCATATGTTTTTTTGTAAATATAACCATTGTCAGATACACGAGTCCAAAATTCTTGGGCTGCTTTTTCATGGTTTTTATCTGTTGTACGGATATAGTTTATATCACTTAATACTCCAAACATTTTTAACTGTTCTTTGAAAGTTTCAAATCCATTATCTACAAATTGTTGAGTTGATAGATTGTTTTCTTTTGCTTTTTCAAATATTTTTAAACCATGTTCGTCTGTACCTGTATTGAAATATACATCATATCCATCGAGTTTTTTATAACGAGCAATAGTATCGGCACGTATAAACTCAAGAGCATGACCCATATGAAGAGGTGCATTTACATAAGGAAGAGTTGTTGTTAAGTAAAATGGTTTTTGCATATTAATTATTTTTTGAAAGGATTTTATCCTTTTCAATATCATCTAAAAACTCTAATAAACAAACTGCTGCTGGAATTGCAAGTATAATACCCAAAAAACCAGCAAGCTCTGCTCCAATGATTATTGAAAGTATTACTACTAGTGGCGATATACCTATAACCTTTTTTATTATTAAAGGATATATTAAATAATTTTCAAATTGATGAAGTATAAAGTATAAACCAAAAGAGAGCAATGCAAGTGTAACTCCACCATCTAAGAATCCAAATAAAGTAGCTGGTATAACTGCTAAAAATATCCCAAATGGTACCAATTCACAAAATGCCGTAAATATAGCTAAAACAAGTGAATATTTAACACCTAAAATAGTAAGACCAAGGTATGTGAGTATACCTATTATAAGTCCTAGCAACATCTGACCTTGTACCCATAGACCTATCTTATGTTCTGTACGCTGCCATAAACCTATTATGTATTCTTCACTATCACTTGGAGTAACGATGCGTAGAAAATTTTCAATACCTCTTTCCGTAACTGAAAGATAAAATGAAATAATAATAATTAGGAAAAAATTAAATAAACCACCAAAAGCTCCACCAAATATATCCATAAAACCACCTGACATACTAGAAATCAAAGTCTGAGTATTGTTGATAATTTCAGATAGAGATGCATTGTGGGACAAACTAGAAACTACATCTTTTGCTCCAGAGATTGTATCTGGCTGAAATGTATTCAATATACTACCACTCGGAATATACTGACTAAGAGATGAAACCAGAGCAGAAGTCTCTTCGATAAAAACTGGTATGAAAACAGAAGACAATCCAACGACTATTCCAATAGTAGTTATATATACAAGAAAAACAGAAAGAGACCTACTTTTTATGTAAGGTTTCAGATTTTTTACCGCTGACTCAACAAAAGAAGCTACTACTATGGCAATAAATAGTATCAAAATAATATTTGATAATTTAATAACAGCAATAACCAAAACTCCTAAAAGAAGTATCTTTATAAGAGTATTTGTAGAGATACTTATATGTACATTTTTAAATTTATCATCCATCCCGTTAGAGATAGTCCCCCAAGGGTGGGACGTATCTGATTAATTTTATTTAATAATATAAACTTTCTAATTATATTAAACTCTCCCGAAGATTATTACGAGCACATCTCTAACGGGATCCATAAACTTCTATAATAACATATTTAATGGTGTATTAGAATTTCAATATTTTCTCGAATTGTGCAGATTTTTCAAATGGTCCGATTATAGCTAGATTTAGGTTTTTATTCTTGAATATTAATTTGGCCATTTTTTGAATATCCTCTCTAGTTACTTTTTTAATTTCTTTAATTTTCTCTTCTAGGGTCTTTATTTCATTTTTCATAAGTTCCTGACCTCCATAAAAATTGGCTATATCGTCAGTAGACTCTAAGGACATCTTCATATTCCCTATTATAAATGACTTAACCTTATTTAATTCCTCTTCACTTACTTTTTGAGAAATCATAAGATTACATTCTTTAAGAATCTCTTTTATAACCTCTTCTGTTCTTGTGTTATTTACTCCAGCTGATATTTGAAAAGCTCCATGGTCAAGCGAGACACTGTTGTGTGCTCGAACATAGTACGCTACACCCATTTCTTCTCGGAGCTTAATAAAAAGCCTTGAACTCATCCCTGCTCCTAGTACACCAGAGAGAAGTGATAGTGTCATATTTCTCTTATCGTTTAAAGGAAAAGTCCTTACCCCCATCACAAAATGAGTTTGATCTGTTTCTTTGTGTTTTATTAAAACTTTTGGACCGATTTGTATGTCTTTTGTTTTTACTTTTTTTATTTTTGTGGTTGATTTTATATCTTTAAAATATTTATTTACTTCTTTTTGAACATCATCATTTGTGATATTGCCTGATACTATTATTACTGTATTAGATGAAACATAATGACTATTTTTATAATCTACAAAATTGTCACGTTTCATTTTATAAATATTTTCTTTTGTACCTAAGACACTCCAACCTGCTGGCTGATCTCCGTACAACACATTATCAAAAAGATCTTGTACGTGGCTTGCTGGCATATCTTCGTACATATTTATCTCTTCAACTATTACTCCTTTTTCTTTTTCTAATTCCAATTCTGGAAAAGTTGAATTCAAATATATATCAGAGACAACATCAAAAATCTGTTTGAAATTTTTTGAATCTCCTTTTGCATAATATCCTGTCATTTCATTGCTAGTAAAAGCATTATACTGACAACCAAGGCCATCAAGCTCGTGAGATATAGACTGCGCGGTTAAACGTCTTGTTGTACCCTTAAAACACATATGCTCAAGAAAATGTGAAATACCATTTATTTCTTTTTTTTCATAGTTACTTCCAGTACCCACAAGTACAAGTACTGTCACGGTTGGATTCTCTTTCATTGGTATTGTTACTACTCTTAAACCGTTTTTATATGTTTTTTTTATTGCTTTTTGCATACGATGATTTTAGCATATTTTACTGTAAATAAAAAAGAACCGTAATCAGAGAACGGTTCTTTTTTATTCTTATTTTAATTCATTCTTTCTTTAATATAAGATATGACTTCTTCTTTTTTTATTCTTTCTTGTATTCCTGTATCACGATTACGAATTGTTACAGAATTATCTTCTAATGTATCAAAGTCTACAACAACACACCATGGTGTACCTATCTCATCCTGACGTCTATAACGTTTACCGATATTTCCATTGTCGTCAAATACAACCCATCCAAACTCTTTTTTTAATTCACCAAAGACACTTCTAGCAAAAGAAACAAGCTCTGGTTTATTTTTGAGTAGTGGTGATACGCATACTTTGTAAGGAGCAATAGATGGTGGAAATTTTAAATATACACGCACATTATCACCTTCACCTTCTTCACAATAAGAAGAACATAAAAGTGCAAGTATTGCTCTCTCTACACTTATAGTAGGTTCTATAACATGTGGAATAAATTTCTCTCCTGTTGCATCGTTGAGCATTTCCATTGATTCACCAGAAAATTCTTGATGTCTTTTTAAATCAAAATCTCCTCTATGAGCAAGACCAGTAAGTTCTTTGGTTCCGAAAGGATATTCAAATTCTAAATCAACAGTCTTTCTACTATAATGAGCCCTTGCTGTCTCTGGATGCTCAAGTGGGCGAAGTTTTGAAGTATCAACTCCTATCTTTGCTAACCATTCTTTTTGCTCTAACAAAAAATTATCAAAGTAAGCTTCCCATGGGGATTCTGGGTGAATAAAATATTCGAATTCCATTATTTCAAACTCGCGTAATCTATAAATATAATCTCTTGGGGTTATCTCATTGCGGAATGCTTTGCCTATTTGAGCGATACCAAAAGGAACTTTTGGTGATAAAGATTGAAGAACATTTTTGAAGTTAATAAACATACTCTGAGCTTCTTCTGGTCTTAAAAATGTAGTCACAGCTGTTTCTTCTACTGCCCCCATCTTTGTTTCAAGCATAAGATTGAATCTACGGACATCAGAAAAAGGATTACCTTCTGGACTTTTCAATCCCAACTCCTTTATTTTTTTGTCCATTTCATCTATTGTAAGTTTTTCTGCATTTACACCATTTTCTTCAAGCAGATGGTCTGCTCGGTAACGTTTGTTTGTTTTTAAATCATCTACCAATGGGTCTATGAATTCGCTAGTATGACCTGAAGCATCCCAAACTCTTGGATGTGCCAAAATAGAAGTGTCTACTAAATGAATATTTTCTCTACTACGTACGAAGTATTCTATCCATGAATCCTCTATATTTTTCTTGAGAAGTGAGCCAAGCGGACCAAAATCATAAGTCCCAGCAAGTCCTCCATATATATCTGAACCTGGATAAATAAATCCTCTTCTTTTACAAAGTGATATTATTTTGTCCATTAATTTTTCATCTTTTTCTTGCATTTTATTTTTTGTTAACCTACTAAACGGTAGGTGGGTTTATAATTATTTAGTAACACGTCCGTTGATAGGTAGGAAATTTGGATCATCTGCTAGTGAAGTCGAGACAGAACCACGAGTGCTCTTGATTGAAGTATTTGAAAATGAATCTATTCCAGAAAGATAGATATCTTTCATAAGTTGAGGGACACTATCGAACTGGGAACTAGAAGGATTTAATGAAAGAACAAATGATGCTTCACGGTTTAAATCTATGCCAGTATTTGGACGAACAGACCCGATATTCCATATCACTTCTCTCGTAATATCATTGTAAGTTACATTTTCATTTTCTCCGGGAGTTAGTCCTATCCATTTTACATATATAGGTAAAGATGAGCGTGCTTGAGCTTGGTTTATAGTATTGGCTGAATTTGAAAGAGTCCAAGTAATAGTATATTTTGTTTCTGTCTCTACTTTTGGAGGCAAGCTTCCTGCTAAATATGCTGCAGATGAAGCAATTTGAAAATCAGATAATACTTTTATTATTTTTTCAGAAAAATTATTAATAGCATTATAAGTAGAACCCAATAGTGGTTCACGTCCACGAATACTTACTTTTATAGAAACTTGTGGGTTTTTTATTGAAGATAGTCCGATCAAAGCCAATGGTTTAAAACTAAATGAAACAGTTCCTTTGTTACCTGGATTTATTTCACCTAATTCAGCAATTGAATTTTTGTCCCAGATAATTTGATTATTTGCAGAATCATAAAAACCATTGGATGGATTTACTGAATTTTTGTCGAAGACATTACCCGACAAACTAACAATTATTTGACCATCAGTTATGCGTGTAGTTAGATTATTGGACCAAGATATTTCGGCATTTATATTCTCACCACCTGAAACTGAGTACTCTGTTTTATCAATACCATTGACCAATATAGTTGCATTAAGAAATGGTTTTGCTATTGTAACTTTCTGCAATATAGAACTATAAATAACATTCACGACGGATTGATTTGTTCCATTTGTTGTACCTGCATAAGCATGGAAAACTTGCTCTTCACCATCTTGACCTATCAGGCGTCCTTTTACTTCTATTACCACTGGATTTGTAGTTGTAAGAGATGAAATATCCCAAGTAGAATTGCCTAAAGTTGGTAAAGGAATAGCACTATCAAAAACGAAATTGTTTGGATATGTTACCTGCAAAATAGGATTTTCGTCAGGAAGAGAAGTATTTAGTGTTGTTGTAATTTTAAATGAAACTGGCTGGTTTGAAGTTGCACTTGTTGGAGCCTCTATATTTAGGGAAACTGGGGCCAAGCTTATAGTAACAGGATACAATTTGTCCTTAGTAAAAATAGCATTTGATCCTTCTGGATGATACTCTAAGCTAATTTTAATATTTTTAATAGATTTTTCCTCACCAAAAAGTTTAACTTTAATATTACGAATAACAGTTTCACCTGGTTTGATTGTACCTATTGAATCTCTTGGTAAACGCACAACGTCATTAGCATTATCCCCAGCTCCTTTTGGATATTCTACTATTAAATTTGCGAGTTGAAGGTTTGAATTATTTGTATTGGAAATTTCAATTTGAAGAGACAGATCATCCCCTCCTTTTGTAAAAGCATTACCAATAACATTTATATTTATTTTATCGTTAGAAACAGAAATATTACTACTTGAAAATTTATAGACAGCAAAACCTATTGCCCCTACAAAAAAAACAGCTGATATAATAAAAAACTTTTTAAAAATTGATACTGGCGGTTTTTTGTATTTATTATTCATTTTATCATTCAGATTAGATTCATCTATTTTCCATTCTTCACTAACAGGATGATTAACTTGATGCAAAATCCCTTCTCTTTGGTGACCAATAGTTTTATCATTGGGGTCATAAAGATGTCTTTTTATATCTTCAATTTTGTTTTTACTATCTTCAATCATAATTATATTATAACATAAAAACCTTATAATTGACTCTCATTTAAAGCCTTATTTATATGAGAAATTATAGACTGACGATCTCGAAGCAATGACTCTGTTTTACTATGATTAAACGATGTAGATAAGTAATTGTTTAATATTTGAGAATTACCAACATAACCCAAACTATTCATAATACGCAAAACAAGATGTAGCTCGAGTGCTTCACGCGATTGGGCTGATATATTTTCATCATCTAGTAGATATAATGCTTGAATAAAATCATCAAATATATTCTCATTTGGACTTTCTCCGGTACATAGACGCTCTATCAATTTATTTACTCTTGTTATCAAGATAAAAGAAAGTGCATTGCTTCTCGCTAGTGGAAATGATGAAATATGCTTTGCAGAAGTAACTCGCCACAATTCCCTACCTCGAACTAGATCAACTTTGACATAAGAAAAATCTTGTAAAGTAAATCGTAATTTTGATTTATGTAATCGCACTCCCTGAGCTGCAGCACGAATAAGACCCATCTCTCGAGTATAGATAGTAAGCATCTTATTGGCTTCGCCTGTATTACGAGACGAAAGTATAAATCCATGAGTGTGGTAGATGTGGTGCATTGTAATAATTATCTAATTCTAAACGGGTTATCCTTACTGAAGGATATATTTTGTATTAGTTATTTTTCAATAACAACCCTAAATACAAATTCATCAATCTTTATTTCAACACCATCGTTTTCTTTTATTTGTATTTCTTTTGCACTAACAGACTTAATTAATTCTGATTTGAATTTGTTTATCAATGATTGTCCATCATTATTTGTTTCGATATTAAGAACTATAACATCGCTAGGATTTAAACCATTCTTTTTGCGAATATCTTGTATTGCACGAAGTAATTCACGGTACTGGCCTTCCTTTTTTAGATCTTCAGTAATATGAGTATCTATTGAAACATTCTGCTCTTCTCCTTTTTCTAAAGTAATTTCTTTTACATTCAACTCATCTTTAATAATTTCATTATATTCTTTTCGTAATTCGTAATTCGTAATTCGTAATTCTCCTAGTGGTTGTCTAACTGGAATACCAGCTTTTTGTCTTGCTTGTAATCCTAGAGTTACAATTTCTCTCGCTTTTTGCATACCTTCAATTATTAATTCTTCATTATTAATTCCTAATTGAATACTTGGCCAACCTGCCAAATGCACACTTTCTTCGTCTTTATCATTTTTTAATTTCTGCCAAATATCTTCTGATGAAAATGGAGCAAATGGAGCCATCAATTTTGCTAATGTTTTAAACACATAATATATAGTTGTCTTTGCTTCTATATCTCCTTCTTTTATTCTGTCACGTGAACGGCGTAAATACCAAGTTGAAAGGTCGTCTATAAACTCACGAATCCCGCGAACAGGTTCAAGAAGCTTGTAGTCATCTAATTTTTCTGTACACAAAACAACCAATTCATCTAGTCTAGCTAAAATCCATTTATCCAATATATTTGTACTTTCTACTTTCTCATTTGTACTTTCTACTTCTTTATCTCTATAAAGCTCATAAAATGCTATCACATTGTAAAGTAGATTGAATACTTTATTGTGCAATTCTGCAATTATTTTTTCATCAAAGTTTTTTGATTCTCCTGGTTGATTTACAGAATACATCCAAAGTCTGAGTGTATCTACTCCATATTTATCCATCATTAACCATGGGTCTACTATATTTCCTATAGATTTTGACATTTTCTTTCCTTTTGCATCAAGAAGCAAGCCAAGACATATCACATTTTTATATGCATTACCTCTTCCCATAATTACACCCACTGCATGAAGTGTATAAAACCATCCTCTTGTTTGATCTACAGCTTCACTGATAAAATCTGCTGGGTATTGTATTTCTTTATTTTCAAATGGATAATGACTTTGAGCAAAAGGCATAGCCCCTGAATCAAGCCACACATCCATAACTTCTTTTGTTCTAGAAAGAACACCTCCGCATCCACACACAAGATTTATTTCATCTATATATGGTTTATGTAGATCAATCTTGAAATCTTCATCATGAGGAAGTGGTACAAATGGTAGCTCTACAAACTCTCCGTTTTTTATATAATTAAATAATTTATTATTTACTATTATACCTAGAGATTCTTCTGTGCTTAAACCACTTACTTCTGAAAACATCTGCCAAACAGGGCTTCCATGAGTAATGATTAATATATTTTTTCCAGAATATGTTTTTTCAATTTCATATAAAAAACTCATAGATCTGCGTCTGACATCTTCATAAGACTCATTGCCTTCTGGCGCCTTAGAAAAGTTTTCTACTGTCTTTGGATAGTCATTGTGATATTCATCCCACTTTTTACCTTCATACATTGGAAGTGACATTTCATGTAGTCTTTCATCAAAGATTATACTTTCTTTGTTGAAGCCAATTTTATCTGCCAACAGTTCCGCAGTCTCTCTTGTTCTCACAAATGGAGAAGAAATAATCAAATCAATCTTTTGGTTTTTTAATTCATTTGCAGATTTTATAACTTGTTCTATTCCAAGTTTTGTTAAATTATCGTCATTGTTTACAGTACTACTTACTTCGCCTCTCAAATTACATTCAGTCTCGCCATGTCTCATGACGATGTATTTATTTCCTGACTTTTTAGTTTTTGATTTTATGTCTTCTATACTTCCCAATACTTCTATTTCTTTACATAAATCACAAGACCAGACTGGCATAGGTGTTCCCCAATATCTTTCACGAGAAATTGCCCAATCTTTTATATCTTTTATCCACTCGCCAAAACGACCATCTTTCACATGAGCTGGCTCCCAATTTATATTTTTATTTTCTTCAATAAGTTTATCTTTTAAAGAAGACATTCTTATATACCAAGAATCTCGAGCATAGTAGATAAGTGCTGTTTTACAACGCCAGCAATGTGGGTATGAGTGCTCGTATTTTTCTTTCTTAAATAAAAATCCTCTATGAGCTAAATCTTTTATTATATCTACGGCGACTTCTTCGTCTCTCACAAATCTTCCTTCGAGGAATCCTGTGCCCTCGAGAAATTTACCATCTAGTCCTACTATATGGTGTTTTGGAAGACCCAGTTTATTACCTAATACAAAGTCATCCTGTCCATACATAACTGCTGTGTGTACCACTCCAGTACCATCTTCTGTTGTTACAAAGTCCGCATTATATATTTTATAGGCTTTTTCTAGTTTAGGTTTTTCAACTTCTGAAATTATATTTTCAAGATATGGATACAATGGTTCGTATTCTAAACCAACCAAATCTTTGCCTTTCATTTCTTCTACTATTTCATATTCTTCTGTGATGATAGATAGTCGGGCTTTTGCTAATATATAAAACTCTGAATCTGATGAAGAATTTTTAGCAATTTTAATTTTTACATAATCGATATTTTCACCGACAGCAAGTGCAACATTCCCGGGTAGAGTCCATGGAGTTGTAGTCCAAGCTAATATGTAAACAGATGATAAATCTTCCGATTTCTGAGTCGTGTATGGCCCCTCTGGGGTAAAGCGTGAAGAAATAGGAATATTTTGAAGCTGTTTTATTTTAAACTTTGCATATACTGATAAATCTTTTACATCCTGGTACCCTTGTGCAAGCTCGTGAGAAGAAAGACCTGTTCCACATCTAGGACACCAAGGAACGATTTTGTAATCTTTATAAAGTAAATCTTGTTTTTTGGATTCTTTTATAACATTCCAGACTGACTCAATATAATCATTGTGATATGTCACATAAGGGTTTTCTTGGTCTACCCAAAAACCGATTCTTTCTGTAAATTTTTCCCATAGATCTACGTATTCCCAAACACTTTCTTTGCATTCTTTGTTAAATTGAGCAACTCCGTATTCTTCAATGGCTTTCTTGGAAGATAATCCCAACTTTTTTTCAACTTGAAGTTCTACAGGAAGACCGTGAGTGTCCCACCCACCTTTTCTTCCTACATGATACCCTCTCATTGTTTTATAACGAGGAATAGCATCTTTGAAAGCGCGAGCTTCCAAGTGATGAATCCCTGGTTTACCATTTGCAGTTGGAGGACCCTCATAGAAAACATAATCGCCAAGTGGAGATTTCTTTTCTAAACTCTTTTTAAATATTTTGTTTTCATTCCAAAATTTTAAAACTGCCTCTTCTCGCAATGCACTATTTGTTTTTTGATCTTTTTCTTCCATAAATTACATTAAACGTAACAAATTATTTTATAAAAAATGGTCTGGCTCCTCGTCCTCCCTCGTCCGAGGACCTTTTTTAGAATATAATTTGTGCAGTTTTATTTATTATTAATATTAATTTTATAATAAAAACAAAAAAACTCGTCCACGTACAACAATAACAATTGTTATACAAGGACGAGTTTCTATTGAAACACGTGGTACCACCTCATTTACTTCTCATTTAAAGACCTAAACATTTTTCAATGTCGGTCAAAGGGTTCTACTTACCAATAAAGGCTTTCTTCCCAACGCTTGCCCGTTTTTTTGATTAGGGCTCAGAGGTGATAACCTCTTCAACGCGTATATTAAGAATACCTATAAAATCACAAAATTGCAAGATATTTATCCTTCCTCTACAACAAAAATAATACTTGTTTTAATTAGTATTAAAAAGAAAAGGGATACCACAAGTGGTATCCCTTAAAAAAATTCGAACGCAAGGATCAAAAAAAAACAAAAGACTCAAACGTTCAAAGTACAATCGTCAATTCTGCGGAACGAACGCCGAAGCCGAACCATAGCCACCGCAGGCATCGGACACACCGCACGCGCCGAACCAAAGCTTGTCATCGTGGAAGTAGAAGAAAGGAGCCTTCGAGAACACGCCATCAGCATCAGGAGCAAATTCGTCACCTGCACAATCGGTATCAAGTTCTTCGGAGCGGACATAGCGTTCAGGGTGAACCAATGCCATACAGCCAAGAGCAAAGGATGTTAAACCAAATTCGTTGCCTGAGAAAGTTTCTCTTGCACGAC
>JAPLXS010000004.1 GCA_026395965.1 Candidatus Nomurabacteria bacterium | reverse complement strand
TTTCTCTTGCACGACGAACTGATTTTCCACGATGTCTCATTCCGTATTGAACGGCGAGAATCAGGATGTCTCCCTGTTGTTGATTTTCCAACTCTTCAAGTAACCCTGCTGTTCTTGCATGTACACGCAATTTACTCGGTACGATTTCACCATTGCGGTAATTTGTGAAGCTACGGCTTTCAGCAAGTTTGCTGTGAACCAGTTTTACAGCTTCGCAATACTGTTCGGCAGAATCGGTAATCGCAGGAAAATGTTTCTTTGCAACCGATGATACTTTTGGAATGGCGAACCATCCTTCGGCACCGTCAGGTAACGCAGGCAATGTTTTAATAAACTCCAATGCCGATGTTGGATCAAGTCCAAACTTTTCAGTAATGAATTTTACCTGTTCTTCGATCGTTTTCGGACCCTTGTACTCTTCTGGGTAGGTATAGCTTGAGCTAACCACCTCATTGGCATACCGGTTTGTAGCCGAATGCTTTTGAATCAGTTGCAGAAGTTCTGTTGTGAACTTACCGCCTCTGTTTTCGTTTAAGCGTTGCGCTTGCTCTTCTGTGAGCTGTGCTTTGTTGTAAGCACTACGGAATAAATCCGTAGTCTGACGACCCTTGGGGTCATCTGACGTGATCAACTTTTTTGTCGTCATCATCTTTTCCTTGATTTAAAAGAACACTAAGAGCTGCTTAGTCAGTTACTAGATTTTCTAGCTTTTTCTAAAATAGCACAATAAAGCTATTTCGTCAATATTAGAAATAAAAGCCGTCTCTTTCGATATGACTTTTACGATCTACATCTTCTCTGGAGTCTCTATACCTAGCAACCAAAGACCATTTTTCATGGTTTGATAAAATGCAGTCACAATTTTCAAATGATAATCAGCACACTTGTTCTCATCAACCAAAATCTTTGTATTACCATAAAAAGAATTAAAAGCGCTCGCTAGATGCGTCAGATAAGTGGCGATATGATGTGGCTCGAGTGAAGCATATGCACGATCTACAACTTCAGGGAATTGATAAAGTAATTTTTCTAATTCTGTATTTTCTGTTGGTATTTCTTTTTTATCTTCTGTATTAAAACTTTTAGCTTTTATGATTATAGAATTGGCACGAACAGCGGTATATTGCAAATACGGACCAGAGTCTCCTTCAAAAGAAATTGATTTTTCGAAATCATAAACTATATCACTACCAAGTGATGATTTTAGAATTGAGTATTTCAAAGCTGAAACTCCAACTATTCTAGATATATTATTTTTCTCTTCATCGGTTAGTTCACGGTCTTTGACCTTTTCAAGAACTATATCCATAGAATCATGAAGTAGAGATTCACCTGTGACTATATTACCCTTTCGTGATGACATCTTTCCTGAAGCAAATTTCATCATCCCGTGAGCTATATGCTTCATGCGTATTTCGTAATCTGGGTGTATTAGAGAGATAGCTTTTTGAACTACTTTCATATAGTCGGATTGTTCTGTAGCTGTGACAACTATAGAGATATCTGGATTTTCTTTTTCAAATTTAGCCATTGTGAGCCCAATCTCTTTTGTCTCATAAGTAGGAAGTCCTTGAGAATTTATAAATACGCGAGTGTGAAGTTTTTTATCATAATTTTCACCATGAAAAATAATTGCTCCAGTTTGCCCTTTCTCTGATTGCTCTCTTGTTGGGTCTGATTCATCGAAAACTTTACCAATATTTTCTCTGACTACCTTCTCTCCCGCTATGGCCATCTCACTTTCAAAAAAATAGTGGTTAAATTTTGTACCCAAGAGTTTATATATTTCTTCAAAAGCATCGAGTGTTATACTTCTGCCCCAATCATAAACTTTATTTATTTCTTCATCTGTTCTACCATAAATAGCTTTGTTTATTATTTCAATTTCTTTTTTTGCCTGATCATCTGTATCATATAAATTACTGCCATCTGAATAACAGCGCCCAATGTATTGAGCTTTTTCTGAAATAGTCATATTCTCATCTGGCATACCAGTTTTCATAATCCCGTATATGGCTTTTGCCACATGAGGACCTACATCTCCTTGGTAATTTGCCCTTATAGTTTCTGCACCAGAAAATTCTACAACCCTTGAAACAGACTCACCTATTGCATTTGTCATTAGGTGTCCAATATGAAAAGGCTTAAACGGATTAGGGTCAGTATATTCAACCATTATTTTCTTTCCTTTCAATAAACTACTTTTGCCCCAATTATTTTTATTTTCTAAAATATCTCTTATACTGTTTGTAAAATAATCACGTGATAAATAAAAGTTTATAAAACCAGCACCTGCAACTTCTATTTTTTCTATCTCTTTTGGTAAATTATTTTCTATTAATTCTTTTATACTAGTAGCTAACTCTCGTGGATTCTTTCCTATTTTTTTAGCACACACCATAGCCACATTGGTTGAATAATCTCCATTTTTAAAATCTTCAGGATGTTCAACGGAAAAATTACTTTCTTCAATATTTAAAGTTTTTAATGTTTCAAGTATTAATTTTTGTATTTCTTCTTTCATTCTTGATTTAGTAAAATAACCTACTGGGTAATTCTTAATTAATTATATCCTGTACTTCCCTCGCGACCCTCTCCTCTTTCAGTATCTGAAATACCATCTACTTCTACAATATCACAATGTTCGAATTTCTGTATAATCATCTGAGCCACCTTATGTCCCTTTTCCATTGTGACTTCTTTATCTCCTGTATTGAGTAAGTTCATAATTATTTCACCTCTATAGCCAGAATCTATAACTCCACCCATAACTTTCAAGCCCATATTAAAAGATATACTGGATTTATCCCATATTAACCCTACATAACCATCTGGTATTTCTACTGCTACTCCTGTGTGGATTCGGGCTTGCTTGCCTGGAAACAAAACAACATCTTCTTTAGCATAGAAATCCATACCAGCATCGCCTTGGTGTCCGTATGTTGGTAGCTTTGCATCTTCTCTTAATTTTTTAACTTTTAGTTCCATAATTATTGCATTGGATCTACTCCTTCTTTAATATGAATAAGAGCGAAAACTAGATAATTTGTAATATCAAATAATGAATCGAGTATTTTAGGATTTAACTTTTCTTTTAGTTTTGGATTTTTCTTTATCATCTTTTCCATTGCAACTATTCTACAAGTTTTTACTATAGATTCATCTACAATCGATGATATTCTCATTTTTCTCCATGATTCACCATAGTCATGATTTTTCTTTTCAAGAATACTTTTAATCTCTTTGACTATCTTGTTTATTTTTATAATATTTATTTCTCTAACATTCTTTGTTTCTTCTAATCTCCAAATTCTAAAAAAAACATAGTTGATAGTGTGAGTTAGAGTTTCTTCGATTTCTTCATCTACAAGAGAGACCCCTTTTTCTTGAATTGATCTTATGCGTGAGAGTTTGGTCAATATCCTATCAGTAATAGAAGATGGTCTGTATTTACAAACACTAGAGCCATATTCTTTCTTTTTTGTATCTATAATATCTAAACAGTTTTTAGTTATTTCATCAAACCAAAAAATGGTTGGCTTGTTGTTTGTCTTATCTTTTTTGCCAGTTGATTTTTTTTTCATATTTATACCATCAATTATACCTAAATCTTTTACTATCTCAAAATATTAAAATACACACACTCATACTACAAACTCTGCCATGGCAGAGTTTGTAGTATGAGGGTGTGTAAGATATAATACATATTATGTCTATGGTAAATGAAATATTAAAAGAACTCTGGAATACAGAACTTAACTATAAAGGCATGCGTATTAATATGTTTGGTATTCCTCGTTTTAAACAATACCCACAAAAAAGCTTCAGAGATACAATTGATAGGCTTAGCAGAAAAGGAATTATAGAAAAAGAACTAGCTGGAATTGTTCTTTCAAAATATGGAAAAGAGTATGTTAAGAAAAAATTTGATTCACTTAAAAAATTTAATAAACCAGATAATATTTCAAATAAAAGAGATCTATTAATAATGTTTGATATACCAACAGGAAGAAAGCCAGAAAGAGAATGGCTCAGATGGCATCTTAAAAAATTCAACTATATTATGGTTCAAAAAAGTACTTGGGTGGGGCCATATCCATTACCAAAAGAATTTAGTATATACCTTAAAAGTATAAAACTAGACAAATTTATAAAAACTTTTAAACTAGCAAAACCATACAAATAATACAAAAATATCAAAGACAAAAAGTACTACAAAATATGCCATGGCAGAATTTGTAGTACTTTTTTGTTTAGTTATTTATTTAAATTTTATTTACCTCTTAGGATTTTATCCATTTTTTTAGCGATATTAATCATATCCTTTTCTTTTTTTCCTCTTGTTGTTTCTGCACAAGTTCCAAGACGGATTCCTGAAGGGTCCATAACAGATCTAGAGTCTCCTGGAATAGTATTCATGTTTACTATAATACCAGCTTTTTCAAGACGAGAACTCGCCTCTTTACCAGAAATACCTTTTCCTTCCATCCATGTATCCATAAGTATTAAATGTGAATCTGTTCCACCTGAAATAATATGCCAACCGAGTTTTTTTAATTCTTTTGCTAAAACTTTTGCGTTTTTTATTACTTGTTTTGCATATTTTTTAAATTCTGGCTTTGAGGCTTCAAGAAATGCTACAGAGGCAGCTGCAATAGTATTTTCGTGGGGGCCACCAAAAAGACCTGGTATAACCATTTTATCTAGTTTTGCATCGAAACCACGTTCATCCTTTTTTACAAAAAGAATCGCATGCCTTGGACCACGTAGACTCTTGTGGGTTGTAGTCATAACAGAATCTACATATGGAAACGGAGATGGGTAAGCACCTCCAGCTATAAGACCTGAGAAATGTGAAATATCTGCATGAAGAAGTGCTCCACAAGCATCTGCTACCTCACGGAACTTTTTAAAATCAACAACTCTAGGGTATGCAGTAAATCCGCAAACAATAATGTCAGGCTTTTCTGCTATCGCCAACTTTTTTAAAGAATCATAATCTATAACTTCAGTTTTTGAATCAAGTTCAAATTGAATAGGCTTCCAAAGTTTACCTGTCATAGAAAGTGGATGTCCGTGAGTAAGGTGACCCCCAGAGGTTAGCTTCATTCCCATAATCTTTCCACCAACCGGAACAAGAGCAGAATATAAAGCAAAGTTTGCAGGAGAACCAGAGAGTGGTTGTACATTTACATGCCAATTTTCTTTTTTTAATTTGAAAAGTTTAAGAGCACGTTCTATGCAAAGATTTTCTACTTTATCTATAATTTCATTTCCACCATAATATCTTTTTCCTGGGTACCCTTCTGCGTACTTATTTGTAAGCTTTGAACCAAGAGCTTTTAAAACATCATTTGAAACATAGTTTTCTGAAGCTATCAGGTTAATGACGCTTTTCTGTCTTTTTTCCTCTGCCTTTATAAGTTTCTCTATTTGTTTATCTATCATTTGATGGTGGATGATTAAATTTGTAATATGCCAATTTTAACATAATTGGCAAAAAATGAGAAAAAGATATAATAGATGACATGAGATCATATTTAGACATCGTAAATAAAATTTTAAAAGAAGGGAAAAAAGTAGATACTCGAACTGGTATAAAAGCTATTACTATTGCAGGTGCCATGTTTGAACATGACATGTCAAAAGGTTTTCCACTGCTTACTACAAAAAAGACACCGTTTAAACTTGTTGCTACAGAATTAGAATTTTTCCTTAGTGGTATTACTGATAAAAAATGGCTTCAAGATAAAAATAATCACATCTGGGATGAATGGGCTAAACCACAACTAGCAAAATATGGACATGACGAAGAATCAAAAAAGAAAATGCTCGAGGAGCGTGATCTAGGTCCTATATATGGTTTTCAATGGAGACATTTTAATGCTCCTTATACAACTTACGACGCAGATTATACGGGGCAAGGAATTGACCAAATTCAAAAACTAATAGAAACATTAAAAACAAATCCAAGAGATAGAAGAATGATAGTAAGTGCATGGAATCCACAACAGTTCGGTGAGATGGCACTTCCACCTTGCCACTATTCATTTCAAGTTACAGTTATAGATGGAGAGTTAAATCTACTTTGGAATCAAAGATCAGTAGATACTATGCTGGGTCTTCCTTTCAATATTGCTAGCTATGCTATACTCCTTCATTTACTTGCAAAAGAATCAGGTCTAAAAGAAGGCAAACTTGTAGGATTCTTAGCTGATGTACATATATATGAAAACCATATAGATGGTGCCAATGAATTACTAACCCGTGATCCAGATAAATTTCCATTACCAACAATACAAACAGAAAATTGGCAATCTATTTTAGAATGGAAGGCAGAAGATACAAAATTACTAAACTATCAGAGTTACGATAAAATTCACTTTGATATAGCTATTTAATATAATGATATTATCTATAATAGCAGCCATCGCAAATAATAATGAGATAGGAATGAAGAATGAACTTCTGTGGGACTTACCTATAGATATGAAACATTTTAGAGAAACAACCACTAGTCACCCTGTGATAATGGGGCAGAAAACTTTTGAATCATTGGGAGTTGGGCCTGACGGAACACAAGGTAAAACACTTCCAAACAGAAGAAACATAATTATCACATTAAATAAAGATTTCAAAAAAGAAGATACCGAGGTAGTCAATTCATTAGATGAACTAGATAGACTATTGGAAAGTACTATGGGTGACAACGAAGAAGCTTTCATTATCGGTGGTGGGCAGATATATAAATTATTAATCTCTAAAGCAGACAAATTATATATTACGCATGTAAATGCAGACTTCCCAGATGCTGATACCTTCTTCCCTACTATAGATAGCGATGAATGGGAAAAGATGAGCGAAGATAAACACGAAAAAGACGACAAAAATATATACGACTGCAACTTTGTAGTATACGAAAGAAGATAATAATAAAATCCGCTTTAAGCGGATTTTATTATGGGTCTATATCTGTTTTTACTCTCACTAGCACATCTCTACCATCTGCTGATTTAGATTTTATATATTGTCTATTTTTATTTTTCTCTATTTTTTCAACAAGTTCTTTTTCTAGATCATATCCGAGAATCTCACACATTCCGAGTAGAAATATTGCAACATCTGCAAACTCTTCAGCAACTCCATCTTGGTTTTTGTTAAATTTAGAAAATGCTTCAGAAAGTTCTTCGTGTGCTCTACAAAATTCCAATGCTACATCTGTAGTATTGAATCCTTTTTGAAGTTTATTTCTTAATACTTCTTTTTGTAATTCTTTAAGATTTACCATACAATTTACATATCTTTATAAGTCTCCATATCTCCAAGTATTTCATATTCAACTCCTGCTTGTTTAAATATCTCTTTTGTTCTACTTGCGCCATGATAGTCCTTTAGTGCCACTATCCTAACTATACCAGAATTAATAATACTTTGTGCACATTTATAACAAGGAGTCATTTTACAATACATTGTACTGCCTTCTATGGCTACACCTATGCGGGCTGCATTGTTTATAGCATTTTGTTCGGCATGGGCTGTTCTAATACAATGACGAGACTGGATGCCTTCTTCATTTGTTACGGTATGCATCTCGTGCCCAACTTCATCACAATGAGGAAGTCCAGCTGGTGAACCCACATACCCAGTCGAAAGGATTCTCTTGTCTTTGGTTACTATACATCCAGCTCTTCCTCTATCACAAGTACCTCGAGATCCAACTTCATCTACTAACTTTAAAAAATATTCATCCCAAGTAGGTCTATTTAAATTATCACTATCTTTCATAATAAATATTATATTATCTTTTAATTTATTTACCTAATAACAAAGAAACCAAGTATCATTCCTACAAAATTCAAAATGGTATGAGATATCGATATTAAAACAAGATTTTCGTATTTATAATACATCCAAGCCAAACCTATTCCACCAATAAATGTTACAGGTAGAACAAAATAAGAATGTAGATAAATAATATGCATCAATGAAAACAAACTAGCATTTAAAACAATGATAAATAATGGGTTTGAAAAAACACGACGGAACATATTCATAAGTACCCCACGAAATATCAATTCTTGAGCAACACTGAGAGGTATAAACAAAAGTAAAAATTTTGCATTTTTCCACCAATTCAAAAAAGGTTTAGCTATTTCAAGCTCTTCTAACGCTACCAGAAATACTACTCCCAAAATAGTAAAAATTACATATTGCCAAAAATACTTTTTCCAATCTTGTTGAATTCCAAAATCTTTATTATTCCAATTTTCGTAACGAGTAATGCCATACAATAGCAATGTAATTGCAAGCAATAATATAATACGGAAATTACTGGTAATAACTTTTAAATATAAAAGTAAAATTGGAATCAGAAATAAATACAATATTTGCAGCCAAACAAGTTCTCGTTCTTTTTTAATTAAATCCATGCGATTATTATACTATATTTTATTATTTATTATAATCCGGATGGTTTTCTGGAATAGAAAGAATGTAGTTAGAATAACGTGACAATGCAAAAAGTATACTTGAAAGTCTATTCATATAAGAAATAGTATTTGAATTTATTTTTCTACTTCCTTCTTCAGAGACAGACACTACTCTACGCTCAGATTTACGAGCAAGTGTGCGTGCAAAATCCAATCCAGAACTAGCAACACTTCCACCCGAGATAGTAAATGATGTTATGGGTGGAAGTACTTCCCCTATTTTATTTATTGTATTTTCAATTTTAGTTAATTCATTTTTCTTGATAAACATGTCTACTCCAGCAAGTTCTGCCTGAATAATAAAAAGATTTTGTTGTATATCTTCAACTATCGAACTCAAAAATACTTTTTTAGTACCAGTTTTTAAAAAAATCTTATCAACATCCAAATATACCTTCATTATTCCTAAGTATGCGTTTAATTCATCTACAGATCCTAAAGCTTCAACTATGGCTGCACTTTTAGAAATACGCTCTTGGTTACAACCAAAAAGAGTGGTTGTACCTTTGTCTCCAAGTCCTGTATATAATATGTTTTTAACTTTTTTAGTATTATTTATTGCTTTTTTCATAGCTCAAAGTATAACATTATTTGTAATAAAATATTAGGATTATATTTGACTAATTTAGGAAAAAGGATATAATTATTTTAAATTGTAAAACCTTTAAAATTTTTGTTATGTGTAATAAAACTGTAGTTATTGTAGCTAAAAGCATGCACAAAGGAATTCAAAAACCCTATGAGCATGAAGTTAAAAGCAAAGTTCTTAATGGAGAAAAGGATAGAAAATTAATTTTTGTTTATGGTCAAGATGTCCTTAATTCCCCTCATGGATATTTAATCCCTGATAATGTTGTCAAAGTTGTCTTTGATACAAATGGAACCAAAGACGAATCAAAAATTATTGATTCTGTTAAAAAAGCAATCAAAAACAACAAAAAATGCTTCGGTCCTATTTTACTAAGAATTGGTCACGCTGGTGATTCTGCTTTTGATTGTATCGGAATCGACAGTCTAAAAGATGTCAGAAGTTTTGAACCTTTAGAGAATTCTGCGAATGTTGCAACAAAGTAAAATATAATTTTACAAAAAAAATAAAAAGGCTGGAATAAATCCAGCCTTTTAATTTACTCAATTTAGTATTTTTTAGTACCTATTGCTTCTTTTATATTATTAAATCCATCTTTTTTAAGTAATACTGCCAATTCTTTGTTTATCTTACCTATAACACTAGGACCTTCATATACCATTCCAGTAATCATTTGTACCAGATTAGCACCTCTTTTTATTTTCTCATATGCATCTACCCCACTAAACACCCCACCTGTGCCAATTATTATAAATCTACCTTTATAATTTTTATATACTTCACTAATGAGATTATTTGAAAATTCTTCTGTTGGTTTACCACTAAAATTCCCTCTACCAGCACTTACTATCTCTTCTTTATAAAATGATTTGTTTTCTCTATTTTTAACTAAATTCGACATTATAATACCTGAAATCCATTTGTAATTATTTGCAATTGAAAGTAATACCAAGCTATCCTCAATACTTTTTTCAGCGTGCATCTTTAAAAACAAAGGTTTATTTATATTTAACTTCGACAAATTATCTAGTAAAATTTTAAAACCAATAGGGTCATCAAATTTTTCTTTTAAATTTTGGCTATTTATAAGATTTGGGCAACTTATATTTAATTCAAAGTAATCAAAATAATCCGCGGCAAGTGATTTCTCGAAACAATTATAAACATCCATAGTCATATCTTCTATACTCTTATAAGATTGATTTGTAGCCCCTATACTTATTCCAAGTGGAATACTTTTTTTCTTTTTATTTATCTTTTTTAAAACAAAATCGATACCGCTACTTTTAAATCCTTTATTTACGAGTAATGATTTTGATCTAGGAAGTCTATCGAGCATTGGCTTTGGGTTACCTTGATAAGGCATATTTGTTACAGTTCCTATAGTATGGAAACCAAATCCAACAGAAGGCAATATACCAATAAGATCGGCATTGTAATCAAACCCAGCAGAAAGTCCAATAGGATTAATAAAATCAATGCCTAAAATATTTTGTTCTAAAATTGTATTTTTGTATGGAAGTATTTTACCTAGTAATTTTTTGGCATATTTTAAATTACCAAGAATGTACCCTCTCTTCAAAAAGAATGTATGAACGTCATCAGCTGGAAAAAGAAACAAAATAGGCTTAATAATTTTTTTGTAAATAAAACTTATCATTTCTATTGTTTTTATGACTTATAAGTAATTGTATGGTCCAGTATATCACAATAAATGACTTTTTACCGTCTGGTATTGTAATAAAATTTAAAAGTATTACTATTATCAACAAACAATACTTTAATAAAAAAGGAGGTAAAATTGAAAAATGTAGTATTTCCAGATCGATTCAAAATTGGTCTGATTATTTTTATTACTACTAATATAGTGATAAAAGTAACCGAGTATAAAATTGCTGAGATATTTGAGTTTAAGCTTGCTATCTTTCTTATGTTTTTGTTCAGTTTTTTAATAAGATATTTATTAATACTAATCTATGATTACGCAAAAATAGATTGCTTATTGATTGAAAATCTAAAAGAAAAACGAGACCAAAAATATAAAACAATTGAACTAACATCCATTACGAAAAGAATATTAAAATTCAAAAAAATTGGTAATTGGTTTTTGCTTGTTGCCTTAGTTTGCACAGACCCAATAGTAACCTTACTTTATTATCGTGATGGACATCATCTTTGGAATAATACCCCAAAGAAAAACTTTATGCTGTTTTTTATTAGTACAGTCATTTGTACAATAACATTAGCTGGAGCTATTTATTCAATACTAGGATTGATTAAATTAATTTTATAAAAATAGGTTGATTATTTATTGACCTGTTTTTTTATTGCAAAACACCCATAGACAGTCTATGGGTGTTTTGCAATAAACAGTGTTTATTTTTAAATTACTTATTTTGTATCGTAGTAAAATTTTTCGTTTACTATTTTACCATTTTCCCATTTTTGAACAGCTACTTGAGTTCTAGCTACTCGTCCCCAATCCTTGTGTGTAACATCCATAAATGATTCTACTGTTGAGTAGTTGTCACCTACTGCTATACCTAGTGTTTTACCACCATGAAACTCGACAATACCTTCTACAAAAGCTTTTTCGTATTCTCTGTTTACATCTTTACCTACACGTGGAGCTGTTTCATTTTCTTGCATTACTACATTATCTGCATAGTGTTTTTCAAATGCATCCATTATTTTACCTTCATTTATCATCTTTACTAAATCTTCTACCAATTCTTTTGTATTGTTCATAATTTATTTTTCATTTAACTTAATAATTTTACCTCCAATCAAAGCACTTGTAACTTTTTTGTAGGCAGACACCAAAATTCTTTGAAAAGTACTTTGTGAAATGCCCATTCTATTAGCTGATTCCTTTTGACTTAGATTTTCTATATTCTTTAATCTTAATGCTTCAGCCTCCTCTATATCAATATAAACAAGGTCAGCATTTTTAGTGCATCCTTCTGGTTTAAATTCCTTGTATTTTGGGCAAAAATTTACTTTTTTATCGCATTTTGGTCTTACCATTTTGATTTTATATATTTAAATCACAGTATATTTTATGTAAAGTAATATAATATTTATAAATAAACTTGCTATTAAACTCGACCTGGTATATTATGAATATATACCCATAACTATATAAAGTCAAATAAATATGGTTTAGTGTATTTATTAATCAACATAAATTAAAATCAATATGAAAAAAGATGAGATAAGAAAAAAAATTTTAGAATCATTAAACTGGCGTTACGCTACAAAAATATTTGATTCAGAAAGAAAAATATCAGAAGATGATATGAATGTTATTTTAGAATCTGCAAGACTATCCCCTAGTTCAATAGGTATGGAAATGTGGAAATTTATTGTAGTTAACAATAAAGACACAAGAGTAAAATTGAGAGAAGCTGGTTACAATCAATCACAGATAACAGATGCTTCTCATTTAATCGTTATCACTTATAGAACAGATAGTGTCGACAATTTAACTAAAGAAAGAATAGAAAGAACAGCTAAGGTTCTTAAAGATGGCCAAGGTAATCTTGAGGGATTAAAATCTATGCTAGAAAATTCTATCACTCAAAAGCTTGCAGATGGAACACTCGATACTTGGATTAAATCACAGGCATACATCCCCTTAGGCATAATGCTTGAAACAGCAGCTATGCTTGATATAGATACCTGCCCCATGGAAGGATTTAATTCAGAAAAAGTTGATGATATATTAAATCTAAAAGAAAAGAATTTAAAATCAATTACAATGCTTACTCTCGGATATCGTGGCGCAGATAAAACAATTGACTACCCAAAGGTAAGAAGAGATTTTGATGATGTAATAGAATTTATATAAAAATCGTACAAACAAAAACTACTACAAACTCTGCCATGGCAGAGTTTGTAGTAGTTTTTTTATTATTTATCTAAATCAAGTATTTCGTCAATTCTTATTTGTTCTACAAATTCTGGAGTGTGAGATACCAAGATCATTGCTCCTTGGTATTCAGAGAGCGCCTTGGCAATAATAGGTAAGTGACGAAAGTTTATATGGTTTGTGGGCTCATCTAGTATAAGCAATCCTGGACGAGTAAGGACCAATTGAGCAAAAGCTACAAGCCCTTTTTGACCCTCAGACAAGCTACCTATCTTAGTATGAACCATATCTCCTGTAATAAGAAAACCTGCTACAGTAGAGCGTATCGCCTCTTCATTTACTCTTCCACTTACTTGCCTTGTGGTCTCAGCAAGAGATTCGTACACAGTATCATTGAAATTAAGTGTTGAGAAATCTTGACGATAATATCCAATACGAACATCTGACTCTATAAATATTCCCTCTGCATTTCTTTTTGCTATTAGCTCAAGAAGAGTGCTCTTTCCTATACCGTTTGGACCAGAGAGTAATAAATGTTTATTTTTGCGAAGCTTAATGCTTGCTTTTATTTTTGTAATTTTATGATTTTTATATATTGATATAGATGAGAAAGTTACAAGATCGCCTATTATATTTTCCTGCACAGGAATAGTAAAAGGTCGGATAGCTTTATCTTCTTTTCTTACATCAACTTTTTCTTCTTCTAAAGTTTCTGCGAGTTCTCTCATTCTCTTTGCAACAGCACGAAGATTTCCCCCTTTCATAGCAAAGGCATTGGCTTGTTCTTTTTTGGCCAAAATTTCTTTTGAAAGCATCGCATTTTTACGATTTTCTCTTTCCATTCTTGCAGCAATCTGGTCTCTTACGTCAGTATAGTTACCTACATACTGTTCTATCTTTTTTGTATAAAGATCCAAGTATAAAACTGCATCAGTAAATCTATTTAGAAAATCTGCATCGTGAGAAATAACAATAACTGTCTTTTTGTATTTAACTAAAAAATCAGTAAGGTGAGCGATTCCTGCTTTATCCAAGTTATTTGTTGGCTCATCTAAAAGCAAAATATCTGGCTCTTGAATAAGAGCAGAAGCAAGAAGTAGACGTGCTTGCTGACCTCCTGAAAAGGATGACATAAGTCTTTCGTGTACTTTTTCGTGTCCTTTCAAATTTACTATTTCTAAAACATCATCTATTTTTGGATCTATGTCATAAACTTTTTCTTTAAAACATTTTTCAAAAAATTCTCTGACACTGAGACTAAGTTCGTCTCTAGGTATAACCTGGCGGGATAGTGCAATAGTAGCTCTCTGTGCTTTATGTATTTGTCCATCTTCTGGTTCATTTTCTCCTGTAATCAAAGAGAATATTGTACTCTTTCCTGCACCATTTTGTCCCATGATTGTGACTTTCATTCCACGGCGTATAGAAAAATCCACACAGTCCAAAATTGTTTTATTGTGACTATATTCAAAAGAAACCTTTTCAAATCTTACTACTACTTCTCCTTGAGCCATATAGGTCCTTACTCTACCTTATTTTGAGTTAAATTGAAAGGATTTTATAATTAGTAGTTTAGGGGTCCAACCCCTGTTAGGGGTTGGACCCCTAAAATGTTCTTAGTCTAAAATTATTTAAGTATAAAACCATTACTTTTTAGTTCTCTTCTAATATCTAAATAATCCGGAATAGTTTTAGCAACCAAATTCCAAAAGTTATGAGAATGATTAAATTCTCTTAAGTGACAGAGTTCATGCACAATAATATAATCGGCTGCATTTTCTGGAAGTAATGCTATTTTATAATTAAAATTTAAATTACCATTTTTTGAGCAACTTCCCCATCTAGTACTTTGATTTCTAATAACAATTTTATTCCACTTATAACCATAAAAATTATTAAAATATTCTATACGATTAGTAACTAACATTAGTGCTTTATTTTTATATTTAAGGTATTCCAAATGAGTTCCTTTTTTAAAACTATTACCTTTAAATTTTGAAAAATATTCAATCTTATCTAGAATCCATTGTGATTTTTTTACTATAAAATTTTCAACTATTATCAAAGGAACATACGGTGGAATTGTAGCTACAATACTTCCGTCACTAAGTACAGCAACTCTAATATGTTTTGCTCGTTTACTAACTTTTAACGTGTATGTAATATTTTTACCGTCTAGCTGTATCGTCTTTTGCATTATTTGAAACTTATTTTTATTAATTCTATTTTTTCCTCTCTTTTCATACGTTTTATCTCTGCTTCACGTGCTCTTACTTCTTTATAAGTATTAAATTCTTCAGAATATTTTAAAACAACTGGTCTGCGTATCTTTGTATAATGCGCTCCAGATTTTAGATTGTTGTGCTTGTGCATTCTCTTTTTAAGATCATTTGTAGAACCTGTATATAAAGTTTGATCAGCACATTCTAATATATAAACAAAATACATAAGTCTTATTATATCATTTATGATTAAATCTTTGTTAAAAAAAATAAAAACCCTCGATTGAGGGTTTTTATTTTTAGTAATTATCAAAAAATTATTTCTTTTTCTTTGCAACTACTTTCACAGCTTTCGCTTTTAGTGCAACAACTTTCTTTGCAACAACTTTAGCTGGAGCTTTTTTAACTTCTGCTTTAACTACTGCTTTTACAGCAACAGGAGTAGATTTAGTTTCCATCTTTGGTTGAGCAAGTTTTTCGATTGCACTTGTAAGACGATCAAGCTTTGTACTTATTTCTGCTAATTGTTTCTTTACTTCATCATTAGCTGGTGCTGGTTTAGCAAAAGAAGGAGCAGCTGGTCTATCATTGAAATCTCTTCTTGGTGCACGGTCACCAAAATCTCTTCTTGGTGCACGGTCACTATCGTCTCTCTTACTACTAAAACAATCTGAACAAAATACTGGCTTATCACCTGATGGGCGAAAAGGAACTTCACAGCTCTTCTTACATTCATCACAAGTAGTTTTGTGCATAGTAACCTCGCCTCTGTCTCCACCACGGAAAGGTCTTCCGCCACCACCGTTGCCACCTCTGAAACCACCTCCTCTATTACCTCCGCCGCCACCTTGATAGTTTCCCATATATTTTATTTATTTTACCTGCTAACTATTAGCTAAGTTATTATGATTATGGTCTGTATTATAACCTTTTATAAATAAAAAGCAAGTAGATACTAAAAATCCCCTTCTTTTTTAGTACAAAGGGGATTTTTAATTTAAAAAGCTTATGCAGCTGTTTCTTCTGTTGGTGTTGCTTCTTCTGTAGGAGCTTCTACAGTTTCTTCGGCTGTAGTTGTTTCTTCTACTACTGGGGCTTCTACTGTTTCTTCAACTGTAGTTGTTTCTTCTTCTTGCATATAGTTTTATAGATGAGATTATATTAATACGACACCAGGAGTATACTATACATATACCATATGTACTAATTTATAATTATGAGTATTTTATGTATATTTTTATATTTACTCAAATAAAACATTTTATATGATATAATCTATGCCATGTCTCACAACACCCAAGGCAATAAATCAGTCATTTCAGCTCTTATAGGTAATGTATTTGTAACTATAATAAAAACAATAGTTGCTATTTTCTCTGGTTCAGCTAGTATGTTTGCCGAAAGTGTACACAGCTTTGCTGACACATTAAACCAATCTTTACTTTTAGTAGGACTAAAAAGATCAAAAAGGCCAGCAGATGAATCTCGCGGTTATGGATATGGTATTGAAAGATTTTTTTGGTCTTTAATATCTGCTTGTGGAATTTTATTTATAGGTGCAGGTGTTACTGTATATCACTCTTTAGATTCTCTTATTAATCACAATAGCAGCAACATACATGATTTTAATTATTCAATAATTTTTGTTTTGTGTCTTGCTTTTATAGTAGAAGGTACAACTTTAGTGATTGCCTTGCGGGAACTCATGGGTGATAAAAAACTCTCTAGGAAAATTTTTGAAGATGCCGACCCTGTGACACTAGCTGTTGTATATGAAGACGGTGCAGCTGTACTCGGTGTTGTAGTTGCACTTGCTGCACAATTTTTAATGCATTTCACAGGTGATAATATATATGACTCTATTGGTGGAATAATAGTAGGTCTGATTCTAGGCTTTTTGGCTGTTATTCTTATCGTAAAAAACCATCAATATATTATAGGTAAATCATTGGATGAAAATACAACAGAAGAAATCATAGAATTTTTATTAAAAGACCCCTGCATAGAAAATATTTCAGAATTTAAATCTGTGGCTGTAGATATCAATAAATATAGAATCTATACTACTGTTGAGTGGAACGGTTCCCCTCTCTATGAAGAAATATATGAGGCGGGCGATTTAAAAGAAGAATTTGATAACATCAAAAATAATTTCCAAGAATTTGCCAAGCTAATGTTTAGAACTACTGATCGTATTCCTAGACTAGTAGGTAACCATATAGATAAAATAGAAAAAAAGATAAGAGAAGAATTCCCTCAAGTTGCATACGTTGATATAGAGATCAACTAATGAAATGCTTCTATAAAGAAAATACAATCTTCTGGATTTGTTGATTTAACCTTTTCAACTAGCTGGTCACAAGCTTTTTCTTGTCCACAAACATATACATCTGAATTATTAAAATCAAACCCATCTAGATGGTCTTGTATATATCCTTTTGGAACAGTTGAACCTTCTCTAAGTTGAGATACAACATGCATTACAGAAATATTTTCAAAATTCTTTGCTAGGTCATTAAAATATTCTTTATAAAGTATTTCGTCTTCACTTCTACTACCTGTTATAATCACAAGACTTTCAACTTTTTTAATATTTGCAAAATAATCAGCAACTGATTTTACAACACCAGATCCAACACCAAAAGCAAATAAATAAACTTTATTGTGTTTCATTTTATCAACAGTATTTAATCCCAATGGTCCCATCAATTCAACAGTTTCGTCTATCATATTTTTATTCCAAAACAATGGTGTCACTGTACCCGTAGGACTTAGTCTTATAGATAGAGTAATCTCATCATGTAGTGACGAAGAAGAAGATATAGAATAAGCACGTCTAGTTTTCTCACCATTTATACCTAAAAACAAATTTACAAATGACCCTGAAAGAAAGTCTATTGGTTCCGACAAAGAAATATGAATCTCTTTTGCTGTTTCTGATAAATCTATTATTTTGTTTATTTTACCTGTAAATTTTTTTATATTCATATAATATTTTGTGCAGTGTTTTCTGCTAATAATTGTTTTTTGTTACTATTTTTAATAAAGGCTATATATGTCGTAATAGTTACGAGTACTAGAGCAACCAGTAAGTAGATACTACCATAAGTTAGAAACACATATAAAACACTTCCATAAAAATACACATATGCTAGTTTCTGTATGGTTTTCCATGAATTTCCAAATAAACTTTTCGAAAAATTATTTGATGTGATTATAAGGATGACAGCAGATATATCTGCGATATGAGCAAGCACCGCATAATTTACCATAGACCAATATTTAAGAGTTGCGATACTAGAAAAATAAATTACTGGATTAACCATTAATTTAGCCAATATAAATGAAACAACTATTGAAGCAGACATGACCCCTGCCCCTTTTCGCAGTATAACCAATGGTCTTATCCAAATAGTCTTAGTAAATATATCTGCAAGAGGTCTTATAATCATTACAAAAAATAAAAAAATATGAGAAATTAAATATAAATTTGTAACAACATTATTTGATATAATATCTGGACTAAAAACAATCATAGAAGGAAGCACCATCATTGTCACGATAGCCAGAGCAAGAAGTGTTTCTTGTAAATATTTTATTGTTGTAAAGTATGTTCTCATATAATATTTTTGATTACCTGCCCATTGTTTTTAATAATAATCGTAGAAATCTTTTTCTCTCCTAGTAATTTCATAGCATTTTTATAATCTATAGATATAAACACTTTTGCATATGCTTCAGATATAGCTCCATCTTCACATACAACACTCGCAGATACAACATCGTTTTCTGGATTTTGCTTACCAAAAATATCTAAAATGTGATGTATTTTTTTACCAAAATTTAACCATGACCTTTTGTAAGTACCGCTTGTGGCAAGGCTTTCATTGTACAGAGTAACTTCTATATCATTATTTTGGGATATTGGATTATATATATTAAATACAAAACTATTTCCATTTTTATCTAAACCTTGAGTGTGAATATCTCCACCTAAATTCACAATAACACCTATTATCTCTACAGAATATGATTTGATTTGTTTAGCAATAATTTCAGCCAAATATCCTTTCAAAAAACCCCCATAATCAAGCTTTTGTCCTTTATTTAATTGAATACGACGAGATTGTCTATCTATTTGAGTATTCGAAAAATCAATATCATATATACTTTCATCTTTAGTTTTTTCGTCGTTTTTTATATCAGAATAATTTTTATTATACCCAAGTCTAGAAACTTGTATGAGAGGATTAAAAACTCCCCTAGTTTCTTCAAAAAGTTCGCGGGCTTTCAGAGTTACATCAAAAAATTCTTGGGACACTATCATATTTTTATTTTCATTTAAAATAGACAGTTCACTAGTCTTTAAAAACCTCGAAAATATTTTTTCGTATTTTTCAATTTCAGTTTTAGAAATTTCATATAATTTATCAGAAAGCTCGTGAGAAGCAGAGACTATTGCAATAGAATACTCTGTTCCCATAGCCTTGCCATTGTATTCAAATTCTTCTATCATAATTTATATCTTAAACTAAAAAGATGAATAATTGATGAATAGGATGTATTATATATATTATGAGAATATTGATTGTTGAAGACAATGAAAAATTGGCCAAGTATACTAAACAAATGCTTGAAGAGGAGGGCTACGCCACAGACACTGTTTCTGATGGAGAAACAGCTGAGCGTATAATTCGCTCTGGAAGTTATGATTTAGTTATACTCGATATAATGCTTCCAAAAAAAGATGGCATTTCTGTATGTAAAAGCTTAAGAAATGATAATATAAATTTGCCTATCATAATGATAACAGCCAAAGGTGAAGTCAACGACAAGATATTAGGCCTAGATAGTGGAGCTGATGATTATCTTGTAAAACCATTTGATATGAAGGAATTACTCGCGAGAGTCCGTGCAATCCTTCGCCGCCCACAAGATAGAATAATTTCTATCTTGAAAGTAAATGATATCACTCTAGACAACACTAAACATACTGCAACCCAAAAAGAGAAAGCTATTCCCCTAACCTTAAAAGAGTATACTATCTTGGAATACTTGATGAGAAATGCAGATCAGGTCGTAACCCGAGAACAATTACTTGAACATTGTTGGGATTTTGCATATAGTGCGTTTAGCAATATAACAGATGTTTATATAAAACAATTACGAAAAAAATTAAAAGATTCAAATGAAAAATATATACAAACAATTCGTGGAGTCGGCTACACTTTCAAGTCAAAGTGAGTTCAAAAAAGCTGTTTTACTTTTAACTATTTACTATGCATTAGGTGTATTTGTTGTTTTAACAATATTTAACATCATAGTGTATGCTTTATTTACCAACAGCATAAGTATGAATGTTATTGAAAAACAAGAACACTCTAAAATACAAACCAATATTAGATATCTAGAAGAAAATCAAATTGAGGAAATGCAAGATAATCTATTAAATATTCTATTTATCTCTGACGGGCTCATACTTTTTATTACCTTAATAGCTGCTTATCTTTCTTCCAAAAGAACTCTTGCTCCACTCGAAACAGCTTATAAAAAACAAGCTCGTTTTGTTGCAGATGCTGCACATGAATTACGTACTCCCCTTGCTGTTATGAAAGCAGGCTCAGAAGTTATATTGAGAAAAGATCGAGATGGAAACGAATATATTAAATTTATCAAAGAATCACTAGATGAAGTCGAAAGACTTACAACTCTTTCAAACAATTTGCTTTTCCTTGTTAATAACAAAAAGAAAATTGGGGTCTTTTCAGATATATCTTTTTCTGAATTATGCAAAAAACAAATAAAAAACATAAGTGCATATGCGCAAACAAAGGATATTGAAATCAAGGACCAAGTAAATGAAGATATATATGTTTCAGGCAATGAAGACGATTTAATTAGATTATTTATCAATCTGATTAAAAATGCGATTGATTATAATAAAAAAGATGGAGAAGTTGTCGTATCTCTAAAAAAAGACAACAATAAAATAATACTTTCAATAAAAGATTCTGGCATAGGAATAAAAAAAGAAGAACTTTCTCTTATTTTTGAAAGATTTTATAAGGCCGATAATTCTCGTACTCAAAATTCTTCTGGAACAGGGCTTGGTCTTTCTATAGTAAAAGAAATCGTAGATGAACATCGTGGCGCAATAAAAGTTACAAGTGACCTTGAAAAGGGCACTATATTTAAGGTTATTTTTCCTTGCATATAAAAATCCAGTTATTCATCTAATTTTCATTATTCTTCTGTATAGTTGTATTATTAATAATAATAATTAAATTAAAAAATTATGTCTCAATATGTTTGTTTAGAATGTGGATGGATATACGATGAAGCCAAAGGTGACCCAGCACGTGGGATACCACCAGGTACAAAATGGGAAACTCTTCCTATGGATTTTAAATGTGCTGAATGCAGTATTAGAAAAAGTGATACACATATGTGGCAAAAAATAGATTAAAATATGATAGAAGATTTTAAAAATGTAATAATAACTTTTGGATTAATTGGTCTTGTTTTTATGCAAGGTTCTTATTCTTATCAGAATAAAATTAAAAGCGAATCTACTGCCCTAGCACAACAAGCAAATATACAAAAAATAAAAGACAATGTTATTGCAACTAAAAATAAAAATCTCTTACTTATACAAGCAAAACAACAACAAGACCTTCTAGGTCAACAACTCCTACAGGATCAAGCCGTAACGAGTCAAAACACCCCTGCTACTGCGTATTCATCGCAAACAGCGGCTCTACTAGCACAGCAAGAAAAAGATGCTCTACTTGCTAAACAAAAGGCACAAGCCCTACTCGTACAGCAACAGGCCCAAGCATTAGCAAAACAAAGAGCTCAACAAGCATTAGCTCAAGCGCAAGCCAATGCGGCAGCGCAATCTACATATGTAGCACCTAGTAGACAATCTAGAGCTAGTTAATAAAATTTTATGAATAAAAACTTTCTATTAATAATATTTTCTTTTTTATTTGTTGGATTTGTCGCTTATGCAACAATAAAAACCAATACGACAGAAAGTGAGTATTTTGCTGACCAAGAAGTTGCTAGTACTGAAAATACAGACACGCTACCTCTTCCAAAAATTATACAATCTGATATATTATCAAATCTAAATACTAAAGATGAGACGGTAACTGATATCCCTATAGTAAATTCTGTTGTTGAAAAAGAAACTACTCCTATCGTTACCCTACCCACAATAAAAAAGGTAGTAAAAAAAATTACTACTCATAAGAAAGATAGGGGTATAGATGAATATGATGACTAATATTTCTAAAAAACTTTTATCAAAAATAATTAAATTATAATTAACCCATATAAAAAACCACTCAAAGATTGAGTGGTGATTTTAATTAAGGGTCAATTTTTTTTCTAAATTCAGTTTTTAAACCGAAAAACAAAGTAATCAATAAAAATACAGGCAATAGTATTGTTAACATATTTATAAAAGATATTAGACTACTTGTAAATAAATTTAAAGGTAATCCGATTATAAAAGTAAATACAATACTAAATACAATACTGAAGAGTAGACCAACGATAGGAAGCCCCATAGCACCTTGATCTTCTGGTGATTTAAGATTTTTGAATATTCTTACTAAGAAACAAAAACAAGTAGTAATAAATATATATGCAACTATTAGCATAAATATCATTAATAAACCATCAGTAATTTTAATTTTTGCTGATTTAATCAAAAGAACTTTTGTAATTGCAGGTAATAGACACCATACAAAGTACAGGTATGTAATACCTGAGCTCAAAATAAACAATGCCACTGAAGACAGTGATCTCTTCATTCCATTTTTAGTTGTTTCCATTTTTGAATTTATTAAGGTTTTCTTTACCTCTATAAGGAAGCAAGGAAAACCCAATAAATTCAAATTTAAACAAAAAATATGTCAAAAAACTACTATTGTTAATATGCTAACATAATATATGAATTTGTCTACAACAATATATTAGCTATAAAATAAACTTTTTAATACTTTTTATTTTGTAAAAAAGTCTGATAAAAACAAAATACTAGTGTACCATACGATACTTGCTACTATAATTCCTGCAACAAAACCTGATAGTGAAGAGGCTAAATCTTTGCCTATTTTAAAGCTAAAATTTCTAGGCTCATTTGAAACAAATTCTTTTAATAAATTATTCATATTTTTATTATATCAAATAATTGATTTTTTATACAATAGACATTAAACTCTCTCACCTATTTGCTGTCGCCACATAGCATAATACAAACCCTTTTTATTTAGCAGGTCGTCATGTGTACCAACTTCTGTAATCAATCCTTTTTCTAAAACATAAATACGGGATGCGTGCATAACAGTAGATAACCTATGCGCAATAAGTATTGTGATACGTTTTGCACCTAATGAAACATCACGAATTGTTTCGGTTATCTCTTCCTCGGTTATAGAATCTAGCGAAGAAGTAGCTTCATCGAATATTAAAATAGATGGTTTTCGCAATAGGGCTCGGGCTATTGATAATCTTTGTTTTTCTCCTCCTGAAACTTTAACACCACCTTCTCCTATTGTTGTATCTATACCTTTTTCAGCTCTTTCCAACAATGAATTTGCTGCACTCATTTCTAATGCTTCTAGGCATTCTTTTTCTGTTGCATTTGGATTTACAAAGAGCAAATTTTCTCTTATCGATCCAGCATAGAGCTGAGTATCTTGTGTTACGAAGCCAAAATTGGCACGTAATTTATTCATATTTAATTCTTTGCCTGTAATACCATTATAAGAAATACTTCCTTCTTTTGGTTGATATAAACCAACCAAAAGTTTTACTAGACTAGTCTTACCTGCTCCAGAAGGACCCACAAAAGCTACCGTCTCACCAGCTTCTGCTCTAAAAGAAATACCAGAAATAGCAGATTTTGTGACATTGTTATATGAAAAAGAAACATTATTAAATTCAAGAGAAGTTATTTTATCGATATCTTTTGCAATATCTGGCACAGGCTCTATTGGTGTGTCCATTAATTCACTAAATTTAATTAGAGACACTTGTGCATCGCGATAATTATTTATAACTTCACCAAGTTGCTGCAATGGACCAAAAATAAAAAATGAGTAAATATACAAAGAGAAAAATTCCCCAAAAGTAACAGTGCCAATAAAAACAAGGTAAAGCAAAAAAGCTAAAATACTAGTTCTTATGAGATTTATGAGTGTACCTTGTACGAAACCAATACTTCTTATATATCGAAGCTTTTTTAGTTCAAGTTTCAAGATTTTCTCTGTTGTAGTATTTAAGCGCAATATTTCCTGATCTACCAATCCAAGACTTTTTACTAACTCAATATTTCTCAATGACTCTGTTGTTGCTCCTGCTAGTGACGTAGTTTCAGCCAATATTATTTTTTGAATTTTCTTTATCTTGCCTGTGAGAGCATAACTTATAACACCAATGACAGGTATAGTGAGTGCAAAAACCAATGCTACTCCCCAATATATACGAAATGCATATATAGTAACAAAAATAAAACCAATCAATGATATAAAAAATACATTAATAAATGATGTTATAAATAGCTCGCTTGATCTACGAATATTTTGTAGAGTACCTAGTGTCTCACCGCTTCTCTTGTCTTCAAAAACTTCATACGGCAAAGCCAGAGAGTGCTCTATACCATCGTTGTATATCTTTGCACCAAGACGCTGAGTTACAGTATTTAGATAATAATCCTGAAAGTTCTTTGCAACACGAGACACAAAAGCAGCACCTACAGCAAGAGCAAGCAAAAATGAAACTCCACTCAAAAACTCTTTTAGAGTAAAAGTATTAAACTTTGTAGCATAATCATCTATAACATGTCGAAAAATCAAAGGATCTAGTAGTGAAAATATTTGATTTACAGATGCGAGTAACACTACGAGTATGCATATTTTCCAATATTTTTTTAAGTAATTCAATAAAATTTTCATATTTTTTTATTATAGCAGAATTATAAATTAATTATTTTAAATAGGGTTAAATCAAACAAGTCTAATCTAAAACTTTAAATACATAATTTTCTGCTTTTAGTTTTATAACTATTTCTTTTATGGATACGTCTATAGCTGGCGCATTGGGCCCTCCTAGATGCATTATTATAACAGAACCATCTTGTACACCATTTACTACTGTTTTTGTTATATTTACTTGGTCTTTGTTGAACGCATCCCCTGAAGCAAGTCCTTCATTGGATATCTCAAGACCTAGTTTTTTTACAAGAGCATCATCATGTTTATTGTTGCACAAACCTGGATAACGAAAATATTTAGGTTCATATCCAGTTAAAGATTGTAATATCTTTTGTGTTTTTTTTATTTCTTCTATTTTACTTTTGTCTGTTTTTACAACTTTCAACCCATAACAAGGACTTTCAAACCCTGAGTGATCATAGGTATGATTTGCTATTTTGATTTCTGGATATTTAGATATATCTTTTATTAGATCTGGATATACCTCGGCAAACATACCAGTTACAAAAATAGTTGCTGGTATTTTTTCATCTTCTAAATAATTCACCAAATCTTTGCTATACCAAGTAGATACCTTTTTCTCGTCTAACTTCTTTTTCATGAAAGGTGTCATATCTGCATCAAAAGTGAGATATGCAACTTTTGTTTTCTCTATCGCCTTTTTATCGACAGCTAGTGTAGAAGAAGGTATACAAACTAAAATAACTAAAATGAATGTGTAAATAATATTATCTTTAATAAACATATTAAATCAATATAACATATTTATATAAAATAAATTTTAAGCGAATTAACTACTTATAACAGCCATAGCTGCTTCAACTTTTTCGATAACATCTTGTTCTTTTATATTTTCACCCAATAGATTATTTTTTTCTACTATTTCGTTTAATTTTATTGATTTTTCAATAAAAATTGGATCATTCTGGTCTTCAACATTCAGTGTAGTCTTTCCTTCACTTCTACATTTTTCTATATATTTTTCAACTGTTGGTACTGTATGACCATCTTTAAATAATTTACGAACACTATCTATAGTACCACCCATAAGTGCAATCTTCATAACCCAAAAATCATTTGAATAATCTTGTAAAAAATAATTTATCTTTTCTTTTGAATTTTGATTAAATTTAATATTTTCCATGAAAATTTATAAATAGATATAATACTACTATTCTACAGAATATCTAATCTTGTAATTCTTACGATAGTTAATAATTGCTGGTATGCTTGCTGCAACAGGAAGAGATAGAAATGCTCCAAGAACTCCAAAAAGACTTGCTCCTATCAATACTGACAAGAAAATAATAGAAGGAAAAAGATTTAAAGCCTTATTGTAAATCACAGGTGAAATAATATCATTTTCAATTTGCTGGTATATAAGATGTAATACTATTACAAGAGCTCCTGTAAATGGTGATACTCCAAAACCAATAATAATAGCAGGTATAGATCCTACAGTTTGCCCAACAAGTGGAAGTAAATCAAAAACTGCAGCAAATACAGCAAGAGGTAAAGCAAAAGGTATATGCAAAAAATAAAGTCCGATATAAACAACAACACCACAGATAAGAGATATAAGAAGGTTTCCACGTATATATCTACCAGTCACAAGTGAAACTTCTTTAAACAATTCCTTCATTTCATTCTTTTCTTTTCCAGGAATAAGACTTAAAAATAATGCTGACAATCTTTCAAAATCGTACATTAAAAAGAATGCTAAAACTAAAGTAGAAATAATAGAGAAAACAAGCAATGTAATATCTATAGTTGCAGAAGTATAATCAAAATGAGATTGAAGATAACTAACAATATTCAAATTATGTAAATATGGTGAATTACTTACAACTAAGTTGATACTGGACAACAAGTTGGGCATTTCAGCCACTATACGAGGAATGAAAATATATCCAAAATAAATAAAAGGAATAATCGGAACAATCAAAATCAAAAAAATACTCATTACAAGCGGTATTTTTATTGTTTTTTGTAACTTCTTTACAGCGGGGTAAAAAGAAACAACCAAAACAGATGCGACAATAATAACAGGAATCACCGACAATGCACGCCAACAAAGAAAAATTATAATTCCCATAGTTACTATACGAACCAAAGCTTCCCAACTAAACATATTTTCATTATTTTTCATATAAATCATTATATCAAAAATATAGACGTCCAACACCTATAGCCATAGATGTTGGACGTCTATACGGATTATTTACTATTTATATCTTTTCTTTTTCCCCATTGCCATTTAGGCTTCTCCCCCTTTTTGTAGCAAACATATATTAATAAACCCGATATAAACAATATTCCTGTGGTACTTAAAATCCAATTATACTTTGCAAATAAAGTTAGAGGAATAAAAAGAATAAGCCAAAAAAGCAACACAAGCCACCCCTCCCAAGTATATGGTGTCCAACCATACCCATAAGTTTTATTTACAAACCAAATTTTATTATTTTTCATAGAAATAATTAATTAGAGGCATTACAATCCACTCTAGCATATAGCATTGTTTTAAATTCCTTTGTAGTATCAGGTACGAGTATTCCATTTTTCTCAACCAATTGATATCTTAATTTTTCAATTCCCCTCTGATCTTCTCTTATTTTATATATTTCTTTTTCCTTATTTTTAGAACCTTCTACTGCATATGCGTATACAACATCGATTGTATTCTCGCTCCAAGTTCCATTTATAGTTCCAAAATAACCATTGGTCATATCAGGTCCGCTCTGGTTCCCTGTTTTAGTTCCACTAATCACATTGTCTTTTATTGTCATATTTATAAATTCATTTACATTATATGGCTCTGTATTTGTAGCTTTATGATTATAGGTATAACACTGTATGCCATCTTTTAAATATGAAACGATATTTACATTAAATACTTTTATTGGATTAGATTTTATAATACTATCTGCTTGTTCAAAACCTTTACTATAATCAAAATTCCAACGCGCAGGGAGAGCGAGAACAAAAGCATTGTTTCTCGCCAATTCGATTGCAGGAATAGGAGCGGCCCCCACAGAAAAATCTTCTGCTAAGTATGAATTCCACTGTTTCAAAGTAAAAATCATTATTGGTATATCCTCATATGGTAGAGTTGAAGTCCAGTTAGGATTTCTTATTATTATTTTTGGACCAATCTCTTTTGATGAAGAGTTATTTAATGGATTCCCCTCCCAATTATTTTGAATTATAGAATAACCCTTCCAATCGTCAGGTAATGCAAAAGAAAACCCATACTCTGTATTGTTGTATTCAATAGCGGGATTTATATTTACAACTGGACTCAGTACTGGTTTTATATTTTTAAAGTAAAATAAATACGCGATGGAACCTGCCACGATAAGTAATAATACAATAACCAATATTAGTATTTTGTTTTTCATATTCTTATTATACTAATAATAAGAATAAAATACTTGGTGGGTTGGCGGGTTGGTTTGGGGAGTTGTTTATAGTTTATTTAATCTTTTATATATTTAACTTCACTGGAAGAAATACTATCATTTTTAAAATCATTTATTATAGTTTTTGGACGAAAATTTGTATTATTATCTCTAGTAACCCAATTTATATTATCCAATTCAAAAGCATGAGTTCTTTCTAATCCATCTAAATCAACATAATCTTCCCCATTTAAAATTTCAAAAATAAAATCAAGATTATGGTCATTATTTTTATCTATAAAAGTATTCACATATAAAAGATTACCTATAACTGGACTTACTCCAAGTTCTTCTATCAATTCTCTTTTTAAACATTCTTTAACATCTTCTCCGTGTTCAAGTTTTCCGCCCGGAAGACACATATAATCATTACCAACAATACCAACTAGGAGTAATTTATCTTTATTTATAATAACACCTCTTACTCGAATAATTATTTGCATCATGTTTGTATTATAACATTTCATAAGGTAATTAACCCGTCTGAATCACTTAGCACAAAAAACTAGACTGCTAGCCGTCTCGAGTTAGAACCTTTTAGTTCCTTACCCTGAAAGGTCATTTTTACTACTTTTATAATATAACAACGACGTATCTCAAGCACATAAAATTTTACTAAAGTTTTTTCTTAAGACTATCTATCAAAGTACCAAAAATAATTTCATTTTCAACTTTTTTTATTTGTAAATTAATTTTTGTCTTATATTCTTCTTCTATGGAAAGATCTCCTATTTCTTTTATCAACCCCTCTAATCTGAAATTTATTTTCCATCCAAATTTTTCTTTATTAAAATCATCCTTAAATAGATCCTTAAATTTTACATAGTCATCTATAGCATCTTCAAGCAATTCAATAGAATAAATTATAGCCCCCATTTGTCCTTCTTTACTATATCTATAAACTTGTAATTCTTTAATCTTCTCTCCCAATATTTTAATTTTTAATTTCAAATCTGAATTAAGAGATTTAATTTCTGTAGAAACACCTTCTTTTAAGGTGTTTATATTTAATGTTAAATCTTTATCCAACTTAGAAATATTATTATTGGTTTCAGACAAAATTATTTCTTTTATTTTTTTATCTTTGTCTTCTGAAATATTTTCAATTTTATCAGAAAGAATATTTTGAGATTCTTGAATTTTGTTTTTAGTTTCAAGATCTATTTCATTTTTCTGCTGTTTAAAAATTTTATCTAATGTGTCTAATTGATTTGATTTAAATTCTTCTAAGGTTTTGTCGGATTGTTCTTTTGATTGATCTAATAAATCATGAGCTTCCTTTTTTAAATCATCAATTTTTATCTCTTGTTTATCGAGAGCTTCTTTAAGTGGTTTAATATTAAAATAGATGAAAACTCCACCCAATACACCCAAAATAGCTACTGATATTCCTAAATATCCTAAATTAAGTTGTGCTATGTCTTTTGATAAGTTTACTAATGTTAATACTGAGACTTGATCCATACTATTTATTAATAATAATTTCTAAGCATCTAGAGCATTCGAGACGTGCTCAAGGTGGCTGGCGTTTTCGTGCCAGAACGGTCGGGTTCATTACCCCGCAAGGCTTATCGGTTAAACTTTATTATACCAAAACGACGTGTCTCGGGCACCTTATATTTAAAGGAATACTGACAATACTGACACCACTTTGGCTATTGAAGTTTTCAACTATTTACCACATTATCTAAAGAGCTAATTTGCTTTTGTTTATGTTAGTGATACTATATCAATATACGTTGATATAGTATTTATGGATAACAAATTAAATCTAAAAGAATACCTCACAACCATTGCCGAACCTAATAGATTGGCTATTTTAAGCTTTCTAAAAGATGGCGAAAAATGTGCTTGTGAGATACACCCAAAACTTAAATTACCTCAAAACCTTAGCTCTCATCATTTGAAGATTTTAAAGGATCTAAAATTGTTAAAAAGTCGTAGAGACGGGAATAAAATAATCTATTCAAGAAATGAAGATGTTATAAAACATTATCAATCAGAATTAACAAAACAAATTATATGAAAATAGAAGTTATTGGGTCAGGGTGTAAAAAATGTAAAATGCTTTTTGAATTAACACAAGAAGCAGTAAAAGAATTAAATATTAATGATACTGTATTATACAGCACTGATGTTTCAAAGATTGTTAATATGGGATTAATTAGTAGCCCTGTTTTAACTATTAATGATAAACCAATTCTTGTGGGAATGCTTCCTAGCAAAGATCAATTAAAAGAAATAATTTCTAAGAATCTATAATGAGTATATTTTATCCAGTACAACTTTTTGCAGACTGGACTACTTTTAAATTATTTGAAATTTCAAAAGATAGTATTTTAGGTGGTGCTGTAAATTTTTTCATTTATGACACCATAAAGATATTTATCTTGATGTCCGTTATTATCTTTTGTGTTTCAATCATTCGTTCATATTTACCACCAGAGAAAATTAGAGCGATACTTTCTCATAAGAGAAAATACATGGGTAATGTTATAGCTTCACTATTAGGTATAGTCACTCCTTTCTGCTCTTGCTCGGCTATTCCGTTGTTTTTAGGATTTATTCAAGCTGGAGTTCCACTTGGGACAACTTTCTCATTTCTTGTGGCTTCTCCAATGATAAACGAAGTAGCTTTAGTGTTACTTCTTGGAATGTTCGGCTGGAAGATTGCTTTAATGTATATAGTAAGTGGACTTATCATTTCTATTCTTTCTGGAATTATTATTGGTAAAATGAAAGTTGAAAATTTAGTTGAACCATTTGTTTATCAAAACACAATAAATGGAAATATTGAATTACCCACAATGACCAGAAAAGAAAGAATTATTTATGCCAGAGATTACACCTTAGACATATTAAAGAAAGTTTGGATTTATATTTTGATTGGTATAGGAATTGGTGCTTGGATACACGGTTATGTTCCTGCTGATTTCTTGGCTCAATATGCAGGATCAGATAAATGGTATGCTGTACCGCTTGCTGTATTGATTGGCATACCTCTTTACTCAAACGCTGCGGGGGTTATTCCCTTAGTATCAGCATTAACCGAGAAAGGAGTATCAATGGGCACGACGCTTGCATTTATGATGTCCGTAACTGCCTTATCTCTCCCAGAGTTTATGATTTTGAAAAAGGTTATGAAAATTAAATTGATTTTTATCTTTGCTGGAATAGTAGCTGTCGGAATTATTTTTACTGGATATTTATTTAATATTTTACTTTAAGTTAAATTATTTCATTAGTATAATTATTATATAACGATACCCCAAGCATAAGATTTTGTGTCTAAATATCCACTACTCTTAAATCCCGTTACATTATTATCGTCTGAATAACCATGAAGAAATTCAAAAAGATTACTTAATATTGGTTTTTCTAATTCATAATTTTTGAACATCAATAACGTATTTCTTTTTGGAAGAATCTTACTTTTTATATCTTCAATTAGGTTCTTTCCATTTTCAGGTTCATCAATAACATTAAATCCTGCTTTACTATAAGCAGTTATAAAAGCTCCGAGTCTGTCATCTTCCATAGTATTATCTATAACAAAAAATACATAAATATCTTTTTCTGCTAATTGATCAAATATTCCCTTAACGACGCTACTTAGGAATAATCCAGAAGAAAAGTTCATAAACTTTACATTGGAACTATACTTATACAAATCATTAACAGCTTGATAAGCAATTAATTTTAGTGTGTTTCTTTCGCTCTTATCAATTTGTGAAAAATAGTTAGCCGTAAACTCTAACAAGTTGGCTATTGTTTTAACTACATAATCTTTGTCCTTTTCATTTGGAGTAAGCTGATCAATATACCAATCAATGTTTTCTATTATTTCCGTGACTTTAGTTATTTTTGGTTCAGTCATATAAATATTTTATGTTTATTCCTTAAACTCCTTAAGCTTAAAATCAACTTGGTATATGTATATTTCACAACCCACTATCTTTTTTGAAGCATAATAGAGTCTTTTGTCATATGCTCCTGTAATAATTATCCCTCTCGTTGGTTTTCCGTTTGTCTTATTTTCTTCAAGCCAACCCATGTATCTAGCCAATTGACCTATGGTATCGTCGCTCGTTTGGTTTCTTTTTAATTCAAGAACGACATATGTTCCGTCTTTTTTGTCTTTCACTAAAATATCTATTGGTCCTACTCCTGTGGGATATTGTTGACTAAATTTTCCGTCTTCATCAATCAAATCATATTTTTTACCTAATTCAGTTTTTTCCCAGTTTTTTATCAAGAAATTTTCAAGCTCTTTTTCCATGTAAAAGAGTGTCCTATCCGTATTGTCTTGCTTTTCTTCTATTTGAATTTCAATTGCTTCTTCTTGTTCTTCGGGAGAACTGATAAAAGTGTTTTCGGGTTCATCTTTCCATAAAGATTTAACTGCAGGTGTATAAAGAAACGTACTTATTGTTCTAGGGGAACCATATATATTTAAGCTTTTGAATCCGTTGACAAGATCCTCATTGGATTTAACTATCTTTTCCCCAATAGCATCATTTTCAAAATCTGTATGATTTTCTAACTTAAAATATTCTAATAACTTTTTTCTGTCTTTAATAGAGATAATACTTAAATTATTAGAGGGGTTATATGCAAAAATCATAGCATTTACGGCGTTGCCACTCGGTCCAGTTAGTCCGTTTTTATTACCCTCATTTACTTTATAGAGCTCATTAATTGAATTTGCCCTAGCGTCACCAGAATTTTTAAATATCTCATCTAAGCATTTTCCAAGGTGTTTCTTATTCTTTAATTCATTAAACATTCTTCTCCAAGCTCCCTGAGCTACCATTGCCTTGGCAACAGCTTCACAACCAAAAGTATTACCTTTGCCGTTTCTATCAAGAATTTTAACGATTTCGTCTATTTCTGAATCGCTTAAATCTTCCTTAGAATCAGACATAACCCTATTGTTCCAAAAGTCTTTAAATTTAGAACTTTGCTCGAGCCATAGGGAGTCTTTAGTCTCAGAATCATAGCTTTTTAAGAAATCATTAAACAAATCATTTATATTATTTTTCATAATTTTTATTATATCAAATTTTTTTATAATCTGATAGATATATGATTTCCTTTTAAAATATAGCTATTTTCTTTGTATCCGATACAAAATATTTGCCATTTTTAACTAAGTATATTCTAATGCTAATTATATTGTCATTTTCTTGACCGCATTAAAGATGCTGTTATATTTAATATATGGTTAAGTCGTTTGCATATGCTTAATGTCGTATTAGCATAAAATATACTTAATAACCATAAATATAAATTATCACCAGTAGCGTAGATACTGAAACCTATAAATATATAGGATTTACGATTATTAGATAATTTCATATATTTATGGAAACACTACTAGAATGGTCAACCATTCAAAAAAGAATCGTTGATCTTGTGCCTCAAGAGGTAAACCCTCGAAAAATATCTGACAAACAAATGTCAGATCTCAAGAAAAGTTTAAAAAAGTTTAATTTAGTCGAAATACCTGTCATTGATACTGACGGTAAAATTCTGGCGGGTCATCAGCGACTAAAAGCAATGCAACTCCTTGGTCGTGGTGACGAATTAATTGACTGCCGAGTACCCAACAGAAAATTATCAGAAGACGAAGCTAAGAGGTACTTAATAGCTTCAAATGCTCTAGGCGGTACTTGGGACTTTGATTTACTCAAATCGTTTGATACACCACTTCTCCTTGATATTGGTTTTGATTCAATAGAATTATCAAAATTAATGGATGAGGACAAGAAAGTTGTTGAGGATGATATAGATGTTGAAAAAGAAATCAAGAAAAACAAAAATCCAGTTGTTAAATTGGGTGATACTGTTTTACTTGGGTCACATAAGATACTATGCGGTGATTCAACTAAAAAAGAGAATCTGCAAAAACTGTTCGGTGGTGACAGATCGTCAATGATTTACTCGGATCCTGTGTATAATCTGAACGTAGACTATGCGGGCGGAATTGGTGGTGACGGCGACTATGGAGGAGAAGTAAATGACGCTAGATCATTTACTGAATATCACAAATTTATCAAAGATAGTTTAGAAGCAGGACTTCTAGTATCACATCCTGATACTCATGTATTCTATTACTGCGACCAAGTGTATATCGGAATGATTCAACAAATATATCGAGACGTTAGACTAGTAAACAAGCGAGTGTGTTTGTGGTTAAAGAACAATCAGAACCCAACACCTGGCGTTGCTTTTAACAAAGTGTATGAGCCGTGCATATACTCAGTTAGAAAAAATCCATACTTAGCCGAAGACATGACAAAGTACAACGAAGTAATGAATCAAGAACTTGGTACAGGCAATGAACTTTTAGAGCAAGTAGATTCATACATTGATATTTGGACTGCTAAAAGACTATCAGGTAAAGAATATGAACATGCCACTAGTAAGCCCATAACACTCCACGAGAAAGCAATTAAACGCTGTACCAGAGTTGGTGACATTATTCTTGATAGTTTCTTGGGTTCAGGTTCAACACTCCTCTGTGCAGAACAATTAGGTCGAACAGTCTATGGATGTGAACTAGAGCCAGTGTTTTGTGATTTGATCATAAAACGCTGGGAGCATATGACTGGCAAGAAAGCGGTAATAATTAGTGGCGATGAAAAAGCATAAACTCAATCAATTATTTATAGATGAGTTAAGAACAAATCCGATTATCGGTTCGGCTTGTAGAAAATTGAATGTATCTCGTCAAACTTATTACCAATGGCGTAAAGATATTCCTGGATTTGCTAAAAAAGCTGATGAAGCTCAAGCTGAGGGTGACAGTCTTTTAAGTGACGGAGCAGAAAGTGTCGTTGCAAGAGGTATTCAAGACAATGATTTGAACGCAGCCAAATTTTATCTCGTGCACAGAAATCCTAAATACAGGAGAGTGCTAAGAACATATCGTAGTGAAGAAGATCTTAGTTATCTGATACCTGACAAAGTTAAACTTAAAAAGTTTGAGCAGGATTGGTTTAATTGTGACAAGCAAGACATACAAGAAGTTAAGACAGAAAATATCGAATATACAATTAAATTAGCTCCCATGCCGATACCAGAAAAATTAGAAACTACTGAAGATGCAGAAACAAAAGCGTTGAAAGCATATGGAAATAATTAATTTCTTAACGTCAGCACCATCATCGAATGATCTGTAATCTTGTCTTCTCTATATTGGTGAATATATTCACAACTTACAACATTTGGTTTTAAATCATTATGAACAAAAAAGTGATCTAGTCTAAATCCATTTCCCGCACTACTGTACCAACTGAAGTCTTTCTTGTCGTTGTGAATATATCTCCATGCGTCAAATAAATTACTTTCTTCAATTTTGTTGATATACGCTGAATGAGCAAAGGTTGCTCCCTGTTCATCTATATAATGTTTCCCAGTATTAATATCTCCTGTGATAATAATTTTCTCATTGGGGTTTTTCTCAATCTCATTTAGTAAGAAATCAAACACATATTTCTTGTCATCCATTCCAGGGAAGTAACAACCATAGATTGAATAGTTATCATTATAGACTTTTACTACACGCTCGGAGTGATTCGTAAGTTCAGGAAATAGTTTGTATTTAAAATTCTCTTTGGAAACGATTAAAACTGAATTTTTATTGATTTCAGTCTGTGCCTTGAATTGATAAATGAAACCAAGTTCTTTGAGTGCCTCTTGTATTGGTAAAGCATTATCGTTATTCCTAAACTCAGTTAAAATAATGGTCGTAGCGTCAGTATGACCCTTGAGAGTTTCAATTATTTTATTTACCCTCGTGCCCCCGCCGTGCCGTATATTCCAAGTTAAGATAATGTTCATTACTTATCATCTCTTAACCCGTCCAACTTTTTCTTAATTTCATATGGGTTAGCTACATGCTGTAAGATTATTTCTTTACCCATTCCACCTGCTGTATTAATACATATCTGTCCACTCTTTGTGAATGTCTTATCTAAGAAAGATACTCGAACAGTAACATCAGTAATTTTGTTGTAGTCTACACTGACTAAGTCAGTAGAAAAGAATCCTCTATGTATCAGTACTCTCTTATTAGTAAATCCGTAGATATTTGCTTTTGGTAAATATATTTTTAAATACAAAAATGCTAAAGCAAACATAAATAATCCAACAACTGCAAAAACAAAAGGTATACTTATTATCGCCCAAATTATCAAATATGTTTTTATATACTGCTTTCCAATTGAGAACTCATATTTAACTTCTTCATTAGGACTCAAGATTTTGTCCCAAACTTTTTCACTGTGTGTTTGATCACTCATAGTTATTTTTTGCGTTTTGTTATAAATCTGGCTAAGACGCAAAAAGCTCCCAGCCAGCTTGTAGCTTTTCAGCTACACATACTCGTTTCCAAGTATGGGCGGATAAAGCCGAGCTCTGACTAGGAGTTCTTTATGCTTTATCCGCTCTTATTCACCATGCCTTTGTTACCAAAGGTTTAGGCTACTTACTTTATATATTTAGTTGTAATTAAATAATATCACTTCGACCATATTATTCAAAGCCCATTCTATCGCAATAGCTTAAAATATCAGAGGAAGTTACCAACAAGTTGCCAACAAGCGATAGCTTAGCAGAAGACCTTTTCTCTGACATCATTAGGTATGGAAACACAAATAAATAATGTTGGATTAATAGGCACCATGGCTGTTATTCCAACAGTAAAAATTAGATATGTATTATACGCTCGTAAGTCAACAGAGTCGGAAGAAAAACAAATTTTAAGTATCGAATCTCAAGTAAAAGAAATGCTTCAGTTGGCAGATAAGGAGGGACTTGAAATTGTAGAAATTAGAAGAGAATCTCATTCAGCTAAAGAGTCTGGAGAAAGACCTGTATATAAGGAAATACTGGAAGATATACGGCGTGGACGGTTTAATGGAATACTCACATGGGCACCAGATAGATTAAGTAGAAATGCAGGAGACCTTGGATCACTCGTAGATTTAATGGATCAAAAATTACTTTTACAAATACGAACTTACGGACAATCGTTTCAGAATTCTCCTAATGAAAAATTTCTTTTAATGATTTTATGTTCTCAGGCAAAACTTGAGAATGACAATAAAAGTATAAATGTAAAACGTGGACTAAGGACTAGAGTTGAAATGGGATTATGGCCTGGACCTCCTCCAACTGGATATTTAAGTGAAAAACGTATAGATAGAAAATGCCAAGTTATTCTAGATCCAAACCGAGCACCAATTATTAAAAAAATGTTTGAGAAAGTTGCTTATGAAAAATGGAGTGGGAGAAAAATATATCATTGGTTAAAATTTGATTTGAATTTAAAAACAGCTGGCGGAAACAAAAATTTAAGTTTAGGTAATATTTATACAATTCTTCAAAATCATTTCTATTACGGAGTATTTGAATATCCTAAAAATAGTGGAAACTGGTATACAGGAAAACATGAATCAATAATAACTAAAGAATTATTTAATGAGGTACAGTTACAAATGAAAAGTCAGGTTATCCGAACTGAGGGTAAAGAGTTCGCTTTTACTAAATTAATGACTTGTGGGTTATGCGGATCGGGTGTGACACCAGATGAGAAATTTAAAAAACAAAAGAATGGAAATGTTCACCGCCATGTTTATTATGGTTGTAATAAGTCAAAAGACAGAGATTGTAAATGTGGCTATATTAATGAAATTGATTTGCTTAAACAATTTGAGGAACTAATAGAAAAAATAGATATTGACGAGATAGGGATAAAAGAAAAAATTAAGGCAGAGGTGGAAAGGATAAAGAAATTTCAAATGTCTGTTCTTGGGATTAAAGAAAAAATAGTAATTAAGGATATTGATATACGGAATTATGCTAAGTACATTTTAAGAGAGGGGCAAGATGTCGAGAAAAGAGAGTTATTGGGGTGTTTAAAGAGTAAAATTATATTCTCAAATAAAAAGATTAGTATAGAATAATCCTTATTTTATAACAATTTTATATAAATTAACCTATGAAAACCTATGAACACTTGACTTTATATTTGGAATCTGATAGACTACTACTGTCAATTATGCGAAAAGATATACAATCAAAACTTAAAGGCATGCCAGAATTACTATCTATCAGTCAGGTAGCAGAGATTTTCTCTATTCATCAAGATACTTTACGAAACTGGGAGAAAGACGGCACCCTCGTTCCTCTTCGTGTAGGTCCTCGTAAGGATCGAAAATATCGACCTCAAGACATAGAAGCCATTGTAGATAAAATGGGTAGTAAACTCACACTTCCTCAACTTGAATCATTTCTTTGGAAAAGTGCAGATATTCTTCGAGGTAAAATTGACAGTTCTGATTATAAGAAATATATCTTCGGTCTTCTTTTTTATAAACGAATGAGTGATGTGTGGGATGAAGAATACAACACTGTGATGAAAGAATATAACGACAAGTCTATCGCATGTGCAGATTATAATCATCGCTTTCAAGTACCCAAAGATTGTAGATGGGATAAAGTTACCGAACAAGCAGAAAGCATTGGGCAAAAGTTAAATAATATTTTTGATAAATTAGTAAATGCTAATAGTCCCAAGCTTGATAAAATTTTTGATGATTTAGATTTTGCAAATAAAGATAGATTTCCAAATGAAACACTTCAAAGACTTATTAACCATTTTTCGCAATATAATTTTGGTAATACATACATAAGTTCTGATTTACTTGGTGATGCATATGAATATTTAATTAAACAATTCGCTGCCGATGCTGGTAAAAAAGGTGGAAGTTTCTATACTCCTCGTGAAGTTGAACGAGTGATTCTTGGTATTCTTAAACCACACCAGAAAGATCATATTTATGATCCAACTGTTGGATCAGGCGGTTTCCTTTTAGAATCATATGATTATTTAAAACAGAAATCTGGTGAAAAAATTGCAAAGACACTTTATCTTTATGGACAAGAACAAGAACTAGCAACTTTTGCAATTGCTCGAATTAATATGTTTCTTCATGGGCTTGATAGTGCAGATATTCGTCGAGGTGATACTCTTGCTAATCCGCAATTTCTTAATCAACAAGGTGGGCTTCAAACCTTTGATATTGTAGTAGCAAATCCACCCTATTCAATAAAAGATTGGGAATATGAAGCATTTAAAACAAAGTTTGGTCGCCTAGATGGTTATGATGCTCCGCCTGATAAAAACGCTGATTATGCTTTTATGTTACATATAATTAAATCAATGAATCAAAATGGTCGTGCAGGTATTGTGCTTCCTCACGGCGTTCTATTCCGTGGTGGTGCCGAGGGACGTATTCGTGAACAGATTATTAAGAATGACTTAATAGAAGCTATTGTATCATTACCATCAAAACTTTTTTATGGAACGGGCATACCTGCAGTAATTTTAATTTTTAATAAAAACAAACCTAAAGAAAAAAAAGAAAAGATTTTAATTATAGATGCTGATAAAGATTTTCTTGAAGGTAAAAACCAGAATAGTCTTCGTCCTCAAGATATAGCAAAAATTATTAAAGCATATGATGGATATATGATGATCGAAAAATATGCACGAGTGGTAGATCTTTCTGAGATTGCAGAAAATAAGTACACTTTAAACATTAAACAGTATATCGACTCTACAGAGATAGAAGAAGTTATTGATGTCAAAAAAGTACGAGCAGAAATAAAACTTCTTAAAAGAGAATTTACCGAAGTCGATGGCAATGTCGAAAATTTTTTGGATAAACTTGGGTATTAACTATGGCAAGATTTATTAAACAAAAATTTGATAACGCAACCCTAGATTCCTTGGCTGATTTTATTTGTGGAGATGAAACCACAAAATATCCACAATATCGATCTTCGTCTTATTTAACAAGATTTTTTAACAATGTTGGTATTAACGCTTCTCATGATGGTTCCACTAGAAAATGGTGGGTGCTTGAAATGCTCAAGCAAATGAATGACCGAAACTTGGATGATCTTGAAAAGGTTGTACTTCGACTTGTTGATATTAGAGAATATAAAGCAGATATGACAAAACTTGAAATGGCTACAAAGTCCATGAATAATATTTTATTTATGGAAAATATGAAGATTGAGTTTAGCGGTAAAGACCCATTTATAGTTTTCGTAAAAGAATCTAAAAAACCAATTATAGATAATGTAAACAATACGCTACCCACTGAAGAAGAATTTCTTAAAAAGGATTTTGAAAGTAATGATATTGCAAAATTAGGACTTGATAGTGTTATCGAGTTAGTTCTCAAAGAAAGAATTAAAGAATCACGCCAATGTATAGCCCATAAAGCTCCGCTTGCTTCTATTTTTATGGCAGGTAGCACACTTGAAGGATTATTACTTGGTATCGCAAGTAAATATCCCAAGGAATTTAATCAAGCAAATTCAAGTCCTAAAGATAAAATTGGGAAAATTAAAGCCTTTCAGGATTGGACACTTGAAAACTTTATCAATACTGCTAACGAAACAGGGTTTCTGGGTCTTGATGTAAAAAAATTTAGCCACGCATTGCGAGATTTTCGTAACTATGTTCATCCTTTTGAACAAGCTGTTTCTGGGTTTGCCCCAGATGAACATACTGCAAAGATATGTCTGCAAGTTTTGAATTCAGCAATTTCAGATTTAATAAAAGCTGTTCAATCAAGAAACATATGAAAACATTAACCACAAAAATTCCAAAAGGTTGGGAGATAAAAAAAATTAAAGAAGTTTTGTCGTTTGAGCAACCAGGAAATTATATTGTCGAAAGTACTGCTTATACCCCTACTGGAAAAACACCTGTCTTAACAGCAAATAAATCATTTATTCTTGGATATACCGATGAAGATTTTGGTATTTATACAAAAACTCCTGCAATTATTTTTGATGATTTTACCACTGATAGTAAGTATGTAGATTTTAACTTTAAAATTAAATCATCTGCAATTAAAATTCTAAAAACTATAGACGATGCTACTGATTTGAAATTTATATACGAAATGATCAAGTCATCTAATTTTCAAGTAGAAAATCATAAGAGACATTACATTTCTCAGTACCAAGAACAGAGCATAATAATCCCATTATTAACTGAGCAAAAAAATATTGCCAATATTTTATCTAGTGTAGATATTGAAATTCAAAAGATTGATTCAATTATTTTACAAACAGAAAAACTAAAGAAAGCTCTAATGTTTGTCCTTTTTACAAAGGGTGTAGATCATAAAAAATTTAAAAAAACAAAAATTGGATATGTCCCAGAAGAATGGGAAATAAAAACCTTTGAAGAATTTGCGACTTTGCAAAGAGGATTTGATTTACCAGTACCAGATCGAACAATCGGTTTATATCCGTTAGTAACTTCAAATGGTATTACTGATTATCATAACGAGACAAAAATTAAATCTCCTGGTGTAGTTACAGGCAGAAGTGGCACACTCGGTAATGTTTTTTATATAGAAAATGATTTTTGGCCTCACAATACAACACTTTATGTTAAGGATTTTCATAAAAATAACGAAAAATTTGTATACTATAAAATTCAAAATTTTGATCTAAAAAGATTTGGAACGGGCACAGGGGTTCCAACGCTTAATCGAAATATTGTTCATAAAGAGTTAGTCGCCGTGCCAAGATATGTTGAACAAGTAAAAATAGCAGAGATTTTATCTTTGGTAGACAAAAAAATATTAATAAGTAAGAAATTAAAAAATAAGTTTATAAAACTCAAAAAAGGATTAATGTCGGATCTATTGAGTGGAAAAGTTAGAACAATTAAGAATTAATTATATGGAAACTGAAGAAATAAAAAACCAAACAACAATTGATGTAGAAGCTCTCAAAAAAGAGCTTGAGGGTTTTATTGCAGATGTAAAGAAAGAAAAAGAAAAAATTGAAGCTCTTAGTGCTGGTGTTATTACTAAATCTGAAGAGATTGAGTTATACCACACAAATTTTATTGAAATTCGTACGAAGCTTTCTGACGGTAGTACTGGAATGGAAGCATTATTTAATCAATCTACAAATCTCAAAAATAAAATAGATCAAGTAAACACAAATGCTCAAACTGAACTTAATCAAATCACAGAGAAAGCAAATGCCATAAATATCAAAATCCAAGAGTTGGAGACTTACTATGGAACATTTACAGATTTAAAAAGCAAACTCAACGATGGTCAAACAGGACTTCAAGCCTTGTTAGATCAAGCAACAGCACTAAAGAACAGTATAAATCAGATTGAAGTTGATTCTCAGACTGCTCTCGAAAAGGTAAATGCTACTGTTCTTTCTATCACAGAAAAAGTCGTAGAAATCGAAACTTACTATACAACTAATTTTCTCCCACTTAAAACAAAAGTTGATGATCCGAAGATTGGTATTCAGGCTACTTTAAATATTGCAACAGATTTAAAGAGTGAAATTATAAAAACAAAGACAAGTGTTGATCAACGATTTATTGAGATAAAAACTCTTTCTGAAAAGTCTGGAGAATTAAAACAAAGTGCTGAATCTTCCGTTAAAGAAATTGAGGGAATGAAAGCAAAGAGTTTAGAATTTAAGGAAAGTATTGGAGAAACTCTTGATCTAGTAACTGCTAGTAGTCTTACTGATTCTTTTGTTAAGCGTAGAGATACAATTTATAAGAATGCCAGATTTTGGAAGTATGCAACATTGGGTAGTGTTATTTTATTGGGTGCTTCTGTCTTGTATATTTATTATCTTCAGAATAAAGCAGTTGATGGATTTAAAGACTTTCATGCTTGGTATCGTTACTTATTTACATCACCTTTGATTTATCTTGTGTATCTTTGTTCGCATAACTACAATATGGAACGTGATTACGAAGAGAGGTATGCTTTCAAAACAGTATTATCTACCTCACTTCAAGCATATATTAAACTTTTGAGCGACAAGTTTTCTGATAAAAAAGACGAATTACTTCAATTTACTCTTGCTTCAATAGAAAGAATTTACAAAGAACCATATGAAGATAAAGACAGAACTCAAGAAATATATGGTGGTGTAAAAAGTTGGTTTAATTTTGGAGCTAAAAACCATGTAATAAAATCTCAAACAACTCAGCAAACTCCGGAACAAACAAAGAGTGTAACAGAATAATTATGAAATTTAACGAACAACACACAATTGAATATCATATAATAAAATTCATAAAGGAACTCGGTTATGAGTATATTTCTGCTGATGAATTTTCTAAACTTCGTACTTTTGAAAACGAGTACATTATTAGTTCTCACTTACTTGAAGCAATTCAGAAAATTAACTCCATAGATGAAACAGTCGCCATAAGTGTAATGCGTGAAGCCAAAAAACTTGATACCAACGAAGCAGTTCTTCTGGCGTTGCGAAATGGTATAAATATCAAAGATCCAGAAACTGGTAAAAATCGTGATTATAAAATAGTAGATTTTGATATTATAGAAAATAACAAATTCGTTGTAACAAACCAGTTCTATTTTGAGGGTAACACTGAAAACATTCGCCCTGACGTATTGGTTTTTCTTAATGGTATGCCAATTTGCGATATTGAAGCCAAAAGCCCTACTGCTTCAAGTTCAGTAAACTTTGAAAATGCTATTGATCAAATCAAGCGATATGAAAAAGTTGCTCCAAAACTCTTTCTCACAAACTGCTTTAATATTGCAACAGATGGACTTAAAACAGTTTATGGAGCAACGTATTCTCCAAAACAATATTTTCTAACTTGGAGAGAAGATCCTCAGGCTGATAAAAAGTTATTTGATGAAGAAATAGATTCTACTTTACACTTTCTCTTAAATAAAGAACAACTGCTCGATATTCTTAAAAACTTTATTGTATTTGAAAAGAAAAAAGATGGAATTACTAAAAAGATTGCTCGCTATCAACAATTGTATGCAAGTAATAAGATAGTTGAACGAGTAAAAAATGGTGACGTAAAGAAAGGTCTTATTTGGCACACACAGGGTTCAGGTAAAACACTTACTATGTTTTTTACGGCGTGGAAACTTCGTTATAATCTAGAACTAAAAAATCCTAAAGTTTTTATTCTTATTGATCGTATTGACCTTGATGATCAAGTTTTTGAAGAATTTGAAGCATGGGGTGGTCAAAATTTGATCCGTGTTGAATCTCGTAAAGATCTTGAAAAGAAAATTAAGGGAGCAGATCGAGGTATTTTTATCTCTACAATTCAAAAGTTTACTGAGCTAGAGGAAATAGAAAAAATCGAGGGTAATGTTATCGTTTTATCTGATGAAGCTCATCGAGACAATGAAGGTGTCTCTGCTATTAAAATGCGTAATGCTTTTAAAGATGCATTCTTTTTTGGATTTACTGGTACTCCAATTGATAAACTGACAACAAATACTCACAGAAATTTTGGTGAAGACGGTGAGAGATATCTAGATTATTACTCTATTCAGCAAGCAATTGATGATGGTGCGACCTTGCCTGTAACTTATGAGGCACGACTTTCAAAATTCTTTATTGACGAAGATAAGGTTGATGCACAGTTCAATGAACTTACTTCTGAACTTAATACTGCTCAAAAAGAATTACTTACAAAGAGATATGGTAAAAAAGAAGCTCTAGTTAAGCTAGACAAAAGAATGGAGGCAGTATCTCAAGATATAGTTGAACATTACAAACTTTATGTTTTACCTAACGGATTCAAAGCACAGATAGTTTGTTATGATCGTGAAGCTACAGCAAAATATAAAGATTTACTTGATAAACTTATACCACCAGAATGGTCTGAGGTAGTCTATTCGCCCGGCGATCCAAATAGTGATAATGATGATCTAAAAAAATATAATACAAACAAACAAAAACGAGAAAAAGTAATTGAACAGTTTAAAGATTCAGCTAATCCACTTAAATTTCTACTTGTTTGTGACATGCTTTTGACTGGATTTGATGCACCAGTTGAGCAAGTTATGTATCTTGATAAACCACTTCGTGACCATAATCTTCTACAGGCGATCGCTCGCACAAATCGTGTTTACCCAAACAAAGGGTGTGGAAAGATTATTGACTATTATGGTGTGACTAAAAATTTATATGATGCACTGAATTTTGACGAAAGTATTGTCGATAGTGCAATGATAAATATCGATCGACTTAAAGATGATTTTATTAATGTGCTTGATGAAGTTATGAGTTTATTTGAGGGTGTAAACATAGAGGATCCGTCAATTGATAATCTACGTCGATGTTTAAAAATATTCATTGACAATGAAAGTAAACAACAATTTTTTAAAGATAAATATGGTCGCTTGAAAATGCTTTTTGAAATACTTTCACCAGATCCATTCTTGATGGATTACCTAAGAAAGTTTGAATGGGTTACAAGTTTTTATTTAGCATTTAGTAAAGAATTTCAAGCCGAGGGAATAGACGCTTTTTCTCTTGCTGACTACGGAGTAAAAATTAAGAGCTTGATTCAAGATAAAATTGACTATGAGGGTATTACTAAAAACTTTAGAGAATTGAATGTGCATGATCTTGCAACTCTTAATAAACTCGATAAACTTCCTGAAGAAGAAAAAGCTTTAAATCTTGAAAAGATGCTTAAGCGTGAAATATCTATCAATATCGACACACACCCTGCTTTTAAGGGCTTTGGAGAACGATTAACAGCTATCAGGGTAGAGTTTGAGAAGCACCAAATAGATCTTGCTGAGCGAATAAAAAGATATTATGAACTCTTAAATGATATTAAAACAAAGACCGAAGAAGCAAAGGAACTTGGATACACACTCCACGAATATGGACTATATGTTATTTCGGAAGAATTTCTTTCTGGGTCAGATGAGAGCACTGAAAAAGAATTCATAAAAGAAATGACATCTCGTCTTGAAAATATTCTTGATGATGGTTGGCAAGATTCATCTAAGCGAGAAGAATTTATAAAAGAAGCAAAGCGTACCCTCCAAGAATTAATACTTAAAGATTATAAGAATAAAATTCAGATATCTGATTTTCATAAATATTTGAATCGACTTATTGATATAATCATCAAAAAATTCTAACCATGAAAAAGTCTATTAAACTTCACCAAAAAAACATAGACTACACTCTAAAAGTAAGTAAAAGAGCAAAAAGAATGAGGGTAGCAATTTATTGTGATGGAAGTTGTGTCGTAACTATTCCTAGAACTATCCCTCAGACAATCGTTGAAAAATTTCTAATAAAAAAATCTAAATGGGTTTTAGACAAAATAGAATATTTTTCAAACTTTAAAGGAACTTACTCAAAAACTGGAAATAAAAGAGATTATTTAAGGTATAAAGATGAAGCACTTAATCTTGCTGAAAAACGTATCAAACATTTTAATCAATTTTATGGTTATAAGTGGAATAAAATAACAATTAAAAATCAAAAGACCCGTTGGGGCAGTTGTTCAAAGAAAGGTAATTTAAACTTTAATTACAAAATTGTATTGCTCCCAGAGAGTATGACAGATTATATTATAGTTCACGAACTATGCCATCTTGGAGAATTTAACCACTCACGAAAATTTTGGAATTTAGTTGCTAAAATAATACCAAACTATTTAGAAATTAGGTATGAACTTAAAAAAGACAAGGTTAACTTCTATTGAAGAATAATGGATCAACGAAATTATAAAGAAAAACCACTAAAAATTAATTAGTGGTTTTTCTTCTCTGAATACTGCTCTCAGCAGGTATGCTTTGACTGAATAGTTCACGTGAGACTTCTGGGTGTTTGGGACCCGACGCGTCTCGTGCGTAGGTTATCCCGTACGATACCCTTGACAAACTCGTGCTCACGTGTTGGCTGCCAGACCTGGAGCTGCCAGACCTGGACTCGAACCAAGATAACCTCCTCCAGAGGGAGGTGTCCTACCATTAGACGATCTGGCAATGTTTATTTGATGTATTACAGATAAATTTCTTTTTAATTAAATCTATCTGGCAAATATCAATAACTTCAACATAGTACCATAAAATGGTTAAAAAACAATTGAAAATAGAACAATATTGGAGTAAAATTGTAATCATGAATGACGAAATAAAAAAAACACCTGGGCATTTATCATTGGATGACATTAGAAATGGATGTATTGTTTTAGCGGGAGAAGAAAACAAAGAAGAACAGAAACTCTGTATGATAAAAGAAGAGTTTAGAAATGGAATTGATAATATTAAAAATACTACACCATCTGTTACTTTTTATGGATCTGCTCGTATAAAGGAAGACCATCCTGTATATCAAGTAGTTAAAAATTTAGCATATCGGATATCTAAAGAGCTCAATTATGCAGTTATCACAGGTGGAGGACCTGGGGTTATGGAAGCAGCCAATCATGGCTCACACGATGCAGGAGGACGCTCTCTTGGTCTCACTATCAGCTTACCCCACGAACAACACACAAACCCATATGTAACAGACGAAATACCTTTTGAATTTTTCTTTGCTCGTCAGGTTTCTATGTCTTATGCAACAGAAGTATGTATTTTCTGTCCTGGAGGATTTGGAACATTCTATGAACTTTTTGAAATATTAACAAATATGCAAACTGGAAAAATAGGAAGTGTTCCTATTATCCTTTATGGTTCTGAATTTTGGAATCCACTAGATAAGGTTATAAAAGAAATTCTTCTTGAAAAATACCAAACAGTAAGTGACAATGACAGAAGTCTCTATACTATAATGGATGACGATGATGCTATATTGGAAATAGTAAAAAATAGTAAAATAAGAAGTGGAAATGATTCGTTAAAATAACGATAAATAAAAATCCTCCCGAATATATTGTTCGGGAGGATTTTTATTTTTTATTTTGATTTATTTTTGATACAAGATTTTATAAATGCAGTAAATAGTGGATGAGGAGAGAGGGGTCTCGCTTTAAATTCTGGGTGGAATTGTGTACCTAAGAAAAATGGATGTTTTGTGTCTGGTAATTCAGCTATTTCACATAGCTTTCCATCTGGAGATACTCCAGAGAAAACCAGCCCAGCCTTCTCTAATGCCTCTCTATACGCATTGTTGACTTCATAACGATGACGATGACGCTCTGAAATAACATCTGTTTTATAAGCTTTCATTGCCACACTTCCCTTTTTTAAATGTGCTATATATGCACCTAGGCGCATACTTCCTCCCAATTTTTTCTTTTCTATTTTTTCTTTTTGGTCTTCCATTATATCTATGATGATACTTTTTGCATTTGGATTTACTTCTCTAGTATTTGCATCTTTTAATTTCAAAACATTTCGAGCATATTCTATAACCAAAAGTTGCATTCCATAACACAAACCAAAGTAAGGAATATTATTTTCTCTGGCATATTCTATAACCTTTATGATTCCTTCTACTCCGCGTTCACCAAAACCGCCTGGTACTATTATACCGTCGTATCCTGATAGTTTATTTATAGACTTTGGATCCTTTTCAAAATCCATAGATGAAATCCAAGTAAGGATTGGCTTTACTCCGGAAGTATAAGCAGAATATTTTACAGCTTCAATAACAGAAAGATAAGAATCTGATAAAGTAAAATCGCCTGTATTAAAATATTTACCAACAATAGCTATATTTAATGTATCTTTGTATGAGTGAGTTGATTTTACAAATTTTGCCCATCTTTTGGCGTCTTCATTTGTATTTGAGATACACTTTATATCCATAGCTTCACATATAATATTACTCAAACCTTCTTTTTCAAAATTGAGTGGGATGTCATAGATATTGTCTACATCTGGAGCTGATATAATATGACCTTGGTTAATATTACAAAACATAGATATCTTTTCCTTGCGACGATCATCGAGTGGTAGCTGACTACGAGCAATAATAATATCTGGTTGAATACCTGAGGCGTTTAGTGTTCGTACTGCATACTGTGTTGGTTTGGTTTTCATTTCACCTACCTTTGAAGGTATTGGTAGATAAGATACCATAACAAAAAATACACCTTTGTCATTTTTGATCTTCATCATACGAGCAGCTTCTAAGAAAAGCATATTTTGATACTCTCCTACTGTGCCACCCACTTCGATGATTACAACTTCTGCATTTGCTTTATCACGAGCTTCTTCTATACGACGAATAACTTCAAGTGGAATATGTGGAACTACTTCTACGCATTTACCATTGTATTCAAGATTTCTTTCTTTGCGTATAACACTCTCGTATACTCTACCTGTTGTCATGTAGTTTGCACGCTCCAAATCTACATCTAGAAAACGCTCATAGTTTCCCATATCTTGGTCTGTCTCATCTCCATCATCAAGAACAAAAACTTCTCCGTGCTCTGTAGGGTTCATAGTTCCTGCATCTATATTTATATAGGGGTCTATCTTTATTGAAGTTACACGAAGGTCTCTATCTGAGAGAATACGTCCTATAGATGACGCAGCTACACCTTTTCCAACACCAGAGATTACTCCTCCGACGACGAAAATATATTTACATTTAGACTCAATTTTTTTTGTTATTTTAACTTCTTTTTTCGGCATAAATGGATTACTTTCTCAAATATCTATGAATAGCAAAAATACTGGAAATACTTCCAATAATTACACCTGATCCAAGCATGATAATAAATAATTGAAAGAAATTTGTTTTGTAATATGTATATAAGTTGATACCAATAAAATCTGTCATTTGATTACCCAACCAAATAGTAACTGGTACAAATAAAATCATAGTGACAACAGAAGCTATAATACCTACAAGAATACCTGACACTATAAATGGACCACGTATGTATTTTGCACCTGCTCCTACGAGCTTCATTACGTTTATTTCTTCACGAGACATATAAATGATAAGTCTTATGGTACTGAAAGTAATAAGAATAGAAATAAGAACCAATATCAAAGATACTGCGAAACCAAGCTTTTTGGCACCATTTATAATAGAAGTAAGTCTATCTATAACAACTTTGTTTTGATGGTAGTCTATTTTATCTATAATTGTCAGAGCTCCTTTTGAAAGAGCATCTTCTGTCTCGAAGTATTTAGAAATACTCTCATACTGAGATGGGTCTTTGGCTTTTATATTGAGAGATGCTCCTAGTGGGTTCTGGTCGAGCTCGTCTAGAGCTTGAAGTGTTAGATAGTCATTTGAATGTCTCTCTTTAAACTGTACTAGTGCTTGGTCTTGAGATGTATATGTTATATCTCGAACTTCTGGAAGATTTTTTAAGGCATCTTCAATATTTTGGATAGAAGACTCTTTTGCATCAGAAACAAAATACACTGTTACATCTACTTTTTCTTTTATATCATTCAAAGAAGAATTCAATGCTGCTTGGATAAATATCAAAGAAGTTATCACAAAAAGTGTAACTGTCATGATAAGAACACTAGCAAAAGATGTAAATCCGCTACGTGAAAAATTTCTATAACCTGAAACTATTATTCTTTTAGTTTTAATTAAAAACATATGATTATTATAACATATACTTACCGTCCTTATCATCCCTAACTACACGCCCATTTTCCAAGGTTATAACTCTTTTTTTGATTTGGTCTAATACGGTTTTGTTGTGTGTGGTTAAAATGATTGTAGTACCTAGGTCGTTTATCTTTTTTAAGAGATTCATAACTTCATTTGTATTGATAGGGTCTAGATTGCCTGTAGGTTCATCGGCTATTATCAAATCGGGTTGAGTTATTATTGCGCGAGCAATAGCGAGTCTTTGTTTTTCGCCACCAGATAACTGATGAGGGAAATGTGTTGATTTAGAAGTAAGATCTACTAGCTCTAAAACATGTGGCACGTCTTGAGCTATCTCCTCTTCGTCTTTTTCTATTGCTTCCATAGCAAATGCGATGTTTTCATATACTGTCTTATTTGAAAGTAAACGGAAGTCTTGAAAAACTACACCTACCTTGCGTCGAAAATTGGTTAAGTCTTTATTTGATAGTTTGTGAATATCTGTAGACTCAAAGAAAACAGTCCCGTCTGTGGGTGACTCTTCTGCTAGAATCAATTTGGTCATAGTAGTTTTACCAGCACCAGAGTGCCCTACTATCGCCACAAATTCTCCTTGTGTGATTGTGACAGTAACTTCTTCTAAAGATACAGAGTCCAAATATTTTTTTGTTACATTGTTAAAATAGATCATTGCCTTATTAAGAATATCACAAATTTAACTCCGCTTCAATAAATCTGTCTATCTCACCATCTAAAAGTATAGAGTCAACATTGTTTATCTCTACTCCGGTCCGATGATCCTTTACCATCTTGTATGGATGTAGTACATATGAGCGTATTTGACTACCCCACTCTATCTCTATTGTCTTTGAAATAGACAAACCATCTTTTTCTCGAGCTTTGTCTTCTTCCATTTTTTTAAATAACTTACCTTTTATCATTTCCAATGCTTTCTCTTTGTTTTGTTCCTGAGAACGCTCAGAGGTCACATGCACAGATAGATTGGTTGGCAAGTGAACTACGCGAACAGCAGTTTCTCTTTTGTTTACATTTTGCCCACCTGGTCCACCTGATTTTGAAAACTCAATCCTCAGGTCATCTGGTCGTATTTCTACTATATTATTATTTTTTTCAAGTTCTGGGATAACTTCCACAAGGGAAAATGAAGTATGACGAAGACCTTTGGAATTAAATGGGGACATTCTTACTAGCCTATGCACACCAGATTCATTTTTCAATAACCCATATGAACCTTTTCCAGATACTTCAATAGAAATATTTCTATATCCTCCTAAATCATTTTTATTTTCATGAATAATACTCCAATACCAACCTTTGTTCTCAAAATATTTTGTATACATCCGAACAAGCATTGCAGAAAAGTCTTCTGCGTCGTCTCCCCCTGCACCAGAGAGTACAGACAGAATGCAATTACCTTTGTCGTATTTCTGGTTTCCAAGTATTTCATCTTTCAAAAAGGCAATACGTCGAATAATAGCCTGTGCAGAAACTTTATTCTCCCAGAAATTTGCTTGAGACATTTGACTCTCAAGAGTTTCTAGTTCTTTCTTTAATTCTTCATTATTATCCATTGTTTTTTTATTATAACAAATTTAATTAAAAAGATTATTATATTTTTTGAGCCAAAGGTGAGAATCGAACTCACGACCTGCGGTTTACGATACCACTGCTCTACCGACTAAGCTACTTTGGCTAATACTTTTTTGCTTAACAAAAAGCTACTTTGGCTAAAATAAAACGGGAGCCGTCGGTGAGAATCGGACTCACGGTCTCTGTCTTACCAAGACAGTGCTTTACCACTAAGCTACGACGGCATAAAGACAATCTTACTATAATGAATACATATTTTCAATAAAACAAAAACCCAAGACTTAACTTGGGTTTTTGTTAAAAATAATTTATTTAATTACTTTTTAGTGACTTAAGATCTTTTTTTGTTTCAACTTTTTTTACGCCCGCTACAAAAATTTTTACTTGTTTTGCAGAGATAGTGCTTGTTGTTTTATCTAGAGCACCTGTGATTGTTACTTTTTGACCTGCAGCTACATCGGAAACACTTGAAATAACTCCATTTTTCTTGTAAACAGTTGTTGTATCTGTTTTAACTTCAAAAGATTTTGGAGTTTTTGTTTTTTTATTTTTTACGTCTACTGTAAAACCAGTACTACTTACATTTGATACTACACCAACTATTGTATTATCTTTTTTACTTTTAATTTCTTTTTCATGTTTTTGTTGAGTTGGTTGTGCAACTTTAATACCCAAATCTTGTGGTGTTGCAGCAAAAACACTTGAACCGGAAACCAATAGTGATAGTGCCAATGCTCCTACTGTAATTTGTTTTTTATATTTCATATTTTAATAAATAACTATTAATAAATTTTAAATACACTATGACCTTTAGTGTATTTAAATAATAAACTTATATTATGAATACAAGATGAAGATACGAACAAAATGAAAGGTTGCAAAATTTCTAATTTCGGGTTATTATAAACAAATTATATTAATAATGTTTATAATATAGCTGGAAAGATAAAAAGTGTTGTCTAGCAAGGAATATTGGCTCTTGTGACCATTGTGGTAATGAGAATCATGTAAGTTTTAAGAAAGTAATATATATCGCGGGATAGAGAAATGGTATCTCGTAAGGCTCATAACCTTAAGACGGTCGTTCGATTCGACCTCCCGCAACAATTCGGTAAGTGACATACCAAAACTATGTCTATAAACCCGAATAAATGTCGGTGTAAATGTTTTGGTTGGACAAGTAATAAATGTCGGTGTAGCTGTTTTGGTTGGACAAGTAATAAATGTCGGTGTAGCTCATCTGGTTAGAGCGCGGGACTCATAAGCCCGAGGTAGGAGGTTCAAGTCCCCCCACCGACACATTAAAGTGGAATAAATTTCTACTTTATGTTATCTTAGTAAAGTATTTGATAGTTAAAAATATGCAGTCGTAGCTCAACTCAGCTGGAATATAGTGAGCACTCGCCATGGCAGCAATAAAATGTTTTAAATAAATAGTGTTAGTAATAAAATTTGCGGTCGTAGCTCAACTGGTTAGAGCACTCGCCTGTCACGTGAGAGGTTGCCGGTTCAAGTCCGGTCGACCGCGCAAATAAATAAAAGCCGCCTGCAAAGGCGGCTTTTATTTATTTGCGCGGTCGAGTGAGCAAACTGCTTTGCTCACGGCCGGACTTGAAAGACTTTTCATTATTCGCTTTGCGAATTGAAAAGTACCTGCTGATGTAATCAGAAAGATTCCGGTCGACCTTCTGAATAAGGCGGTGCCCAGACAAAAATTTTTGTCGGAAAAAGTTTTGTCTGGGCAAGAAATGTAACCATGGTCCGTAAATTAAAAAAAGCGTAACATTTTGTTACGCTTTTTTAATTTTTATTTTACTTCAAGTACAGCAGATAAGGTATTATGACAGCAATCAGAATAAAAAGCATTGTAACCCCAATTCCATTTTTTATCAAAAGAAGACCAATACAAATATAGAATAAAATTATTTTTACATTTACGTAAAAAAGTTCCATTAAATAAGATAAATGTTATCTCCCCATTTGTTTCTTCTTTCCATTTTTCAGGAATAAGGTTTTGGTTTTCCAAAAGCGTCATTAAAATACCAGCATCCAAACGGATAAGATTATTTTTTCTTTTTAGACGTTTTAAATCTTCTTCGTGACTAATTCTAGTCTCTCCTTTTTTCAAAGTTGAAACTAAAACTATTTCATTTAGATCAATTTTAGTAAGAGCAACTGTCCTTACTTCATCTTCCCTAGAAGACCATACCTTTCTATTAAAAAGAGTTTTAGGATTAAACAACAAAGACCTGTTGATCTGAATTAATCTTGATTCTGCCTTCACAATATTTGCTCCATTTTTAAGAAACTCTGTGAAATTTTTACTTGCCTCTTCGGGGTTGTTTCTTATGAGCTTTAAAGCTTCACCATTTAGAAAATCCAAATTGACTCCATTGGTAAGAATTTTTAAAACCTCGCCAATTTGCATGTGCACTGATGCATCCATATTTTTTGTTTTTATAGGTTCAATATTTTTGTCGTATTATAACATAAATATGAAAATAGCGCAATATTGTTTGCTTATATAACCCTGAGTTCTTCAAAAAAGTTTTGATACATCTTTATAACTCGTCTTCCCTCTACCTGACTGAGTGGGTAGTCTGAACCTTCGTGTGCTATTTTGTTTCTTATGAGATGTGCACTCCATGCATCCTGAATACTTCTATACCCACTTTCTTTGGCTCCTTCTAAGAGTTCACTAGCTGTTGAACCAGAAAGACCATTGGCTTTTAGAACTTCTTCCATCATAGAATCTGCCTCTATAATAGAAACTCTCCAGTCAGATTCATTTGGACTCTCAGAAAGAGTTTGAATATAATGCCATCTAGGATTTGCATTTCTATTTCTTTCTTTTTCTCTCAAAGCGGCGGAATGTATTTCGTGATCTATTTCTTCTTTGTCATAAATCTGAATTTCTATCAATCTAATAAGCGAAAATATAATAATCGCTATTATAATAATAGACAACACAGCCGAAATCACACCTAGAGTACTCCATGTATTTGGGTCAGACAAAAGATCTGTCAGAGATTTTGTATATTCGATTATTTTACTAAATACATATTCAATATTTAAATAATTTGGATCAAAAAGAGGTTTATTTAAAGTTGTTTGTATTACTGTTTGCTCCATAATTTTATTATATTTACCCCGTTTAAAATTTAAACATTACCTTAAAATTAATCAGAGTGTGCATCATCACTACTTACAATATACCATTGCGTGGTTTATTTGTTAAATTTTGTGTGGGGCTTGTTTTTCAAAATCTTTCCCAATAGTAAATAGTATGTCTTCACGTAAAAATGGTGCCATGATATGTAAACCAAAAGGTAAACCTTGTTCATTTTTCCCTGATGGTATAGATACTGCAGGAATTCCAGCTATATTTGCAGGGACAGAAAATAAATCCGCCAAGTACATGCTTATCGGATCTGCAGATTTTTCACCAAATTTGAAAGGCATCATAGGTGATGTAGGTGTGATGATGGCATCTACTTCTAAAAATATATTGGTCAATTCATCTTTGATAGCATCACGTACTTTTATTGCAGTGTTGTAGTAGGCATCATAATAACCATGAGAAAGTATATATGTTCCGAGCAATATTCTTCTACGGACTTCTTTTCCAAAACCCTTTCCTCTGGTCTTTGTATATACTTCATAAAGATTTTTGCCATCTTCATGCAATCCATAGCGAATACCATCGTACCGTGCCAAGTTACTAGAAACTTCTGCTGGAGATATAATATAATAAACCGCAAGTGAGTATTTGATCAAAGGAAGTGAAACATCTACTATCTCATATCCAGCAGCTTCTAACTTTTTACAACTTTCCTCAAAGTTTTTCATTATTTCTTTATCAGTTCCATCTCCAGAGAGGAAAGAGCGAGGTACTCCTATCTTCTTTTTGAGTGGGGTGGATTGTAATCTGTTTTCTTTTTTTATAGAAGTTCCATCATTTTCATCGTAACCATTTATTGCATTGAAAAGAATTTCGGCATCTCTTACTGTTTTTCCAAAAGGACCTACTTGGTCGAGTGAGCTTCCCATTGATATAATTCCGAAACGAGAAACAGTTCCATAAGAAGGCTTTAATCCAACCAAACCGCAGAAAGCTGCAGGCTGGCGTATAGAACCACCTGTATCACTTCCTAGGGACACGAGAGTACCATTCATAGCTACTGCAGCCACTGAACCACCAGAAGAACCACCTGGAACACGAGAAGTATCTAGGGGGTTTTTTGTATTTCCAAATGCACTATTTTCAGTAGAAGACCCCATAGCAAATTCATCCATATTGGTTCTACCTAGGAAAACTGCACCTTGATTTTTGAGTTGTTTTATAATACCTGCATCATAAGTAGCCTTGTAATTTTCAAGTATCAAAGATGAAGCAGAAGCAATGTGTCCGTCTACTAGCATATTGTCTTTGAGAGCAAGTGGAATACCTGTCATAAGTGTAGCAGTTCCATTTTTGAACATCTCCTCGGCGACTAGAGCTTGCTCAAGTACGTCACTATATACTTCTCTATATGCATTTATTTCATTATTCTTTTCTTTAATAACATTCAAATAAGCATTCACAAGTTCTGTAACTGTGTATTCCCCACTCTTAAGAGAGTTATGTGCTTTTTCTATTGTTAGATTTTCTAAGTTTATTTTTGTATTCATATTTATTAATTACCTTTTCTAAAAATTTGTACACGGACAACAAAGATGATTTACAGTATTTGTTTAACTTTTAGAAACCCATCTTGTGTATCTGGCATTTCTGCTGTTATCTTTTCTGTGTATTCTGCTCGAGTATTTGTAACAATATCTTCGCGCATAACATTATGTAAAAAGTAATCTTCTGGTTTTTTATCTGCTGAAATTTCTTCGCTCAATTTAAGAGCTTCTTGAACTTGTCCAACATATGCCAAAATAGGATCAAAATCTTTTGCGATTTTTACCATTTCTTCTTCACTCATATCAATACGAGCTAAATCTGCCAATTTCTTTATATCTTCTAGTTGCATCCCAGTAGTAAATTTTAATAGTAAATTATATATAAACACTCCTTGTATCGTATTTTAATATTTCAGTTAATTTGTTTATTTTAATTAATCAAAAATTTACTACGGGACAAGTATTATTAGAATAGCATATCTAGATTATTTTTAAAAACTCATTTTCAGTTAGAACTTTTACTCCTAAAGCTAGGGCTTCATCGTACTTGCTTCCTGGCTTATCTCCTTTTATAACATAACTAGTATTTGAAGATACAGAAGAGGCTACACTTCCACCCATATCAATAATCTTTTTCTTTGCATCATTGCGAGACATAGTAGATAGAGTACCTGTAAGGACAAAAGTCTTACCAGAAAGTTTTAAACTCTTTACTTTCTCGTGATAAATAGAGACTCCGTTGTCTATAAGTTTTTCTATAAAATGAATATTTGTTTTATCGTGGAAATACTCATAAACACTTTGTGACACTACTGGTCCAATATTTGCGATTGAATTTATTTCATCAACACTAGAGGATATTATTTTTTCTAATTTTCCAAAATGATCAGCTAGGTCGCGAGCTGTCTGCTCTCCTACGTGAATTATTCCCAGAGAATATATAAATCTCCAAAGAGAAATCTTTTTGTGTAATTGTATTGAGGAAATAATATTATCTGCTGACTTTTCTCCAAAGCGCTCAAGTCCTGATAAATCTGCTTTCTCAAGTGTAAATAGGTCTGCCCCGTCACTTACCAAACCTTCGTCTTTTAATCTATCTAGAATCCTAGGACCTATCTCGTAGATTTCAAAAATGTTTACAAAGTGCTGTAGGCCTCTTCTGCTGCGTGCAGGACAATTTTTATTGGTGCAGTAAAAAGCAACGGAAATTCCCCCCGATTCAGAAAAAGCTTCTCTTTGTAAGGTCCTCGGACGAGGGAGGAGAGGTGCCAGACCATTACTCATAGAACTTTTTCTTAGTCGGGGGGTTAAATTCATTTGCGAAGAGGAGCTTTGTTTGATTCCGGCCTTGCTTATATAATTTCCTATAACCCCAGCTTGCCTCTGTTCAACTTTTGATTCGCACACAGGGCAATTTTCTGGCATTTTAAATTTCTTTTCTTTACCTGTTCTCATATTGGAAAGAACTTCTACTACTTCAGGTATCACATCTCCTGCTTTTTGTATTACAACAGTATCACCAATACGAATATCGAGTCTATTTATCTGGTCTATATTGTGAAGTGTAGCTTTTGAAACAGTAGAACCGGCTACGAGTGTTGGGTTGAAATGTGCTACAGGTGTAAGTACTCCTGTGCGTCCTACGTTGACCGTAATGTCTTTGAGTATAGTTGTGGCACGCTCTGCTTGGTATTTATATGCAACCATATAACGTGGTGCTTTTCCTACAACTCCTAGATTTTCTTGTAATTCAAGCTCGTCTATGGATACAACAATACCATCTGTACCATAAGGCAAGTTTTGACGTATTTTTTCAACCTCTTCAATAAATGCAAAAACCTGCTCAGGTGTTTCTGCTTTTTTTTCATAAGGAGGAACCTTAAATCCAAGTTTTCTCAGTAAGTCATGTTTTTCAGAGTGATTTTTAATTCGTAATTCTTCATTTATATTTTTAAATTGAGTTAAATCCCATGCAAAAAAATCAAGCTTTCTTTGTCTTGCAATCTTTGGGTCGAGCTGTCGCAAGCTACCTGCTGCTGCGTTTCTGGTATTTGCAAAAGGTTGCTTGCCTTCCTTTTCTTGTATTTTATTTAAAGACAACCAAACCTTCTTTTGCATTACCACTTCCCCACGTATCTCTAAGTAAGGTGGATATGGAGCCTCAAGTTGAAGTGGAATAGTATCTATCATTTTTAGATTTTCTGTTACGTCTTCACCTATCCAACCATCCCCGCGAGTAGAACCTTCTACAAATAATCCATCTTTATATATAAGAGAGGCGGACAATCCATCTAACTTTAATTCACAAAAATATGAGTGTTTTTTGTTTGTAATTTTAGAAATTCTATTTTCCCATTCTAATACTTCAGGAAATGAAAAAACATCATTCATGGAAAGCATTCTTATCTCATGTTTAACTTTTGTAAATTTGTCGAGAGGTTTACCTCCTACTCTGTTTTCTGGAGCATTTATATCTACATATTCAGGATACTTTTCTAATAGAGATTTAAGCTCATTATTTAGAGAATCATAGACATCATCTGTAACATCTGGAGAATCTTCTACATGATAAAGGAATCTTAAACGAGAAATTTCTTCCCGAAGTTTTTGTATTCGGTTTTTAGCATCTTGGTCTTTCATGGTATTACTCTTCAAAATTAACTACAATCTCACGCTCTACTGTTCTTATGTTGTTTTTGTCACAAAGATTATAACCCTTTGACGATATTTTTGTTTTAATTAAACCTACCGGGTTTGTAGTTTTAGATATTTCTATTCTAAAACAAGGACTTAGAGATGTTTCATCTGATGGGTATATTGTGTCTGTAGTAAAAGTATTTCCGAATTCATCTCCTTCACTTCCACCTGCAGTTAAGATTGAGTTTTGATTACCGCAAGCAAAAGCACCTCCTCCTACTGTGAAAAGATTTGTTGGAGTGATAGCTCTCTCCACTCTGTCTGCATACAAAGCACAATCATCAGCAGAATCTGCTTGGTAAAATGCAGTCTGAGAATCTTTTGCAAGAGAAGAAAGAATCAGCTGTTTGTATGCTGTACTAGAGAGACCTGCGCTGATTACAGCAATAGCACTAACTATAACAACAGTAAATAAAATTGCATATCCATTTTGTTTTTTAGTTATTAAACTAGAAAAAAATCTCGATGCACTTATTTTAATGTTTTTTATATTTTTTTGTATAATATTTTTTTTCATATTTTATGAACAATTGAAACGAATCTGCAATAAATCTTATCTCACAAATTATTGTTGCCAATTTGTCAGAGTAGACGTGAGAGTTCTTGTTTTGACTGAACCACCATTTAGCCATGTAACTGTAACTGCTATATCCATCTCATCTGGTGTTTCTGGCATATTAGTTACAACTATTTTTCTTTGAAAACTAGTTTTGAGCATACCTGATATAGAATCAGGTCCTGTATCAGTAACATAATATGGAGTAGTCTCGGCATGGTCATCATAATACAAATAATGAGTACTAACAAAATATGGTGCAGGCAATGGCTCAGTTCCTTCTTTATTTACTACATCAAGATAACACCCATTTACTTCAGGTAAACAATTATCATATTTATGTTTGAATTCATCCCAAGTAGAATTTTGCAAGAAAATACTTGAATCACGATCATTTCTTATATAGTCTACAGCTTCCTGCATGAGATAACTAGCGGTTATATCATCACTAGCATATCTAGCAGTAAATAAACTATTTGCAACAACAGTCATAAGACTAGCTACGGTTAGAGTCAGTATAAGAACTGCAACCATCGCTTCTACTAAAGTAAATCCACTATTTTTTTTTGTAAATTTATTGGTCATATTATTTAGAAATTGCGTTGTGAGGCTAGTGTTTGTATTGCAAAAGATGTCGGAATACCTTTTACAAGAACCGTTCCTTTCATTATTATATAAACACTTGGCTGTATATTATCATCGGGGGCAGAGCCTTTTACAATAAACCTCAATCTATCTATCTGAACATCTGGTGATGTGATAGATGTCCATGTTGAACCGTCTTTCATAACCTGAATTGATTTAGTTACACTGTCTAACTGATAAAGTATTTTATTTGTAGCAGATGGATCTTGAGGTTTGAATGCAATTAAAGTACCACTATTAACTTCTGGTGGTACACAATCCTGAGTAGAAACAGGAATTAATTCGGGAGAGGCTCCAGTCTCAGCTGGAGCACAATAATAATCTGTACCCATACGGATAGAACGAGTCATACTCTCCATTGCAAAATTGACATTATCCATAGCAAAACGTAAGGCTCTTGAAGTTTTGGATGCATCCAAAAGAGTAAATAGTGCCCCCATAGAAGCAAGCATTATAACCACAAAAATAGAGGTTGCAACCATAAGCTCTATCAAAGTAAATCCCCTATTTGTTTTTTTATTATTTATTTTCATTTATTAATTTGCAACACTTATCTGACCACTGTTTGAAATCGTTATTGTTTTGGTAACAGCAGGAATAGTATTACTTGATATTATAACCTGTACATAAGAAAGACCTGGTATAGTGTCACAGGCAGAATCGCTTCCATCATTCTTATAGCAAAATGTTGGTTCTGGGTTGGGTCGTTTGAAAACAATATCTAGAGTATTTTTTGTTTTAGTTAATGTATCACTAAGAACATGACCATCATAGTATCTTATACCTATTATCTTATCGATACTTGATATATTTAATAGTTCAAGACACTCATCACCAGTAGCTGGAGTTCCACAATTTTCACCATAATCATATATTTTATCATTGTTTATATCAGAAAATATAACGAATGATTTATCTGTTCCAGAGTACCTACCAGAACCTAAGTTCTCTTGATTCACAGAAAAATGAATTCCATAACCAGTATCAAAAACACTACTTGATCTATGCACACCTATGGCATACCCTTGAGCTTTTCGCACAGAAAGAGCTATGTCATCTGCAAGATTTTGTATAGATAGAGATGATTTAAATTTACCATAATCAAAAATAGTAATTCCAGAAATTACAACAAATATAAAAATAACAACTAATAACTCAATAAGGGTTACTCCTTTGTTGTATTTTACATTATCAAAATTTTTGAACATTTTAAATATAAAATTAATTATATACTAAATAATCTAATTAAAGAAAAAACATCTAAATTAAAAATAAATACAATAAGTGCACTTACAATAAGAAATGGTGCAAATGGTATTTCTGACTTCATATTTATTTTATTTTTGGATAAAAATATCAAAGCAACACTTACGATAGTACCAATCCAAAATGATAATACTGCCATAAAGATACCCGAAGAAAGTCCAAGCATCCATCCAATACCTAAAACTAGTTTCCCGTCCCCTAGACCCATAAGACGCCCCTTTGAAAACAACCAAAGTAGAGCAAAAGGCAAAGCTAGCATAGGTCCAGAAACTAGAGCAGCGTATGATGGGATTATAAATAGAGGTCCAAATGGAGATGAATTTATAAACATAGATAAAAATGCAGAAATGATAAATATAATAACCAATTTGTCTGGGATTATTTTATGACGTAAATCATATACAGAAATAACTATTAAAACAGAAAACATAAACATATATAACAAAACAAGAGAAAAATACATTTGGCTTGAAAAGTATAAAATTGGCATAAATTTGTATGCAACGAGAGTAAATACAACACCAGTCAAAAATTCAACAATAGGATACTGATGAGATATCTTGCTCTCACAACGACGGCATTTACCAGACTGAATCAAAAAACTTAAAACTGGTATAAGCTCAAACCATCTAAGATTTCTGTTGCAAGTCATACAAATAGATCTTCCGTTTACTAGAGTCATACCTGTATTAAATCTATAAATAACTACATTTAAAAAACTTCCAATAATAGTACCTATTAAAAAAATGAATGCAAATATTAGTATATACATGTGTATATTATAACAACAAGTGAGGAGCATATGCAAATAAAGTAATCTTTAATTTGCATAATGTCCGAACGCTGTTGTTCTATGGTACCCCATATAACAACAAACGAAGAGCATAAGCAAATGTATTTTTATACTTCATAAAAATATAATTAAAAAACCACCCGAAGGTGGTTTTTTAATTTAAAATTTATGATTATACACAAGCACCAGTAGAAAGATGCCCATCTAAATCTGACTGGAGAGGAGAAGCAGGAATTGTTATTTCTTTTGAAGCTCCAGTACTATCTACGCACCATGATTTTGTTGCTGACTTTTCTTGCACTATTGTAGCCCATGCACCTCCTCCAACTGATGACTTACAAGAAGAAAGTCCTCCACCAGCATTTAATGCAGATGTAATTGCAGATGAAATATTTGTCTGAGCAAAAAGAGTACTAGCAGTAGCAACACAAGCACCCGCAGCAACAGCAGCTGGTGTTGTAGCATTACATGCTCCTGAGACTGTATAACAACCATATTCATTGTACTGAAGTTCTGCTTGAGCTCTCATGTTTGATAGGTTTGACTTAACAGCAGCATCAGATCCTTTAGTACGAGCTGTGTTTAATGAGGCTAAAACAACTGAAGACAAGATACCGATAATAGCAATAACAACCAACAATTCAATAAGTGTAAAACCTTTATTTTTATTCATATATTTTTATATAGATAGTTTAGAATGATAATCCCCTAAACTTATCTGTTTGATTTAAATCAAAGCCGCATGGCGACAATTGAAATACGACATTAATTTAATTTTAATAATTTATCTTTGTAAAAAGACGCGACTCTACTTTTAATCATTTAACTTTAATCATTATATCATATAATCAATTAAAGCAAACTTATTTCTAACTTATACCTCCAGCGATATCATAAATAGGCATCAAAATCGCAGCAAGAAGTATTCCAACCCCAAGACCTAGCATTATAATCATGATAGGTTCGATCAAACTAACCATAGTGTCGACGGCATCATTTACTTCTCTAGTATAAAAATGTCCTAAAGTTTTCAAAATATTACCAATAGAGCCTGTTTCTTCCCCCACACGAATCATACCTGACATTATACTTGGTATCTCGCTATGTTTTCCAAAAGCTTCTGACAGAGAGCTACCGGATTTTACAGAATCTGCAACGTCTTTTAATATTTGTTCATATACTCTATTGCCTGTCACTGCACCAGTAAGCTCTATCGCACGAACGATAGGTATACTAGACGAAAGCATTGTATCCATATTATCTGAAATACGAGCAAGATAAAGCTTTGAATATATATTTTTAAAAACTGGTAGTGTTATTTTCAATCTATCAAAATACATTTTTCCACTTTCACTACTAGAAAAACGAACAATATATACAACAAAAATTGCTAGTCCTATCAATAAGATAATTCCATAATTTATAAGGAAATCACTGGTTGCCATTATAATCTTTGTAAAAAATGGTATTGCCATTCCTGACTCTTTAATAATAGAAGTAAGTTTTGGGATAATAAAAACAAACATCATTGTCATAACAATAAAGAAAACTCCAATAACGAACCCTGGGTATATAAGAGCATTTTTAGTCTTTGATGAAAGTTGATACTGACGATCAAGATAGTCTGCAAGATAAGAAAAAGTCTGTGTGAGTTTACCTGATTCTTCTCCTGACTTAACCATGTTCACATAAAAGTCAGAAAATACTTTGGGGTGTTTTGATAAAGCAACAGATATATATACTCCGGATTTAATATCCTCGGCAACTATAGATAGTATGTTTGCTAGGTATTTATTTGCAGTATTTTCTGAAAGTAGGTTAAATGCTTTTAGTGCAGCAACTTGTGATTCGAAAAGAGTAGACATTTGTCTAGACATTATCACGATATCTTTCATAGGAACACTCCCCGTATTGAAAAATGATATATTTAAAAATCCTTTTTTGCCTGTATCTTCTTTGATGGAAGAAAGAATCAAACCTCTACGCTGAATAGCTGCAATAGCTAAGTCCTTGGAACCTGTATCTATGGTTCCAGTCTTTTTTTCTCCTGTACTTGTAAGTGCCTCGTAATTGTATAACATATATTAAAACATTTGCTCTAGAGCCTTAGGATTAATTGAATACTCATAAGCTACTTCTAAACTTATCTCTCCTCTTTGTACTAAGTCGATAAGACATCTGTTCATATCTATCATACCCTCTTGTGAAGAAGTCTCTATGACTGTATCTATCTCATGTGTTCTCTTTTCTCTGATAAGGTTTGCAACAGCTTTGTTGTTTATGAGAAGTTCATATGCTGGAATACGTCCACCAGCAATACGAGGAATCAAACGCTGTGAAAATATACCAAGCAAACTAGATGCCAACTGCAAGCGAATCTGTCCCTGCTGTGCTGGTGAAAATGAATCTATAATACGGTCTATGGTTTGAGAAGCATTGTTTGTATGTAAAGTTGAAAATACCAAATGCCCAGTTTCAGCTGCTGTAACTGCCGCTGATATTGTATCTGGGTCACGCATTTCTCCAATAAGAAGAACATTTGCATCTTCACGAAGTAATGCTTTCAATGCTCCCACAAAATCTGGAGTATCTACCCCCACTTCTCTTTGATCTACTATAGACTTATCTGGTTGATATATAAATTCTATCGGATCTTCAACAGTCATTATGTGAGATGATGTTTCAGAATTTATCATATTGATCATAGTAGATAGAGTTGTAGACTTACCTTGTCCCACTGGACCTACTACAAGAAAAAATCCTTGTTTTTTTCTAGAAAAATCGCGAAGTATTGGTGGTAGATTTAAAGTTTCAAATGTTTTTGGTTTTGGAACTAAACGTATAGCAATACAAACCATGCCACGCTGATAATATGCGTTTCCACGAATTTGAACTTTGCCATCATTTAGATTACCAGAGAAGTCTGAATTTTTTGTATCTATAAATTTTTTAACTCTATCTTGTCCTATAAGCACATCCAAAACTCCCATCATATCAGCCTCTGTTGAAGCAGGATTATTTACAAGAAAAACAAGCTGTCCATTTATTCTTATAGCTGGTTTGCGACCTACTCCTAGATGTAAGTCTGACCCATCTTGGTTTATTAGATTTTCTATCAAGACATGAACAAAATTTTTGTAATCCATATTATTTCTTTGTATTATTAATTATTTTAACAACTTTTTCTACAACTTCACTAGGTATACATGAAGCTTTTATGATATAACCCGAGGCACCAGCTGCTTCTGCGCGAGTTACATCAGATGGCTGACCTCTGTTTGAGAGAAATATAACTATTGCATTTGGGGCTAAATTTTCTCTTTTTATTTTTTCCAATAACTCAAACCCATCTATTACTGGCATCATAATATCTAGAATAATAATCTCAGGTACGAGTCCCCCTCTGAGTTTTTCTAGGGCTAACTCTGACCCAAGAGCTGAGGTAACATTAAAATTGGATTTAATAAATTTTAATGCATACATATCAAGAAGAAAACTATCATCGTCTACAATTAAAATATTCTTGAGTTCTGTTTCCATATATTTATTATAACAACAAGTGAGGAGCATATGCAAATAAAGTAATCTTTAATTTGCATAATGTCCGAACGCTTTTGTTCTATGGCACCCCATATAACAACAAACGAGGAGCATAAGCAAATTAATAGCGATTCATTTGCTTGCTGTCCGAGTGCCGTTGTTCTATCGTATTCGATATAACAATAAGTGATGGGTATATGAATTTCTATTAAACAGCAAAAGCTTCTTGTATTGGAATATCACCATTTATACTTTTCAAAATTGCATCTTCTTTGAGTGTAAGCATTCCTTTTGAACGAGCATAATTATAAATAATAAGTTCTTCTGGGTTCTTTAAGATGATATCTTGCATCTCTTTGTCTATTTTAAACATTTCAAACAAAGCTATACGTCCACTCATACCAGAAGAACTTTCATTTGAAGGCACAGCTTCATATATAGTATCACCTAAATTAATTTTGGATTTATATTCAACAGGCAAATCTGCAAACTGTTTTTCAAACATTAGTTTTGTTGCATCGTCTATAGGAATAGCATGTTTTGAACTTGGATGAATTTTACGAGCCAAACGCTGTGCAATGCAAAGAATAAGAGTAGGCGCAATAAGATATGGATCTATTCCCATGTCTATCAAACGAGGAATAGCACCAATAGAATTGTTTGTGTGTAAAGTAGATAAAACCAAGTGACCAGTAAGAGCAGCTTGAATAGCTAGTTCGGCTGTTTCTTTATCGCGGATTTCTCCCACCAATATAACATTGGGGTCTTGGCGAAGTATAGAACGTAGACCAGAAGCAAAAGTGTATCCTATCTCTGGCATAACCTGAGACTGATTTACTCCATCTATCTTGTATTCAACTGGATCTTCTAGTGAAACAATATTTTTATCTTCATTATTTAATTCACTTAACATAGAATACAGAGAAGTTGTCTTACCGGAACCAGTAGGACCAGTAAGTAATATAAGACCATAGGGGCGTTTTAATGCTTCACGAATCAAAGCTACATTTTCAACAGAAAGACCAATATCATCAATCTTTTGTATACCTTTTTGTGAATCCAAAATACGCATAACTATCTTTTCTCCAAAATATGATGGCATAGTAGAAACACGAAAATCGATTTTACGATTGTCTATCTTTGCAGAAAATCCTCCGTCTTGTGGCTTACGTTTTTCATCTAGTCTAAGTTTTGAAAGAATCTTTATGCGAGCTATAACTCCGTTGTATACATTGATAGGTAGGTAAAGTGATGTATGCAAAACTCCATCAACACGGAAACGAACCTTCACCTTGTCCCCTGTATTTTCAATATGAATATCGGAAGCAAGTCCTTCTGTTGCACTACGCAATATAACTGCAACTATTTTAATAATAGGTGCATCTTCAACTATTTTTTCTTCTTCACCTGGTTTGAGAGTGTCTGATGTTTTTGCAGATGATTCTATAGAGACACCTCCATCTAGGGCTCCTGCTATCTCACTATCGAGTTCATTTAGAGCTTGATCTACCCCTATAGTACTATCGCCCTCATATCTTTCCATCAACTTATTGTAAACAGATGTTGTAATCAAATACAACTTAAATGGTTTATTTAATTTAGCTGTAATGAAAGTAAGGGCATCAACTGCTTGAATATTGTCTGGATCAACTATTCCAATTTCCAAAAAACTATCAGTTAGATTTATCGGAGCAAAATGATATATCTTGGCAGCACCTACTGGTACGAGCTGAAGAACTGAAACTGGCACACTTTTAGGGTCAACACTCTTGATAGGAATATTAAAAATCTCTCCTTTTATTTCGAGTATTTTTTCTTCATCTAGATTAAAGTCGAGTAGTGCTTCATTTATATTGCCATTATATTTTTCATTGGCAATTTTTTCTAAATTTGCAACATCACTCTCTTTAAGAAGACCACGTTTTATAAGTTCTTCTATAAGTACCATTGATTTATTTTGTAGTGAATGAGACTACTTCTCCACAATTTGCTATGTTATTAATTTTTGCACAAGCTTTAAAAGAGTAGGTTGTTTTTGGAGTTAACCCTACAATAGTTTTAACAAAAGTACCCACAAGTGACAACTTTGATATAGCTACGATGGTTGTTGCTGGTAGCAAACTTGAACTATATTCAAAATAAGTATCGGTCACTGCTGTAGTAGCATTTACAGTTCCATTTAATACAACAGTTTTGTCTGTAATATCTGTAGGCTGATCAGTCGCAACCATTGGCGTAGTACCTACAACTACAACTTCAGCTGCTGATATTGGAGCAAAGGGATTCATTCTTCCTGGTTTAACTGATTCTATTTTTACAGAATTATTTTTGAGAGACTTAAAAGAATCTGTTGAAAATAAATCAACACCCAGTTTTATCTTTTTCAGAGAAACAAGTGTATTAAGAAATGCTATATCGGAACCTGTATCACCTGCCAATGCTGGGTTAACATCTGGAGATCCTGCACCTGTAGATGAAACTAGAGAAGCACCAAAAGCAACTGGAACAATACTATCTTTGCTTGAATTCCCCGAAGAATATAAATAAACTCCACCAGACACAAGGATGATTGTTGATATTATTAAGAATTTGTTATGTCTTTTTTTCATATTATTTTAGCCAATAAGTTTCAATTTTTAATGAAAAACTATAAATATTTGGATTGGTTGTATTTCCTGCTGCTCCACCTGCTTGTGCAGCAACTGCACCTGTAGTCTGCTGAGGAACAGTGAAAGAAATGGATTTAATATCTACTAAACGTAAATTGTGCTCAATATCTTTTAAGAATGAAACAAAAGTATCGTACTTTCCGTCAATGACAAATTCCATAGGGAAAACTCCATATGGCAACAAGTCAGCTGGGTCTTTTGTAGCTACAACAACATTATCTTTGTTTACGATTCCTGCTTCTAGGCCTTTTGTATCAAATTTAATATTTTTGATCGGCATACCATATAGGTTTGCAATCTTTTCTATTTCAAGAATTAATTCAATATTGCCGATAGTACTTGGTAACAAATGATCCAGGTTGTCTTTGTCCTCCTTTTTTACATTTTTATATACTTCAATTAGATTATCTCTTGTTTTTTGTAACTCCATGGAGTTATCTAAAGCTGTATTATAAGTAGCAACTTCTGTGTTTAATTTTTGAATATCGGCATAAAGAGGATCTGTAAAGATGAAAAATGATGCGATTGATATAACTATGAATGAAATTGATACAATTAATTTCATAAAATTATTGTTTTGGGTTATTTAAGTTTGGTAATGATAGATTAACGGTTGTGTTTAGTTGAGGATTTGGAGTACCAACAGCAGGACTAGCAGGAGTATTTGATTGAGGTGTTGCTGTATTTACTGTTGTATTTACAGGATTATTTGTTGAGCCTGCTTGGGCATTGTATGCACTGTTGTTTTTATAAGACAAAAGGCTAGGAGCAACATCAAACTTTAGGTTGAAACTAACATTATTGTTTTTGTCTTTTGTTAAATTGGAAAATAGTACATTTTTAAATGTGCTACCTTTTGCACTACCAAACGCTTCAGACTGATTAACTATTGATTTATAATCACTAGCGATACCATCTACTGTTACGGTAAATCCTTTGTCAGTACTTTGTTGACTAAAATTTGTATATTGAACAGATGGAATTGTTAAATCCCCCAAAAGGCTAAACATTGGTGACAAAATAATATGACTATTTAAAAGCTGTTTTGCTATACCTATTCTTTTATCAAATGAACCAAGCTCATCTATAGTATCTTTTTCAAAACTATTACGAGCAATCAGAAGAGATGCTGAAAGTGACTCTTTTTGTTTAGTTAAGTAAGATTTGTAAAAAAATAGTCCAATAGGTGCGATTATTGAAAGAATCAACAAAAAAGTAGCTATTATAGAAAAGAGACTTGTAGGCTCCCTACTAGACACAGAAGAAGTTATTGGCTTCTTTGGTATAAAAGATGTTTGAAATGAATTTTCCATAATTATAATTTTATGATAATTGACGTAGTGCGAGACCTACTGCTACCGCAAACTCTGGTCCACTAATTTCCAATATCGGTGCGAGGAAAGCAGGTGCTTCTGTTTTCGAAAAAGGGCTACCGTAGATAACTTCAGTCTTAAAATTTTCTTTTGCATTTTCGAGTAAACCTCGAAGCAACGAACCACCTCCAACTAAAATAACTTTACTAATATTTTTATTATACTTCTTTTCAAATGCAAGTACAACACTGTTTATGTCTGAAAAGATATAATCTACAGATAAGCGTGTAATATTTTCTACTCTTGGGTCAATGCTTGCATCTAGTCCGACTGATCTTTTTAATTTTTCTGCTTCTTCAAAAGGAATGCTCATGGACTGTGATATATTTTTAGTTATATCTTGTGAACCTCTGTTAACAACGTGGAACACACGCACGATCCCCGCTTCTACGATAGAAGCTTTTGTTTTAGAAGCTCCAAAATCAATCAGCAATACTGGAGCTAGGTCACGGTTGAAACATGAACGTATATTACTAAAAATTTCCATTTCAAAAGATTCTGAATGTAAATCTGTTTTTTTCAATACTTCTTGATATTTTGACAATGTGTCATTGTGAATAGCAACAACCAAGACTTCTATTTTGTCATCAACAACTTTTCGAGCATCTGTATCAGTTTCGAACTCTGCTTCTTTGGGAATAATAAACCAATCAAGAGCAACTTCTGAAATAGGAACTGGAATATATTTACGAGCTTCAATAGGAACAATCTTTGATAACTGACCTTCTGATATTGTGCCAGGCAAAGATAGTGTGAATATCAAACTTGATAATGAAGGTATTGCTATTACCGCTGAATTTGTAGTTACATTTGATTCTTTTATTACATCAAGAAGTGCTCGTGATATCTCTTCTGTTTGTAGATTTGTCACTGAACCAATGTCGACTTTACCGTATGGACCCAATGAAATAACACCATACGTTTCAAGTATAGCCTTACCACCTTTCTTTTTTAACTGAACAACTTTTATAGAAGAAGTACCAATATCAATACCAAGTGCTTGGTCTTTAGATTTATTGGAAGCAAAAGCATTTGTTATACTAGTGAGTCCTTCAGAAAATATTTTTTTTAATGAATTATCCATGTTTAATCAATATCTATTGTAACATATCTATTGTAAAATAAGAAAATGGAAATACACAAATATGTTAACAAAATTAAAGATTTTATATTAGATACAATATTCCCCACAAAATGCATTGGGTGTAATATAAAAAACCAGATCCTATGTAACGATTGTATTAGAAAAATAAGCCTAAATGAAAGAGAGATAGAAGGTGGCATATCTGCAGTATTTAATTATCAAGATCCTATAATAAAAAAAGCTATATGGGAATTGAAATACCACCACAAACGATATATAGGTGAAAAACTAGGACAACTATTGTACGAATATTTAATAGAAGATATTTCAGATATAAAAATGAGTGTACCTGGTAGGTCTATATACGTTGTACCCACCCCTATCTCAATAGGTAAAACAAAAACCCGAGGATACAACCAAGCTCTTGTATTGTCTAAAAGTTTTTGTGATTCATGTGAAAATAAAGTATTTGAGATTCAAAATAAAATAGTTATTAAAAAATTAGATACTATTCCTCAAGCAAAAATTACAAATAGAAAAAAGAGATTAGAAAATGTTCGGGGTGTTTTTGAAATTAAAAATAAAGAAATAGTAAAAGGCAGAACAATCATTGTGATAGATGACGTAACAACAACAGGAGGGACAATGCTAGAGATAATGAAGGTTTTAAAAAAAGCAGGAGCTAAAAAAGTTTATGGTTTTGCTGTTGCGCACTAATAGTATGTATAAATAAAAATAACTAAAATAACTCTTTTCAAAATCCGCACATAATTTTCTACTGAAAATTTGTTATGCTCACGCCGACGCGTTCCGCAATGCATTTCGAAAAGAGCTATTTTAGTTATTTTTAAATAAAGTGCATTTAAATTTTTTGAATAAAATATAAATATGTTATTATTGTGAGTAATGTCTAATAAAAATAAAAATTATTGTGTAAATTGTGGAGGAAGTCAAACAAATCATATCGTAGCTTATACTTCAGTATTACTTGGAACACTCATTGACCCATGGACAAACTGGATGAGTAAATTAATACCCGAAACATCTTTTGATTGGATGGGTACTGGACTTACAAAGTCTTTAACTTTTCTGAGACTTGGAAAAATATCCTATGAACCAAAAAATGATGATAGTGGTAGGACACAAGTATTGTGGAACGAAGCCATAAGCAGAGGAATCAACATGTATGAATTTCGTCTTTTTAATGTTGGTCACGATATATTTGTATCTAACTATAAAGGAGACAAGAGGTTCTTTGATGTTCTTCCCCGTCCTAAGATATACAACCCAAAAGGACTAGAATGGATGGACAATAAAGGAGAAATGAAAAAGCATTTTAAAAAAGCTGGTATAAAAATGGCTGAAGGTGGTGTAACTCATTCTACAAAAAATGCTTTGAAAATTTTTAATTCTCTTAGTAAGCCTGTTATCACAAAACCAAATCTAGGATCACGAAGTCGTCATACTACAACTCACCTCAGTGAAGAAAAAGAATTTTTGACTGCATTCAAGATAGCTCGCCAGCTTTCACCTTGGGTGATGATAGAAGAAGAGCTTTCTGGATATGTTTTCAGAGGAACACTTATCGGTGGCAAGCTAGTAGCTGTGCTTCGTCGTGAACCAGCTTATGTGATAGGAGATGGAATACATAATATAAAAGAACTTATTGAAATTGAAAACAAAAATCCATTGCGTTCTGGTCCAATATTTCATCAATTAAAACTCGACGAAGAAGCTATAAAAGAATTAAAACACTGGAATCATGATGAAAATACAATTCCAAAAAAGGACCAAATAATAACTCTTGGTCAAAAAACAAGTCGTGCAGTAGGCGGTGGTATAACAGACATGACTGAAATCGTACACAAAGACAATATAGAAATGCTCGAAAAAGTAGCAAAGGTTTTAGATGACCCACTTATAGGAGTAGATTTTATAATGGACGATGTATCTATCTCATGGCGTGACCAACCAAGATGTGGAGTGATAGAATGCAACAGTGCTCCATTTATAGACCTTCATCACTTCCCTCTCGTAGGAAAACCCCACAACATAGCAAGCTCTCTTTGGGATATTGTATATCCAGAATCAAAAAAATAAAATTGTATTTGATAAATATTAAAATAATCACATATTAAAAAACCTCATAAAATTTTATGAGGTTTTTAACTTATATATTTAATCAGCTTTTTTAATTCTTCCGTTTTTTGAAAAGTTTTTGTCGTCAACAGTTATTTCTGAATCCGGGGCAATGTTTACATCTGGTCTAAGGTGTGAGATATGTTTTTTAAGAACCATATAATGTCCTAAAAATTTTCTAAATTCTTCTGTGCGAGACTCTTCGTTTATTTCTCCAAAATGATCAAAAGGTCTACTTTCGGGAGTGTATTCATGATGCCCTCTTATCTCTCCATCTTTAAATACACGAATATGGTACTGATTATCAAAATTTTCGAGTTTGCGCCAAGACAAAACTTGACCATTGTCTTTCCATGCTACAAAGTGATTTCCAAAACCCCATTCAGTATGAAGATGTTTTTCTAATTCCTCCAATGTTTTTCCTGGAGCAAGCCACCCTATGTGGTATGGCTGTCGTCCCTTTTCATGCCAAGCTAAATGCCATTTCAAAAAATGTGATTGTGCCCATGGAAATACAAAATAAAGGCGTTTCCAGATATTCTTTTTGATTCTTTGACTAAGTGTTAATTTGATCATTTTATTTTATACTGATTGCATATCTATAATAATACTTGTTTGGTACGCCTCTAGTATTCTATAAAAAAATACGTAAGTTACTACAACCAACAAAACTAAAATAAAAACTATTGCCCAGTAAGACATGCTGTTTAATCTCATTGCTACTATTATAGCATGGAAACAATAATCTAAAAATAAAAACCGCTTCGGGTGAAGCGGCTTGTTTTTATTGATTATAAACTATTTGTTGTTTTCTAATTTTTCTGCATTTTTTGCATGTATACATGTGGTTGCGATCAAATTTGCAAAAAGTCTCTCTTTGGGAATACGAGCACCAGTAATACGACATATGCCATAAAGTCCTGTGTAAATTCGAGCTAAAGCAGCTTTTAATTCTCCTTGATATTTTTCAGCACGAGATAAAGATAACTCTTTTTCAATTCTTAAACCATTTAAATGACCTTCTTCGTCCGCAATAAAACTACTATAAGTATCATTTGTACCATTGTGGTTTACCAATGAACTTTTAATGTCAATTATTGACGCTTTATTTATGGCCATTTTTTCTAAAATTTTCACTTCGAACACATCAAGTTCATCTTGAGAAAATTTAACAAATTCTTTCAAATCTTCCATTATTTTTTGTTTTTAAAATTTACTTATTTTTGTTTATTATACATTTTATGGTTAAATTGTCAAGGTGATAATATGAGTGAAATTACGAGTCCTATAAATAAATTTATATAAAGAAATACAATACAGAGAAGAGACCATGAATACACTTTTCGTCTATTACATAGCCAGGTACTTTTCAATCAGCATAGCTGATAATGAAAAGTCTTTCGAATTAAACACGCAAGCCAACCCAGTAGGTCATTTTACTAAATGAGCATTTAGCTTGCTCGCCTCCGCACAAGAAAAAACGCCCCATAAAGGGCAATTTTTCTTGGGCGAGATTCGAACTCGCGAGGGGGTTTGAAGCCCCTGCCTCTTTAGCAAAGAGGTACGTTAGACCACTCTGACACATCTCCAGTATTATTTATATACCTTATCATATTTAATACTTTTACCCAATAATATGCATATTTTTATTTGATGATATTTATGCTAAGATAATAAAATTGAAGGTATATAAAATATACTGACAAATAAAATAAGGAGGCGTGGATGAGTGGTTTAAATCAACGGTTTACTAAACCGTCGTCTGTTACAGGACCGTGAGTTCGAATCTCACCGCCTCCGCATGTTGAAAAAATGCCCTTTTATATGGCATTTTGTGTTAGAAGTAATTTATATATTAAAATTTTTGTACTATATACCAAACAAGTAGTGCTAGTCCGCCCCACCAACCAAAATCTGAAATCAATAAACTTACAACAATCTTTTTTTGTAATGAATCTGGCAAAAGTTCTGCCTGTTGACCTTTGCTCTCTCTTGCCAATAGAAATGGGCTGACGTAAAAAGATAAAAATATACCATTCAAAATTAAAACAATAGCTATCAATAAATGGTAAAAAGGTATTCCAGAAAACGAATCATTACGATAAAAAATTATT
>JAPLXS010000009.1 GCA_026395965.1 Candidatus Nomurabacteria bacterium | reverse complement strand
GGTTCTGTTATATTTCGTGATATGAGTAATCGTTCTCAAGAAACAGTTAAACTTCCTAAGTTGCTAGAATACATAAAAAACATAAAATAAATATATGCTTCCAATAGTTCAAAATGGAGATAAGGTACTACGTAAAATATCAAAAGAAGTTCCCATATCTAGCATCACCAAACCAAAAATACAGAAAATTATAGCAAATATGAGCACTGCTCTAGATTCACAATTCGACGGAGTCGCTATTGCTGCCCCTCAAATAGGCGTATCATTACGTATTTTTGTAGTGTCTGGAAGAATTTTCGATGAAGATTTTATTTCTGGAAAAGAATCTAACAAAATAAATTCACATAAAAAAAATCATTCAAAGAGTATGGTTTATATAAACCCAGTATTGATTAAAATATCAAAAGACAAAAAACTAATGACAGAAGGATGTCTCTCTGTTAGACCATTATACGGAAAGGTTCGTAGAGCTACTCGTGCTGTGATTGAAGCATACGATGAACATGGAAATAAATTCACAAAAGATGCAACAGGATTACTCGCTCATATCTTTCAACATGAAACAGACCATTTGGATGGTATACTTTTTATAGATAAAGCAAAAGATTTACAAGAAATATTTGCTTCATAATAAATTATTAATAATTAAATTATTTTATTTTTTGGAATATAAAATTTATTCATTGAATCACTGAGATATAAATTAACTTTGAAAATTTACAAAAGTACTGTGCAAAAATTAAATTTTACATTTTTTGGAACCCCAGATATATCAAGTAACACTCTTGATATATTGTTTTCTAATAACTACATACCATCTTTGATAGTTACTTCTCCAGACAAAAGATCTGGACGAGGAATGGAGATCCATGAAACTCCAGTAAGTATTTGGGCAAAAGAACACAACATAGAGTGTTTAAAACCAGAAAAAATAGATTCTGAATTTATAGAGGAGTTTTTTAAACTAAACATGGATTTATCTATCGTTGTTGCTTACGGAAAGATTCTACCTGAAATTCTCATAAATAAACCTAAAATAGGAACAATAAACATACATTATTCCCTACTTCCAAAATATAGAGGCGCTTCTCCTTTAGAATCTGCTCTATTAAACGGAGACACTAAAACTGGTGTAAGTATCCAACAAATGGCATTTAAACTCGATAGTGGCCCTATTCTAGCTGAAAAAGAGATACATATAGATATAAATGAAACAAAAGAAGAACTAAAAAATAAACTTATTAAATTGGGTGGAGATTTATTGTGTGAAATAATACCCCAAATTATAACTAAAAGCATAATACCCAATACGCAAGATGAGGAACAAGCAACTTTTTGTACAAAAATAAAAAAAGAAGATGGAGAATTAAATCTTAACAAGAGCACAATAGAAAACTACAATAAATACCGTGCATTCTACGGATGGCCAGGAGTGTATTTTTTTCACAATAAAAACGGAGAAAATATTAGAGTAAAAATAAAAAAGGCGCTATACGAAAATAATCTTTTTGTAATAAAAAGAGTTACCCCAGAAGGAAAAAAAGAGATTAATTATGAAGACTTCTTAAGACAAAACTAGTACTTAGAAGTAAATGGATTTCGTCCAGAAACACCTTTTAGCATTTTTTTAACACTTGATGCACCTCTTTTAAATAGAGTTTGTTTACGGTCTTTATTGTTGATTACCTGACGAGACAAATCTTCCTTAGCTTCATCTATTGCAGCGTATAAATCATCTTTTTCTGAAAAAGCATAAAACTCAGTACCGTTAATTTCAATAAAAATTTCAGCTCTAAAAACATCACCTTTTTTATGATGATTAGTTGTTCTTCCCACTTCAACTCGAGACAATATCTCACCTTTTTTCTCAAATTTACTAATTGGAGACAATCTTTTATTTATATAATCATTTATTGCATCTGTTAATTCAATATTTGTAGCTTTAATATTTATATTCATCTATTTACATAGCATATCTCTGTTGATTTTATACCAACATTCAATATACTTTTTATAATTAATAATTATTATACATATTCAGTCTAAATGTAATTGGGGGCACTCACGCAATCTATATTCTTAACATAAAATACTAAATTTATAATACATTCATTATACTCTCAATTTTTTAAAAAAGTAATCTGTAATTTAAAAATCAATATTTTAATTTTCTGGTAAATTTATAGATAATATTTTACTAGGACTTTGGTGACCACTAATAATCCTAATACTTTTAATAGGTATACCTAGAAACAAAGCTACAACAGTGCAGACCCTTGTATTTGCTAAATTTCTTTGAGCAGGTTCACGAACAAAAACAACATAGGTATCTTTATTTTTCTTTTTTATATCTTCCTTTTTTGCGCCTGCTGTAACTTTGACTTTAATATACATGATTATATTATTTAATCGTATCTTTGCTATCTTTAATATATTTTTTAATTTCTAAAAGATCTTTTTGCATTTCAACCAGAATATTTTTTTCTTCACGAATCTCATTTTCTGTCTTTTCATCAATTCTTTTTTCTTGTTTTATTCCAGAAATAATAATATTATCTCCAATGAAAAATGAAATAAAAAGACCTATTTGTAGAGTCAAAACAACACCTATCAATAAAGATGCTGGGCCAGACAGAAACAGATCATCTGAAATATGCCAAATACCTCGCCATATTGAAACTATTCCTATACTTCCAATAAATGCATATATTATAGGATAGTGAGTTAATTTTCCCCTAACTCTATCTTCCAATTTATCAAAAAATTTATAAACAGTATTGTATAGATTAATCATATAGTTAATATTCTATCATCTAAAAAAAATAAGACCAATTATTCCAATAATAGATAAGTGTATAAGACATGGTATCATTACCCCCTTTAGTACTTTTACTTCCCCATTTTTAATCCCTGTTACAGCCTCAGCAGTTAAGATATCGGCTAGAGCTATCATATTACCAGCGGCAGCTCCAACCACACCAAGAGACAAGATAGCACTAGTATTCAATAACAGATTAGAAGATGCTACGACAAACAAATGTCCAAACATAATATTTGATACAGTTACACTACCAGTCATAAAAGCTCCGAAAGCTCCTATAAATGGTGCAAAAAACGGAAGCCATGATGTTTCAAAGCTTTTAGTTATTAGACTCAAAGCAGAAACAAAACCAGAAGTATTATTACCAGAATTTATCATTATTTGAACCATTGCAAGCATTGAAAAAACAACAAAAAAT